>NZ_JBIURS010000011.1:169618-283239 GCF_044740965.1 Streptomyces sp. NPDC088252 | reverse complement strand
CAAGACGCTCGACTGGGATACCCCAGCCGAGCGTCTACGTGATCTACTCACCACCTAAAACCAGGCGGTGTTGCGAAGACCCCTAGAACCCAAGCACGCGGTACCGGGCCCCTGTTGTGTGTGGTGTGGGACCTCAGGAAGATCCACCACGCGGGAAGGAGACCTCCACGCGGCGATTCTTCTTGCGGCCTTCTTCCGTGCTGTTGTTCGCAATCGGGTACTGCTCGCCGTAACCCCGAATATCGAAGGCGACGTTCGAGCCCAGCTCCTTGACCAGCACCGACTGCACGGCGTTGGCACGCTGCTTGGACAGCACGTCACCGTGGGCAGCTGAACCGAGGTTGTCGGTGAAGCCGAAGACGCGCACCTTGGTGGCGTTTTGCTTCTTGATCTCCGCGGCGATGGCCGCGATACGGGAGTTGGCGGCGGAGCTCAGTTTGGCACTGTCCTTGCCGAAGAGGACCTCGGCCTGGAGCGCGAACTTGATGTTCGCGTTGCTGTCCTCGCGGCGCTCATCGCCACCCATGTCCTCGACGACCTGAACGATGTCGAGAACCTTGACGGGGGCAAGTGTGCCGCCTTCGGGCATCTTCAGGTCAGGGTCGCTGGGGTCGATTTTGACCGGAGGAACCGATGTCGCCTCGGTGCCGGGCGGCATACTGGGGCCGTCGTCGGCGATCGCGTTCGACACCCCCAGGAAAGTGGCACTTGCCGTAAGCAACGCGGCTGCGACGACATGGCCCGCAATCCGCGTCGGCCTGCGACGTGTCAGGGCGTGGGTCATGTCAGTCATCACCCAGAAATCTTCAGCGAGGCAGTGGCAAAGGTCGGCAGCGTGAAGTCGACCTCAGTGCTGGTGGCGGGAGGAGCCGGGAACTGCATGAAGACAGAGACGAACTTTCCGGAAGGAATCGCTGTCAGCCCGGTCGTGCAGAGGCATCGCCCATCCGTGTCCCGAAGAATGTAGTAGCGCTTCTTGCCGACCTTGTCCACAAGTGTCGCGCCTGCTACGGAATTCGGATTCTTGGCCACGATGGCACTCTCGCTCCCCGACCACTGGGAGCCACTGCTGGCCTCGTCACCGTCATTCTTGATCACACCACTGACAGTAACGAACCCACCGTTGTCGCGCTTTACCTCGTTCACGACGAGGCTCAGCCCATCACGCCCATTGACCTGGGCAAGTTTTGCATTCGGGTCCACATTCTCGCCGGCAGCCGTGTCCTCCTGCTTTGCGCCCTTGCCCTCTTCCGAGGGCTTGGACGGCGTGGAGGATGGTGACGAACCAGCGTCGTTGGTCTTTCCGCCACCGCCATCAGTGCCGCAACCAACGACGGCCAGGGCTAGTGCCGCCGCCAGCGAGACGGCTGCCACTGCCCTTCGGGACTTGGTGGAGCGCCGAATGCTCATGGGTTCTGATTCCTTTACTCGTCGTTCGCCGTCAATTGCCGACCAGGTGCACGTCGTAGAGAATCTTGCTCACCTCGGACCAGGGTGGGGGGCTGCTGGGCCGGATCTCAAGGAAACCGCCACCCTTGCAGGTGAAGAAGAAGATGTCCCGGATGCTGTCATGGTTGAGGTCCACAGATCTCCACTTGCAGCGGAACTCGATCTCGGCTGTGGCTGTGGCCTTCGCGGTCGTCTTCTCCGAACCGGGGAGCACCGACGAGTTGACGGTCTTGCGGCCCTCGACGTCCACCGTGATGCGGTCGCGATAGCCACCAAGGGTCTCCTGGCAGAACGTGACATCCGCCTGGTTCGCAGACGCAAGCCCCTGCGCCGCAGGGCAGCCGATGACCGGATGACTCTCCAGGTACTGGTCGAGCAAGTCCTCCGGCAGCGAGGCAAGGAATCCCGTCTCGTAATTCTTACGTGCCTCGTTGGCCGCAGCCAGAACTGCGGCGTCCGCAGCACCCTGAGATCCATTGCGCAAGGCCGCTGCCTTGCCGACGGCAAAGAATGCGAACACGAGGAAGAGCAGGCCCGCCACCATCACTACATAGATGGGGAAGGCCTGCCCTGCATCGCGGCGGCTACGTCCGATCACTTGCCCCCCGAGGTGATGGAGTCCACCAGGCCGGAGATGCGGGTCGAGATCGCGCCACCGATACCCGTCGCCATGATCGCGCCGATGATCGCCACGACCACCAGGATGATGCCCAGGTACTCGAACGCCGTCTGGCCGCGGTCCTTGGCCTCGTAACGCTTCCGGATCGCACTGACCGCGGTGTTGGCCCATCCGTTGACGCGGACGGCGGTCTTCAGGGTGATGTTCGACATGGTGTTCCCCTCCGGGTTCGGCCGACCGGTAGCCGGCCGTCTCGCACGTTTTTTGGGTGCCGCCCGCGGTTCCGGCTTCCTCCTGGCCGGACCCGCTGGCGACATGAGAAACATACGGCGGCACACCCTGCTCGCCGGAGGGTCCCAGGGCCCATTCCCGGGCCCAAAGCGGCAGTTGGGCCTGTGACGCCGGTACGTGCCGGGCCCCACGCCCCGCACGCACCACGGCAGTCCTGCTCTCCCGCTCAGCCACGACGCCCTCCACCCCCGCGCGCCCCTGGGCCCGTCGCGGGGGCCGTACCGAGCCAGCGGGCGATGGCCTCGCTGCGAGTGGTGCTGTGCAACTTCGTGAAGATGCGATTGATGTGGTTCTTGACCGTCTTCTCGCTGATGAAGCAGGTGGCGGCGATCTGCTGATTGCTCATGCCGGACGCGATCAGCTCCATGACCTCCACCTCCCGCGAACTCAGCCCGTATTGCTGCCGGTTGAGAGCCACACCCGGCCCCCCGGTCATGGAAGACTGTGCCACAACTGGTTGCAGTTGCGAAAGACCCTGTGCTCTTTGGGCTGGTCGCGCCGCAGGTGGAGCCGGTTCGGGCTTCGGTGCATGTGCAGGCGCACCGTGTTGCTGAACCGGAGTCGGACCGTGGCCGTCGTAGCCGAGCTCCGGGTAGGGAACACCCGTGGTCAGTGCGGCGCCGAGTCCTTCCGGGAGCGGCCGTCCCTGCGGTCCGGGGTCCTGACGCATATGGGCGAGGAGGGCGTTGGCCGCAGTGGCGGTGAAGTGGGCGCGGCCGTCTCTGGTGTCGCGCACGGCCTGCACCAGCTGGTCGGCTGTGAACTCGCCGTGGACCAGATAGCCGCTCGCACCCAGGCGGAGCGCCTCGTGGACGATCTCGCTCTCGCGGCTGTAGGTCAGCATCATGACGGGTGCGACCTGTACGAGGTGAGGCAGGGCGGATATGCCGTCGACGCCGGGCATGCGGACGTCGAGCAGGACGACGTCCGGGCGGTGTGTGACGGCCTTGTCATATGCCTGGCGGCCGTCCGTGGCCTCGGCCACGACCTCGATATCGTCCCGGCCGGAGAGCAGGACGCCCAGGCCGGCCCGGACCACTGGGTTGTCGTCGGCGACGACAACCCGAAGGGCGCCGGGGACGGGCGCCGGCGGAGGCCCCGGGAAGGGAGGCAGGGACTCGGATGCCGCGGACTGCTGGGAGACGGGAGCGGGAACCGGGAACGCGTGGGAGCTCGGTTCCGAGTTGAGCGGGGTGACGTGCGAGGACGTGTGCTGGGAGGCGTGATTCTGTGCGGCCCAGTTCTGGCCCGACGCGCGGGAGACATCGTCCGGCATCTGCGACCTCCTCTCAGGGTTCTATGGGGGGGTGAGGGTGGGGTGGTACTGAGCTGATCAGTTCACTGGTAGTGCGTCTGGAGCGGGCGCAGTACTGAGAGCGGCGATCGGGAGTTCCAGGCGTACTTCGGTGCCCTTGGCCGCCTGGCCCTTTCCGATACGGATGCGGGCGCCGATGGACGCCGCCCGTTCGACCATGCCGACGAGGCCGAAGTGCCCGGCGTGCCGAAGGTCGTCGAGCGTGGTACCTGCGGGCAGGCCGCGCCCGTCGTCGTACACGCTGACGCGCAGGACATCGCCCTTCACGCCGACCAGTACGACGAGGTAGGTGGGTTGGGCATGGCGGTGGGCGTTCTCCATCGCTTCGGAGGCGACGGTGAGCAGCTGGCGCGCGACCGCCTGCGGGACGTTGGGGACCGGTGTCTCGTTGAGAAGGCGGAAGGTGGCCGTGAGCGCGTGACGTTGCGTGAAGTCGGCGGCGCGGGCCCGTAGTTCGCGTACGACGTCCACTCCGCCGTCCAGCCCGGACTCGCGTCGCAGGTCCGAAAGGAGTTCCCGGGATTCGGCGGCGGCGCGGCGGGCGGCGCGGGCGACCAGTTCGGCCTGGTGTTTGACGGTGAGCGGGTCCATGCGGTCGGACGAGCCGGCCAGGCCGTCGGCGGCCAGCGCGAGGCCGTGCAGGGTCTTGGCGACCGAGTCGTGCATCTCCCGAGCGAGGCGGGTGCGTTCGCCCTCCACGGCCTCACTGACCGCGAGACGGGCCCGGGTCTCCGTGAGGGCTTGGCTGGCCGTACCGAAGCGGAGAAGCAGGTTGCGCAGGGTGACTCCGACGGCGCCCGCGATGATGCAGAAGCCGGGGAGGAGGACCGCCGTGGCATCGGCGGGTTGCAGCTTCGGGTCGGTGTTGTACACGCCGAGGACGATGACTGTCTGGAGCGCAGCGAACACCGCCGCGCCTCGCCAGCCGGAGACGAGTCCGGCCAGCAGCGGGGTGCACACGGTGACGTACGCGAGGGTGGACTCGGGACCGGCGGTGACGAGAAGAAGGGCGCCGAAGAAGGCGTCTATGCCGAGCAACCAGGAGTGGCGCAACAGGACGGGACCGAAGCGTTCCCAGTCGCGGAACAGGACGTACGAGCCCATGAACGTGACGAGAATGGCGGAGCCGATCAACCAGGAGGCCAGGCCCGAGGCGGTGTGGCCGAGCGCGAACGGGGTGGCGATGGCGATCATGGCGAGCCGGAATCCGAAGACCTGCCGACACATCGCCTGGAGCGCATTCAGCTGGATGGCGAAAGCCGGGCGGGATCCGGGATCGGCGATCGCCTGACGTACCTCCGCATTCAGTCCGGAATGGATGCTGCCGAGTTGGAACGACATGAGCCTGTCACCTCCCTCCGACCGATCTGTCCACCGTCCGCCTCGTTCACATCATCCGCCCGCGAGGAAGCCGAAGTCGATGTTGGCTCCGTAGACAAAGCCGACCGTCAGCAGCACCAGCGTTCCGGGAAGCAGGAAGGTCGTGACCGCAAAGGTCGCCTTGGGAACGGCCCTGGCCGCCTTCCGGCGGGCGTTCTGGGCGTCGGTACGGCGCATGTCGTTGGCGATCTGGATCAGCGTCTCGACGATCGGCGCACCGAGCTCCTCGCCCTGCTGGAGCGTGGTCACGAACATGGCGACCTGCTCCGAGTCATTGCGCTTGCGCAGCTGCTCGAAGGCCTCGCGGCGGCTGACGCCCATGTCCATCTGGCGCAGGGTGATGCGAAGTTCGTCGGCCCACGGGCCCTCGTACTTCTCGGCGACGCGTCCCAGCGCCTGGCGGAAGCCGAGGCCTGCCGAGACAACGACAGCCAGGACGTCGAGGAAGTCGGGCAGCGTCCGGTCGATATGGTCGCGGCGGACGCGGACCGCCGACCAGATGCCGACCTCGACCCAGAAGAGGCCGAAGGCGATCAGCAGCAGAGCGAGGAAGATCTGGCCGCGCATGAGCATCGTGAAGGCGCCGAGCGCGCCGAGGCCGCCGTAGACGGCGCGGCGGGCTGCGTAGCGGTCGATGGTCAGGCCACCCGGGTTGCCAGCCAGGTCGATCTGGCGGCGCTTCTTGTTGACGGCCTTGGGGCCCATCATCCGCAGCACCATGGGGGCCCAGCGCATGCCCAGCCGGTCGATGCCTGAGCCGACCGCACTGGTGCGGGTGGAACCGACCTCCAGGGCGATCGCGAGGTCGCCGGGGAGTTTCGCGTCGCGCCGGTACATGCGGATGCCGGCGATGATCCCGTAGACCGCCAGACCCATGACCCCGGCGAGCAGCAGGTCCATGTACGCCCCGCCCATCAGACGTCGATCCGGGACATGCGGCGGATCACGATGAATCCGATCGCGTACAGGGCGATGGAGATGATCACCGCGGCCTGCCCGATGAAGGCGCCGGTCATACGGTCGAGGGCGCCGGGCATGACCGCGTTCATCAGGAGCATGGCGCCCAGGCCGAACATCGGGACGGCATAGGCGGTGACGGTGACCTGGGAGAGCTGGGTCTTGACCTCGCGCCGGGTCTCCTTGCGCTCCTCCAGGGTCTCGGTGAGGTTGCGCAGGGAGCTGACGACCGTACCGCCGGCCCGGTTGGACAGGACGAGGGTCGTGACGAGAACGACGAGTTCACGGGACGGCAGCCGGTCGGTCAGTTCGCTCATCGCGTCTTCGAGGGGTTCGCCGACGGCGAGGCGTCGGGAGACCCGGGACAGTTCCTCGCCCGCCGGGTCCTCCATCTCGTCGGCCGCCATGCTGATGGACGTACGCAGCGCGAGGCCGGCCTGGGTGGCGTTGGCGAGGATACGGGCGAGCTCGGGGAGCTGGTTGATGAAGCGCTCGGTGCGCTTGGTCCGCTGCCAGTTCAGGAAGGCGTTGGTGCCCCAGAGACCGATGAGGGCGGCCACCGGGCCGAAGAAGCTGGCGAGCAGGGACGAGGCGATCATCCAGAGGCCGGCCATGGCGGCAAGCGCGTAGACGAAGAATTCGCCCGGTGTGATGTCGAGGCCGGTGGCGGCCAGCTTCAGTTCGAGCTTCCGGCCCAGGCCGGTCTTGCGCAGCCTGCTGTCGAGCCCTCGGAAGCGGCGGCGGCGCCCGGCTTCCGGGATGTGGCCGGTGTGGGAGAGGCGGTCCACCAGGGCGTCCCGGTCGGCCTTGCCGCCGCTGTAGGCGTGCAGACCCGCGACGCCGGTGACACCGGCGAGCAGCGTGACGCCGATCGTGAGAAGAGGGAGATTCGTCATGGCGCGGTCCTAGTTGGCCTCTCGGGTGGCGAGCTGTTCGGCGGATTCGGCGACCCCGAAGGCCTGCGGGATGGGCTGGCTGGCCATGTAGAGACGCTCGGCGATCTTGCGCGGGAGCGGGAGGTAGTTGAACTCGCCGTTGATCCGCCCGTCGGCGTCCATCGGCTGGGCGTCGAACCGGGCGACGGTCACGATGCGGTAGGGATCGCGGCCGTGCGAGTCGAGGACGGCGATCTCCGTGATCTTTCGGGAGCCGTCGGCGTGACGGGTGAGCTGGACGATGACGTCGACGGCGCTGTTGATCTGATCGTGCAGTGCTTCGAACGGGATCTTGATCTCTGACATCGAGGCCAGAGTCTGCAGACGCATGAGCGCGTCCTCGGCGTTGTTGGCGTGGACCGTGGCGAGCGAGCCGTCGTGACCGGTCGACATCGCCTGGAGCATGTCGAGCGATTCACCGCCACGGACCTCACCAACGACGATGCGGTCGGGGCGCATACGCAGGGAGTTGCGGACCAGGTCACGGATGGTGATCTGGCCCTTCCCCTCGACGTTCGCCGGGCGGGACTCCAACCGGATCACGTGGCTCTGCTGGAGCTGGAGCTCCGCGGAGTCCTCGATGGTGACGATGCGCTCGCTGTCGGGGATGAGGCCGGAGAGCGCGTTGAGGAGTGTCGTCTTCCCGGTACCGGTGGCACCGGAGACGATGACGTTCAGCTTGGCCTGGACGAGTCCGGAGAGCAGGATCAGCATCTGCTCGTCGAGCGAGCCGACGTTGATCATCTCTTGGAGCGTGAAGGCCCTCGGGAACCGTCGGATGGTGAGCGTCGCACCGCTCAGCGACAGCGGCGGGATGATCACGTTGACACGCTCACCACTGGGTAGACGCGCGTCAACCATGGGGTTCGACTCGTCGACGCGGCGGTTGACGGTCGAGACGATGCGCTCGATGGTCTGCATCAGCTGTTCGTGCGAACTGAAGCGCATCGGGAGCTGTTCGACCTTGCCGCTGCGCTCGACGAAGATCTGGTCCGGTCCGTTCACCATGATTTCGGTGATGGACGCGTCTTCGAGGAGCGGTTCGAGAATGCCGAGACCGAGGGCCTCGTCGACGACCCGGCGGATCAGCTGGGTGCGTTCGACAGTCGAGAGGACCGGTCCCTCACGACTGATGATGTGGCTGAGTACGCGCTCCAGCCGGGCCCGCCGGTCTGCGGCGGCGAGCGAGGACATCTCCGCCAGGTCGATCTCTTCGAGCAGCTTGGCGCGGTAGGTGGCCACCATGTGGCTGTCCTCCCGCCCCCCGCCGTTCTTCTCGGGGGCGGTCATGCGTGCCCGCAGACTCATTCCGTAACTCCTCGTTCCGACTTGCTTGTTGAGCCGCTGGTGAAGCAGCGGCGCGTGCGCCGCAGGGGTCAGGTGCGGGGCATCGTGGAACTGCGTTCGGCCGGACCCCAGATATGGACGCCCGGGATGATGTTGGGCACGTCGACGCTGACGGTGCAGGTGACCTCGTCGAAGGAGGAGGAGGGCTCGTAGACGTCGGCCCGGTCGGCGGTCCAGCCGCTCATCGCATCCTTGGCTGCCTGCTCGTCGCAGCCACCCGTCGACATGCTGGCCATACGGGCTCCCGCCCGGGCCCCGGTCCCCGCCTGGTTGGCGGCGTACGCGGCGAGGCCCGCCTGGATCGCGAGGAGGCCGACCAGGAGCAGCAGGGGGATGAAGCCCAGATACTCGATGGCGACCTGGCCGCGCTCACGACGAGTGGTGGTAGCGGCCGTCCGGCCGGGTGTGTGCGCGCGCTTGCTCATCGCTCAGCCCTCCATCGGGAACGCCGCGTTGCCGGTGACCGGGAACTTCCAGTTGAGGATGCCGGGCACCAGGACCGGTACCTGGAGCTTGACCTCGGCCGTGTACATGCCGGACTTGGAACGGCACTTCACCGACTTCAACCCGTTGCGCCAGGCCTTCGGCAGGTGCTGCTCGGCCGTCTTCCGGCACTCCGTGAACCGCAGGCCCTGCGAGATGGCCCCCTTGTGCGCCGTCTCGTCCGCCGAGTTCCCCGCCAGGGAGAACGTGTAGCCGATCAGCGCGCACTGCCAGAGCGCGATCATCAGCAGGATGATCAGCGGTGTGACGCCGAGGAACTCGATCGCGGTCTGGCCGCGGTCGCGCCCCCGGCTGAAGAGGCGGACGCGGATTCCGCCCCGCGCCCGGGCGGCGTCACCGTAACGCCTTCCCTGTATCTCCGTGTCTTTCGTCTCGGTAAATGCCATTGGTCAACTTGCCCCCTAGGTCGTCGGCCGGTTCCGGGAGTCGCTGCCGCGGTCGCGTCGACGCCCGATCGAGCCTCGGTCGTTCTTGAACTTCGCGCCGCTCTTCGCGCCGTTCTTTTCCGCCTTCTCAGGAACCTTGACGACGCCGAGCTCGCCCGCAAGGGCCCAGAGGGCCTGTTTGACCGTGCTCTTGGAGTCGAGTTCGTGCAGCCGGCCGGCGTCGACGACGGCCTGGAGTTCCTTGAAGTTCGCCGGAATCGCGGTGTTGGCCGTGCTGGTGCCGGTGATCTTCTCGATCAGCTGCGGTTGGATCTCGGTGTTGCGGATGAAGCGGTTGACGACGGTGACCGTCTCCTCGGCCTTCCGGATCTGGAGCCGGTCCCACATGCGGACGAGGCGCTTGGCGCCGCGCACCGCGATCACATCGGGTGTGGTGACCAGCAGCGCCGTGTCGGCCATCTCGATGGCCGCGGCGCTGGCGCCCTGGAGCTGGCTGCCGCAGTCGATCACCACGACCTCGTAGCGCGAACGCAGGGCGCTGACGATCTGCCGGGCCGAGCGGTCGCTGACCTCCTCGGCGCTCTCGCCCTCACCCGGGGCCAGCAGCAGCGCAAGGCCGGTGCCATGGCTGAACACGGCGTCGGAGAGGACGCGCGGCGAGATGTCGGTGATCGCCGACAGGTCGACGATGGAGCGCCGGAACTGCACATCGAGGTACGAGCCGATGTCACCGGCCTGGAGGTCCAGGTCGACCAGGGCGACGGAACGCCCGGACGCCTGGGCCGCCAGGGCGAGTTGTACGGCGGTGACGGTGGCTCCGACGCCGCCCTTGGCGCCGCTGACCGTGATGACCGTACCGCCGGGGCCGGTGAAGACATCGGCCCCGGTACTCAGGTGGCGGCGGACGCCGACGGACCACTGGGCGGCGGACTGGACCCGGCTGGCCAGTTCCTCGTAGCTCAGGGGCAGGGTGATGACACCTCGCGCGCCCGACTCCATCGCGGAGGCGAACAGGCCGGGGGTGACGTCGGCGGTGATCAGCACGACCCCGATGGCGGGGAAGCGCAGGGAGACCTCCCGGATCAGTTCCAGTGCCGGCACCGGGCCGATCCGCTCGTGGACCAGCACGACCTCGGGCAGTTCGTCGAGCGACTCGCCCGCGAGCCGGGCGAGAGTGTCGATGAGCTGGGTCGAGTCGCCGACCGGTGCGGCCGGTTCCGCGTCGGGGAGCTGGCTGAGCAGGGTGGTGACGGATCTGGCCGCGTCGACGTCACCGACGGCCGGGAGGATCCTGGTGGTCATGCGATCCTCACTTGTCCTTGTCGAGCGTGTAGGTGCGGTCGCCCGGACGGATGGTGCTGTCGCTGCCGGAGGCCAGGAGCGCGAGGCGTACATGAGCCGCGAAGGACTCGGCGTAGGCGATGCGCTGGGTGTCGAGCGTGTTGAGCGCGAAGGTGATCGGGACGGCCTCGGTGCCCATGTTGGACTTGCCGTCGCGGCTGGGCTCCAGGGCCGTCAGTTTGCCGACGTCCAGCACCTTGGCGTTGGAGACGATGACCTTCGACTGGGAGGGGTCGCCGTCACGCTCACCGGCGAAGGTGGCGTAGATGTTGACCGTGGCACCGGGGGTGATCTTGCCCGCGACGCCGGTGGCGGCGTCGATCATGATGGCGATCTCCTGTTCCCCGGGCTGCAGTGCGGGGCGCTTCTGCATCATGTCGGACTGGAGCAGGGAGCCCTTGCGCAGCTGGGTGACGGCGATTTTGCCGCTCACCTCGGAGAGGTCGGTCACCGCGTTGGTGGAGAGCCAGCGCTTGGGCATCGAGATCTTCTCGAACTGCCCGGACGACAGGGCGGTGTAGGGCGCCACATCGGACTTCAGCTGGTAGGCCGAGACTTCGGGCCCGACCTTGGTGTTGACGTCGCTGATCACCGAGAGCACGCCGGCGAAGGCGCCGAAGGCGCACAGAACCGACAGGAGCAGGAGTATCACGCCGCGGCGCTGGCGGGAGTTCATGGGCCGGACAACCTCGTTCGAATCGGATGCGTGGGGCAGCGGACAGGAGGGCGTCTACGGAGGAAAGCGGAAGCGCTAGGACTGCGGTGGTGCGAGCGCTCCCTGGCTGAGGACACCGGCGGAGTGCATTCGGTTCTCGGCCGCGGGTAGCGGGGAGGAGCAGAACCCGCAGCGGTCACCGATGAGTTCCATTCCGCACCAGTGGCAGTTCTCGCGACGCACGGAGGACACCAATTGGTACAGGACGGAGATGTCTGGCAGATAGGCCGCGAATTCCACCAGTTTCCCGGTTCCCCACCATGCGGGGGAGCCGGAGGGAAGCGCGGCCTCGTGAATGGACTGGACCTGCCACGCGGGCGCGAGGGTCTGCTTCACCCACTCGGACTGCGACTGCCCTTTGGCGGTCAGCAGGTGGGTGGCGAATTCCGGGCCGGTCGGCGGGTCGGCCTTCGGACCGACCTTGACCAGCTGCGGTTCCGGGCCCGCGACCACGGCGAACTGGGAGCCGGGCACCCAGGACTTGGCGTGCGTCCTGAGGTCGACCGGCACCCGGTCGAACTTCGTGACGGAGTTCAGCAGGGCGCCCGCGTGGATGTAGTGGGACAGCAGCCGGGCGGCGGAGGCGACCACTCCAGGGCTGAAGTCACAGATGGACAACTGGCGCAGCTGACGCACGAGTACGGCGACACCCAAGGGGGGGAGGTCCACCTTGAGCAGCGCGATGCGGTCGCTCTCCAGAACGGAACGCACAGAGTACAGCCGACGCTCGTGGGCGGGCGCGATGCCGGTCGGGTAGACGGCGACGACGTAGCCGTGCTGTTCGAGCAGCACGTGCATGTCACCGATGGCCATCTCCAGCGCCTGGGCGTCGGGAGCCTGCAGCAGGGCAGCCGTCGGTGTCTGCTGGTCGGTCGGAGGTAGTACCAAATCAGCACTGGTCACTGCTATTGCGGTCGGCACGCTGTTCCCCGTTTCGGCTCCGGCCAAACGCCGGTCATGACGTAGGCCGCAATCGCTCCTGCTCCGCGGTTCTGCATCAGCACTTTATCCACGTCCTACCTGGCAGAGAACACTTTTCGGAGGCCAGTACGACAACAGCTGCGGGACAGTGGGGCCGCACCCCGGTGCTAAAACGGATCAAATCGAAAATCGTTAACTCCTGTACCACTGCGGAGTGTTACGAATCCATCTTCCGATTACCTGCGGCCCGAAATTCGTCTTCGCACGTCAGACCGGACGTGGTACCTCCCGCACGACGCTCCGGCGGGGGACGGGTCGTCACTGTGAGGACATCTGGATCACGTCACCCGCACGGCGCCGCACGAGGTCAACAAAACGTCAATTCATTTGCCGTTCAGGGCGGTTCCGGAACCCCCGCGGGGGGGGCGCGAGCGGGTGGCGGGGCCGTCGGCGAGCGGTCCGTCGAGGGCTGCCGCCACGGCCGTCGCTGCCAGAGGTCTTGACAACTTGATTGGTCTGGACCAGTTTATCGGCCAGCGGTGGCCACCGTCGTTCACGTCCACTCCCCCGTCATCCCCGTGTCGCTCCCCGGACAGCCCCGGCACGCCGGTCGACCCCGCCGGCTCGCCCCGAGGTAGCTCGCACAGCTCCCAACTCCCCCACGGAGGCAGCAAAGTGGAATCTTCCCCCGCCAGCGGCCGCAGAGCCCGCAGTCGCCACACCCGCCCGCTCCTCGGCGGTGCCATGGCCGTCCTCGCGGCCGGTGCGCTCACCGCCACCGGTCTCGTCGGCAGCGCACAGGCCGCCGACGTCAACGTCGCCAAGAACGCCGGCTTCGAGTCGGGGCTCGCCAACTGGACCTGTTCCGGCGGCAGCGGCACCACCGTCTCCTCCCCCGTGCACAGCGGCACCGCCGCGCTCAAGGCCACCCCGGCCGGCCAGGACAACGCGAAGTGCACCCAGACCGTGGCCGTGAAGCCCGACTCGACGTACACGCTCAGCTCCTGGGTGCAGGGCGGATACGCGTACCTCGGCGCGAGCGGCACCGGGACCACCGACGTGTCGACCTGGTCCCCCGGCTCCAGCGGCTGGACCCAGCTCACCACCAGCTTCAAAACCGGCCCGAGCACCACCTCGGTCACGGTGTACACGCACGGCTGGTACGGGCAGGCCGCCTACTACGCGGACGACATCTCGGTCAGCGGCCCCGACGGGGGCGGCGGCACCGACCCCACGCCCGAGATCCCCGGCGCGCCCGCCGGACTCGCGGTCGGCGCGACCACGTCCTCCTCCGTGTCCCTGTCCTGGAACGCGGTGTCCGGCGCGACCGGCTACACCGTCTACAAGGACGGGTCGAAGGCCACCACGTCCACCGGTACCTCCGCCACGATCACGGGTCTGACCGCCGACACGGCGTACCAGTTCGCCGTCACCGCCACCAACGCGGCCGGAGAGTCCGTCAAGTCCGCCACGGTCAGCGGCCGTACGGCCAAGGACGGGGGCGGCAACCCCAACCCGGGCACCTCGGTGCCCAAGCACGCGGTGACCGGCTACTGGCAGAACTTCAACAACGGCGCGACCGTGCAGAAGCTCAGCGACGTACCGGCGAACTACGACATCATCGCGGTCTCCTTCGCCGACGCCACGACCACGCCGGGCGCCGTCACCTTCAACCTGGACACGGCGGGCCTGAACGGCTACACCGTCGACCAGTTCAAGGCCGACATCAAGGCGAAGCAGGCGGCCGGGAAGAACGTCATCATCTCGGTCGGCGGCGAGAAGGGGTCCGTCGCGGTCAACAGCGACGCCTCCGCCACCAACTTCGCCGACTCCGTCTACTCGCTCATCCAGGAGTACGGCTTCAACGGCGTCGACATCGACCTGGAGAACGGGCTCAACTCCACCTACATGACCAAGGCGCTGCGCTCGCTGTCGCAGAAGGCGGGCTCCGGCCTCGTCATCACGATGGCCCCGCAGACCATCGACATGCAGTCCACCGCGGGTGAGTACTTCAAGACGGCGCTCAACATCAAGGACATCCTGACCGTCGTCAACATGCAGTACTACAACAGCGGTTCGATGCTCGGCTGCGACGGCAAGGTCTACTCGCAGGGTTCGGTGGACTTCCTCACCGCGCTCGCCTGCATCCAGCTGGAGGGCGGCCTCGACCCCTCGCAGGTCGGTCTCGGCGTCCCCGCCTCCACCAGCGGCGCGGGCAGCGGCTATGTGGCCCCTTCGGTCGTGAACGCGGCCCTGGACTGCCTGGCCTCCGGCACCAACTGCGGTACCTTCAAGCCCTCGAAGACCTACCCGGGCCTGCGCGGCGCGATGACCTGGTCGACCAACTGGGACGCCAAGTCCGGCAACGCCTGGTCGAACGCGGTGGCCCCGCACGTGCACGGCCTGCCGTAACCACCGGCCGGCATCAGTGACCAGCAGCGCCGCCGCTCCCCCGGCGGCGCTGCTGCACGTGTACGGGGGAAGGACCCTAGATCACCAGGCTCAGCAGCGCCGCCACGGCGAACCCCGCCACCGACAGGACCGTCTCCAGGACGGTCCAGGACTTCAGGGTGTCGCGTTCGGAGATGCCGAAGTACTTCGACACCATCCAGAAGCCGCCGTCGTTGACGTGCGAGGCGAAGATCGAGCCGGCCGAGATCGCCATGATGATCAGGGCCAGATGCGCCTGGGACAGGTCCTGGCCCTCGACCAGGGGGACGACGATGCCCGCAGTGGTGACGATCGCGACCGTCGCCGAACCCTGGGCGACCCGCAGGACCACGGAGATCAGCCAGGCGAGCAGGATGACCGGCAGACCGACGTCGTTGAACGTGTCGGCGAGCGCGTCCGCGATGCCGCTGCCCTTGAGGACGGCGCCGAAGATGCCGCCCGCGCCGACGACCAGCAGGATGTTGCCGACCGGCTTGAGGGAGGAGGTCGACACCGATTCGAGGGACTTGCGGGACCAGCCGCGGCGGATGCCCAGCAGGTAGTAGGCGAGCAGCAGCGCGATCGTCAGGGCGACGAACGGGTTGCCGAAGAACTCGATGACGGAGCGGGGAGTGGAGGGGTCCAGCGCGATGGAGGAGAACGTCGCGGCGAGGATCAGCACCAGCGGGGTACCGATGATCGTGAGCACGGTGGAGAGCGCGACCGGCTCCTCGCGCGGGGTGACCCCGGCGGCCCGCTGTTCGGCGACGACCGCGGCCCTGGCCTCCTCGGCGGCGTCGACCATGTCCTGCGGGACGTCGACGAAGATCCGCTTGCCGATCCAGGCGGCGTAGCCCCAGGCGGCGAGCACGGACGGGATGCCGACGACGGCGCCCATCAGGATGACCCAGCCGAGCGAGACGTGGAAGAGCCCGGCGGCGGCGACCGGGCCCGGGTGCGGCGGCAGGAAGGCGTGGGTCATCGACAGTCCCGCGAGCAGCGGCATCGCGTAGAGCAGGATCGACTTGCCGCGGGGGGTCCCCCCTGCTCGAGCGGAGCCGAGAGCTTGGGGGCGTTTGGCGGCGGCGTAGACGATCGGCGCGAGGACGAAGATGCCGACGTCGAAGAAGACCGGGATGCCGAAGATGAGACCGGTCAGGCCCATGGCGAGCGGGGCGCGCTTCTCGCCGAAGAGATTCAGCAGGCGGGCGCTCAACACCTCGGCCCCGCCGGAGACTTCGAGGATCGCTCCGAGCATCGTACCGAGGCCGATGATGATCGCGACGTGGCCGAGGATGCCGCCCATGCCGGATTCGATGACGGAGACGGCGGCGGACTTCTGGACCGTGCCGAAGAGTTCGGTGACGGAGAGACCGGCGCCCAGGCCGACGGCTATGGAGACGGCGAGCAGCGCGACGAAGGGCTGCAGCCTGACCTTGATGATCAGGAAGAGGAGGAGCGCGATGCCGAGGGCGGCGACGGTCAGCAGACCGGCGGTGCCGTCGATGAGCAGGAGGAGTCCACCGGTGTGGGGTGGTGTCTCGGCCGGTTGCGGGGTGGCGGCGAGCAGCATGGGCGACTCCGTCGTCAAAGGGGGATTTCGGGCAGGGGGTTCTGGAGATCTTGGCCGGATCAGGGAGTGGGGTCCGGTGCGTGCAGCTGCAAGGCGCCGGAGTGCCCTCACAGCGGAGCTATCAGGGCGTTTCGGCAACGCGGCAGATGCGCGTGCCAGGCATCGCGAGCCCGGCCGAGATCTTCAGGACCCCCTTGCGGGGGGAGCGCGGCACGGCGCTCCGGTGGTGCGGGGCGCCGTGCCGTGCGCGGTGGTGCGGTGAAGCGGGTGCGGCAACTGGATCAGCTGGATCAGCCGAGGACCGCGAGCGCGTCGATCTCGATGAGCAGGCCCTTGGGGAGGCCGACGTAGACCGTCGTACGGGCGGCGGGGGCCGCCTTGAGGTTCTGCTCGGCGAAGTAGCTGTTGTAGATCTCGTTCATCTCGGCGAAGTGGTCGACGTCCGTGAGGTAGACGCGCATCATCATCACGTCGTCCCAGCTCGCGCCGCCCTCCTCCAGGATCGCCTTGACGTTGGCGAAGGTCTGGAGGGTCTGCTCGCGCAGCGTCGGACCGGCGGGGGTGGGGGCCTGGCCCTCCACGGCGGGGAGGAAGCCGACCTGGCCGGCGACCTGGAGGATGTTCCCCTTCTTCACCCCGTGCGAGAACTTCGCGGGCGGGGTGGTGTGGGTGCTCGGGGTGAGGGCGATCTTCTCGGTCATGGCTGTTCAGGCTCTCTCAGGTTGGTTGGTGCCGGAGTACTCCCGGCTGATGGTGTCGGCGGTGCGGCGCACCAGGGGGAGCAGGGTGAGGAGTTCCTCGGCCGTGACGACGACATTGGGCGCGGAGACCGACATCGCGGCGACGACCCGCCCGTCGGCGCCCCGGATGGGGGCGCCGATGCAGTTGATGGACTCCTCGTGGCCGCCGAGGTCGGTGGCCCAGCCCTGTTCGCGGACGACGGCGAGTTCCTTGAGGAAGGCACCGGCGTTCGGGACCGAACGGGACGTGTACATGGGGTAGTCGAGCTTCTCGGCGATGGCGCGCCGCTCGGGCTCGGTGAGGTCGGCGAGGAGCAGCTTGGCCACGGCGGCGACGGTGATCGCGACGGGCTTGCCGATCCGCGAGTACATCCGGACCGGGTAACGGCTCTCGACCTTGTCGATGTAGAGGACCTCGTGCTCCTCGTACACCGCGAGATGCACCGTGTGGCCGCAGCTCTCGTTGAGTTCGACGAGGTGGGGGTGGGCGATCTCCCGTACGTCGAGGTTCTCGACGGCCTCCTGCGCGAGCGCGAAGAGGCGGGCGCCGAGGCGGTAGCGCTGGTCCTGCTGGCGGTAGACGAGTCCGTGCTCGTGGAGCGTACGGAGCAGGCGCAGCGCGGTGGACTTGTGGACGCCGAGCCGTGCGGCGACCTGTCCGAGGTCGGCGGGTCCCTGGGCGAGCAGCGGCAGGATGCTCAGCGCCCGGTCGACGGTCTGACTCATGTGCGTGCCTCGCTGTTCCCGTCCCGGCCCTCGCCCGGGACGCCCCTCTTGTCCGTTCGCTCTCCGCGCCCGCTCACGTCGTACGTACCTCCTGGTCGTGCCCCGTCCACCCGGGGCCGAGACGAAGTCTCCCCCAGGCCTCGTCGTCCAGTGCGGCAAGGGCGTCGGCGTGCGCGCGGGCCGGAGGCCCGGTGAGGTCGCCGGGGACGGTGAGGACGGCGGCGGCCATCAGATGGCCGTGCCGGACGCGGTCGCGTACGGGGAGGGCGCGCAGAGTGGCGGAGAGGAACCCGGCGGCGAAGGCGTCGCCCGCGCCGACGGGGGCGACGACGTCGACACGGAGGGCGGGGACGGTGGTGACGGTGTCGGCCCCCTCGGTCCGCGAGAACACCGTCGCCCCCGCGCCGCCCCGCTTCACGACCAGCACCGCCGGTTCGGGCAGCGCCGCGCGGATCGCGTCCGCGCCGTGCACCTGCCACGCCTCCTCCGCCTCGTCCTCGCCGACGAAGACCAGGTCGCAGCGGCGGGCCAGGTCCAGGAGGACGCCGGGGGCGGCGTCGGCGTCGCGCCACAGACCGGGGCGGTGGTTGACGTCGAAGGAGATCAGCGGGCGGCCGGACCGGGGCGCCGTCAGGTCGTGGAGCAGGGCCAGGCAGTCGGCGGAGAGCGCCGCCGTGATGCCGGACAGGTGCAGGACGCGGGTGGTGGGCAGCGCCTCGTACGGGACGTTGTCCGGGGACATCGCGGAGGCGGCGGACCCGGCCCGGTAGTAGGCGACCTCGTGCACCTCGGTGGCCCGGTCCGTCGCCGTGCGGAAGTAGATGCCGGTGGGCCGGTCGGGATCGCGCCGCACGGCGGAGGTGTCGACCCCGTACCCGGTGATCGCCTCCACGAGGTGGTCCCCGAATCCGTCGGCGCCGACCCGGCTGACCCAGGCCGTCCGGTGCCCGGCCGCGGCGAGCGCGCAGGCGACGTTGGACTCGGCGCCGCCGATGCCGCGACCGAAGGAGGGTACGTCGGCGAGGCGTCCGGGCTGCGACGGCAGGAACGTCACCATGGACTCGCCGAGGCACACGACCTCGGCGGCCGTGGCGGTCTCGGCGGTCCTGGCCGGGGTTCCGGACACTCGGGGCTCCTCGCGGGGTAGGTGGACTTCGGTGATGCGGGGCGGCGGTTCTGGGAGGGCCGGAGCCGGCTCTCGGCATTGACCCGGCGTCGGCTCGGATGTTAGACAGCGTCAAGCGATATACGCAATGGGTGTTGCACATACTGCAACGACTACTTCGATCGAGGAGGCCCCCTTGGCCGCCGACCGTCCTGTGGCCGGACTTGCCGACGAGCTGGTCGACCACCGCTTCAAGGCGCTCCCTCCCGACGCGGAGGGCCTGACCGTGGGCGCCCTCGCCGCCGAGCGGCGCAACCTCTTCACCGGCGGCTTCACCACCCCGGTGCTCGCACTGTCCGCCGAGTCGGTCGAGCACAACCTCGCGCTCCTGGAGACGTACGCGGAGCGCCACGGGCTCGCCTTCGCCCCGCACGGCAAGACCTCCATGGCGCCGCAGCTCTTCGACCGCCAGCTGGCGCACGGCGCCTGGGGCATCACCGCCGCCGTGCCGCACCAGGCACGGGTCTACCGGGCGTACGGGATCCGGCGGATCTTCCTCGCCAACGAGCTGGTCGACGCGGCGGCCCTGCGCTGGCTCGCCGGTGAGCTGGACGCCGACCCGGAGTTCCGCTTCATCTGTTACGTCGACTCGGTGCGCGGCGTGGAGCTGATGGACGAGGCACTGCGGGCGGCGGGCGCCTCCCGGCCCGTCGACGTCGTCGTGGAGCTGGGCGCGGGCGAGGGCGCCCGGACCGGCGTCCGGACCGGGGCCGAATGCGCGGCGGTCGCCGCCGCGGTGGCCACCACCGGGACCCTGCGTCTGGTGGGCGTGGCCGGCTACGAGGGCGAGGTGCCGGACGCGTCCGGCGAGCGGGTACGCGAGTGGCTGCGCCGGCTCGTCGCGCTGGCCGTCGACCTCGACCGGGCGGGCCGGTTCGCGGCGACGGGGGCCGACGGCATCGTGATCAGCGCGGGCGGCAGCGCGTGGTTCGACGCGGTGGCGGACGTGTTCGCGGACATCCCGGACCTCTCCGCCCCGGTGCTCAAGCTGCTGCGTTCGGGGGCGTACGTCTCGCACGACGACGGCCACTACCGCCACCTCACCCCGTTCAACCGCGTCCCGGAGGAGGGGGCCCTCCAGCCCGCCTTCCGGCTCTGGGCGCAGGTCGTCTCCCGGCCCTGTGCCGAGCAGGCGTTCCTCAACGCGGGCAAGCGGGACGCGGCGTACGACCTCGACCTCCCGCAGGCGCAGGTCGTCCGGTCCGGCCGCGACGGCACGGTCCGGCCCGCGACGGGGGTCACGGTCAGCGGTCTGTCGGACCAGCACACCTGGCTGCGCACGGAGCCGGACGCGGAGCTGGAAGTGGGCGACTGGGTGGGGATGGGCCTGTCGCATCCGTGCACGAGCTTCGACAAGTGGCAGCTGATTCCGCTGGTGGAGGCGGACGGCACGGTCACGGACTACATCCGCACCTTCTTCTGACCCCTTCCCGGGTCCGGGGCTCCGGCCCCGGACCCGGATCCGGCCCCTCGAACGCCGAAGGGGCTCGACTCCGCTGAAAGGCGGCCCACTTCATGGACCTGGTCATCCGCGACGCCCTCGTCGTCGACGGCACCGGCACGCCCGCCCGCCGCGCCGACGTGGCCGTCGACGACGGCCGGATCGCCGAGATCCACCCCGAACACGCACCCGGCCCGCGCCCCACCGCCCGCCGCACCCTCGACGCCGACGGGCTCGCCCTCTCCCCCGGCTTCGTCGACATGCACGCGCACAGCGATCTCGCGCTGCTCCGCGACCCGGACCACAGCGCCAAGGCCGCGCAGGGCGTCACGCTCGAAGTCCTCGGCCAGGACGGCCTGTCCTACGCCCCGGTCGACGACCGGACGCTCGCGGAGGTCCGCAGGGCGATCACCGGCTGGAACGGCGGTGCGCCCGAGGACACGGATCTCGACTTCGACTGGCGCACGGTCGGCGAGTACCTGGACCGGCTGGACCGCAACTTCGACGGCCGGGGCATCGCGGTCAACGCCGCCTACCTCATCCCGCAGGGCACGGTCCGGATGTACGCGATGGGCTGGGAGGACCGGCCGGCCACCGAAGCCGAACTGACCCGGATGAAGGAACTCGTCGCCCAGGGAATGGCGGACGGCGCGGTCGGCATGTCCTCGGGCCTCACGTACACCCCCGGCATGTACGCGGACGACGCCGAACTCACCGAACTGTGCCGGGTGGTGGCCGAGCACGGCGGCTACTACTGCCCGCACCACCGCTCGTACGGGGCGGGGGCGCTCGACGCGTACGCGGAGATGGTGCGGCTGACCCGGAACGCGGGCTGCGCCCTCCACCTCGCCCACGCCACCATGAACTTCGGTGTGAACGAGGGCCGGGCGCCGGACCTCCTCGCCCTTCTCGACGACGCCCTCGACGCGGGCGCGGACATCTCGCTGGACACCTACCCGTACACCCCCGGCTGCACGACCCTCGTCGCGATGCTGCCGAGCTGGGCGAGCGAGGGCGGGCCCGAGGCCGTCCTCGCCCGGCTCGCGGACGACGCGACGGCGGAACGGATCCGGCACCACCTGGAGGTGCTGGGCTCGGACGGCTGCCACGGCGTGCCGATCGAGTGGGACACCATCGAGATCTCGGGCGTCAGCGTGCCCGGTCTCGCCGACCACGTCGGCCGTACGGTGGCCGAGTCCGCCCGGCTGCGGGGCGAGGCGCCCTGGGTGACCGCGCGCCGGCTGCTCGTCGACGACCGGCTCGGCTCGACGATCCTCCAGCACGTGGGCCACGAGGAGAACGTCCGGCAGATCATGCGCCATCGGGTGCACACCGGCGGCAGCGACGGCATCCTCCAGGGCGACAAGCCGCATCCGCGCGCCTACGGCACGTTCCCGCAGTATCTCGGCCGGTATGTGAGGGAGTTGGGCATCCTGTCCCTGGAGGAGTGCGTCGCCCACCTCACCTCCCGCCCGGCGAAGCGGCTGCGCCTGGCCGACCGGGGGCACGTGCGCGAGGGCTACCGCGCCGACCTGGTCCTCTTCGACCCGGAGACGGTGGCGGCCGGCTCGACGTTCGAGCAGCCGCGTACGTTGCCCGTCGGCATCCCGCACGTGCTGATCGACGGCCGCTTCGTCATCGAGGACGGCCGCCGGACGCAGGTGCTGGCGGGCCGGGCCGTTCGGGGAGCGGGCCGCACCCGCTGATCCGGGCCGAAGGCCCCCTACGACCACAACGGCGACCGGGTCGTGGGCGCGACCTGCACGGGTGGCAGGCGCGTGAACGGGTTCCATGGCTCGGCATCGTCAATGCCCTGCGAACAGTCAAGTGACCCCGTCGATCAACTTGTTGAGGCTCCGCACGCGTCATACCACCCGTATCGCGAACCAACTGGAGACCTCTATGACAGCGCCGCGCACGTGCTCCCGTCGCCTCGTCGCCCTTCCGCTGGGGATGGTCATGGCGACCGCCCTCGCCATCCTGCCCGACGTCACGGCGTCGGCTGCCGAGGCGGTCCCGACGGCCACGGCGGCCGACGCGACCTCCCTCAGCTACATCGTCAACGTCGCCACCGGAAAAGGCCCGTCCACGACGGTGAAGAAGGCCGTCGCCGACGCGGGCGGCACCATCCTGATCTCGTACGACCAGATCGGCGTGATCGTCGTCCACTCCTCGAACCGCGACTTCGCCCGGACCGTCCGCAGGGTTCCGGGCGTGCAGTCGGCCGGCGTCACCCGCAACGCGCCCCTTGCCGCGCAGTCGACGACCGAGACCGGCGCGACGCGGGTGCTCAGCGCCGAGGAGGTCGCGAGCGCTCAGGCGGCCGAAGGCCAGGACCCCCTGGAGCCGTCGCAGTGGGACTTGCCCGCCATCAAGGCGGACAAGGCGCACGAGAGGACGCTCGGCAGCCGCGACGTCACGGTCGCCGTCATCGACACCGGCGTGGACGACACCCATCCCGACCTCGCCCCGAACTTCGACCGCGAGGCGTCCGTCAACTGCGTCTCGGGCAAGCCGAACACCGCGGACGGGGCCTGGCGGCCGAGCGCGTCGGAGGGCGCCGCCCACGGCACGCATGTCGCGGGTGTGATCGCGGCAGCCAAGAACGGCATCGGCATGACCGGCGTCGCGCCCGGCGTGCGGGTCGCCGGCATCAAGGTGTCCACCCCGGCGGACTACATCTACACCGAGGCCGTGGTCTGCGGCTTCGTCTGGGCGGCCGAACACCACGTGGACGTCACCAACAACAGCTATTACACCGACCCCTGGAACTTCAACTGCCTCGACGACCCGGACCAGAGGGCACTCGTCGACGCCCTCACCCGGGCCTCGCGGTACGCGGAGCACAAGGGCACGGTCAACGTCGCGGCCGCGGGCAACGAGCGCCGCGACCTGGACGCGGACTCCCTCACCGACCCCGACTCCCCGAACGACGGCACGCCGGACGACCGCGTGATCGACCCGCACAAGTGCTTGGTCCTACCGCCCCAGCTGCCCGGTGTGGTGACCGTGTCCGCGACCGGCGCGAAGGGCATCAAGTCGTCGTTCTCCAACTACGGTCTGAACGTCGTTGACGTCGCCGCGCCCGGAGGCGACTCCATCCTCTACCAGCCCCCGGCCGCGCCGGCCGTCGATGCCGGGATCCTCGGCACGATGCCCGGCGGCACGTGGGCCTACAAGTCGGGCACGTCGATGGCGTCCCCGCACGTCGCGGGGGTGGCCGCCCTCATCAGGTCGACGCACCCGCACGCCACCGCCGGCCAGGTGAAGGCCCTGCTGTACTCCGAGGCCGACGCCACGCCGTGCACGGATCCGTACGACATCGACTCCGACGGCAAGATCGACGCCGTGTGCAAGGGGCCGAAGAACCACAACGGGTTCTACGGGCGGGGGATCGTGAACGCGTTGAACGCCGTGACGAGGTAACGGCCTGGTGCACGAGAGGCCGGGCCGTCGACTCCCTCGGTCGATGGCGGCCCCTTCATGAGGCCCGCCGCCGGGCGGCGGGCCTCAGTGTGTCGAAGCGGGAGCCGCGGGACCACTAGGACGGGTCCCGGTCCTCCGCCGCCCGCTCCTTCGCCCAGGCCAGGTCCTCCTCGGTCGGGGCGTCGTCCTGGGTGAGGCGCTCCCGCCAGTACCCGCTGAAC
The DNA here is from genome assembly GCF_044740965.1 of Streptomyces sp. NPDC088252. Lineage (NCBI taxonomy): Bacteria > Bacillati > Actinomycetota > Actinomycetes > Kitasatosporales > Streptomycetaceae > Streptomyces > Streptomyces sp. NPDC088252. Next base: position 259,357 of record NZ_JBIURS010000011.1, on the reverse strand, counting down.
TCCACGGCCTCCTTGGGCAGTCCGCGCTCCTCGACCAGATGACGGCGCAGGGCCCGTACCGCCCCGGCCTCACCGGCCAGCCACGCCGCGCCGGATCCGGCGGGCAGCGCGGCGCCCCTCACCGCGTCCACCAGCTGCTCGCCGCGGTCCCGGCGCACCCAGTGGACGGTCACCTCGCCGGGCGATGCGAGCACCTGCTCCTCCGCCTCGTCGGCGACCTCGACGTACGCCACCGCCCGTGCCCCGGCCGGGAGGGATTCCAGGAGTGTCCCGATCGCCGGGAGCGCCGTCTCGTCCCCGGCCAGCAACAGCCAGTCGGCGGCGGGCAGCGACCGGGCGTACGCCGACGACGGACCGACCATGCCGAGGACGTCCCCCGGGCGCGCGTCCCGGCCCCAGCGGGCGGCGGGTCCGTCGTCCCCGTGGAGCACGAAGTCGACGCTCATCACGCCGCTCCGGCGGTCGTACGCGCGGACGGTGAAGCTCCGCATCAGTGGACGCTCCGGTTCGGGGATCGCGAGGTACGCCTCGTACCACCGCATGCCGTAGATGTCGTCGGCGTCCGGCTCCGGAAGACGGGGCGCCCCCTGCCCCGCCCTCGGGAAACAGAGCTTCATCTGCTGGTCGGGCCGGTCCTCCAGGAGTTCCGCCAGCGCGTCCCCGGTGAACGCGACGCGCGCCGTCCGCGGGGTGATCCGCTCCACCCCCAGGACCCGTACGTACGACACGGGCAAGGCCTGACCCATCGCGGCACCCACTCTCTGCGACTGATACTTTACGGCATAAGGAATTGCCTTGGTGAAGTTACTTTATGGCGTAAGGAGTCGCAAGTGGTGGTCTTTGCCGGACAGGGCGATGCCCGCCGTTCGATGTTCCTGCTGTGGCGCGCCGAACAGCCGCCGCGACCACGCCGCGGTCCCGCGCCGGGTCCCAGACCGGGGCTGAGCGTCGACGCGATCGTGACCGCCGCGATCGCCGTCGCCGACGAGGACGGCATGGCCGCGCTCTCGATGCGCGCGGTGGGCGAGCGGCTGGGGCGAACCGCGATGGCGCTCTACACGTACGTCCCCGGCAAGAGCGAGCTGCTGGACCTGATGTACGACGCGGTCCACGCCGAACTGCCCACGGAGTACGCCGATACCGGCGACTGGCGTGCGGCGCTGACCGACTGGGCGCACGACACGCTCGCGTTCCACCTCCGCCACCCCTGGGTGCTCCAGGTCTCCCAGGCCCGCCCGGTCCTCGGTCCGCACGAGTACGCCGCCCTGGACACTCTCGTACGCCTCCTGAACCGCACCGGGCTCGACGCCGCCCTCCTGCGGCGGCTGGTCGGCACGCTGTCCCACTTCCTCCGCGGCTGCGCCGGGACGGTCGCCGAGGCACGAGGGGCGGCGGCGGAGACGGGCGAGCCGGACGAGGAGTGGTGGTACGCCCGCTCGGCGCTGCTGGGCGAGGTGGCACCCGACTTCGCGGACCGCTATCCGGGCCTGAGCACCATGGAGAGGGCGTCCGCCCCGCAGTCGCCCCCGGCCGTTCCCGGTGACGAGGCGATGCCGTACCTGGAACGCGAGGCGCGGGAGACGTTCACCGTCGGACTCGGCGTGCTGCTCGACGGGATCGATGCGGCGATCCGCCGCACCGCCGACCGGTGAGCCGGTGCGGGCCGCACGGCAGCACGCGTGCGGCCCACCGGCCGCGGATGACCCGCACCAGCGGCACCGCGCACTCGGCCGGCGGGTGCTGCGGGATCCGGGCGACCCGTCAGCCGCGCCCGAGGGCGTTGAGCCGGGCGGCCTGGCGCGTCAGATGGTCGCGCTCGGCGAGGTTGGGGGCCTTCCGGGCCGCCTCGGCGTACAGCCGTGCCGCCGTCACCAGGTCGCCGTCGCGCTCGTGGAGGTACGCCGCCACCGCGGTGTGGCGGGGCAGTGAGTCGTTCAGCGCCGCGAGCGCCGCCAGGCCGGCGCGCGGTCCGTCGGCCTCGCCGACGGCCACCGCGCGGTTGAGCCGGACGACCGGGCTGTCGGTGAGGCGCGCGAGCTCGTCGTACCACTCGACGATCTGCACCCAGTCGGTCTCCTCGGCGGTGGGCGCGTCGGCGTGGAGTGCCGCGATGGCGGCCTGGGCCTGGAACTCCCCCAGCCGGTCGCGGGCGAGGGCCGCCTGCAGGATCTCGACGCCCTCGGCGATCGCCCCGGTGTCCCACCGGCCGCGGTCCTGCTCGGCGAGCGGCACCAGACTGCCGTCGGGCGCGGTCCGGGCGGCGCGCCGGGCGTGGTGGAGCAGCATGAGGGCGAGCAGCCCCGCCACCTCGGGGTGGTCGATCGCGGCCGCGAGCTGCCGGGTGAGCCGGACGGCCTCGGCGGCGAGGTCGACGTCGCCGGAGTAGCCCTCGTTGAAGACCAGGTAGAGGACGCGCAGCACGGTGGCGACGTCGCCGGGCCGGTCGAGCCTCACGCCCGAGACGGTGCGCTTGGCCCGGCTGATGCGCTGCGCCATGGTCGCCTCCGGCACCAGGTAGGCCCGTGCGATCTGGCGGGTGGTCAGTCCGCCGACGGCGCGCAGCGTGAGCGCGACCGCGGACGACGGGGTCAGCGACGGGTGGGCGCAAAGGAAGTAGAGCTGGAGCGTGTCGTCCACCGCGGGTGCGGGTCCGGGCTCCGGCTCCTCGTCGACGAGGTCCTCACGCCGGCGGCGGGCGGCCTCCGACCGGGTCGCGTCGAGGAACCGGCGCCAGGCCACGGTGACCAGCCAGCCCTTCGGGTCCCGCGGTGGGTCGGCCGGCCAGACGCGGACCGCCTCGACCAGCGCGTCCTGCACGGAGTCCTCGGCCGCCGCGAAGTCGGCTCCGCGGCGGACGAGGATCCCGAGCACGCTCGGCGTGAGGCTCCGGAGCAGGGCCTCGTCCATCGACGAGGTCACTCCGTGATGGTGGGCCGCGTGGCCAGGAACGGGCGCACTTCGAGCCACTCGTGGATCGGCTTCCCGCCCGCCCCAGGGGCGGCGGACAGCTCCCCGGCCAGCTCGACGGCGCGCTCGTAGCTGTCGACGTCGATCACCATCCAGCCGGCGATGAGGTCCTTGGTCTCGGCGAACGGACCGTCGGTGACGGGCGGGCGGCCCTCGCCGTCGTACCGCACGAACGTCCCCTCCGGGGAGAGCGCCTGCCCGTCGACGAACTCGCCGGTCCGCTCAAGCCGGGCCGCGAAGTCCTCCATGTACTGCACGTGGGCCGAGATCTCCTCCGGCGTCCACTGGTCCATGCACACGTCGTTGACCGGAGCCGGAGCGCCGCGGTAGTGCTTGAGCAGCAGGTACTTGGCCATCGTGTTTCTCCTCGGTGCTGGTGCGACCCATCTTGGCCGCGTTCACTGCTGGGACGAAGCCGGGCACGGGTTCTCGACATCGCCGCCCGAAATTTTTTTGGCTCCTCCGGACGAGCCCGGGTGAGCCCTCTCGCGGAGTCCGGATCCACGGAGCGGCGCGAGGGCGGGACGGAGCAAGGCCTCCCGGGCCGGCGGCATCGGGCGCCTGCACCGGGAGATGGCTTCGCGCGTCACTGCATGTGTGCTCCCGCGTCACTGCGTGTGTGGTCCTGGCGCGTCGTGGTACGCCCGGACCGATGAGTTGTCCGGTACGGAGAGCATGCACGTCCTCGACGTCACCCGCGATCCCGACCGGCGTGCTCGTTGCGCGAGTATCGCAAGGGGATCCGTGACGAGCCGCGCGAAGCGGTCGCGGCGCCCGATGCCGTCCGCGTCGTCGAGCGCGCGGGCAACGCGCTCGACGAGCTCCGGCGCCGTGTCCGGCCGGTCACGCCCGGACGTCGTGGGCGCGACGCCGTGCAGAGACCACGGAAGAGCCCGCCGGAATCCGGCGGGCTCTTCCGCGCGCGGTGCGATCCGGTTCTCCGCGGTGCGGCGCGTCACCGCCGTCGATGCCCGAGCGGCGGCGAAGGCGGCAACTACGGGGTCACACACTCACGGCTTGGGCAGGGCACACCCCGGCCGGCTGAGGTCGAACTTGTTGCCGGTGCCGATGCACGGCACGATGCCGTAGGTCTCCTGGGCGTAGTTGATGCCCTGGCGCACCGTCACATTGCCGCTCTCGTCGACCTCGCACGGATTGTTGTCCGTGCACCGCTGGCCGTCCTCGTTGCCGGTGTTGTTGACGGCGACGACCTTGCCGGTCGCGTTGTCGATCACCGGGGAACCGGACGTGCCGCCGATGGTCTGGCAGGCGGAGGTGTAGCGGACCGAGTCCTTCCAGGTCCACGAACCTTCCTTGAGACGGTAGACGAATCCGTCCACGTTGCAGGCGTACGTGCGCTTCCAGTAGCCGGAGACGACAGTGATCGCGGTGCCCTGGACGGGGTGCGCGGTGTTCAGCTCCAGCGCCTTGATGCCGTAACTGCTCTCGATCTGCGCGTAGGTGCGGGTGAGTTGGTACACCGATATGTCGGTGTCGGTCATCGTCCCGTACGCGATCTTGCTCGCCCGCAGGGTGCCGACACCGCTGCCGGCGGCGTTCAGCAGGGTGAAGCTACGGGTGGACGGCTGGTCGAACACCACCTCGCCCGGTCCCGGGAAACCCGACTCCATGCAGTGCCCGTTGGAGAGCACGAGCGCGGGGTCGTTGGGCTGGGAGTCGGGCGTGCGGACGACGGAACCGGAACAGTTGCTGAGCGCGACGGTCCCGGCGAAGTTGACCGCCTTCGGCTTGATCTGTTCCTTGGGCTGGATCTGTGCCTTGACCGTGCCGGTCGCTGCCGCGTCGTGGCCGGTGGCCGCGGTCGCGGGTGCGATTCCCGTCCCGAGGAGCAGAACGGTGAAAAGCGCGCCGACGAGAGGCTTCTTCATGTGGGGGTCCCCTCTAGTGACCTGTGCAGGGCCCGAACGGCCCCTGCGACCGAAGTTCTTTCGGTTTTGACATGCGCATGTTGGCGTACGCGAGGGGCCCCCACAAGGGGAGGTTTCCAGCCACCCGGCCTCGGACCGCCCGATACCGGGCCGTCCGGATTCGGGCCGTCCGTTCTCAGGCCTTGAGCACTCACGTCAGGAAGCGCGTGCCCTGCCGGACCCGACCATCCGTGCCCGGATCGGTCGGATCGGCCGGGCGGTGCGGCGGGGCGCCGAAGCGGGCGAGGCAGTGCCAGACCCTCTTGAGCGACTGCGCGTCGTACCGGCCGCCGCGGACGGCGTCCCCGATGATGCGCGCGTCGAGCACGCCGTCCTGCGCGATCTCGGTGCCGAGCTCGACGATCTCCGCGCCCCGATAGCCGGGACGGCGCCGCAACTGCTCTACGGTCAGCCGGAACCCCTCGTGCCACTCCGTGCGGCAGGGGAGCCGGCCGGCCGCCTCCTCGACCGGCGTGGACCGGTAGCCGGGGTCCAGCACCAGGGCCTCGACATGGCGGTCGAGGACGACCGGGCCATGTATCTGCGCCTCGATGTAGTCGTCGAGCGCGTCCCGGTCGTCGGCCTCGGCCAGTTCGATGAGGTGTGTACCGGAGGCGACGCCGAAGTCCGTCGGCTCGGCGGCGCTGTCCGGGTAGCAGAACGTGGCCCGAGGCAGGGTGTCCGCGGTCAGCCGGAAGTACGAGGAACCGAACCTCGGCGCCGCGCCGACAGCCTTCCGACGGAAGTTCAACGCGCCGTACACCGGACGCTGTTCGGCGGGCGCTTCGTCGTACGCGCCGCCGAAGATCCGGCTCTCCCAGCGCCACCGGTCGCCGCCCGGGTGCGCGGTCAGGCCGCCGTTGCTGGTACCGGTGACGAACTGCGACCGGTACACACCGTCCTCGGCCAGCCGGTCCAGAATCGGCCGACCGCCCACCAGCCGGTCGGGGTGGAAGTTCAGTGTGAGGGGCAGGCCGGGGTCGAGCGGCCGGCCCGTGGACCGGGACGCGACATGGCTCAGGGCCCGCGCCTGGGGCGACGGGGAAGGAACTGCGGTCACCGGCGCAGTGTGCCGGAGCGCGGTCCACCGCCGCACTCGGATTGCGCTCGGCCGATGGCGGCGGGAGCACGGTCCGGCCCGCCCGGCCGCCGGATATCGCCCGGACGGTCACCGCCGACGATGGCAGAATGCCCGCCATGACTGATGCCGTGAAGGGCCCCGCGAGCTATTTCCCGTCGATCGAGAAGAAGTACGGCCGCCCGATCACGGAGTGGAAGGACCTCATCCGCTCCTCCCCGCTGACCAAGCACATGGAGATCGTCAACTGGCTCAAGTCCGAACACGGTTTGGGGCACGGACACGCCAACGCCCTGGTCGCGCACACGCTCGCCGAGGACAAGGGCGCGTAACGGCCTGGTGCACGATGGGGAGTGGATCGGCGAGCGGCGTCATACGGCTTCGGATCCGAGGCGGAGGAGGGAGGCGACGCGGAGCGTCGTCGACCGACGACAACGCCGGAGGCGAAGTCGCATAACGCCGGGAGCCCGCTCGCTGTCGCGCACCAGGCCGTAACCGCGGGCGCCCGTCAGTGCTGCGGCCGCTCGGCGTCCACGAGGATGTTCTCCCTTCCCCAGGCGCCGAGCGGCGCCAGTGCCTCGTTGAGCCCGGAGCCCAGCGGGGTCAGTGAGTACTCGACGCGCGGCGGCACCTCCGCATGCACCTCCCGGTGCACGATGCCGTCCTCCTCAAGCTCCCGCAGATGTGACGTGAGCACCTTCTCCGTCACCCCCGGCACCATCCTGCGCAGCTCGCCGAAGCGGCACACCCGCTCGTTGAGCGCCCAGAGGATCAGCACCTTCCACTTGCCGCCGATCACGTCCATCGCGGCGTCGATCCCGCAGACGTACGCCCCCGGCCTCCGTACCGTCCCCATGGCCCAGCCCTCCCACCTGCTCGCTCACCCGGCGGTAACCACCCACTTCGAAGTGCGTACTTGATCACTTCCGGGCCTGCGACAAGCCTAATCGGCATGACCGACAACGCATTCGAGAAGTCGCCGCTCACTCTCCTCGGGCTCGGTGCCATGGGTACCGCGCTCGCCCGCGCCTGGCTCGCCGCCGGGCATCCGCTCACCGTCTGGAACCGCGGGCCGGGCCGGGCCGAACCGCTCGCCGCAGAAGGGGCCCTCGTCGCCCCGACCGCCGCCGAGGCGGTGGCGGCGAGCGGGCTCGTCGTCGTGTGCCTGCTCGACGACGCCTCGGTCGACGAGACCCTGACCGGCGTCGACCTGGCCGGAAAGGATCTGGTCGACCTCACCACATCCACCCCCGCCCAGGCCCGCGCCCGCGCCGCCTGGGCCCGCGAGCGCGGGGCCCGTTTCCTGGACGGCGGGATCATGGCGGTCCCGCCGATGATCGGCGCCCCGGGCTCCGGCGCGTACGTCTTCTACAGCGGCTCCCGCCCCCTCTTCGACGCCCACCACGACGTCCTGGCCGTACCGGCCGGCACCTCCTACGTCGGCGAGGACGCCGGTTTCGCCGCCCTGCACGACGTGGCGCTGCTGAGTGCGATGTACGGGATGTTCGCCGGCATCTCCCACGCGTTCGCCCTGGTCCGCAAGGAGAACATCGATCCGACGACTCTCGCCCCGCTGCTCGCCGACTGGCTCGTCGCCATGACGCCCTCCGTGCGCGCGTCCGCCGCCCAGCTGGCCGACGGCGACTACGCACGGGGGGTCGTGTCCAACCTCGCCATGCAGGTCGCGGGCAGTACCACGCTGCTGCGCACGGCGGAGGAACAGGGGGTCAGCAGCGAGCTGCTGACCCCGTATCTGGCCCTGATGGAACGTCTTCTCGCGGACGGGCGGGGCAACGAGAGCACGACGGGTGTGGTGGACCTGCTGGTCCGCTGAGTCACCCGTTTGCGTACGGTCGGCGCATGACGTCCGATCACGCGGCCGATCACGGCCGACGCCCCGGCCCCGGCATCGATCTCGACGCCTGTCTCGCCCGCATCGGCTCGACCGGGGAACGTCGGCCGACCGCGGAGGTACTGCGCTCCGTGCACCGTGCCCACGCGCTGGGCATCCCGTTCGAGGGTGCTCCACGTGCTGGCGGCCGACTTCGGTGTCCAGCTGCCCCGGGGCACACGACCGCCGGAGTGACGCCACGGGGCGCACGCCTGTCCGAGTGACGCGATGAGCACGGGAGTGTGCCCCTTCGGGGACGCGCCTCCCTCACGGGCCGGGGGCTCACGGGCCGGGGGCGCACGGGCCGGGGGCGCACGGGCCAGGGCGCGCCCTCTTCACGGCGCTCACCCCTCGAACACTTGCGCTCACGTGGCGCATCTCACCCGTCCGTCTCCGTCACGTCCCCGTTCCGGCCCTTTCCAAGCCCCGCCCCGTCCCCCACCGGCGTTCCCACGGTCCGGGGACGGTGGACGCATGGCTATGGAAGTCGGGCGACGACGCGCCGAGCACCCGGGTGGGGCAACCGGGGACGGAAGGCCGGGCGGCGCGCGAAACACGGTCGTAAGCTCCCAGACATGCAGGTCATCCAGTCCACGAAGCTCGCCAATGTCTGTTACGAAATCCGGGGCCCCGTGCTGGAGGAGGCGATGCGGCTGGAAGCTGCCGGTCACCGCATCCTCAAGCTCAACACCGGCAACCCTGCCGCGTTCGGTTTCGAGTGCCCGCCCGAGATCCTCGAAGACATACTGCGCAACCTCGCCGGGGCGCACGGTTACGGCGACGCGAAGGGGCTGCTGTCCGCGCGGCGGGCGGTGATGCAGCACTACCAGACCAAGGGGATCGACCTCGACGTCGAGGACATCTACCTGGGCAACGGCGTCTCCGAGCTGATCCAGATGTCGATGCAGGCGCTGCTCGACGACGGCGACGAGGTCCTCGTACCGGCTCCGGACTATCCGCTGTGGACCGCGTCGGTGTCGCTGGCCGGCGGTACGGCCGTGCACTACCGGTGCGACGAGCAGGCCGACTGGATGCCGGACCTCGCCGACATCGAGCGGAGGATCACCGACCGCACCAAGGCGATCGTGATCATCAATCCGAACAATCCGACGGGTGCGGTCTACGACGACGAGATGCTGCGCGGGCTGACGGAGATCGCCCGGCGCCACAACCTGGTCGTCTGCTCCGACGAGATCTACGACCGGATCCTGTACGACGGAGCGACCCACACCCCGACCGCGACGATCGCCCCCGATCTGATGGTGCTCACCTTCAACGGGCTCTCCAAGAACTACCGGGTGGCCGGGTACCGGTCCGGCTGGCTGGCGGTCTGCGGCCCCAAGGCGCACGCCTCCTCGTACATCGAGGGGCTGACGATCCTCGCCAACATGCGGCTCTGCGCCAATATGCCGTCGCAGCACGCCGTGGCCACCGCGCTCGGCGGCCGGCAGTCGATCGACGAGCTGGTGCTGCCGGGCGGCCGCATCCTGGAGCAGCGCGATGTCGCGTACGACCTGCTGACCTCCATTCCGGGTGTGACCTGCGTGAAGCCGAAGGGGGCGCTGTATCTCTTCCCGCGCCTCGACCCCAAGGTCTACAAGATCAAGGACGACCGGCAGATGGTCCTCGACCTGCTGCGGGCCGAAAAGATCATGGTCGTGCACGGCACCGGGTTCAACTGGCCGGAGCCCGATCACTTCCGCGTCGTGACGCTGCCCTCGACCGAGGATCTGACGGACGCGGTGACCCGGATCGCGCACTTCCTGGACGGGTACGGGCAGCCGTAACGGGTGGCCTGTCGTTCCCTGAGCCATCTCGGAATCGATTACGGACAACTTTAGACTGAATCCAAGCTAGGATGGTTCCACAGCACCACCAGGAGGCCATCCATGTACGAACCGATCCGCACCAAATCGGTCCACACACCGGCCGACCACGCCGACGACTTCCCGCACCGTTCCCGCGAGGAAGAGCTGGACATCCAGCTCGCCGGACACCTGGCCGCGCTTCTCGCGGTCACCGACGAGCTGGACCTCGGCGTGGCGGGCGACCGCATCGCCGAGCAGGTCGCCAGGCTGCGCGGCGCGCCGCCCGCCCGGCACGCCGGTCGAACCGATGCACCCGCGCTCACGCTCCACCGCCGTGCGCACGCCCTCGCGGGCCGGGCACTGGTGGTGGCCGCGTCCCGTGCCGACACGGCCGTCGCGATCCTCGCGGCGGAGCGCATGGACGCGCACACGGCGGCGGTCGACGCCGCCACCGCCGCCCCGTCGCGACTGGTCGGCGCCCTCTGACGGCCCCGGTCCACGGGCCGTCGAGGCGCGTGGACCGGGTGCCACCCATCCGTGCCCCGGAGGCAGGACACCGGAGCGACCCGCTCCCGTGCCGCCTCCGTTGCGTACTGGGATGCTTACTTCACCTCCCGTCCACCCAACTCCGCCTGGAATGTGGGTTTCCGCGAGCAGGCTTCGGGTGTGAGACGCATCGTGGGAATCGTCCTGGCGGTGCTGCTGATCGGCGGAGTGGCAGTAGCCGTCGCAGTGGGCCGCGACACCGGGGACACGAGCACGGCAACGAAGACCGTGCGTGGAGTGATCGGATCGGAGAAGGCCGAGTTCTTCGCCGATCCCGACGTGGTGAAGGCCCTGGCCGCCAAGGGGTTCACCGTCAAGGCGGAGACGTCCGGTTCCTGGGCCATGGATCGACTCCCCCTCAAGGGGTATGACTTCGCCTTCCCCGGCTCGCAGGCCCCGGCCGACGAGCTGCGGCGCAGGTTCTCCGTCGAGGGCGGACCGCTCAGGCCGTTCTACTCGCCGCTGGTCGTCGTCGCGCACCGCGGCGCCGCTCGGGTGCTGGCGGACAACGGACTCGCGACGCTGAACGGAAAGGCCGGCGGGAAGCTGCTCATGGGCCCGTACCTCGAGGCCGCGCGGGCGGACCGGTCCTGGCAGCAGCTCAAGGGCTCGGGAAAGCACGCCGAGTTGACCGGTACGGTCTTCATCACCAGCACCGATCCCGTCTCGTCCAACTCCGGCGCGCTCTACCTCGCCGCGGCCTCGTACGTCGCCGACGGCGGCCGGGTCGCCGCGGACGAGGCCGCGATCGACCGCACCGCGCCGCTGCTGAAGAAGCTGATCCGGGTGCAGGGCGCGCAGCAGACCAGCAGCGACGCCCCGTTCAGGGACTTCATCAGCGGCGTCGGCAATCCGCTGGTCCTGGTGTACGAGTCGCAGGTCGCCTCGCTGCTGATGCAGAAGCAGGAGGCCGGGGACCTGGTTCTCCTCTACCCCGACACGACCGTCTCCAGCGACCACACCCTCGTCCCGCTGACCGGCACCGGCCGGCGGCTGGGCGAACTGCTCTCCAGCGACCCGGAGCTGCGCAGGCTCGCCGTGCGGCACGGGTTCCGGCCCCAGGGTGCCGCGGCCGAGTTCACCGCCGCCACCAAGGGCCACACCGACTACATCGACCAACAGCTGACCGGGGTCCGTCAGGCGCCCGTGCCCACCGCCACGGTGCTGCGCGCGATGGCCCGGCGGACCCGCGGCTGACGATCCACGCCTCCCGGGAGGTCCCACCCATGACCCAAGAGCCGCAGCCGCCCGCCCTCACCCCGCCCGACCAGGCCGCCCCGCCGCTCGTCCTCACCCCGCCGGAGCCGGTCGCCCCGGTCCGCGCCGAGCAGGCCGCCGGTCTCGTACCGGTCGACGATTCGGTACGGGCGGAGATGACCCGCCGCGCCACCGAGTACATCGGCGGCCTCGCCGGGGTCGACGCCCGGTCGCCCGAGTTCTCCACCCGGATCGGGGAGATCACCTCCCTCGGGCAGGCCGACATCCGCGGTGCCGCCCAGCAGTCCAACCGGATGCTGGACCGCACCGTCCGCTCCCTGTCCGGTTCCGGGGAGGGGGACGCGCAGACCCGGGTGGGCGCCTCCCTCGTCGAGCTGCGCCGCACGGTCGAGGACCTCGACCCGCGCGACACCCCGGGTCGCGGCGCCCGTCGGCTCCTGGCCAGGCTCCCGGGCGGCAACAAGCTCCGCGACCACGTCGCCACGTACGCGTCCGCCCAGTCCACCCTGAACAGGATCGTGGGATCGCTGCGCGGCGGGCAGGACGAACTGCGCCGCGACAACGCCGCCCTGCACACCGAGCGCACCCGGCTCTGGGAGACCATGGGCAAGCTCCAGGAGTACGTGGTGCTCACCGAGGCACTGGACGGCGCCGTCGAGCAGCGCATCGCGGCGACCGCGGCCACCGACCCGGTGCAGGCGGACGCGCTGCGGGCCGACGTGCTCTTCCCCGTGCGGCAGAAGCACCAGGATCTGCTGACCCAGCTCGCGGTCTGCGCGCAGGGGTACCTCGCGATGGATGTCGTGCGCCGGAACAACGACGAACTCATCAGGGGCGTCGACCGGGCCGCGACCACCACCGTCTCCGCCCTGCGGATCGCCGTGATGCTGGCGTCGGCGCTGGAGAGCCGGCGCAAGGTGACCGAGCAGGTGCAGGTGCTGCGCTCCACGACCGAGGACCTGATCCGCGGGAACGCGGAGATGCTCGCCGGCCAGAGCGGCGAGATCCAGCGCATCGCCGCCGATCCGGCGGTGGGCGCGGAGACGCTGCGCACGGCGTTCCAGCAGATCTACCGGACGCTCGACGCCATCGACACGTACAAGGTGCAGGCGACCGAGTCGATGGCGGCGACCGTGGAGTCGCTCTCCGTGGAACTCCGGCAGGCCGGGGCCCACTTGGAGCGCAGCCGGGCCGCCGGCGCCCTTGAGGGCGGGGGTCTCGGATGACGGGCCGTCCCCGACGGCGGCTGAGACGGCTGCGGCGCCGGGTCACGCGCTCGTTCGCCTCGCTGCTGGCCGTCGCCGCGCTCGGCCCGCTCGCCGCCTGCTCCGCGTCGGACGGCGGACCGTCCGGCGGCCCGACGAACGACGACGGCGCCCCGCACCCCGGTACGCTGCGCGTCCTCGCCTCCAGTGAACTCAGCGACATGAAAACGCTGTTGGATCAGGCCCGGAAGGCGACCGGGATCACCGTGCGGCCCACCTGGACCGGCACGCTCGACGCCGTCGAACTGCTCGGGTCCGGCAAGGCCGACGGCGCCTACGACGCGGTGTGGCTGTCGTCGAACGACTATCTGCGGCTGCACCCGGACGCGGCCCGGCGCATCACGTCGGAGACCCCGCTGATGGCTTCACCGGTCGCCCTCGGGGTCCGCCCGGCCGCCGTGCAGCGGCTGGGCTGGAAGCCTTCGGACGTCACCTGGTCGCAGGTGCACCGGGCGGTCGCCGAGGGCCGGCTGACCTATGGAATGACCGACCCGGCCCGTTCCAACTCCGGCTTCTCCGCGCTGGTTTCGGTCGCCTCGGGGCTCTCGGGCGCACAGTCCGCCCTGACCGACGCCGATGTGCGCGGCGCGAGCGGGAAGCTGAAGGAGTTCTTCGCGGGGCAGCGGCTGACCTCCGGCTCCTCGGGCTGGCTGGCCACCGCGTACGCCCGGCGCGGCACGGTCGACGCACTGATCAACTACGAGTCGGTGCTGCTCTCGCTCAACCGCGACCGTCGCACCGGGCTGACCGTGATCCGTCCCCGCGACGGGGTGGTGACCGCCGACTACCCGCTCAGCACGCTGTCCGCCGCCGCACCCGAGGCGAAGGACTCGGTGCGCGCGCTGACGGCCTACTTCCGCACCCCGGCCGTTCAGCGGCAGTTGACCCGGCAGACGTTCCGCCGCCCGGTCGTGCCCTCGGTACGGCCCGCCGCACCGCTCGCCGCCGAGGCACGCCGTGAACTTCCGTTCCCCGGCTCGCGGTCGGTCGCCGACGGGCTGCTCCACTCGTACGAGAACAAGCTCCGCCGGCCCTCGCGCACCGTGTACGTCCTGGACACCTCCGGCTCGATGAAGGGGGAGCGGCTTCGGCAGCTGAAGGCGGCGCTGACCGGGCTGACCGGGGACTTCCGGGAGCGGGAGGAGGTCACGCTGCTGCCGTTCGGCTCGTCCGTGAAGCAGGTCCGTACGCATACGGTCGACCCGGCCGATCCGCAGCGGGGCCTGGCGGCGATCGAGGCGGACACCGCCGCGCTGACGGCGAGCGGGGAGACGGCGATCTATTCGAGTCTGCGATCGGCCTACGAGCATCTCGGCGACGGCTCGAAGTCCGCGTTCACCTCGGTGGTGCTGATGACGGACGGCGAGAACACGGCGGGCGCCACGGCCGACGGCTTCACCTCCTACTACCGGTCGCTGCCCGCCGCGCGGCAGGCCACTGCGGTCTTCCCGGTCGTCTTCGGCGACTCGGACCGGGGCGAGCTGGACCGGATCGCCACGCTGACCGGCGGCCGGCTCTTCGACGCGACGAAGGACCAGGGGCCGGGCTCCCTGGACGGGGCGTTCGAGGAGATCCGTGGCTACCAGTAGGCCGGACGGCGAGGCGCGGGGCAGATCCGCGAACAGGGTCCTGGCCTACGTCGAGTCACGGAAGAACCTGACCGGGAGCGCCTGCGGGATCGTCGGACTCGCCCTGACCTACACCGGGCTCGCGGGGGCGTACTGGCCGGTGGTGGTGGCCGGGCTGTACGGCGCGGGCGCGCTGATCGCACCCCCCGAGCGCCCGCCCGCCCCGGACTTCCCCGATCCTTCGTCCCGGCTGGACGCGCTGCGGGACGACTTCGGGACCCTGCGGGCGTATCTGGACGAGGTGGAGCTGCCGCCCGCCGCGGCCGGCCGGCTCACCGAACTGACGGAGCTGCTGGCGGGGTTGCTCGCCCCCGGCTGGGTGTCCCAGGCACTGGCCACCGATCCGGAGGGCGTCCACGCCCTGTCGCGCGCCGTGCACCAGGACATCCCGGAGTCGGTCGACACGTTCGTACGGACCCGCTGGTGGACGCGGATCGCGCCCGGAACGGAACCGCCGGAGCGTCATCTGGAGCGGCAGCTGGCGCTGTTGCACCGGGAGGCGGAGGCCTTGGCGACGGCGCTGCGGGAGGCGGAGACGCGACGGCAGCAGACCCACACCCGGTATCTGGAGGACCGGGGCCACAACGGGTAGCGCGATGGGGCGGCGGTCCGGGCGACGCCCCGGACCGCCGCTCAGGGAAGCGGGACGGTGGTCGTCAGTTGCGGACCCGTACCGTCGCCGAGGCCGTCGACGCGCTGTGCAGGGCGTCGCCGGCGTAGCCGACCTCGTACGTCACCTGGCCCGTGGCCCGGGGCAGGTCGTTGATCGTGAAGCTGCCGTCGGCCGCGACGGCGGCCGAGGTCAGCGTGCCGGTGCCCTTTCTGTCGGTGCGCTGCACGGAGAGGGTGATCCCGGCGGGGAGGGCGCGGCCCCGGCCCGACAGGGTGCCGGTGATCGTGAGCCCCCCGCTCTTCGTCGCTTCGGCGGGGGCCGTGAGCGCAAGGGTGGTCGGGGCCTTGGCGACCGTGACAAAGAGGGTGCTTTCCTCGGCCGGGCGGTGGGTGATGTCGCCGGTGAAGGTGACCGTGTAGGTGGCGTCGCCGACCAGCGACGGGACGTCGAGAACGGTGAACGAACCGTCGGCGTCGACCTCGACGGGGGCGAGCCTGCGCTCGCCGTTCGCGTCGTGCCGTACCGCCGACACCCTGACCGGCTCGGTGGGCGCCGGCCCGTCCAGCTCCAACCGGCCCCGGATGCCGAGGGGTTCGCCGACGACGGGCTGTCCCGGGGTGGTGGAGAGCGCGCCGGTGAAGCGGGAGTCGTACTGGGCGGCCGGGGGCTGGATGACATGCAGCCAGTACTCGTTGCCGGCCGTGCTGGTGGTGACCGCGAAGAGGTGCGCCCCGTCCTTCGACCAGCCGAGTCCGCGCGGCGCGATCCGGTCCCCGTCGAGCGCGCCCTCGAAAGCGAACTCCAGCGGGGCGGTACCGGCCGCCGGGTCGGCCGGCTGGACGAGCAGATCGGCCGTGCTCCCGGTCGCGGCGGCGCCCCGCGCGATGTAAATACCGTCGCCGCTGAAGGCGACGGCGGACGCCTTCGCCCCCTCGGGCAGCGGCTGGTACCCGGCCGGCGCGTCGGACAGGTCGGCGGCGTCCAGGAGCCGGGTGCCGTAGGCGGCGTCGGCGACGGCGATCCACCGGCCGTCGGGGGACTGGGCCATGTCCTTCATGTCGAGCGCGCCCTTGCCCCCGGCGTCCGCGAACCGGCGTTCCGGGCCGCGCACGAGCGTGTCGCCGCTCGCGTCGAGCGTGGTGAGGAAGGGGTTGGCCTCGCCGGTGTTGCGGGCCTGCGCCATCACGATGCGGTCCGGGACCTCGGGGCCGCTCGTCAGCCGCAGTCGGCCCGTCGCGTTCCATCCGGTGCTGGTGGGCCGGTCGCCCGCCGTGCCGTACAGCCAGGTCTGGCGGTTGTCGCATTCGGTGGTGAGGTACGGCGTCTCGGTGTGCCACTCCTTGCCGCCCGCGAAAGCGACGTCGCGCGGGCAGGGCACGTCGTACGCGGTGTACGTGACACCGGTGCGCTCCTGGGTCACGGTGTCGAAGGCGAGGATGCCCGAGGACTGCGAGACGTGGAGCGTGCCGCTGTCCGCGCTCAGGGCCATCCCGGACGGCGCGGACGCGGTGGGCAGCGAACCCACCCTCTGGCCCCGGAAGTTGTAGACGTGGACCTGGTTCGCGTACGGGTTCCGGCGGTCGTCCGTGATGTAGACCCGCTCGTGCACCGAGTCGACGACCATCGCCGAGTACGAGGAGATCGGCAGCTTGGCCACGGTGTCACCGGGCACGGTGCCGTCGGCCGCGACGGCGGCGGACGGAGCGAGGGCGGTGAGCCCGGCGGTGCCGAGTGTCAGCGCGGCGAGCGTCGCCGCGATACGTATGCGGTGCTGATTCCTTCTCAACTGAGTCCCCCACAGGCTCGGTTGGTCCCCGGCCGACCGAGCCGGAGGCATGTGAAGGGACATCGGATCTTGTGGAGGTGCCGTGCGCAAGGGCAGGGCGATGCCGGGCTGTTCTTCATGAAACCGGCAGGAAAAGGACGGAGCACGGGGCGGAACATGGGAAGACCCCCGGAACCGTGAGGGGATTCCGGGGGCCGTACCGCGGCGGGCTGTTGACCCCACAGGTCAGGGCGGATGTCCGAGAGCCCGGCCGCGGGGCGTGCGGGGCGCACCCGCGCGGGTGCGCCCGGGGGCGTCAGCCCAGGCGCCGGACCAGCGCGCGGTACTCGTCCCACAGCTCCTTCGGCGCGTGGTCACCGAAGGTGTTGAGGTGCTCGGGGATCAGCGCCGCCTCCTCGCGCCAGACCTCCTTGTCGACGTTGAGCAGGAAGTCCAGGTCCGAATCGGAGAGGTCCAGGCCCTTGGTGTCCAGGGCGCCCTTGGCGGGCAGGACACCGATCGGGGTCTCGACGCCCTCGGCCCTGCCGTTCAGGCGCTCGACGATCCACTTCAGGACGCGACTGTTCTCGCCGAAGCCGGGCCACACGAACTTGCCCGCCTCGTTCTTGCGGAACCAGTTCACGTAGTAGATCTTCGGAAGCTTCGACTGGTCCGCCTTGTCCGCGCCGACCTTGACCCAGTGGGCCATGTAGTCGCCCATGTTGTAGCCGCAGAACGGCAGCATGGCGAACGGGTCGCGGCGCAGCTCGCCGACCTTGCCCTCGGCGGCGGCGGTCTTCTCGGAGGCCACGTTGGCGCCGAGGAAGACGCCGTGCTGCCAGTTGAAGGACTCGGTGACCAGCGGCACGGCCGAGGCGCGGCGACCGCCGAAGAGGATGGCCGAGATCGGCACGCCCTTCGGGTCCTCCCACTCGGGTGCGATGATCGGGCACTGGCCGGCCGGAACGGTGAAGCGGGCGTTGGGGTGGGCGGCCGGGGTCTCGGACGCCGGCGTCCAGTCGTTGCCCTTCCAGTCGGTGAGGTGGGCCGGAGCGGTCTCCGTCATGCCCTCCCACCAGACGTCGCCGTCGTCGGTGAGTGCGACGTTGGTGAAGACGGAGTTGCCCCACATGGTCTTCATGGCGTTGGCGTTGGTGTGCTCGCCGGTGCCGGGCGCGACGCCGAAGAATCCGGCCTCGGGGTTGATCGCGTAGAGGCGGCCGTCCTCGCCGAACCGCATCCAGGCGATGTCGTCACCGATGGTCTCGACGGTCCAGCCCGGGATCGTGGGCTCCAGCATGGCGAGGTTGGTCTTGCCGCAGGCGCTCGGGAACGCGGCGGCGATGTACGTCGGGGCGGCGGCCTCGTCCTTCGGCGGCGTGAGCTTGAGGATCAGCATGTGCTCGGCGAGCCAGCCCTCGTCTCGCGCCATGACGGAGGCGATGCGCAGCGCGTAGCACTTCTTGCCGAGCAGGGCGTTGCCGCCGTAGCCGGAGCCGTACGACCAGATCTCGCGGTCCTCGGGGAAGTGCGAGATGTACTTGGTGCTGTTGCACGGCCACGGAACGTCTTCCTGGCCCTCTTCCAGGGGTGCGCCCAGCGTGTGCACGGCCTTGACGAAGAAACCGTCGGTGCCCAGCTCGTCGAGGACGGCCTGACCCATGCGCGTCATGGTGCGCATCGAGACGGCGACGTAGGCGGAGTCGGTGATCTCGACGCCGATCGCGGAGAGCGGGGAGCCGACGGGGCCCATGCAGAACGGCACGACGTACATCGTGCGACCGCGCATGGAGCCGCGGAAGACGCCCTTCTCACCGGTGAAGATCTCCCGCATCTCGGCGGGGGCCTTCCAGTGGTTCGTCGGACCCGCGTCCTCCTCCTTCTCGGAGCAGATGAACGTGCGGTCCTCGACGCGGGCGACATCGCTCGGGTCGGACGCGGCGTAGTACGAGTTCGGGCGCTTCGTCCCGTCCAGCTTCGTGAACGTGCCCTTGGCCACGAGCTCCCCGCACAGGCGCTCGTACTCGGCCTCGGAGCCGTCGCACCAGACCACCCGGTCCGGCTGGGTGATGGCTGCGATCTCGTTCACCCAGGAAACGAGTTCCTGGTGGTCGGTGGGGGCAGTGAGGGGAGCCGCGATGTCGCGCGCCACGATCGCTCCTTGATGAGGGTGTCTGTTTGGTAGTTGCCCCGTGGGGGCTGCGACCCGGATGCTTCGACCCCTTCGAATCTCGTTGGCGCTCATCCGGTGCCGACCGCACTCATTTGATCATCCGACCGTTTCACCCATATGTCCAGGGGGCCGCACACGTGAGCATCACCACTCGCGACCGTTACCTACGGTCCCGTAGGTACGATGCGGGAATGACTGCTGCCGCCGCCGCGCCCGAGCCAGCCGGGATGGAATCAGCCGAGTCCGACACCGCCCCGCCGAAACCACGGATGCGTGGCTGGCTGCACGCCGGGATGTTCCCCGCCGTGATCGTCGCGGGGGTCGCGCTGATCGCGCTGACGGACAGCGCCCGCGGCCGGATCGCCTGCGGCATCTACGTCCTGACCGCGTGCCTGCTGTTCGGCGTGAGCGCCCTCTACCACCGCGGCACCTGGGGCCCGCGCGGCGAGGCCGTGCTCCGCCGGCTCGACCACGCCAACATCTTCCTGATCATCGCGGGCACCTATACCCCACTGACCCTTCTCCTGCTCCCCGAGGCGACCGGGACGCCGCTCCTGTGGGCGGTCTGGGCGGCGGCGGCCGCGGGCATCGCCTTCCGGGTGTTCTGGGTCGGCGCGCCGCGCTGGCTCTACACGCCCTGCTACATAGCGATGGGCTGGGCCGCGGTCTTCTTCCTGCCGGACTTCATGCGGACCGGCGGGATCGCGGTGCTGGTGCTGGTCGTCGTCGGCGGACTGCTCTACAGCGCGGGCGGCGTCATCTACGGCATCAAGCGGCCCAATCCGTCACCGCGATGGTTCGGCTTCCACGAGGTCTTCCACTCGCTGACCCTGGCGGCCTTCGTCGTGCACTACGTCGGCATCTCGCTGGTGGCCTACAACCACAGCTGAGCACCCCCTTCCCCCTCCCCCGCAATGGCCGTGGCCCGAAAGCCGCGGCCATTCGCCATGTCAGGACCCCGACGCGGGCAACGTATTGACATCAACAATCTTTTGAGAGTTACTGTCATTTGACATCGACCCCCAAAGGAGCATTCCCATGAACCGACGCTGGTGGGCCCTGGGCGCGCTGGTCGCGAGCATGCTCGTTCTCGGATTCGACATGACGATCCTCAACGTGGCGCTGCCGACCATGGCCGGACAGCTCGGCGCCACCACCGGCGAGCAGCAGTGGATGGCCGATGCCTATGTCGTCGTCTTCGCCGCGCTGATGCTCCCGGCCGGACTGCTCGGGGACCGGTTCGGCCGCCGCCGGATGCTCATCACCGGCCTCGGCATCTTTCTGATCGGCTCGCTCATCGGATCGCTGGCCGACGCCGTACCGGCCGTCGTGACCGCCCGCTGTGTCATGGGCATCGGTGCGGCGCTCGTCATGCCGCTCGCGTTGGCCGTGCTGCCGTCGCTGTTCGGCGCGCCCGAGGACCGGGTCAAGGCCATCGGCATCGTCTCGGCCGCCTCCGCGCTGGGGCTGCCGCTCGGCCCGATCCTCGGCGGCTGGCTGCTGGACCACTTCTGGTGGGGCTCGATCTTCCTGATCAACATCCCAATGGTGGCGATCGGCATCGCTGCCTGCGTGTTCCTGCTCCCGGAGACCAGCGACCCGGCTTCCCCGAAGGTCGATGCCGTCTCCACCACCCTGACCGCGACCGGTCTCGGCACGCTGATCTACGCGATCATCGAGGCGCCCGGGCGCGGCTGGGGCGACCCGCTGGTGCTGGGCATGCTGGCCGCCGGTGTCGCGCTGATCGCCGTGCTCGTCGTACGGGAACGCGGCGCCGGGCGCCCGATGCTCGACATGTCCCTGCTGCGGCAGCGGCCGTTCCTGCTGAGCACGCTCGCCGCGACTCTGGTGATGTTCGTGATGTCGGGGCTGCTGTTCATCCTGCCCGGCTACCTCCAGGCGGTCCTGGGCCACGACGCCTTCGGCACGGGGGTGCGGATGCTGCCGATGATGGGCGGGCTGATCGTCGCCGCGAAGACGGGCGCCCCCGTCACCCAGCGGTTCGGGGCGCGCGCCACGATGACGGCGGGCCTGGCCGTGCTCGCCTTCGCCGCGTTCCTCGGCAGCCGTACGACGATCGACAGCGGCTACGGCTTCACGGCACTGTGGCTCTCCGTCGCGGGGGTCGGCTTCGGCTTCGCCGTCGTCCCCGCGATGGACGCCGCGCTGGCCGCCCTGCCCGCGGACCGTGCGGGCAGCGGGTCGGGGCTGCTGATGACCGTGCGGCAGACGGGCAGCGCCCTCGGGATCGCGTTGCTCGGCAGCCTGCTCGCCGGTGCGTACAGTGGCCGGCTCGACACCACCGGCGTACCCGCCACCGCGGCCGACACGGCCGGGGACTCGGTCGTCGCCGCCCATGCCGTCGCGGCGAAGCTCGGCGCGCAGCGGCTGGCCGACTCCGCGGACGCGGCGTATCTGCACGGCATGAGCGTGGTGCTGCTCGTCGTCGCTGTCACATCCCTGGTGTCGTCGCTGCTGGTCGGAGCGTTCCTGACGTACCTTCCCAACGAGTCCCGGGAGGGGACGGACGTGGCCCCAGCGCCCGTCGATGCCTGACAATGGCGACCATGGCCGCCACCTCTCGTACCTCTTCCGTTTCCGCCCCCGGGACGCCTCCCGCGATGGGGCTGCGCGAGCGGAAGAAGCTCAGGACCAGGATCGCGATCCGCCGGGCGACGTACCGGCTGATCTCCGAGCAGGGGTACGACGCGACAACGATCGAGCAGATCGCCGAGGCGGCCGAGGTGTCGCCGAGCACCGTCTTCCGGTACTTCGCGACCAAGGAGGACATCGTCCTCACCGACGAGTACGACCCGATCATGGAGACCGAGCTGCGCAACCGGCCGGCCGACGAACCGCCGCTTGAGTCGCTGCGGTTCATCATGGCCAAGGCGCTGACGGCGTTCCTCGCGAGCGAGGAGGAGGAACTGCGGCAGCGCACCCGGCTGATGGTGGAGGTCCCCGCCATCCGGGCACGGATGACGGAGACCATGTCGGACACGGCGAAGGTGCTGGCGCAGGCGCTCGCCGACCGCAGCGGCCGCAGCCCCGACGACCTGGAGGTCAGGGTGTTCATCGCGGCGGTGCTGGGGGCGCTGCGCGAGGTGACGCTGTACTGGGGCGAGCACGATCTGGAGGACGACCTGATCGTGTTGATCAACCAGGCGCTGGACACGCTCGAAGGCGGGCTGACGCTGTAGCCGGGGCTTCGCCCTCAGTCGTCGGACGGCTCCGTCCTCAGTCGTCGGACGGGCTCGATCCGAGGCTCCGCGCCAGCTCCCGCGGGTCCGTCGTCGGCGCATCGCAGACGAAGTGCCTGCACACATACGCCGTCGGTGCCCCGCCCATCAGCGGCCGGTCCGCCAGCAGCGGGAACTCCGCCCCTGCCGTCTCCCCCGCCACCACCACCGCTCCGGGCGCCCGCCCCAGCAGCGCCGTACGGTGCAGTTCGCCGCCGACCGGCCCGGCGACCGCGACCTCGCGCGGCCCGTCGAGCAGCGCCTCGGCGACCGCGAGCCCCCAGCCGATGAAACGGGGGACGCGCGGACCGAGCGCCTTCACCACGCCCAACGCCCCTTCCGCAGCGGCGCGGTGGGCCTCCGAGCCGGTGTGCGCGGCGTACGAGAGCAGCGCACCGGCCGCGGCCGTCCAGCCCGCCGGGGTCGCACTGTCGGTGGGGTCCTGCGGGCGGCGGATCAGCTGCTCGGCGTCGTCCGCCGTGTCGTAGAGCTGCCCGCCCTCGCCGGTGAAGTGCTGAAGCACGATGTCCAGCAGGAAACCGGCGAACTCCAGCCAGACGCCCTCGCCGGTGACCGCGGCCAGGGCGAGAAAGCCCTCCGCGACATCGCCGTAGTCCTCCAGGACCCCGGCGTGCCCGCCGGACCGCCCGTCCTTCGAGGTGCGGGACAGCCGGGCGACGTCGCCCATGTGGACCCGGACCAGCAGATCCGCCGCCTCGGTGGCGCGTTCGACCAGGTCGGGGCGGTCGAAGTACGCCCCCGTCTCGGCGAGCGCGGCGATCGCCAGACCGTTCCAGGCGGCGACCACCTTGTCGTCCCGCCCGGGGCGGGGACGCAGCTCACGGGCGGCCAGCAGCCTGGCCCGCACCTCGGCGGCCCGGTCCGCGTCGACCGCGGCGCCGGTCCGTGCGAGCCGGAGGACCGAGGCGCCCTCCTCGAACGTGCCCTCCTGCGTGACACCGAAGTACTCGGCGGCGAAGGCCGCGTCCTGTTCGCCCAGAACCTCCCTCAACTGCTCGGGCGTCCACACGTAGTACGCGCCCTCGACGTGCCGGCCGGCTCCGTCCTCACTGTCGGCGTCGAGCGCGGAGGCGAAACCGCCCTCCGCCGTGCGCAGCTCGCGCACCATGAAGTCGGCGGTCTCCAGGGCGACCCGGCGGGCGAGTTCCGAGCCCGTCGACCGCCACAGGTGTGCGTAGACGCGGCAGAGCAGCGCATTGTCGTAGAGCATCTTCTCGAAGTGCGGTACCAAAGGTCCACTAATTCTCGGCGTGAGTACGTACCGATGGAACCCGCCTCCCACCTGGTCGTACAGGCTCGAACGAGCCATCGCGCCGCACAGCCCTTCTGCCATCTCCAGCGCTGCCGCGGAACCGGCCCGTGTGTGGTGGCGCAACAGGAACTCGATCACCATCGACGGCGGGAACTTGGTGTCTCCCTTGAACCAGCCGCTCGCGGGGTCGATGTCCCGGGTCAGCTGGAGGAGCGCCAGGGCCTGAATCTCCTCGGTGGGCGTCCCGGCATCCCCGGTGCTCAGCCCCCGGCCGGCAAGGTCCCGAGTCATCTTCCCCGCGACTTCTCCCACCTCGTCCCGTCGGCTCGTCCAGGCGTTGTGCACGCCTTGGAGTACCTGATGGAAGGACGGCATGCCATG
This sequence comes from Streptomyces sp. NPDC088252, assembly GCF_044740965.1. NCBI lineage: Bacteria > Bacillati > Actinomycetota > Actinomycetes > Kitasatosporales > Streptomycetaceae > Streptomyces > Streptomyces sp. NPDC088252. The sequence continues at coordinate 235,584 of NZ_JBIURS010000011.1, read as the reverse complement.
GCGAGCCTCTGGGGGGAAGTAGGTGCCGAGGTAGAAGGGCTCCCCCTCAGGCGTCATGAACACGGACATGGGCCAGCCGCCCTGCCCCGTGGCGGCTTGCACGGCCTCCATGTAGACGGCGTCCACGTCGGGCCGCTCCTCACGATCCACCTTGACGGACACGAAGTGCTCGTTCATGTACGCAGCGGTGTCCTCGTCCTCGAAGGACTCGTGAGCCATGACGTGACACCAGTGGCAGGCGCTGTAGCCGACACTCAAGAACACGGGGATGTCACGCCGACGGGCTTCTTCGAACGCGTCGCGCTCCCATGGCCACCAGTCAACGGGGTTGTCCGCGTGCTGGAGGAGGTACGGGGACGTGGCCTGCGCGAGTCGGTTGGGCATACCCCCATCCTTCCGCACCCAACCGTTGTCCCCCTCATGCGCCACAGCGGCAGCACACAAACGGGGCGGAGGGGTGCAGGGTCAGCGCTCGTGCGGCCGGTACGGCAACTGTGTGAACCTGCCTCTCGGAGACTGGTGACCAGATTGCCTTTCGGAGAAGAGAACAAGGCCGGGCCCGAAGGGCCGACCTTGCGCTCGGAACTCACTTCTTGGCGGTTGTGTCCTTACTTCGACAGCCAGTCGAACGCGAGCCGTTGAAGGATCGGGGTGTGGTCCCCCTGCCGCGCGGCGGCTTGACCGTGATGCCCTTCTTTCCAAGGGCGCACTTCAGGAGCATCCGCTTGTCCGCCATATCCGCCGCTTCCCACGCCTCACGCAGAGTGTCGGCCTGTGTGAGGGGCGAGAGATCTGCCTGCGCGTCCAACGCCTCAAGGGTCGCGGTGATGGAGTCGATAACGGCGCGCTGCCCTTCGCTCAGCTCCTCGAAGCGCTCCTCGTCCGTCTTCCCGTACACGTAAAAGTCGTCTTCGAGCTTCTTCACACGCCGCTGGGCCGCCTCAAGGGCCTTCTGGGCCTCGTCCTTCTTAGCCTGCGTTTCGCGGTCCGCGAAGGCGAGCCACCGGCGGGCTATCTCGATGACCGTTGAGCTTGTTCCGCTTTGACGGACACCTTTGGTGTGGTGGTCAGGCTGCCAAGGCGGTCTCGTATTCGGCGGGACTGCGGTAGCCGAGGCTCCCCTTCCACTGGCGGGTCGAACAGGCTGCCGCGCCCTTCTCCGTCGCTGTCGACCTGAGAGCCATCTGACAGCGCTGGAGCAGAACCCGAACATTCCGCCTGCGTGACTCCTCGAACACCTCGGGCGACCACGGCCACCAGTCGACGGGATTGTCGGCATGCTGGAGGAGGTACGGGGAAGTCTCACGGTCCAGGCGATTCGGCATACCCACATCCTCTCTCAGGCCCGACGGATCGCCTCACTCTCTCGCGCTGACGCGCCGTACGCAGGAGACTGGGCGGCGCTGTCGGCCGAGGCAGCTGCAATCGTCGTATCCGGAGGGGGACGCACATGCGGGACAGCCATCGGGCTGAAGCCGAACGGCTGTTGGTACGCGCCGTTGAGGAAGAGGTACGGCGATCGGGCGGGCGGGCCGACGCCGCAACGCTGATGTCGCGCGGACGGGCCGCGCTCGATTCCCTGGCGGCGGGCGCGGACGACGAGTACGCCGCGTATCTGCGGGCGCTGGACGCGGCGGAGGCCGGACAGCAGCCGCTGTCACGGCGGTTCAGCCGGGCGGCCCTGGGAACTCCTCTGCTGGTCACCGGAGTTGCCGCGGTCGCCGCCGTCGGCGCGGACGTCGCGTTCGGTACGGCGACGGGGCCGGCCCTCGGCGCGGGCGCCGTCGTCGCGGTCGCGGGGGCCACGGCGACGGTCGCCAAGGTCACCGCCTCGCACTGGCCCGCCGCCCACCGGCGGGCGGGTGCGCTCGGACAGCCCGGTGGCGCCGAACAGCTGCGGCTGCAGTGGCTGGCGGCGCTGGAGGTGCGGGGCATCCGCCCGTTCCTCGACCAGCAGCGCATGCTCAACCCCTCGTCCCGCACACCGGCGAAGAAGGTCCCCGCGCAGTCGCGGACCGCCCCGCAGCTGCGGGGCGGGGACCGCAGCGCCGCGGCCCGCATGCGCGCGCTCCTGGAGCAGTCGTTCGGCCATCTGCCCGCAGCGAAGGGGCCGTTCGCCGGGCGGCGGGCCGAGCTGGCGCAGATCGCGCAGTGGGTGCGCGAGGCCCGCGCGTCGACGGAGACCAAACCGACGGTCGTGGTCCTGCACGGTGCGCCCGGCGCCGGACGCACCACACTCGCGGTACGGGCGGCGCACAGCCTGAAGGACCAGTTCCGGGGCGCCTGCGTGGTGGACCTGCGCGGCGACGTGGCCGGGGAGGCGCCGCTGCCCACCCGGGACGCGCTGCTCCATCTGCTGAACCGGCTGGGCGCGCCCCGCGAGCAGCTGCTGTTCCGTGAGAGGGCCTCCGCCGAGCAGCAGGTGCGGCGGCTGAGCGAGCTGTACCACCAGCACCTGACCGGCACCCCGGTGACGATCGTCCTCGACGACGCCGGCGACGCGGCCCAGGTCCGCACCCTGGTCCCCGAGCGTTCCGACAGCCTCGTCCTCGTCACCTCGCGCGAACCCCTGGAGCTGCCCGCCGACATCCCGGCCCGGGTCCATCAGCTGCCGGTCGGCGCGCTGCACACGGCGGGAGCGGAGGAACTGCTGCGCGAGGCGGCCGAGGCGGAGGAGGCGGGCCCGTACGACTCCCGGTCGACGGACACCGTCGCCGAGCTGTGCGGCGGGCTGCCGCTGGCGCTGCGCATAGCGGGCTCCTCGCTCGGGCCGCGCACCCGCAGCGCCCTCGCCACCGATCTCGCCGCGTACGGGCCGGTCGCGCCGGTCGAGCGCGCGCTGTGGCTGCGCTACACCGACCAGTCCGAACAGGCTCGGCGGCTGCTGCGCCGGCTCGCGCTGGCCGGGCGGGCGAGCCTCGGCGCCGCGGCGGCGGCCGCGCTGCTCTCGACCGACGAGCAGGAGGCCGAGCGGCTGCTGACGGACCTGGCCGGAGCCGGTCTCCTGGACCATGTACGGGGCTCGCGCTACCGGCTGCACGATCTCGTACGGGGCTTCGCCCTGGCCCGGCTGCGGGACGAGGAGGTGGCGGCGGACCGGACCGCGGCCCAGGAGCGGCTGATCCGGAACTACGCGGACCTGGCCGGTGCCGTGATCCGCATGGTGGACGGCAAGATGTCGACCCGGGCCGGACAGTTCGGCTCGCACGGGTTCGGTTCGCTGGACTCGGCGCTGCGCTGGCTGGACGACGAGTCGAGTTTCATCACCTCGGCGCTGCGGCACGCGGAGGGCGTCGACCAGGGGGCCGTACTGGATCTGCTGGGCGCGCTCTGCGACTACTGCCTGCTGCGCGGCGACCTCTACCGGCTGGGTGAGATCAGCGAGCTGACGCAGGCCGTGGACAAGGGGCTGCTGGAGCGGTCCGTGCAGTGGCGCACCGGCATCGCGGCCCGTCAGCTCGGCGAGCTGGACAAGGCGCGCACCACGCTGTCGTCGGTGGTCGGGCTGTACCGCGAGGCGCAGAACGAGGCGGGCACGGCGCTGGCGCTCTGCTCGCTCGGCATCACCCTGCACCACCAGGGCAACCTGACCGAGGCGGCGGCCCGGCTGCGGGAGGCGATCGAGCTCCAGTCCTCCGACGAGCAGGCCGAGGACCGGGCCTGGTCGCTGCATGCCCTGGCCGCCGTCGAACGTGACCGGGCCCGTCTGGTGGAGGCGCTGACCCTCCTGGACTCCGCGCTGATCCTGCACCGTGAGGGCGAGTCGCTGCACGGCGAGGCCTGGACGCAGTTCCAGCTGGGCCAGACCCTGCTGCGGATGGGCGACGTGGACCGGGCGAAGGACGCCCTGCGCACGGCCCTGGATCTGTACAGCCGCACCCGTGACGAGCGCGGCGAGGCCTGGGCACTGACCCAGCTGGCCCGAGCCCGGCTGCTCGACGGCGACCCGGCCGCGGCGGCCGAGGAGCTCCACCTGGCCCTGGCCCGCCACCGCGACAACGAGGACGCGCGCGGCGAGGCGTGGACGCTGTACTACCTGGGCCAGGCCCTGGAGGAGAACGGCGACACCGACCAGGCGGTGCGGCAGCTGGAGCGGGCGCGCACCATGTTCTCCCGGATGCGGGACGTGTACGGGCTGGCGTGCGCCCGGCACCACTCGGGCCGGGTCACCCGCGACCAGCGTGCCGCCCAGACCGGGAACCTGCGCAACTCCGGCTTCGCCCGGCAGCTCCTGATGGACGCCCGCGCGGACTTCCGGCGCATCGGGGTCGCCCACGGCGAGGCCTGGACCTGTCTGGAGCTGGCCCTGATCGACGCGGGCAACAACCGCGCCCCGCAGGCGCTGGAGCTGTGCGGCGAGGCGGCGGAGCTGTTCGACTCCTACGGCGACACGCGGGGCGCGGACTGGGCCCGCTTCCTGCGCTGCACGCTGCTGCCCTACGCGTCACCGGGGGGCAGTGAGGTGGGCTCGGTGGTGGCCCAGCAGGAACTGGCCGACCTGCTCCGGGCCGGTCACCCGACGCGCGACGGGAAGCTGGAGGACTGCGCGGAGGCGTTCACCGTGGTGCTGAACCGCGGCGTGGACCTGGAGGACGGCTGGCAGGCGTGGCGCCTGGGCATGACGCCGACACGCCATGCGCGGGAGGTCATGGGCGTGGCGGTCCCGCCGAGGGCATGACGGCACACCGGACGCCGCCTCGTCCTCAGCCCCTTCGGTGACCGTCCGGGAACCGGGCGCCACCGGGGGCCCGGCGACCGCCCCGGGGAAGGGCGGCCACCGGGCCCCCGGGGGCGCCGGTCGCCTACTTCCGCTTCGCGGAACCCGCTCCCACGGCGGCGTCGGGCACCGCCTCCGGATCCGGGGCCTCCACGAAGTCGACCTTGCCCATGTGCCGGTTCATGGACTTCATCAGCAGCCACACGCCGCCGGCGAGCGCCGCGAAGACGATGAAGCCGAGAACGCCGGGAGTCACCTTGTTGTCGTCGACCTCCTTGGCGAGAGGGACGAGATGGGTCAGTGCCTGGGTCGCGTACATATCAGGCATTGTCGCGGATGCCCGCGAAGAGGTCGCTCTCGGGGAGGGAGGTATCGACGAGAGACTTCGCCAGCTCGTACTCCTCGGTCGGCCAGACCTCCTTCTGGATCTCCATCGGAACGCGGAACCAGCCGCCGTCGGGGTCGATCTGCGTCGCGTGCGCGATCAGCGCCTTGTCGCGGATCTCGAAGAAATCCGCGCACGGAACGTGCGTGGTCAGCGTGCGCTCGTCGCGCTCGAACTCCTTCCAGCGCTTCAGCCACTCGCCGTACGGGGACTCCAGTCCACGGGCGAGCAGTGCCTCGTGGAGCGCCACCGTGCGGGGCCGGTTGAAGCCCTGGTTGTAGTAGAGCTTCTGCGGCTGCCAGGCCGGGCCGAACTCCGACTCGGGGAAGGTCTCGGTGTCCGCCGCGCCGTCGAACGCGATCATCGAGATCTTGTGGGTCATGATGTGGTCGGGGTGCGGGTACCCGCCGTTCTCGTCGTACGTCGTGATGACCTGCGGCCGGTGGGCGCGGATGCTGCGGACGAGACGCCCCGCCGCCTTCTCCTCGTCCTCCAGTGCGAAGCAGCCCTCGGGCAGCGGCGGCAACGGGTCGCCCTCGGGCAGACCCGAGTCGACGAAGCCGAGCCACTCCTGCCCCACGCCCAGGATCTCCCGGGCCTCGTCCATCTCCTTCCTGCGCACCTCGTGGATGTTCTCCTCGATGTAGGCGTCGCCCTGGAGCTTCGGATTGAGGATGGAGCCGCGCTCGCCGCCCGTGCAGGTCACGACCAGCACGTCCACCCCCTCGGACACATACTTGGCCATCGTGGCCGCGCCCTTGCTCGACTCGTCGTCGGGGTGGGCGTGAACGGCCATCAGTCGCAGCTGCTCAGTCAAGACTCGATCCTCAGTGATTGGTCGCCATTGAGTGGTGCGTCGCGAAGCGGCGCCGGTGTGGGGTGGCGGTCGATAGGCGGGAGGCAGGCTTCTATAGTGACCGAACCGGGGGGCGGAAAATTCCTCGATCCCCGGTACGGGAGGAACGATCATGACCGCGGTGCGCGAAGCGCTTCCGGAGAACCGCTACGGCCGCTCCGCCGATCAGCGCGCGGACCGCAAGCTCAAGATCATCGGTTCGGTGCTGGGCGTCGCTCTCCTCGGCGTGATCGGCTGGATCGGTTACGACTACGTCGGCGGCCAGGGCCTCAGCGCCGAGGTGATCAAGTTCGAGGTCGTCTCGGACCAGCGGGTCGATGTGCACCTGGAAGTGCGCAAGGGCAAGGACACCAAGGGCTACTGCACCCTCCGCTCGCAGCACGAGGACGGCAGCGAAGTGGCCCGCAAGGACTTCCGCTTCGACGACCCCACGGATCGTGTCGACCGCGTCCTGTCGCTGCGCACGACATCCAGGGCGACCAACGTCGAGCTGCTGGGCTGCACCGACGACGGCGGCGCCGCGCACTGACGGCGGCGGGGCGGCGCGCTGACCGCCGCACGCCGGAACCGAATCGCTGTTGATGCCGCTGACCTGCGCAAACGCAGTGCCGGCGGTAAACCTTCTCCCCCTTTTCCTGGGGAATTGTTAGGCTCGTGGTTTCGCCCACCCGTAGGGGCACATGCTTACGGGTAGGGCGATGCTTTGTATTCCCAGTACCGACGAGGAGCACCCTGTGACCCAGACCAGCGAAAACGTCACCTGGCTCACGCAGGAGGCGTACAACCAGCTCAAGGCCGAGCTGGAGTACCTGTCTGGTCCCGCGCGCACGGAAATCTCCGTAAAGATCGCGGCGGCCCGTGAGGAGGGTGACCTCCGGGAGAATGGCGGGTACCACGCGGCCAAGGAGGAGCAGGGCAAGATGGAGTTGCGGGTGCGCCAGCTCACCCAGCTCCTGGAGCACGCGAAGGTCGGCGAGGCGCCTGCCGACGACGGCGTGGTCGAGCCCGGCATGGTTGTGACGATCGCCTTCGACGACGACCCGGACGACACGATGACCTTCCTGCTCGCCTCCCGCGAGTACGCGAGCTCGAACATCGAGACGTTCTCCCCGCAGTCGCCGCTCGGCACCGGCGTGAACGGCAAGAAGATGGGCGAGAACGCCGAGTACGAGCTGCCGAACGGCAAGACCGCCACCGTGAAGATCCTCGCGGCGAAGCCCTACACGGGCTGACACCGCACCCCACTGACGCGGGGGAGCCCCCGGCCCGACGGCGAATTCGACGGGCCGGGGGCTCCCCCGCGTGTGCGGCATCCCACACACGCATGTGCGGCGCACACACCCGCGAGGGCCGGGCGGCGCCTTCGCCCCGACGCGGTGGACGAGCTCAGCTCATCACCAGATAGCCCGCGTCCCGCAGCGCCGCCGAGACCTCCTCGCAGTGCTCCGGCCCCTTCGTCTCCAGCTGCAGCTCCACCTCCACCTCGGTGAGCCCGAGCCGGGGATCGGTCCGCACATGGCCGATGTCGAGCACATTGGCGTCGACCACCGAGAGCACGCCCAGCAGTGTGGCCAGCGAGCCCGGACGGTCGGTCAACCGCAGCCGCAGGCTCAGATAGCGGCCGGCCGCGACCATGCCGTGGGTCAGGATCCGCTGCATCAGCAACGGATCCACATTGCCGCCCGACAGGAGCGCGACCACCGGCCCGCGGAATGACTTCGGGTCGCTCAGCAGCGCCGCCACCGGGCTCGCACCGGCCGGTTCCACCACCAGCTTCGCCCGCTCCAGGCAGAGCAGCAGCGCACTCGACAACTCGTCCTCGGAGACCGTACGGACCTCGTCGACCAGCTCCCGGACCAGCTCGAACGGCACATCGCCCGGACGCCCCACCTTGATGCCGTCCGCCATCGTCTGCAGGGGGCCGATCGACACCGGGTGTCCCGCGGCGAGCGACGGCGGATAGCAGGCCGCACCGGCCGCCTGCACGCCGACGATCCGCACGTCCGGCCGGATCGCCTTGACCGCCACCGCGATCCCCGCGGCGAGACCCCCGCCGCCGATCCCGACGACGACGGTGCGCACCTCGGGACACTGTTCGAGGATCTCCAGGCCGACCGTGCCCTGCCCGGCGATGATGTCGGGGTGGTCGAAGGGATGGATGAAGACCGCGCCGGTCTCGTGCGCGTACTCCTGGGCGGCGGCCAGCGTCTCGTCGACGACATGGCCGTGCAGCCGGACCTGCGCCCCGTACTGGCGGGTGGCGGCCACCTTCGGCAGCGGTGCCCCGACCGGCATGAAGACCGTCGACCGCACACCGAGCAGCGCGGAGGCCAGCGCGACCCCCTGCGCATGGTTTCCGGCGCTCGCGGCGACGACCCCGGCCGCCCGCTCCACCGGTGACAGACCGGCGATCCGCACGTACGCGCCACGCAGTTTGAACGAACCGGTCCGTTGCAGGTTCTCGCACTTGAAGTGGACCGGCGCGCCCACGAGCTCCGTGAGATGGCGGCTGCCTTCCATGGCGGTCACCCGGGCCACACCGGAGAGCATCTTCTGCGCCCCGAGGATGTCGTCGAGGATCAGCGGAGGAAAGTGGCCGGACGCGCGGAAGTTCATACCGTAAGTCTTGCAGCTCGGCAGGGCGCCGAACGCCTCGTACGGTCCCGTCCTGCGCCGTTGTCCACAGGTTTGTGCAGCGCTGGTACGCGTTGCCCCGTGGCCGCGTACTCTGTCCCCCACCCATCCGAAACCGCACGAAGAGAGCCCCCGGCCATGCCCCCTCAGGACATGACGACAGCTGCGTCTCCTTCCGGGGGCGCCACCCCCGCATCCACGGATTCCGACCACGTGCTCGACGCGCTGCAGCACCAGGTCGCGGTATTCGCCCGCCGTGCCGAGCAGACCCGCCTCGGCGGCGTCGGCCAGGTGCGCAATTCGATGGACCGGGCCGCCTATCTGCTGCTCAACCGGCTGGACCGGGAGGGCCCGATGGGCGTCAAGGCACTGGCCGCGGGCATGGGGATCGATTCCTCGACCGTGACCCGACAGGTCGCACCCCTCGTCGACACCGGCCTGGTCAAGCGGACCTCGCACCCGGAGGACGGCCGGGCCGTCGTGCTCCAGCTGTCACCGCGCGGCCAGGCCCGGCTGGACGAGGTCCGCGGTTCCCGGCGCGAGCTCATGACACAGGTGACGGACGACTGGACCGCCGAGGAGCGCGAGACGTTCTGCGCGCTGCTCACCCGGTTCAACGCCGCGCTGGCCGCCCGGCAGGCCACGCACCAGACGCCCCCGGCCGGTTAGGGTCCTCCGTTCGGACCAGGCCGGATCAGCGAGTGGGGTCCGGCCGCCCCGGACAGGAGGCCCTGGTTCCCGCCCGGCGGACGCGCGGCACCCGAGGCCGCACGGGCCACTGGACGCACGCCTCTTGACCGCAAGCCCCCGCAGCGGCTCGGATGAGCACTGTGCGAGAGCGCCAGGCGGGCCGGGAGCGGCGCCGCGCCCAGGAGTTCGAGGCCTTCGTGGCGGGCGCGGCCGGCCGACTGCTGCACACGGCCACGCTGCTCACCGCCGAGCCCCTGCTGCCGCCCGGCGCGAACCCGCGGGCCCAGCGGATGCTCATGGCCGCACTGGCCCGCACCTACGCGCAGTGGGGGCGGCTGCGGGGCGAGGACCCCTACGACCGCACCCGGCGGGAGCTGGCCGTGCGGTTCGCCCACGAGGTCTGGCGGCACCACAGGCCGCGCGGCGGACCACTGGACCGGCTGACGCCGCAGGAGCGCCTCGTTCTCGTGCTGCGGCTGTACGAGGGGGTCGCGGAGGAGCAGGCCGCGGCCCTGCTGGGACTTCCGGTGGAACGGATCCGGGCGATCTGCAACCGCTCGGTGGCCACGATGCTCGGCACCCGCCGGCCCACGGCGCGGTGGGGGCCGCAACGCCCGCTGGAGGCGGCGCCGTGAGCCGGGGCGGCAACCGGGAGGACGAGGTCCGGCGCATGCTGGACGGCCCGCATCCGCAGGTGCCCGCCGACCTGGCACGGCGCGCCGCCGGGCGCGGCGGCCGGCTGCTGCGCCGACGGCGCCTGGCCCGCAGGCTGGCGCTGCTGGTGGCGTTCGCCGCGGTGCTCGCCTTCACGGTGTGGGCGGTGCGGGTGCAGCCGTGGCAGGTGCCGCCCGCCGAGACGACGCCGCTGGACGGCTGGTGAGGGCCGGATCGGGGCGAACTATCCTGGAACGGGGCGACAGGGGCAACCGGCCGAGGAGGCTGCGATGACCAGGAAAGTCGCCGACTGCCGCAAGTATCCGAGCGTCACGAACTGCTCGCTCACCATCTCGGGCGAGGAGGAGGAAGTCGTACGGGCCGCGGCCGAGCACGCGGTCTCCGTCCACGAGCACACCGACGGCCCGGAACTGCGCGAACAGATCCGGGCATCGCTGGACGACGAGAAGGTCGACGCCTGAGAGCCTGTCGGGTGACCTCGGATCGGATGGCGGGCCCGATTCCTCGAACCCGCCCGGTCGTCCCCGGTCGCTCCGCCACCGGGCGGGACCCGGGGCCCTTCGCGGGGCAGGACTCGGCATCGCGCCGGGGACGCGAACCCGGCCTGATCCGAACGAAAGCGCCTAGCCGAGCGCCTGTGTCAGATCCGCGATCAGGTCGTCGGCGGACTCGATGCCGACGGACAGCCGGACGAGGTCGGCCGGCACCTCCAGCGGGGAACCGGCCGCCGAGGCGTGCGTCATGCGGCCCGGGTGCTCCACGAGGGACTCGACACCGCCCAGCGACTCGCCGAGGGTGAACAGCTTGGCCCGGTTGCAGACGTGGACGGCGGCCTCCTCGCCGCCCACGACTCGGAAGGAAACCATGCCGCCGAAGGCCTTCATCTGCTTGGCGGCGACCTCGTGGCCGGGGTGCTCGGGGAGTCCCGGGTAGAGGACCTGGGTGACCTTGGGGTGCCGGGTCAACAGATCGGCGATCTTGGTGGCGTTCTCGCTGTGCCGGTCCATGCGGACCGCGAGGGTCTTGATGCCGCGCAGCACCAGCCACGCGTCGAACGGTCCGGCGACCGCGCCCATCGCGTTCTGGTGGTAGGCCAACTCCTCGGCCAGTTCCGGGTCGTTGACGATCAGCGCGCCGCCCACGACGTCCGAGTGACCGCCCATGTACTTCGTGGTGGAGTGGACCACCACATCGGCGCCCAGGGCGAGCGGCTGCTGGAGGTAGGGGCTGGCGAAGGTGTTGTCGACGACCAGGCGCGCGCCCGCCGCGCGGGCCACACCGGCGATCGCGGCGATGTCGGTGATGCCGAGCAGCGGGTTGGACGGGGTCTCCACCCAGATCGCCTTGGTGCGCGGGGTGATCGCCGCCCGCACCGCCGCCACGTCCGAGGTGTCGGCGACGGAGAACTCCACGCCCCACCGCGAGACGACCTTCGCGAACAACCGGAACGTGCCGCCGTAGGCGTCGTTCGGGATGACCACGTGGTCGCCGGGGGTGAGCAGCGTACGGAGCAGGCAGTCCTCGGCGGCGAGGCCGGAGGCGAAGGCGAGTCCGCGGCGGCCGCCCTCCAGGGCCGCGAGATTGTCCTCCAGGGCGGTACGGGTCGGATTGGCGCTGCGGCTGTACTCGTAGCCGCCGCGCAGTCCGCCCACGCCGTCCTGCTTGTACGTGGACACCTGGTAGATGGGCGGAACAACGGCGCCGGTGAGGGGATCGGCGGTGTTTCCCGCGTGGATCGCGAGAGTCTCGAAGCTGTGCTGGTCGCTCATGGGGCCCGAGCGTAGTTCGTCGCGAGGGCGCCCACCGGGCTACCGGGCCGTCCGGTGACAATGGGGGCATGGAGATTCTCTGGTTCCTGATCGCGCTGTGCATGCTCGCCGCGGTCATCGGCCCGTTCGTGTTGCGCCGCCGCGGCGGTATCCGGCAGGTCGCGCCCGGTTCGCCGGACGCCGCCGACCCGGACACCTACGGCTTCGCGCGCGAGGAGGAACTGGACGTCCGGCTGCCGGGCCCGGACCAGGATCTCCTCGATGTGCTGGACGTCGTGCAGCGCTCCCAGGACTGGCGGGCGGCTTCGCAGCTGCTGGCCGGCACGCCCAAGGAGGGCGAGGTGCGGTGGCAGCGGGTGCAGGCGTTCGCCGGCGCCGCCTCGCTGGAACTGGCGCAGCAGCCCGGTGTGGGCGGCGCGTGGCTGCGGAAGTGGCGGGCCGAGGCGCCGAAGGACGCGGGCGGCGCGGCGGTGCACGCCGAGTTCCTGGTGCAGCAGGCATGGCGCTCGTCGACCGCGGGGACGGACGACTTCCGGATCATCCTGGAGGAGGCCCGTACCGTCTGCGGCGAGGCAGCACTGCTGGCGCCCGGTGACCCGGTCCCGTACCTCGTCGAACTGGCCGTCGGCCGCGGACTCGGGTACTCCCACGAGGAGTTCGACCGGCTCTGGGCGAAGATCATCGACCGGGCCCCGGCCCACATGGGCGCCCACATCGCCGCGCTGCACTACTGGTGCGAGAAGTGGCACGGCTCGCGCGAGGAGGCCGACCGCTTCGCCACGACGGCCGCCGCCCGCGCCCCGCAGGGCTCACTGCTGGCCGCGCTGCCGCTGTTCGCGGTGTACGAGCATCTGCCCGAGGTCAATCTCGTGCAGGGTTTCTACCGGAGCGCGGTGGTGACCAAGGCGGTCGAAGGCGCCCTGTTCGCGGTGCACGCGGCCCGTCCGGACGATCCGATGCTCGCCCATGTCCGGCACCTGCTGGTCCTCTTCCTCGTCCGGATGGAGCGCTGGTCGGAGGCGATGAACCAGCTCGTCCACGTCGACGGTCACGTGGGTGCGCTGCCGTGGACCCAGAACCCCGACCCGGCCGCCGCGTACGCGGTCTACCGGGCGCTGGCGGTGGCCGGCTACGAGGCGAACGGCGGCAGCCCGGCGACGCTGCCCCGGTAGCCGTGCGCCCCGGCGCCCGGCACCCGTTCCCCGAGTGACGACCGGGGGCGGCGCGGCCCGCGCGGCCCCCGGTCGTCAGCTGCCCCCGTTATCGCGTTGCCGCGCCCGTCCGCCGGACGACATACTCCGATTCCCCACGCGCACCACCGCCACCGCTTCCCGTCCCCTTCCCGTGGGGGGAATCCGTCCGATGAGCCCAACTCTGCGTGCCGTGCGTGCCGTTGCTCTGTTCGCCGGCTTCTACCTGCTGGGCATCCTCCTGCTCGCCGTCCTCTGCGTCCTCGACTGGGCCGCGTTCCGCTGGACGTGGCTCCCCGTCGCCGCGATGGTTCTCGCGCGCACCTCCTTGCCGGTGCTCCCGATCGTGCGAGGCATGTTCGTGCTGCGCATACCGAAGGACGACCATGTGCCTGGACTGCACGTCGACGAGACCCGGCAACCCCGGCTCTGGGCCATGGTCCGCGACCTCGCCGACCGGGTCGGCACCCGCGCACCCGACGAGATCGTGCTCACCGACCAGGTGAACGCCTCGGCCGTCGAGGACACCAGGTTCCTCGGCCTGGTCGCCGGCCGACGCCGGCTCCACGTCGGGCTGCCGCTGATGATCGGCATGTCCGAGGCCCAGCTGCGTTCCGTGCTCGCGCACGAGATGAGCCGTTTCGCCAACTCCGACACCCGCCTCACCGCAATCAACACGCGCGGCCGGATCCAGATCGCCCGCACCATCACCCACTTCCAGGAGTGGGTGGGCAAGGCCGTCGCCATGGAGCGGGCACGCCAGCAGAAGAAGGCCGCCAAGGCGCTCGCCAAGGGCAGGAAGGCCAAGGAGGTCGATCCGAGCGACGCCGGTGCCTCGCTCCGTAGGATGACGGCGCTGTACCGGCGGTACGCGAATTTCTCCCGGCGCGTCACGCTGTCCGACACCCGCTGCGCGCAGTTCGCGGCCGACGCCTCCGCGGTGCGGATCACGGGCCGTGCCGCGACCGCGTCCGCACTGCGCGAAATCCAGGTCCTCGTCGACATTCACGAGGACTACATGGACACCTACGCCACGCTCGGTGTGGGGGCCGGGATGCTGCCCCCGCCCGGCCAGGTCCTCGGCGGCCTGCGGCATGTGCTGGCCGCGCGCGGGGACGAGCTGGACGAGATGCGCGACTCCCTGCCGTTCGAGCCGTCCGCCCCTTACGCGCATCCGTGGGTCACGGAACGCATCGCCCGGATCGAGGCGCTGCCGGACGACGGGCGCGCGTCGGAACCCGTGGAACCGGCCCTGGGCCTGCTCGTCGACACCGGGCGCACACTGGCCGCTGTCGAGGAGCGGGTGCTGACACCTCAGATGCTGCGGCTGCGCCGGGTCGACTGGCCGGACCTGGTGCACGAGTCGATGACGACGTACGGAAACCGGCGGGCGCGGAAGTTCAGGGCGGCGGTCGCCGAGGTGACCGGCGGCGACGGCTCGGTGACCGACGCGCTGGACGCGCTCGACGCGGGCGCACAGTGGCAGATCGCCGACCACCTCCCCAAGTCCGACGAGGCCCGAGCGGCGACCGGACGCGCGGCCCGCGAGTTCGCCAGGCCCAAGCTGCGCGGCGGGCTGACGGACCTGGTCGAGAGCGAGTACGTACGGCAGGGACGGGCCCGCTGGCGACTGTCCTGGGTCGACGACGACACATCACTTCAGCTGCCGCGGGGTCACGAGGAGATGCTCCCGGCGGCGCTGGACGCGGCGGTGGCGGACGTCCCGGACACGAAGCCGCTGCGCGAACTGCTCACCCCGTGACCGCCGTACCCGCTTGCGAACCGGACCGGAACTTTCCATGACGCCTCTGCTGCTCCTGTCGGCCGCCGCTCTGTGCGGGTACCTCTGGACGAAGACCCGGAAGAAGCCGCCGCAGACCGCGCAGAGCACTCCCGGCCCGCCGGAGGCCGCCGCGCGACTCGGCCTGGTACCGGCCGACGAGCTCGACACCGCGGACGCCTGCTCCCCCGACCCGCGCGACGAGGAGATACGCGCCGCCGTCCGCTCCGGCGACTGGCGGGCGGGCGCCGCCTTCCTCGACGAAGCGGGTCGGGACTGGCACGAGCGCTACCGGCGCGCCGCCGTCCTCCAGGACGAGGCCGCGGCCGACGACGCCTGGCTGCTGGCCTGGCGCGCCGTGCGGCCGAAGGACGCGGGTGCGGCTCTCGTGCACGCCGGTGCGTTGACCGGCGTCGCCGCACAGGTCCACGGTACGAAGCCGACGCGGCGCCCCACGTGGGAGCAGTCCTACGTCTTCCACCAGGTGATGGTCAGGGCCCGCGAGGCATGCCACGAGGCCCAGGCGCTGGCGGGCGACGACCCGTGTCCGTACGTCGCCGAGATCCCCTGCGCCCTGGGCCTCGGCTACACGCCCGCCGAGTGCCGTGCCTTGTGGGCGGAGGTCGTCGAGCGCGACGCGCCCCACCTCGCGGCCCACGACGCGGTGCTCCGGTACTGGTGCCACAAGTGGCCCGGCTCGCACGCGCAGGCCGAGTGTTTCGCACGCGAGGCGGCGCGGCAGGGCGCCCCCGGCCGGCTGCTCTCGCTGCTCCCGCTGTACGCCGCGTTCAAGCAGGAGCGGGCCGACCGGAACACGGATGAGGATGTGTACTACAAGAGCCCGGCGCTGATCGCCGCGGCGGACCTCTGCCTCGTCGACGTGGCCGCCGCCGTGGCGGCCGACCCCGGAGACCGGCGGATCCTCCGGGCCCGCCACCTGCTCGCCTGGACGCTGTACTGGCAGGACCGGTACGAGGAGGCGGTGGAGCAGTTCCGGGCGATCGACGGCCATTTCGATGCCGACGCCCCGTGGTCGTACTTCAGGGATCCGAAGAAGTACTACGTCCAATGCCGCGGCTACAGCGCCTGGCGGGTCGTGGAGGCGCACGGCGACTGACCGTCACGTACGGGGTGCGGGCGCCGGAATCTCCGGCGCCCGCACCGCGTTGTACGGACCGTAAACCGCAGCCCCCGGAGGAGCCCCCGTATGTTCCTGCACCGCCGTACCCCGCAGCTCCCCACCCCCGAGGAGGCCCTGAAGGGCCGCCCCACCCCCGAATTCACCGTCCCGTCCCGCCACACGGTCCTCGGCAACCCGCTGCTGGGCCCGTACCCGGAGGGTCTGGAGGTCGCGGACTTCGCGCTGGGCTGCTTCTGGGGCGCCGAGCGCACGTTCTGGCAGACGGACGGCGTCTGGACGACGCTCGTCGGCTACCAGGGCGGCTACACGGAGAACCCCGCGTACGAAGAGGTCTGCTCGGGCCTGACCGGCCACACGGAGGCGGTCCGGGTCGTCTTCGACCCGAGGACCGTCTCCTACGCCGAGCTGCTGAAGCTGTTCTGGGAGTCCCACGACCCGACCCAGGGCTTCCGCCAGGGCAATGACGTGGGCACGCAGTACCGCTCGGCGATCTACACCCACTCCCCCGAGCAGGCGGCGGCCGTGGCGGCCTCCCGCGAGACGTACCAGAAGGTCCTCACGGGCTCCGGCTTCGGCGCGATCACCACGGAGATCCTCCCGGCCGAGGGCCGCACGTTCTGGCCTGCGGAGGCCTACCACCAGCAGTACCTCGATCGCAACATTAACGGCTACTGCGGCATCGGTGGCACGGGCGTGTCCTGTCCGATCGGCATCGCCGAGGCTCCTGGAGACGAGTGATCCACAGGCCCGGCGCAGCCCTCAATCAGCGGCGCGTACTGGGCCAGGAAGGACTCGTACACCTCACGGCAGTCGGCAGCCGTCTGTCGCTGCTCGGCCTCGGTGAGTGGCTGGAGCGTCCACCGCGGTGCACGGCATGGTCAAAGACCTGCGCGACGACTTCGGCGACAGTGTTCTCCGAGCCGCAGGACGGCCACGCGCCGATAGCCCCGGGCGTTTGGTCTGCGGCCGACCGGCAAGCCGATAGCGGCACAGCTCATGCGCGTGCCCCCTCACCACCGCAACCTACAGGCAGGTGGTGTCAGGCGCGCTCCGGCTCGTTCCGTTCCTCGGTGGCTGCGGCCCGGGCGCGACGGCGGCCCAGCAGGGCGCTTCCCGCGATCACAAGGCCGATCGTGACGACCTTGACGGCCCCGTAGTAGCCGGTCGCCAGGTTCTCCGGGGCACCGGGCAGCCGGAGGAAGACCCACGCTGCCGCGAGACCCCCGAACCCGATCAGGGCGACAGCCCCCAGTGTCCCGAGCTCCGCCCACCAGGGCCTTGTGTCATAACCCCGCTCGTCGGTCTGCTCAACGTCCTTGTCGATCACGGTCTGTTCTCCTGTGCATGTGGTAGCAGTCGAGAGGGAGGGCGCGGGCGGTTCACCGAGCCGACCGCTTCCTCCAGGAGCCGGCATTCTGCCAGTCGGCGAAATCTCCCACTCGCCAGCTCTGTTCGAACGGGGCGGTGGACGACTCCCGCCGGCGTACCGGCAGGACCAGAATCAGAAATGCCACGCACCCAGCGTCCGAAACCGCCTTCTCACACCGTCCGGATCGCGACACGGGCCCAGCGCCGTGGGCTCCGGCCCGGGATCCGCTCCCATGCCTGCTTCGGCGGGACCGCGATCGGTTCGCCCACGCGAGCATCGCGGCCGTCGGCCGTGAGACCTCGGGGGAACCGGGGCGCTCCGACCGGGGCGCTCCGGTCGGAGCCGTCAGGCGCGAGCGGCAGCCGCCTCGGCGATCTGCCGCGGCGTGGTCTCCAGCCACCAGCTCGGGTTCGCGGTCCCATCGGTGGTGCGACCGTCGTTGTGGACGTAGTGCCGCACGTCCCGGCCCGGCGCGCTCAGCTCGCCCGCGAGCGCCCGCTCCAGCCACTCTGCTCCAAAACGGAAGACTTCCGCAGCGGTGCCGCCCAGCGGATGGAACTCGTTTTCGTAGACGCGCATCTCCTTCGGTGCACGGACCCGCTCATAGGTGGCAAGTGCCTGCTCGAGCTGGGTGAGCTCGACGAATTCACCGATCCCCATGAAGACCGGACAGGTGATCTCCGCGACGAACTCTCCCAGCGGCATACGCTGCGCCAGCTGCACGTCGAAGACGTCCTCGTCGGTGTACCCGGCCATGTACATGTAGTTGTTCTTGAAGGTGGGCTGCGCTCTCTAATCAGCACCGCAACGGCGCTTGAGGTGACGAGGTCGCAGTTCATGTGGCCTCGTCGTTCGTAGTGACGGTGGCGGGCTCGGTGTCGTCTGCGTCGGCGCCAGGTCGACCAGCGCGGGACGTGCTCGACCGTGGGTCGGAAGAGGCTTACCAGGCGGATGATCAGGCGTCTGAGCTCGGGAAGGCTGAGCGGGACGAGTCCGGTAGGCGTCTCCTGCCCGACCGGTGTGGCCGACGCGCCGACCGAGGACTGACGCGACAGGGTCAGTGGCGGCTGCCATGCCTACGCCCGGCCTTACACCGGCACCTCGCCGATTTCTTCATTCTGTGCGATCGACGGGTCCGGGCATCGGAGAAGATGAGCCACCACACTCGCGCCGGGAACCGCTTCCGGCAGCGTTGACCACCGCATAGAGAGGGCCGTCCGACCCATGACGAGCGAAGGCCGCAGCGCTCCTGCGGCCCGAACCGGCGGGCCCTGGTTCATGGCCGACGAACTTCTCGCGTTCGTCGTCGAGTTGGTGGCGCTGGCTGCTCTGGCCCGGTGGGGTCTCACCACCGGGGACGGTGCGGCTGCTCAGCTGGTACTGGGGCTGGGAACCCCGGCGGTGGCCATCGTGCTCTGGGGGATGTTCGCCGCCCCTCGCGCCCGCTTCCGGCCGCCTCTCGCGGGGGTTCTGCTGGTCAAGGCGGTGGTGCTCGGCGCTGGTGTGTGCGCGGTCCACGCGGTGGGGCATCCGGTGGCGGCGGTGTTCTTCGGCGTCGTCGTGGTCGTGAACACGGCTCTGGCGGAGGCTCTTCGGCGCCGCACACCGCGGCGCGGAGCGCCGGCTGCCTGACGTGACAGCGGCCCGGCCGCGGAGGGCGGCCGGGCCGGTGTGGCGTCGGATCGGCCGGATCAGATGAGGCCCTGCGCGAGCATCGCGTCCGCCACGAGTTCGAAGCCGGCGATGTTGGCGCCGGCCACGTAGTTGCCGGGGCTGCCGTAGCGCTCCGCCGTGGTGTAGCAGGAGTCGTGGATGTGGCGCATGATCTCCGCGAGGCGCTCCTCGGTGTGGGCGAACGTCCAGGAGTCGCGTGAGGCGTTCTGCTGCATCTCCAGGGCGCTGGTGGCGACGCCGCCCGCGTTGGCCGCCTTGCCGGGGGCGAAGGCGACGCCCGCTTCCTGGAGGACGCGTACGGCCTCCGGTGTGGTGGGCATGTTGGCGCCCTCGGCGACGGCCTTCACACCGTTGCGCACGAGGGCCAGCGCGTCGGCCTCGTGGAGTTCGTTCTGGGTGGCGCAGGGCAGGGCCACGTCGCACGGGACGTTCCAGACCCCGGTGCCGGCGACGTACCTGACGTGTTCGCCGCGCCGCTCCGCGTACTCGGAGATCCGGCCGCGGCCGGCCTCCTTGATCTCCTTGAGCAGGGCGAGGTCGATGCCCTTCTCGTCCACGACGTAGCCGTTGGAGTCGGAGCAGGTCACCACCGTCGCGCCGAGCTGCTGGGCCTTCTCGATCGCGTAGATCGCGACATTGCCCGAGCCCGAGACGGCGATGCGCTGCCCGTCGAGGGACTCGCCCCGGCTGCGGAGCATCTCGGCGGTGAAGAGGACGCAGCCGTACCCGGTCGCCTCGGTGCGCGCCTGGGCACCGCCCCAGCCCAGGCCCTTCCCGGTGAGGACCCCGGACTCGTAACGGTTGGTGATCCGCTTGTACTGGCCGAACAGGTAGCCGATCTCCCGGCCGCCGACGCCGATGTCACCGGCGGGGACGTCGGTGTACTCCCCGAGGTGCCGGTGCAGCTCGGTCATGAACGACTGGCAGAACCGCATGATCTCGGCGTCGGAACGGCCCTTCGGGTCGAAGTCGGCGCCGCCCTTGCCTCCGCCGATGGGCATGCCGGTGAGCGCGTTCTTGAAGATCTGCTCGAAGCCGAGGAACTTCACGATGCCGAGGTTGACCGAGGGGTGGAAGCGCAGTCCGCCCTTGTACGGACCGAGCGAGCTGCTGAACTCGACACGGAAGCCGCGGTTCACATGGATGTCGCCGGAGTCGTCGGACCACGGCACGCGGAAGATGAGCTGGCGCTCCGGCTCGCAGACGCGCTCGATGATCCGGGCGTCCACGAACTCGGGCCGCTGCGCGAGGACCGGGCCGAGGGTCTCCAGGACCTCTCGTACCGCCTGGTGGAATTCCTTCTCGCCCTGGTTCCGGCGGAGTATCTCCGCGTACAGCGGCTCGATGACGCGGCTCTCGGTGGCGTGCGAGGTCGCGGAGTCAGGGGTGACCGGCATCTGATCAAGACCTTCCGTGGGTCGGCAGTGCGCGCGAAGGTGCCCCCGTCCCGAGGGGCACCAGCGGTCCCCCTCCCCATTGAGGGCGTCGCCCGGTATCGCGCGCTCTGCGGCTCACGAAAGCGACGTACAGAACCGTTGTGGCATACCGATTGTCCCAGTGACCCGGAAAGATGCGCCACGGTATCCGCATAGTGGGCCCCCGACCGTGCCCGAGCTCATGCGTCGGCCGGGCGGCGCAGCATCCACAGGCCCACGCCGGACGTGAGGGCGACCACACCGGAGACGACGCTCAGCGCGATCTGCAGGCCGCCGTCGCCCACGAGGAAGTTCAGGCAGACGTTCGCGGCGATGGCCGCGCAGAACACGATCCAGAGCAGTGCTTTCATGGTGATCCTCCGTGGTCGGGGTGGTGTCCGGTGATGGCTCCATCCTTCCGGCGCACGCCGGTCGCCACGAGGGGCCGGCCTCCCGGAACCGTGGTGTAGCCAGCTGCACCGTCGGTCCGAAGACCTGGAGCCCGCTTGTCCGGACCGACCGCCCGCGTCGGCAGCGACGCTCCCGGTCGCCGTCCGCGGGCGCAGGCGGTCCGCGCGCTCATCTCAGCGGCCGGCGCCGGCGGCGGGTGCCCGCGTAGCGGCTCAGCACTTTCCCTGCCAGGGAAGTCCGTACGAGGAGTCGATCCGGTACTCACCGGCCGCCGGCACCTTCAGCCGGGTCCACTCGCCCGCCCGCTCCACGCAGCCGGTGTCGGCCCGCAGCCAGGGGGAGTAGGCGACGCGCAGGATCACCGATCCGGGCGTGCGGGTCCGTACGACGAGTCCGGCGCCGTCGCCGCGGACGACGGACGAGCCGGCGCCCGACACCACGGGCGTCGCGTCCTCGACCCGGTAGACGCGCCAATGGGGGTCCCGCCACACGGGCCTCAGCCAGCCCGGCTCGTCGCGCACGAGCGCGGCCTCGTCCTTCGCGGCCCAGTCCGGGGTGCCCTCCGGCAGCACGACGTATCCCACCGCCCAGCGGTGAAGCCAGCCGCGGTACTTCTCGGCGGAGAAGGAGCCTTCGTAGAAGAGCGCCCCGCGCTCCACGTCGAGCTGGCGATTCCAGCCACGGGCCAGGTCGACGTGGGGGCCGAGGGCGCTCGTCTCCCGGTGATCGACGGTCGGCACCACTTCGACTCGTGTGCGATCGGCCCCGAGACGGTCGAGGGCGGCCACCACGCCCTCGGTCTCCGTGGCCCAGGCCGGCACGGGAGTCGACATCCGCAGCACATGGACGGCATGCTGCGTGACCCACTGGAGGGACAGCGCCAGGGCCGCACCGAAGGCGACCTTCCGCCAGAACCGCACCTCGTGGGCCGACAGCGCGGCGAGCAGGACCGGCGGTCCGAACAGCTCGGCGAGGCGGACGACGTTGGAACCGACCGGCGACGGAATGAGAACGGTCAGCACGACCCCGACCGCGTAGACCCCCGCACCGAACCGCAGCACGCGCCACTCCCGCGGCGCCAGCGCCAGGAGCAGCACACCGAACAGGACCGGCTTCCAGACATCGCTCGTCGCCATCGGCATCTCGCCGCTGAACGGAAACAGCAGAGTGGTCAGTCCGATCACGGCCGCGGGCGGGGCGCACAGCACGGCGGCCCGTCGCCGGTCCCGCTCCAGCAGCCAGCCCGCGCCCGCGACCAGCAGGAAGAGTCCGGCGACCGGACTGGCCATGGTCGCCAGCGCACCGAAGACACCGGAGAGGACCAGGCGGCGCGAGCCGCCCACGAGGACCAGAACGGAGACCAGCGCGAGGGCCACCCCCAGGGCGAAGGTGGAACGGCCCGACGCCACATTGCACCAGAGGGTCAGCGTTGCCAGCAGAGCGGGCCACAGGGGGCCGCGCATCCCGCTGCGGACGAACAGGCTCGCTGCCGGCCAGGAGGCGGCCACCCCCGAGAGCACCGTGACGGTCCGCACGCCGAGCACCGCCATCAGTTGCGGTGCGATGACGCTGTAGTTGCCGACGTGGACACCGCCGTACCAGGAGAGGTTGTACGGGGTGCCGGGATGCCGCGCCACGAAATCGGTCCAGGCCACCTGCGCCGCGAGGTCTCCGCCACCGGTGGCGAGGAAGGCCGCCCAGAGCACGTGGAGCGGCACGGAGAGGGCCGTGGCGAGGAGCGGCACGCGATGGCTCTGCCAGACGGCATCGATCCGCCGGGAACCGTCGGGGCGCGTACGTCGCATCGGCGATCCGGGCGTCTCGACGGAGGGTTGCACGAGCTGTTCCGTTCAGTGGTCGAGCAAGAGCGGCGGTGAACACGCTAGCTCCATAAGGTGCGTTGACCCGGTCGATCGGCCGACGTCAGCCCGATTCCCGCTGTTCCGGGGCGAGTCGAGCGTTGTCCACGTAGCAGAATCCATCAATTCGCTGCCCGTGCCCCGGATCCGACGGGGCGGAAAACCCACCCCTGTGCGGGCAGGGACGTGAGTGCGCATCCGGGGCACGCGGGACCGCGCGATCGGACATGATGCCGTCATGACGACGCCACGGGGGCGCAGACGTACCCCGAGCTGTTCCCGCCCGACGACCGCACCGCCCGGCCGCCCACCGCTGGAACACGGGCACCCACGGCCTGCGGGGCCGTACGCGCGCCCGGCGCTGCAGCCCGCCCCCGGGCAGCGCGCCGCGCCGCGCGTCCCACCGCGGGTGGGCGACATGCGCCGCTATCTCGCCATCGGCCTCGACGGCTACCTCTGTCTGGTCACCGGCGGCTTACTCGCCCGGCCGTACGTGGTCACGGCCGACATTGCCGAGGCCGTCGGTCTGCTCCTCGCCCCGACGCTCGCGTTCTCGTTCCTCAATCACGTGGTCCTCACCGCGCTCGCCGGAGGCGGCGCGGGCAAGCTGATCATGGGGATACGGGTGATCGGACTGCCCGACGCCGGACGCCCGGGGCCCGGCCGGCTGCTGCGGCGCTGGCTGTACGGACTGGGCCGGCTGCCGTTGCAACCGTGGTACGCGCTGCGCGCGTTCCTCACGGGCCCCGGTCCCCTTCCGCTCAGCGCCCTCTGGAGCAGCGGGCACACCGATCCGACGGGACTGCGCCAGGTCCGCCGCAGCGACCTCGTCGCCCACCGGAACGCCGCCGCCCACCGGTGAGCCCGACCGGAACCGCCGCCGCCCACCGGTGAGCCCGACCGGAACCGCCGCCACCACCACTGAAACCGAACCGACCACAGCCCATGGCCGGTCAGGACTCCGACCTCACCGGCCCGGACCGGCCGGCCCCCCGCAACTCCCCTCTCAGGCCGCCGCGTTCTCCGTGATGGTGACCTTGCCCGTGCGGATGGTCGCCAGCCGTGGCGCCCGCCGCGCGATGGCGCTGTCGTGCGTGACCATGATGAAGGTCAGTCCGTGCTCCTTCCACATGGTCTCCAGCACCTCCATGACCTCGTCGCGCATCGACTCGTCGAGGTTGCCGGTGGGTTCGTCGGCGAGCAGCACCTTCGGCCTCTTCACCAGCGCTCGGGCGATCGCCACCCGCTGCTGCTGGCCGCCGGACATCTCACCGGGCAGATGTCCGAGCCGTTCACCGAGTCCGACCGAGTCCAGTGCCTCGGCGGCCCGCCTGCGCCGCTCGGACGCCTTGCCGCCCAGCGGTACGAGCGCGGTCTCGACGTTCTCCTGGGCGGTGAGCGTCGGGATGAGGTTGAAGCTCTGGAAGACGAAGCCGATGTTCTGCGCGCGCACCCCGGTGAGCTTGGCCTCGCCGAGCTTGGCGAGGTCCACACCGTCGAGTTCGACGCTGCCGCTCGTGGGGCGGTCGAGACCGCCGAGCATCTGCAGCAGCGTGGATTTGCCGCCGCCGGTGGGGCCCTGGATGACCAGCCGTCCGCCGTCCTCGATGGTCAGGTCCACACCGGCGAGCGCGTGGACGGTGGTCTTGCCGCGCGTGTAGCGCTTGGTGACGTCTCTGAGCGTGTACATGGGTCAACTCCTGCTGGAAAAGGGGGGTGGGGCGCCGGGCGGGCTATTCGACGCGGCGCAGGGCGTCGGCGGGGCGCAGCCGGGAGGCCCGCCAGCCGCCGAACGCACCAGCGATCAGCCCGCCCGCCACGGCCAGTGCGACGGCGATCAGGATGATGGAGAGCGAGACGGGCGCGGTCAGCGCGACGTCGAGCGTCTTGGCCGCGCCGCGGCCGCCCGGACCGCCCATGAACCGGCCGCCCATGCCGCCCGTTCCGCCGCCGGAGGAGCCGAGCTGTGCGGTGAGGGTGGGGCTGATGGCGGTCACGACGTACGCGCCGGCGAGCCCGACGGCGATGCCGAGCACCCCGCCCAGCAGTCCGTTGACGAGGGCCTCGCCGACGACCTGGCGGGTGACCCGGCCGCTCTTCCAGCCGAGCGCCTTCAGGGTGCCGAACTCCCGTACCCGGCGGCTGACCGCCGAGGAGGTGAGCAGTCCGGACACCAGGAAGGCGGCGGCCAGAACCGCGATCGACAGCCACTTGCCGACGCCGGCGGCCAGGTCGGACGCGGTGGAGAGGGAGCCGGAGACGGTGTCGGCGAGATCGGCGGAGGTGGTGACGGTCGTGTCCGGGACGTTCTTCTGGATGGTGGACTTGACCTGGTCGATCTGCTGCGAGTCCGTGGCCTTCACATAGACCGTGGTGACCTTGTTCTTCGAGTCGGCGAGGGTCTGCGCCTGCTTCAGCGGGATGTAGAGGTTGGCGGCCGCGTCACCGCTGTCGGCGGTCGAGACCCCGACGATCGTGAACTCGGTCCCGTGGACGGTCACGGTCTTGCCGACGTCGAGCTTCTTCTCCTTGGCGTACGCGGAGTCGACGACGGCGACCTTCGCGTCGGTCTCGGACGTCTTGAACGTACGGCCCTTGGTGATCTTCGAGGAGGTCAGCGGGCCGAGTGCCTGCTTCGTGACGTCGGTGCCGTACACGGAGTAGGAGTTGACGTCGAAGGAGGCACCACCGCCCCTGACCTCGCCCCGCGGCTGCGTGCTGCCGCCCTGCCCACCGGGACCGCCCCGGTCGTCCTGGCCTCCCGTGCCGCCCTGCTGCTTGAACTCGCCGCGCCTGAACTGGCCGTCGATCTTCATGACGTTCAGGCTGAGTCCGCCGACGGCGTCCGCGACACCGTTCTGTCCGCCGATCGCGTCGACGGTGGAGGCGGCCAGCGTCTGGAAACCCTGTACCAGGACCCGGTCGCTGCTCTGTGTCGAGTCGTCGTCGTTGCCCTTGGCGTCGAACTCGAACTTCGGACGTCCGCTGCTCGAACCGGGAGCGACGGCGGCCTTGGTGACCGTCATGTCCGTACCGAGGCCGTACAGCGATTGCAGGACCTTGTCCTGGGCCTTGCTCATGCCGGAGGAGACCGAGCTGACGACGATGACCAGCGCGATGCCCAGGG
This sequence comes from Streptomyces sp. NPDC088252, assembly GCF_044740965.1. Taxonomy (NCBI): domain Bacteria; kingdom Bacillati; phylum Actinomycetota; class Actinomycetes; order Kitasatosporales; family Streptomycetaceae; genus Streptomyces; species Streptomyces sp. NPDC088252. Next base: position 209,892 of record NZ_JBIURS010000011.1, on the reverse strand, counting down.
CGAGTCCCGAGGCGACGACCAGCGCCGCCTTTCTGCGGCGGCGCAGTTCGCGCCGGAGGTAGGTGAAGAACATGGCGCGAAGCTACGAGCCGGTGGTGATGGTGGGTTAAGGCCACGATGAGAGCCGGATGAGAACACCTGCATACGCCGAAGGCGGCGGCGCCGCGGATCCGAGGGGATCCGGGTGCCGCCGCCTCCGTACGGGATTCGGGACTGCGGGTGGGGTGGTGCGTGCGGGTCAGGCCTGGGAGCCCGCCGTCCACTCCGCCCAGCTCATGTTCCAGCCGTTGAGACCGTTGTCCGGGGTGATGTTCCGGTCCGGGGAGTTCTTGACGATGACCACGTCGCCGACGAGGGAGTTGTCGTAGAACCACGCGGCGGGCTGGCTTGCGTCGCTCGCGCCCTTCACGTCGGCGAGACCGACACAGCCGTGGCTGGTGTTGGCGCTGCCGAAGATCGACCGCGCGCCCCAGTAGTTGCCGTGGATGAAGGTGCCCGAGGTGGAGAGCCGCATGGCGTGCGGCACGTCCTTGATGTCGTACTCGCCCTTGCCGTCGCCGTCGGTGAAGCCGACCGTCGCGCCGTTCATCCGGGTCTCCTTGAACTTCTCGGAGATCACCATCTGCCCGTTGTACGTGGGGTTGGCGGAGGAGCCGGAGGAGATCGGGATGGTCTTGATCGTCTTGCCGTCGCGGGTGACGGTCATCATCTTCGTGTTGGCGTCGACCGTCGAGACCTGGTTGCGGCCGACCTTGAAGGTGACGGTCTTCTGCTGCACACCGAAGACGCCCTTCGAGCCCTCGACACCGTCCAGCGCCAGCTTCAGCGTGACGGTGGAGCCGCCCTGCCAGTAGTTCTCCGGACGCAGGTCGAGGCGCTGTGCGTTGAACCAGTGTCCGACGACCTGCTGGCCGCTGCTGGACGTCACGGTGATCCCGGCCTGGACGGCCTTCTTGTCCGTGATCGGCTTGTTGAAGTTGATCGAGACCGGCATGCCGACGCCGACCGTGGAGCCGTCCTCGGGGGTGAAGTTGCCTATGAAGCTGTTGGCGGGCGACACGGTGGTGAACGAGGAGTTCTCGTGCGCCTCGCGGCCCTTGGAGTCCTTGGCCGTCGCGCTGATCTTGTACGTGGTCGAGCGCTCCAGCTGGACGTCCGGCTTCCAGCTCCTGCCGTCGGCGGCGAGCGTGCCCTTGACGGCCGCACCGTCCGACGTGGTCATGGCGACCTGGGACAGCGTGCCCTTGGCGACGGTGACCTTCGCGTCGTTGTTGATGCTCGCGTTGGTCGCGCCGTTCTTCGGCGAGATGGCTATCTGCGCCTCGGACGCGTCCTGGGCGGCCGCCTTGTCGACCTCGGCCGCCTGCGAGTTCTTCGAGCCCTCGGAGCTGCCGCTCGCGTCACCGTCGTTGCAGGCCGTGAGCACCAGAACGCCGCCGAGCAGTGCGGACGCGGCCATCAGGCCCCTGCGCCGCTTGCTTCCCGTCATCACACGCTTCTCCATCGTTGCCGAATCCCCCAAAACCCCGAGCGGAGCCGCCGTCGCCCGGCGAAACCCGTCAATGTTCCTAGAACCCATGGAAAGGGTCCTTCGTTCCACATCCAAGAGAGATGTGGGGAACAACACTCACCGACGCGTCCGTGGCGGCGGTGGTTCCCGCTTCCGATCACATATGTGCGAGACCGGTGCGCACGACGGCCCCGGCCCACGGAAAGCGGGCCGGGGCCGGTGCTTCACACCTGCCGGACCCGTTGCTCCGTGCCGCCGCTCACACCGTTGTGTCCGCCGTCGTCCTCACCCATTGTGCGGGACGCCGTCGTCCGCCTCGTCGACGTCGTCGGTCTCGTCGTCCTCTTCGCCGCCGTCCTCGTCCTCGTCGAGGTCCCAGCCGTCCGGGTCGTCCGGGTCGTAGTCGACGGATTCGCTGCTCCAGGACGCCTGGGCGAGTTCGACCCCCGGCACCTCGCTGACCAGGTCGAACGGATCGACGAGGGAGGCCAGTGCCTCCGCGCCGTCCTCCCGTACGGCCTCCTCGGCCCGTACGCGCTCCTCGGCGGCCTCGCCGCCGGGCTCCCCGTACTCGGCGGCGATGGACTCCAGTGCGGTGCCGCTGAGGGCGTCGGGGTCCGTGATCTCCAACACCATTTCGACGCGAAGCCGAACAAATTGTGATGTCCCAGAAGTGCTCATGTGCCGGAGCGTAAGCTCCCCGCCCCCGCGACTTTCCCACGACCCGCTGCTTTCACTAGCATCGGTGTACAGGCCTAACTCACGGCTGTGACAAGGGGGATCGATTCCGTGGCCGCTGCTCGCCGCCCGCTCCTGACCGCCACCGCCGCGGGCACGTTGCTGGCCGCCCTGTGGTTCGTCCCGTCCGCCAACGCGACGGACGAATCGGCCGGCGCTCCGGACGCCCGGAGCCGACAGGCGACCGCCGCCGAGGACACCGCGACGGGCCCGAGGCTCGCCGACACCGGCGCCGGGGTCGACACCAGCCCGTATCTGATCGGCGGCACGGCGTTCCTGGGCATCGGCGCGGCATTCGTCACCTACTCGGTCCGCCGCGCCGACGCCCTCTCCGCCTGAACAGGCCAGGATCTTCAGCGTTCTTCCAGGCCGGTGCGGTGCTCCTCTAGGCCAGCGGTCCGGTCACCGGCTCGACCGCCGCGACCAGCCTTCCGGCACGGACGAACGCGTCCGCCGCGGCCAGGTCCGGCGACAGGAAGCGGTCCGGCCCCGGCCCCTGGACACCCGCCGCGCGCAACGCCTCGATGGCCGCCTGCGAGGCCGGGGCGGGCGTGAGGCCCTGCGCGGCGCGCAGTTCGATGGCACGGGTCGCCGCGTACAGCTCCACGGCGACGATCCGGGCGAGGTCGTCGACGGCGGTACGGAGCTTGCGCGCCGCCGACCAGCCCATGGAGACGTGGTCCTCCTGCATCGCGGAGGACGGGATCGAGTCGGCCGAGGCGGGGACGGCGAGCCGCTTCATCTCGCTGACCAGGGCGGCCTGGGTGTACTGGGCGATCATCAGGCCCGAGTCCACCCCGGCGTCGTCGGCGAGGAACGGCGGCAGCCCGTGCGAACGGTTCTTGTCCAGCAGCCGGTCGGTGCGGCGCTCGGTGATCGAACCGAGGTCGGCCGCGACGATCGCCAGGAAGTCGAGGACGTACGCGACGGGGGCGCCATGGAAGTTGCCGTTGGACTCGACCCGGCCGTCGGGGAGCACGACGGGGTTGTCGACGGCGGAGGCCAGTTCACGGTCGGCGACGATCCCGGCGTAGTCGAGGGTGTCGCGTCCGGCGCCGTTGACCTGGGGGGCGCAGCGCACGGAGTAGGCGTCCTGGACGCGGGGCGCGTCGTCCTGATGGTGGCCCGTGAGGCCGGAACCGGCGAGCACCCGCAGCATGTTGTCGGCGCTGGCGCCCTGGCCCGGGTGCGGGCGGATGGCGTGCAGTTCGGGGGCGAGGACCTTGTCCGTGCCGAGCAGCGCCTCCAGGGAGAGGGCGGCGGTGATGTCGGCCGAGGTGTAGAGGTTCTTCAGGTCGGCGAGGGCCATGACGAGCATGCCCAGCATGCCGTCGGTGCCGTTGAGGAGGGCGAGGCCCTCCTTCTCGCGCAGCTCGACCGGGGTGATGCCGTGGGCGGCGAGCAGCTCGCCGGCGGGGCGCACGGTGCCGTCGGGACCCTCCGCGTCGCCCTCGCCCATCAGCGTCAGCGCGCAGTGGGAGAGCGGGGCCAGGTCGCCGGAGCAGCCGAGCGAGCCGTACTCGTGGACGACGGGGGTGATGCCCGCGTTGAGGACATCGGCCATGGTCTGCGCGACCTCGGGGCGCACGCCGGTGTGCCCGGAGGCGACCGTCTTCAGCCGCAGGAACATCAGAGCGCGGACGACCTCGCGCTCGACCCGCGGGCCCATGCCGGCGGCGTGCGAGCGGACGATGTTGCGCTGGAGCTGTGCGCGGAGCTCATGGCTGATGTGCCGGCTGGCCAGCGCCCCGAAGCCGGTGGAGACGCCGTAGACCGGCTCCGGCTTGGCGGCGAGCGCGTCCACGATCTCGCGGGCTGCGGCGAGCGCGCCCACGGCGTCCGCGGAGAGCTCGACGCGGGCGTTGCCGCGGGCCACGGCGATGACGTCCTCGGCGGTGGTACCGGACGTCCCCACCACGACTGTATGCATATCCATATTCAGAAGCGTACGGATTGAATCCCTTCATGTCACTAGTGGTCGCACGGTTGACCCCTTACCCGTCCGGTCACACGGTCAGGGGCGGCTGCCGCGCAGGTGGCGGCGATCGTGCGGGGACCTGGGCGGCGCGTCGGCCAGCCGGATCACCTCCCCGTCGCGCCCCGCCACCACCGGCTCCGTGGAACGGGCCGCCTTCGCCCGGTACTGGGCCGCGTCCGCCAGCCGGAAGAGCCGTCGCGCCGACACCACGGGGCCGATCGGATCACCGGTCGACGCGATCCCGCACGCCACCCCGTCACCGAGCTCCAACTCGGCCGCCCGTTCACAGAGTTCGGCGGCCACCCGGATCACCTCGTCCACTTCTGGGCCCACCGCGAGCAGACAGAACTCATCGCCGCCGAGCCGGGCCGCGAGCGCACCGGGCAGCATGGCGCCGCAGCGGGACAGCACCGAGCCGAAACGTTCCAGCAGGCGGTCCCCGACGGCATGGCCGTGGGTGTCGTTGACCCGCTTCAGACCATTGAGGTCGCAGACGACCAGACTGACCACCGCCCCGTCCGCGCGGTGCCGCTCCACCGCCTCGTCGAGCCGCACATCGACGGCACGGCGGTTGGCCAGCCCGGTCAGCGGATCGGTGAAGGCGAGCTTGCGGACCTCTTCGAGCCGTTCGGTCTGGGAGATCCCGGCGGCGACGACCGCGGCCAGCACGGTCGCGAAGTCCGCGTCCTCCCGGCCGAACACCGGCTGCCCCACGGGGCGGGCCACATACAGCTCACCCCAGGCCCGCCCGTGCAGCACGATCGGCGCGACCACGCAGCAGCCGCGCCCGCGTCGGCGCAGGGCCGCCACCCGCTGTTGGCAGTATCCGCGCCCGTACCCCCGCACCCCCACGCACGGCGTCCCGCCCACCGCACCGTCGGCGGTCTCGACCCAGGCGTCCGGCTCACCGCCACCGGCCCACCGCTCGTGCAGGAACTCGGTGATCTCCGGGAACCGGTGCACCGGATACGCCTCCTCCTCGGGGAACTCCTCCTCCCCCTCGGCCCGTTCGCCCGCGTTCACCAGAACGCGCAGCCGCCCGCGCCCCCGCTCCCAGACGGAGAGCGCGGCGAAGCTGCCGCCCAACGCCTCGCACGCCCCCAGCGCAGCCGCTCGCCACGACCCCCGCGGGGTGTGTGCCGCCGCCATCGTCTGCGCAAGCGAAACCACGGCCCGCAGGCGCGCATCATCACCACCCATCGCTACAGCTTATGTAGTTTTGTGGTGATTTGATCAGTTTGGGATGCCGAGAGTGTTCACTGCGTGTCCCTTTGAACACTCACGTCATTCGCCGGGCCAGTTCGGCTTCCTCTTCTCGTTGAACGCGGCCACTCCCTCGGCGCGGTCGCCGGAGAAGGCCACCGACCGCCAGGCGGCGTCCTCGACTTCGAGACCGGCGCGCAGATCGAGGCCGTGCCCCAGGCGCAGCGCCCGCTTGGCGGCCCGCAGCCCCACCGGGGAGTTGGCGGCGATCCGCCCCGCGAGCGCCAGCGCGGTCTCCCGGTCCCGCCCCGCTTCCACCAGTTCGTCGACCAGCCCCGTCTCACGCGCCTCGGCCGCCTCCACCCGCCGCGCCGTGAAGACCAGCTCGGCGGCGCGCGCCGCGCCGATCCGCCGCGGCAGCAACTGCGTGCCGCCGCCGCCCGGGATGACACCGACCGACACCTCGGGCAGCCCCACCACGGCCGTGCGGTCGGCGACGATCAGGTCGCAGGACAGGGCCAGCTCGAACCCGCCGCCGAGCGCGAAGCCGTGCACGGCCGCGACGGTCGGCATCGGCAGTTCCAGTACGCCGGTGTACGCGGCGCGGGCCGTCGGGCGCTGACGCAGCAGCTCGGCGTCGGTGAAGGAGTTGCGCTCCTTCAGGTCCGCGCCCACGCAGAAGGCCCGTTCATGGCTGGAGGTGAGGACGGTGACCCGTACGCCCGGGTCGGCGGCGAGCGCGGCGCAGGCCGCGGCGATCGAGCGGGCCATGTCCGTGGACACCGCGTTCATCGCTCCCGGCCGGTCGAGGACCAGCTCGGCGACGTGCTCCTGCCCCTCGTGGACCCGTACGACGACGAATTCCCCGAACCGCTGCTCGGACGTGACGGTCATGACTGGCACCCCTCCGGTTAACGATCGTTACCGGAGGGATCCTATGGGGCTCCCCGGACAGCGGTCCGGGCGCGTTCGGACCCGGGGCCTCTCGTTCGGATCACGCCGGGCTCGCGCGCCCCGGCCCCGCGCCCCGCGCGCCGGTCCGGCCCGATCCGGACGGAGGACCCACGTGTCGACAACGCTCGTGATCAATGCACCTGGTGCCGTGGCCGGAAGGGTCTGCCGGGAAGCTCGCGGCGTCCGGTGCGATGCGTCGCACGGCGGAGGGTCGCCCTCGTGCCGGACGCACTCGTGTGATGCGACAAGGCGAGGTCCCGTGTCGGGCCTCGCGAGCCGGTGAACCCTTCCGGTCACAGCGCTAGGACGTGCCCCGGCGTGCCAGCAGCCAGGGCTCCACCACGCCGAGGCCGCGCACCGGGCGCTGCCACATCGGCTGCAGCCCGTAGCGGTACTTGGGCAGGGACGGCTCCATGCCGTCCCGGCGCTCCTTCTCGGCCGCTGCGGCCTCCTCCGCCGCCTGTGCCTCGGAGGCCGGCGCGTCGCCGGTACGGGTCAGCTCCTCCGCGAACGCCCCGTCCACCAGCACGGCGTCCTTCGGGGCTATCGAGGTCAGCCGGCTCGCGAGGTTCACCGTCGTACCGAAGACATCGCCCATTCGGGTGGTGACCGTGCCGAACGCGATGCCGACCCGCAGCGCCGGCATGGTCTCGTCCTGGGTCATCGCCTCGATCAGGCGCAGCGCGATCTCGGCCGCGGTGCCCGCGTCGTCGGCGGCGAAGAGGACCTCGTCGCCGAGGGTCTTGATGAGCCGGCCGCCGTGGGCGGCGACCAGGTCGGCCGAGGTGGTCTCGAACGCCTCGACCAGCTCGCCGAGCTCCTCCTCCTCCAGCCGCCGGGTCAGCCGGGTGAATCCGACGAGGTCGGCGAAGCCGACGGCCAGGCGCCGGTCGACCATCTCCTCGTCGTCGGCGGCCTGCACGACCCGGCCGGTGGCGGCGGCGAGCTGGCGCCGCCACACGTACACCAGGAACTCCTCCAGCTCCGGCAGGAGCAGCTCGACCAGCGGGTACGTGACCTCGGTGCGGGTCATTCCGGGCTCGGGCGGTTCGGTCAGCCCCTCCAGGAAGGAATCGATCTGCCATTCCGCCAGCCGGGCGGTGGTCTGCCCGGTGGACCGGGCCACCTGGATGGCCATCGGCTCGCTGAGCAGCCCCGCCTCGACCAGTCCCGCGAGCCGGCGCAGCGCCAGCACATCGGCCTCGGTGAGCGCCCTGGCCTGCCCGATGTCGGCGAAGCCCATGGCCCGCCAGAACCGGGAGGCCAGGTCCATCGAGACACCGGCGGTACGGGCCGCCTGGAACGGCGTGTAGCGACGGTCGGCGCCCAGGATCAGCTGTTCCAGCCGGATCGCGAGGGGATCGTCGGTCGGTTCCGCCGTATGGTCGACTTCGTGATGCGGTGTCGGGTGGACCGAGGGTTCCGACGGGGGCTCCGCGCCCGCACCGGAGGTCGTGTCGTCGACGGTCACCAGCCGCCTCCTGCCCGTTCCCTGCGCACTGCCCTGCCGATCTGTCGGTGGATCGCCTCAACGATACGGCAGGTGTGCCGTGGCTCACGTCCCTGAGTCTTCCCGGAATGTTCCTGGGGCCGGGGGGCGCGGGTGGTCACGGGCGGTGGGTGGTTGCCAGGAGGGCATGGTTTTCAAGCCCCGGGTACGTGTTCGGGCGGGCCGTGGGGCTCGGCGGGACAGGCACCACCGGGCTGAGGCAGACGCGACGCGGGCCTCTTCGCGACGGCCCACCCCCGCCTCGACCTCAGACCAGGCCGCCGCCGACGCCCCGCAGGTGCACGATGTCACCCGCCGACACGGGCTCCTGGAGACCGTCGTCGGTGGACAGGATCAGGCGGCCGTCGCCGTCGATCGCCACGGCCTCGCCGGTGAGCGTGCGGTCGCCGGGCAGTTGGGCCCGGACCCTGCGGCCGAGGGTCGCGCAGCCCGCCGCGTACGCCTCCTGCAGTCCGCTCGCCGCCGCGTCGCCCTCCGCCGCGCGCCACTGGCCGTACCAGTGCTCCAGTGAGCGCAGAACGCCCCGCAGCAGCGTCTCCCGGTCGGTGGAGACCGCCCCGGCCAGGGCCAGCGAGCCGGCCGTGGCGGCGGGAAGTTCGTCGGCGCGCAGGGACACGTTGAGGCCGATGCCGACGACGACGCCGTCCCCGGCGCGCTCGGCCAGGATGCCGCCCGCCTTGCGCTCCTCGCCCGGCGGGGTCTGACCCGCACGGAGCCTGTCGGAGCTCCTGGGGACCGTCACGAGAAGATCGTTCGGCCACTTCAGGGCCGTGTCGACGCCCGCCGCGCGGGCCAGGCCCGCAGCCGTCGCGACGCCGGTGAGCAACGGCAGCCAGCCCCACCGCCGGACGGGGACGTCGCCGGGCGTCAGGAAGACGGAGAGGAACAGGCCCGAACGGGCCGGGGCCGTCCAGGTGCGGTCGAGGCGCCCGCGGCCCGCGGTCTGCTCCTCGGCGACCAGCACGGCCCCCTCGACAAGGCCCGACGCCGCGCGTGCGGCGAGGTCGGAGTTGGTGGACCCGGTGGTCTCCACGACGTCGAGCGAGGTCCACAGGCCGCCCGGCCGCAGCAGCCCGCGGCGCAGCGCGGGGACGTTGAGGGGCGGTCGGTCCAGGTCCGACCAGCGGCTGTGAGGCGCATCCGAAGGTGTCATGCAAGCCAGACTAGGTGTGGTAAACGACGCACTGCCGAACCGTATCCGCGCCGATACCCTACGGATCAGTAGGTGTTCAGTACCTGATCAGCAGCACAGTCGTCCCCCGTGACCAGGCAGGGAGCCGCCACCCGATGTCCGAGCCGGAAGAGATCGACATCCACACCACCGCGGGCAAGATCGCGGACCTGCAGCACCGAATCGACGAAGCGACGCACGCGGGCTCCGCGCGCGCGGTCGAGAAGCAGCACGCGAAGGGCAAGCTGACCGCCCGCGAGCGGATCGACCTCCTGCTGGACGAGGGTTCCTTCGTGGAGCTCGACGAGTTCGCCCGGCACCGCTCCACCAACTTCGGCATCGAGAAGAACCGCCCGTACGGGGACGGTGTCGTCACCGGCCACGGCACGGTGGACGGCCGCCCCGTCTGCGTGTACTCGCAGGACTTCACCATCTTCGGCGGCTCACTGGGAGAGGTCTACGGTGAGAAGATCGTCAAGGTGATGGACCTCGCGCTGAAGACCGGCTGCCCGGTCATCGGCATCAACGACGGCGGCGGCGCCCGCATCCAGGAAGGCGTGGCAGCGCTCGGCCTGTTCGCCGAGATCTTCCGCCGCAATGTGCACGCCTCGGGCGTCGTCCCGCAGATCTCGCTGATCGTCGGACCCTGCGCGGGCGGCGCGGTCTACTCCCCCGCGATCACCGACTTCACCGTCATGGTCGACCAGACCTCGCACATGTTCATCACCGGCCCCGACGTCATCAAGACCGTCACCGGCGAGGACGTCGGATTCGAGGAACTCGGCGGCGCCCGCACCCACAACACCACCTCCGGGGTGGCGCATCACATGGCGGGCGACGAGAAGGACGCCATCGAGTACGTCAAGTCGCTGCTGTCGTACCTCCCTTCGAACAACCTCTCCGAAGCGCCGGCCTTCCCGGAGGAGGCGGACCTCGCCACGACCGACGAGGACCGCGAGCTCGACACCCTCATCCCGGACTCCGCGAACCAGCCGTACGACATGCACTCCGCCATCGAGCACGTGCTGGACGACGGCGAGTTCCTGGAGACCCAGGCCCTGTTCGCCCCGAACATCCTCACCGGCTTCGGGCGCGTCGAGGGCTATCCGGTCGGCATCGTCGCCAACCAGCCGATGCAGTTCGCCGGCTGCCTGGACATCAACGCGAGCGAGAAGGCGGCGCGGTTCGTCCGCACCTGCGACGCCTTCAACGTGCCCGTCCTGACCTTCGTCGACGTCCCCGGCTTCCTGCCCGGCGTCGACCAGGAGTACGGCGGCATCATCCGCCGCGGCGCCAAGCTGATCTACGCGTACGCGGAGGCGACCGTCCCGCTGATCACGGTGATCACCCGCAAGGCGTTCGGCGGCGCGTACGACGTCATGGGCTCCAAGCACCTGGGCGCCGACATCAACCTCGCCTGGCCGACCGCGCAGATCGCCGTGATGGGCGCGCAGGGCGCGGTGAACATCCTGCACCGCCGCACCATCGCCGCCGTCACGGACCCCGACGAGGCGGACGCCACCCGTGCCAAGCTGATCGCCGACTACGAGGACACGCTGCTCAACCCGTACGTGGCGGCCGAACGCGGCTACGTCGACGCGGTGATCATGCCGTCCACCACCCGCGCCCACATCGTCAAGGCGCTGCGCCAGCTGCGCACCAAGCGGGAGTCGCTGCCCCCGAAGAAGCACGGCAACATCCCCCTCTAGAAAGGGTCCTGACCATGATCAAGGTCGTACGGGGCAACCCGACCCCGGAGGAGCTGGCTGCCGCGCTGGCGGTGGTCCGGGCACGCGCCGCGGCACCGCTGTCCGAGGTGCCGCCCGGCGCTCCGGCGCCGTCCGGTCAGTGGTCCGACCCGGGGCGCATCGCCCGGCGCGAACGCCATCTGCCGGGGCCGCGGGCCTGGGCGCGGACGTACTGGCCCGGGTAGTCGCGGGACGACGGCCCGGTCCCCGCTCCCCCGCACACCGGGCCGTCACCCGTCCGCCCGTGTTCTCCGAGGTCCGGGCCCTTTCGGGTCCGGACCTCGGTGCGTACGGCGCGATCTGGCCCGTACGCACCAGGGCGCCTGAGTACCCGTACTCAGGCGCGCCGTCCGGCCCCGCAGCAGGATCGGTCCCATGCTGTGGTCCGACCCGGAGAACAAGCCGCCGAAGGAACTGCGCGACGCCCAGGACATGATGCGGCGCGCGGGGCTGGTGCTCGCGCTCGCGATGGTGGTCGCGATGTTCGTGCTCGGGACACGGTGAGGGGCTTCTACGATGGCGCGTATGACTGATCAGCGCCGTCTCGTGCTCGCCTCCGCCTCCCCCGCCCGTCTCGGCCTTCTGCGGCAGGCCGGATTCGCACCCGAGGTGATCGTCAGCGGGGTGGACGAGGACGCGCTGAGCGCCCCGACACCGGCCGAGCTGGCGCTCGTGCTCGCCGAGGCCAAGGCCGCCGCGGTGGCCGGCCGGCCCGAGGCGGCGGGCGCCCTGGTCATCGGGTGCGACTCGGTCCTCGAACTCGACGGCGAGGCGCTCGGCAAGCCGGCCGACGGCGAGGAGGCCATCGCCCGCTGGAAGTCCATGCGCGGCCGGGCCGGAGTGCTGCAAACCGGCCACAGCGTGATCGACACCGCGACCGGACGCACGGCCTCGGCGACCGCGTCCACGACCGTCCGCTTCGGCGAACCGACGGACGCCGAGATCGCCGCCTACGTGGCCACGGGCGAGCCGCTCCACGTCGCGGGCGCCTTCACGCTGGACGGCCGCTCGGCACCGTTCGTCGACTCCATCGAGGGCGACCACGGCAATGTCATCGGACTCTCGCTGCCACTGCTGCGCCGGCTGCTGGGCGAGCTGGGGATCTCCGTCACCGAGCTGTGGGTCCGCGGCTGAGAGTCTGCCGGGGTCACCCGACAGGCTCTGAGCCGGAGCGGCCACTTCGCCGAGCCGTCCGGTCCGGCCGTTCGGGTGGGACCGACCGAGCCGGACCCCCGGGACCGAGCCGTCCGGTTCGGCCATTCGGGTCAGACGGGAGCCGGAGCGTTCGGCTCGGCGTCCTCGGCGGTCCGGCCGCTCCCGGGCTCGGGGCCGTACGCCACCAGCGCCAGCACGATCAGCCCGAGCACCACCATCAGGGACGCGAACGCGGCCCAGCCGACCAGCCCCACCGTCAGCGCGCCCAGCACCCCGTGCACCACCGCGCAGGTGATGAGGGCGATGCGGCCGATGCGGCCGGGAGCCCGGTCGCGGATGCCGGTCAGCAGGAGGACCAGCCCGCACAGCAGCAGGTACAGCCCGAAGACGCCGCCCATCGCCCAGGTGCCGTTGACCATGGCGGAGGGTTCCAGCCCGGCCAGCGACATGTCCTGGTTCCTGACGACCGTCGCCAGGATGCCGTTGACGACCACGATGCCCACGGCCTCCGCGAACAGCACGATCGCCGCCACGAACGCCACCGGTCTGCGCACCACGGCGCTCACCCCCTGTTACCTGCAGTACGTGCGATAGCGCGGACCTTACTAACGGGTAACGCCCGGGACAAGGGTCCGGGCATCCTTCGCTTCCGCCCTGCACTCCTGACGCGCACGCGTGCGCTTCCCCTGCGCCCCCTCGTCGTGACCGCCGCGCGACGGGCAAAGAATCGTTCGCCCATTAGTGGGGACTCGACAAAGAAACGCCGGACGGGGCTGCTTGCATGAACAGAGACCTGGACCACACCTCGTGGCTACTGTGCGGTCATGAATCCGGGCGTACCGTGGTGCCACAAGGGATTTCGCGACTTGAGCAAGCCTCGAATCACACTCCGTGTGGGCAAGCTCACCAATGGGGACGGGTCGTAGGGCCGTGTCGGTAGTCCCTAAACTCAGCTTGTTTCAAGGAGGGAGCCATCGTGCGCAAGGTGCTCATCGCCAACCGTGGCGAAATTGCTGTCCGTGTTGCTCGGGCATGCCGGGATGCCGGGATCGGGAGCGTGGCCGTCTACGCCGACCCGGACCGCGACGCTCTGCATGTACGCGCGGCCGACGAGGCATTCGCCCTGGGCGGTGACACCCCGGCCGCCAGCTATCTGGACATCGCCAAGGTGCTCCAGGCTGCCAAGGACTCCGGGGCGGACGCGATCCACCCGGGCTACGGCTTCCTGTCGGAGAACGCCGAGTTCGCCCAGGCCGTGCTGGACGCGGGGCTGACCTGGATCGGCCCGCCGCCGCAGGCGATCCGGGACCTCGGCGACAAGGTCGCCGCCCGGCACATCGCCCAGCGTGCCGGTGCCCCGCTGGTGGCCGGCACCCCCGACCCGGTCTCGGGCTCCGCCGAGGTCGTGGCCTTCGCGAAGGAGCACGGGCTGCCGATCGCGATCAAGGCCGCCTTCGGTGGTGGCGGTCGCGGTCTGAAGGTGGCGCGCACGCTGGAGGAGATCCCGGAGCTGTACGACTCCGCGGTCCGTGAGGCCGTGGCGGCGTTCGGCCGTGGCGAGTGCTTCGTGGAGCGCTACCTCGACAAGCCGCGCCACGTCGAGACGCAGTGCCTGGCCGACACCCACGGCAACGTCGTCGTCGTCTCCACCCGTGACTGCTCGCTCCAGCGCCGCCACCAGAAGCTGGTCGAGGAGGCCCCCGCGCCGTTCCTCTCGAAGGCACAGAACGCGGAGCTGTACGCGGCGTCGAAGGCCATCCTCAAGGAGGCCGGATACGTCGGTGCGGGCACCGTGGAGTTCCTCGTCGGCACGGACGGCACCATCTCGTTCCTGGAGGTCAACACCCGGCTCCAGGTAGAGCACCCGGTCACCGAGGAGGTCACCGGCCTCGACCTCGTCCGCGAGATGTTCCGCATCGCCGACGGCGAGGAGCTCGGCTACGACGACCCGGCCGTGCGCGGGCACTCCTTCGAGTTCCGGATCAACGGCGAGGACCCGGGCCGCGGCTTCCTGCCCGCCCCGGGCACCGTCACCGTCTTCTCCCCGCCGACCGGCCCCGGTGTCCGCCTCGACGCGGGCGTGGAGTCCGGTTCCGTCATCGGGCCCGCCTGGGACTCGCTCCTGGCGAAGCTCGTCGTGACCGGCGCGACCCGTGAGCAGGCGCTGCAGCGGGCGGCGCGTGCGCTGGCCGAGTTCAATGTCGAGGGCATGGCCACCGCCATTCCGTTCCACCGCGCCGTCGTGGCCGACCCGGCGTTCACCAGTGACCCGTTCCGGGTCCACACCCGGTGGATCGAGACCGAGTTCGTCAACGACATCAAGCCCTTCACCGCCGCCGCCGATGGGGAGGCGGAGGAGGAGGCCGGCCGCGAGACCGTCGTCGTCGAGGTCGGCGGCAAGCGTCTTGAGGTCTCGCTGCCCTCGTCGCTGGGGATGAGCCTGGCCCGTACCGGACTCGCGGCGGGCGCCAAGCCCAAGCGCCGGGCGGCGAAGAAGTCCGGCTCCGCGGTCTCCGGCGACACACTGGCGTCCCCGATGCAGGGCACCATCGTCAAGGTCGCCGTCGAGGAGGGCCAGGTGGTCCAGGAGGGCGATCTGGTCGTCGTCCTGGAGGCCATGAAGATGGAGCAGCCGCTCAACGCGCACCGCGCCGGCACCATCAAGGGACTCGTCGCCGAGGTCGGCAGCTCGATCTCGTCCGGCGCCGTGATCTGCGAGATCAAGGACTGAGCGACGGGGTCGGCCCGTCGTCGCACCGGGGCCCCTGCACAGTCGTTCGACTGTGCAGGGGCCCCGGCCGTTCGGCATCGACGTCGTGTCACTCCTCGGCGGAGAACGCGGCGGAGAACCCGGCGGAGGACTCGGCGGACGGCGCAGCGGGCGCCCCTCGCGGCGAGCAGTGGGATCAGGGTCGGGGCAGCGCCGGAAAGCCGGCCCCGGGCGGTGCGGAAACTCCCTCCGGACGCGCAATGGCATCCTGGACCCCGGGGCGGAAAAAGGGAGGACTGCGCAATGGCGATGAGCACGGCACAGACATCGGCCCGGCCCATGCGCGCCGACGCGCGCCGCAATTACGACCGGCTGCTGGGCGAGGCCCGTACCGCCTTCGCGGAACACGGCACCGATGCGTCCCTGGAGGACATCGCGCGACGCGCGGGCGTGGGGATCGGCACGCTGTACCGGCACTTCCCGAACCGGCACGCGCTGATGAACGCCGTCTTCCAGGAGGCGCTGACCTCCCTGATCAACCGTTCCCGGGAGCTCGCGGGGGCCCGGCAGCCGTGCCGGGGCCTGGTGGAGTGGCTGGGCGCGATCATCACCCACGCGGGCGAGTACCGCGGGCTCGCCCAGGCGCTCATGTCGACGTCACGGGACGAGACTTCTGCGCTGTCGCAGTGCAATGTGCCGCTGCGCGAGGCGGGCGCGGTGCTGCTGGGGCGGGCTCAGGCGAGCGGGGCCGTACGGGCGGATGTGTCCATAGACGACCTGATGCAGCTGACGAACGCGATCGCGCTGGCTGCCGAACAGTCGCCGGACGACCCGGAGTTGGCGAGCCGGCTGCTGATGCTGACCTTGCAGGGGCTGAAGGGGCCGAACGCGGAGGCGAATTGAGCAGGCGGGGGCGGATGGCCACGGCGTCGCGGTGCCGCGGTGCCGGGCTCGTCCCCCCGCCCGCCTCTGCCGTGACCGGTGGCGGCTCCCCTGCCGCCTTCGGCTCCCCCGGTCGTCGATCACCGGAACGGCTTGATTCCGACGGGCGCGGTGCGGAACGCGCCCGCCGCGGGCGAACCACACCCGCACCGCCCTCTACCGGCGTCGCAGATCCGCCACTCTCGCCCGGTCCCCCTGGCTCTGTTCCGCCAGGCCCGCCGCGCTGCGCAATGACTGCGGGCCGGGCCCGCCTGCGCGCGTACGACGCTGACCGGGCAGCGGCATGTCGCGGCGGGCCTGACGGCCCGGGGGAACGGCTTCGGCCGGTGCGGGACCGCTGCCCGCGCCGGCCACCGCGATCTGCACCCCCTGATCAGCCAGGGCCTGCAGTTCGGTGGCGGCACGGTCGTCGTGGCCGGGCGGCTCGTCCGTCACCAGGCGGGTGATCAGATCCGTCGGAACCGTCTGGAACATGGTGTCGGAGCCGAGTTTGGTGTGGTCCGCCAGGACCACCACCTCCGCCGCCGCCTGTACCAGGGCCCGGTCCACGCTCGCCGAGAGCATGTTGGACGTGGAGAGGCCGCGCTCCGCCGTGAGCCCGCTCCCGGAGAGGAACGCGCGCGAGACCCGCAGCCCCTGGAGGGACTGCTCGGCACCGCTGCCCACCAAGGCGTAGTTGGAACCGCGCAGCGTTCCGCCGGTCATCACCACTTCCACCCGGTTGGCATGGGCCAACGCCTGGGCGACCAGCAGGGAGTTGGTGACGACGGTCAGACCGGGGATCCGCGCGAGCCGGCGGGCCAGCTCCTGCGTGGTCGTACCGGCACCGACGACGATGGCCTCGCCCTCTTCGACGAGACCGGCGGCCAGGTCGGCGATGGCCGTCTTCTCCGCGGTCGCGAGATGGGATTTCTGCGGAAAGCCGGACTCCCGCGTAAAACCGCCCGGCAAAACCGCACCGCCGTGCCGGCGGTCGAGGAGTCCTTCTGCCTCCAGTGCCCGCACGTCCCGCCGTACGGTCACTTCGGAGGTCTGGACGACGCGGGCGAGCTCACGGAGCGATACCGCCCCGTTGGCACGCACCATTTCGAGGATCAACTGACGACGTTCTGCAGCGAACACGAAACTGACAGTAACGTGACCGCCCGAGTGTTTTCAGCAGTTTGCGCCGAATAAGAGAAGTTGTGCGTAGAAGGGGCCGCCAAGTGGTAAGGACGACCCCCTTGTTGTTCGCACTGATCACCCGGCGGTCACCCGGCCACCCGACGTACCAGGAGTTGCCGGGAGTTGCCGGGAGTTGCCGGGCTCCGAGGCCCCTCAGGCCTCGCCCGCGAGCTTGCGGGTGTGCAACTGACGGGCCACTTCCGCGATCGATCCCGACAGGGACGGGTACACGGTGAAAGCGTTTGCGATCTGTTCGACCGTCAAATTGTTGTCGACCGCGATCGAGATCGGGTGAATCAGCTCGCTCGCCCGCGGTGCGACGACGCAGCCGCCGACGACGATGCCGGTGCCCGGCCGGCAGAAGATCTTGACGAAGCCGTCACGGATGCCCTGCATCTTGGCGCGCGGGTTGCGCAGCAGCGGCAGCTTGACCGCCCGGGCGTCTATCCGGCCTGCGTCGACATCGGCCTGGGTGTAGCCGACGGTGGCGATCTCGGGGTCGGTGAAGACGTTCGAGGAGACCGTCTTCAGATTCAGCGGTGCCACCGCGTCGCCCAGGAAGTGGTACATCGCGATCCGGCCCTGCATGGCCGCGACCGAGGCGAGGGCGAAGATCCCGGTGACGTCACCGGCCGCGTAGACGCCGGGGGCGCTGGTGCGGGAGACCTTGTCGGTCCAGATGTGGCCGGACTCCTTGAGCCGGACCCCGGCCTCCTCCAGGCCCATGCCCGCGCTGTTCGGGATCGCGCCGACCGCCATCAGGCAGTGCGAACCGGAGATGACCCGGCCGTCGGCGAGGGTGACCTCGACCCGGTCGCCGACCCGCTTGGCCGCCTGGGCACGGGAGCGGGCCATGACGTTCATGCCGCGTCGACGGAAGACGTCCTCCAGCACGGCGGCCGCGTCCGGGTCCTCCCCCGGCAGCACCCGGTCGCGGGACGAGACGAGGGTGACGCGCGAGCCGAGCGCCTGGTAGGCGCCCGCGAACTCGGCGCCCGTCACACCGGAGCCGACCACGATGAGCTCCTCGGGAAGCTCGTCGAGGTCGTAGACCTGGGTCCAGTTCAGGATGCGCTCGCCGTCGGGAAGCGCATCCGGAATCTCCCGGGGGTGGCCACCGGTCGCGATCAGCACGGCGTCGGCGGTGAGGGTCTCCTCCGTACCGTCGGCCGCGGTCACGACGACCTGGCGGGAGCCGTCGGCGGCCTGCAGGCCTTCGAGGCGGCCCCGGCCCCGCATCACGCGCGCCCCCGCGCGGGTGACGGAGGCGGTGATGTCGTGGGACTGGGCGAGCGCCAGGCGCTTCACCCGCCGGTTGACCTTGCCGAGGTCGACGCCGACGACGCGGGCCGCCTGCTCGATGTGCGGGGTGTCGTCCGCGACGATGATGCCCAACTCCTCGTACGAAGAGTCGAACGTGGTCATCACCTCGGCCGTCGCGATCAGGGTCTTCGAGGGCACGCAGTCGGTGAGCACGGACGCGCCGCCGAGGCCGTCGCAGTCGACGACGGTCACCTCCGCGCCGAGCTGGGCGCCCACCAACGCCGCCTCGTACCCGCCGGGTCCGCCGCCGATGATCACGATCCGGGTCACGAAAAGTCCGCCTCGCATGTGTCATCCCGCGGCCGTCCGCTGCCCCGGCCGGGGGTCCGGGGGGTCGCCCCGGGGAATGCAGTACGTACTTCATTGTCCCGCACGCGCCAAGGTGCTTCGCCCCGGGGCCCTCCATACGTGCGCCAAGACATGCGCGACGGGGGTCCGGAACGGGAAACGGAACCCCGTACGGGGTCTTCCTCACAGGAATCGACGTTCTCCCCACCACCTCCCGTACCCTCGAACCCATGTCGCTCTACGCCGCGTACGCCGGCAACCTCGACGCGCGGCTGATGACGCGCCGCGCACCGCATTCCCCGCTGCGCGGCACCGGCTGGCTCAACGGCTGGCGGCTGACCTTCGGCGGGGAGCAGATGGGCTGGGAAGGCGCGCTCGCCACGGTCGTGGAGGCCCCCCGTTCCCAGGTCTTCGTGGCGCTGTACGACATCGCGCCGATGGACGAGGACTCCATGGACCGGTGGGAGGGCGTCGGTCTGGACATATACCGGCGGATGCGGGTACGCGTGCACACCCTGGACGGTGAGGAGCCGGCCTGGATGTATGTGCTGAACGGGTACGAGGGCGGGCTGCCGTCCGCCCGCTATCTGGGCGAGATCGCGGATGCCGCGGAGTCCGCGGGCGCGCCGCACGACTATGTGATGGAACTGCGCAAGCGACCCTGCTGACGCCGCCGACCCGGCGGACCAGCGCTTTTGTGTGAATGTACGACGAAGCGGATGCAGTCACTGCGCATGGGCATCTACGCGCGTAGGGAATCACCGGTTACCCTCATCCGCGTGAACGCATCAGTTATTCCGGACAACATCCAGGGCGACCCGTACGCCGCCGCCGCCGACGCCGCCGCCCGCCTGCGCGAGCTGACCGGCGCCGAGACCCACGACGTCGCGCTCGTGATGGGTTCCGGCTGGGCACCCGCGGGCGATGCGCTCGGCACCCCGGAGGCCGAGTTCCCGGTGACCGACCTGCCCGGCTTCCCGGCGCCCGCCGTGCGGGGGCACGGCGGCACGATCCGCTCGTACCGGATCGGCGAGAAGCGTGCCCTGGTCTTCCTCGGCCGGACGCACTTCTACGAGGGCCGCGGCGTCGCCGCCGTCGCCCACGGGGTGCGTACCGCCGTCGCCGCGGGCTGCAAGACCGTCGTCCTGACGAACGGCTGCGGCGGTCTGCGCGAGGGCATGCGCCCCGGCCAGCCGGTCCTGATCAGCGACCACATCAACCTGACCGCGGCGTCCCCCATCATCGGTGCCAACTTCGTCGACCTGACCGATCTGTACTCGCCGCGGCTGCGCGCGCTGTGCAAGGAGGTCGACGAGACCCTCGAAGAGGGTGTCTACGTGCAGTTCCCCGGCCCGCACTACGAGACCCCGGCCGAGATCAACATGGTCCGCGTCATGGGCGGCGACCTGGTCGGCATGTCCACCGTGCTGGAGGCGATCGCCGCACGGGAGGCGGGGGCCGAGGTGCTGGGCATCTCCCTGGTCACCAACCTGGCGGCGGGACTGAGCGGCGAGCCGCTCAACCATGAAGAGGTGCTGCAGGCCGGGCGCGACTCGGCCACGCGGATGGGGACGTTGCTGGCACGGGTGCTCGAACGGATCTGAGCGGATCCGGCGGTGCCGGGGGGCGGGATGCGATGCGGGTGCGGCGCGCCCGCGGCGGCCCGTCCCCGCCCGCCCCCTTCCCGTGACCGGGGGCGCCGCCCCGGACGCCCGCTCCTCGAACGACGGAAGGGCTCGACTGTGACGAGCCCCGTCCCATCCCGCAGAAAGGCGGACACCGTGCAGCAGGACCTCATCGCGCAGGCCAGGACATGGCTCGCGGAGGACCCCGATCCCGAGACCCGCGACGAGCTCGCCAAGCTCATCGCCGCCGAGGACCTCGACGAGCTCGCCGCACGGTTCGCCGGCACGCTGCAGTTCGGCACGGCCGGACTCCGCGGCGAGCTGGGCGCCGGGCCGATGCGGATGAACCGCGCGGTCGTCATCCGTGCCGCGGCCGGGCTCGCCTCCTATCTCAAGGCCGAGGGGGAGACCGGCGGACTGGTCGTCATCGGGTACGACGCCCGCTACAAGTCGGCCGACTTCGCCCGCGACACGGCGGCCGTGATGACCGGCGCGGGCCTGCGCGCGGCGGTGCTCCCCCGTCCGCTGCCCACGCCCGTGCTGGCGTACGCCATACGGCACCTGGGCGCCGTCGCGGGCGTCGAGGTGACCGCCAGCCACAATCCGCCCCGCGACAACGGCTACAAGGTCTATCTCGGCGACGGCTCGCAGATCGTCCCCCCGGCGGACGGCGAGATCGCCGCCGCCATCGCCGCGGTCGGCCCGCTCGGCGGCGTGCCGCGCCCCGACGACGGCTGGGAGGTCCTCGGCGAAGAGGTCCTGGACGCCTACCTGGCCCGTACGGACACCGTGCTCGCCGCCGGATCGCCGCGTACCGCCCGCGTCGTGTACACGGCGATGCACGGAGTGGGTACGTCCGTGCTGACGGCCGCCTTCGACCGCGCCGGATTCCCCGCCCCGGTGCTCGTCGCCGAGCAGGCCGAGCCCGACCCCGCGTTCCCCACCGTCGCCTTCCCCAACCCGGAGGAGCCCGGCGCGATGGACCTCGCCTTCGCCACCGCGCGCCGTACGGACCCCGACATCGTCATCGCCAACGACCCGGACGCCGACCGCTGCGCCGTCGCCGTCCCGGACCCGGACGCCGACGGTGGCTGGCGGATGCTCCGCGGCGACGAGGTCGGCGCGCTGCTCGCCGCCCATCTGGTGGACCGCGGCGTGACCGGTGTCCTCGCCGAGTCGATCGTGTCCTCCTCGCTGCTCGGCCGGATCGCCGGGAAGGCGGGCCTCGGGTACGAGGAGACGCTCACCGGCTTCAAGTGGATCGCCCGCGTGGACGGTCTGCGGTACGGGTACGAGGAGGCGCTCGGCTACTGCGTCGACCCGGACGGCGTGCGCGACAAGGACGGCATCACGGCCGCGCTGCTCGTCGCCGAACTCGCCTCCGTGCTCAAGGAGCGGGGGCGTACGCTCCTCGATCTCCTCGACGACCTCGCGGTCGCCCACGGGCTGCACGCCACCGACCAGTTGTCGGTCCGGGTGGAGGACCTGTCGGTCATCGCGGACGCCATGCGGCGGCTGCGCGAACAGCCTCCGGCCTCGCTCGCCGGACTCGCCGTCACCTCGGCCGAGGATCTGTCCCGGGGCACCGAGCAGCTGCCGCCCACCGACGGGCTGCGCTACCGGCTCCAGGGCGCCCGGGTGATCGTCCGCCCGAGTGGCACCGAGCCGAAGCTCAAGTGCTATCTGGAGGTCGTGGTGCCGGTCGGTTCGGCGGCAGAGCTGCCCGCGGCCCGTGCGAAGGGTGCTCAGCTGCTCGCCGGGATCAAGCGGGACCTGGCGGCGGCAGCCGGGATCTGACACCGCGCCACCTCGTCGTGCGGGCCCGGGACCTGCCCGAGGTTCCGGGCCCAGCCGGCCCATGGGCCCGGAACTGGGTCCTGTGGCCCTCTCCGGATCGTTTCTTCCGCTTCTACGCTGCCCCCGGCAGACGGGGGTCGGTCGAGCGGGTCGCGCAGGGGGCTCACAGGCATGCGGACGAAGAGCGGGCATCGAAGAAGGACGGACCGGGGGCAGACCGGCGTCGAATACCTCGGTCTCATCACCCTGGTGGCGCTGCTGGTCGGCGCCATCGCGACCACGACCATCCCGACCGGGCTGAACGACGGCTTCGCGACAGCCCTGTGCCGACTGGTGCAGGTCGCCGGAGGCGGTGGTTCCTGCGATTCTGACAACGTTGCCGTCGACGGGCAGGAGACGCCCGGTCCGCAGGAGCCGGGGGCGCCGGAGTCCGAACCCGGGGAACCGATCACTGCTCCGGCTCCGTCGGCGTCCCCCGCTCCGGACGACCCGGACGAGAAGGATCCGTTCCAACCCGCCCGGTGCCTGCTGGCCGTGGACGACACCAAGGACACGGTCGTCGTCCAGATCCTGTTCATCAAGATCAGCCATTCCGAGCAGGTCAAACTCTCGCAGTGGTCCGACGGCTCGGTCACCCTGGAGCGGATGAGCACCACCGGTGGCGGCGTCTCGGGCTCGATCGGTGCGAGCATTCCCGGCCTGAAGAAGTGGGGCGGCGGCGCTTCGCTCAGCGGCAGCTACATGCGCGGCAGCGGCAGCGGCGGGCAGTGGATGTTCGACGCGCACAGGACGGACGACCCGAACGCCGACCTCGCGGCCAACCTCGACGAGGCGAAGCAGTTCTCCGAGTACCTCAAGAAGGCGGAGAAATGCCGTGACAAGACCGGCCCCCGCGCCTCCGAACTGGGCATGATCTGCAGCTACTGGGCCGACAAGGACAAGCCCGACGTGGATCCGGAGCGCGCTCCGGACATCGACATCACCAAGACCACCACCGAGGCCTCGGGCAGCGTCGGCTTCGGCGGCAAGTACGCAAAGAACGACAAGGAGGTCGCGGCTCTGCGGCAGACCATCGCCCACGAGGTGACGAAGAACAACCCGGGCGTCAAGGGCGAGGCCCTCGACAAGCTCATCAAGAACGCCCAGTCCAACAGCATCATCAAGGACGTGCCGGAGACCAAGAGCGTGGGCAACGTCTCCGCCGAGGGCGTGTCGGGCGCGCTCAGCAACGATGTGGTCGTCATGCGCCACAAGACCGGCCCGGACACCGGCAGGATCACGTTCGTCTACACCTTCTCGCTCAACGGCTCGGTCGGTCCCGGCGGCCAGGCGAGCGGATCGCGGATGCAGCAGGTCGCCGTCACCTACGACGCCGAGGCGTACGACCGCGAGGAGGAGGCGGGTGAGGCGCACCACCCGCAGAAGATGAAGATCACCACGAGCCAGGAGAGCGGCGGCGACGAGGGGGTGTCCGTCGGCGGAGGCGCCAACGCGGGCCCGGTGACCATCGACATCGGCGCAGGCGGCGGCGAAACGGAGTCGGATCTGCACACCGAGGTCGCCGAACTGGACCTCTCCGACCAGAAGGACAGCACCACGGCCGAGGACTGGCTGCGCGGACGCGGCAGCAACCCGGCCGACGAGGCGATGCCGTCGCCCTCCTCCATGGCCGAGCCGCTGACGCGGGACGCGTCCGCGATACGGCGACTGCTGCACGACAAGGGTCGGCTGCAGCGGCTGGACTACGAGGTCGACACCGACTGGTGGAACGCCTCACTGGGCATCGGATTCGGTCTCTCCGCGGGCCGGTTCAGTCTCGGCTTCAAGCTCTTCGGTATCGACATCACCCACGAGCACCGTCAGCAGACCCTGACCGGCAACCCGACCTACGCGAGCGCGCCGGGGCCGGACGGCACACGGCCGTGGAAGGACTTCACGAACTGCTCCCGCACCAAGCCCATCACGGCCTGATCGGCTCCGGGGCCCCGCCGTGGCCACCCGCGGCCGGGCCCCGGCCGGGGGCCGGGGGCGACCACGGCCGAAGGCCTCGTCGGCCGATCGTTTCAGCCGTCACCGGCGGTGGCCCCGGCCGCTCGACGTGGTGGACGAGGGCCGCGTGCGGGTCCCTGCTGCCGATGGGGGCGTGGTCGGTATGGACGGTCGCGGCGGTCAGCCGCGGAATCGCGTGGATCAGGGCATGCTCGGCGTCGACGGCCAACTCATGCGCCTGGACGACCGTCAGGCGCGGATCGACCACGATGTCGGCCTCGGCGCGCAGGACATGGCCGATCCACCGCATCCGCACCTGTCCGATGTCCAGGACCCCCTCCACACCGCGCAGCGCGCGCTCCGCGGCCTCGACCGAGGCGGGGTCGACCGAGTCCATCAGACGCCGGTAGACCTCGCGGGCGGCGTCCTTGAGCACCAGCAGGATGGCGAGAGTGATCAGCAGACCGACGACCGGGTCCGCCGCCCGCCATCCGAGCGCGGCGCCGCCGGCCCCCAGGAGGACGGCGAGCGAGGTGAAGCCGTCGGTACGGGCGTGCAGGCCGTCGGCGACCAGCGCGGCGGAGCCGATCCTCCGGCCGGTCCGGATGCGGTAGCGGGCGACCCATTCGTTGCCGACGAACCCGGTCAGGGCAGCCGCGGAGACCGCCCACGGATGGGTCATGTCACGGGGGTCGAGCAGCCGGTCGACGGCCACCCATGCGGCCAGGGCCGCGGACGCCGCGACGGTCGCCACGACGAGAACGCCGGCCAGGTCCTCGGCGCGGCCGTAGCCGTAGGTGTAACGGCGGTTCGCCGCCCGCCGCCCGAGCACGAAGGCGATGCCCAGCGGGACGGCGGTCAGTGCGTCGGCGGCATTGTGGATCGTGTCGCCGAGCAGCGCCACCGAGCCGGACAGGGCGACGGTCGCGGCCTGGACCACGGTGGTCGCCCCCAGGACCGCCAGGGAGATCCACAGTGTGCGCATCCCCTCGCGGGAGGTCTCCATCACGGCGTCGACCTTGTCACCGGCTTCATGACCGTGCGGCGTGAACACATGGGCGAGCCGGTGCCGCAGCCGCGTCGGCAGCGCGCCTCCCGCCCCGTGCCGGTGCTCGGCGCCGGTGCGGCCGGGCTCGTGACGGTGGTGGTCGCGTGTACGCGTGTGCCGTTTGCCCTCCATGACCTCACCGTGGCACAGGCAATCGATTGCGGCTACCACCGTCATACGCCCTGTGACCAGGTGCGATGTCCTCGCATGTGCGGCTCGTGAGCGTGTGGCACGCCCGCCCCGGACCAGCGGTCGCACATCTGGCGTCGAGCACGTGGGGCGTACGGGACGCCGCCCCGGGAGGGCGCCCCGTACGCCCCCGCCTCACGTCGCGTTCAGAGCCACCGTCGGGTGGAGACGGGAGGCGCGGATCGCCGGATAGAGGCCGGCGATCACGCCGATCAGGAGGGTGGCGGCCAGGCCGCCCGCCAGGGACCAGGGCGGGACCACCGCCGTCCAGCCCTGGACCCGCGCGAAACCGAACGTCGCTGCCGCGCCCATCAGCGCACCCGTCACGCCGCCCAGGGCCGACAGCAGCAGCGACTCGGTGAGGAACTGGAGCCGGATCGCGCCCCGGGTCGCGCCCAGTGAGCGGCGCAGGCCGATCTCCTGGCGGCGTTCCAGGACGGAGATGACCATGGTGTTGGCGACGCCCACCCCGCCCACCAGGAGGGCCACCGCGCCCAGGCCCAGCATCAGGGTCGTCAGGCCCCTGTCGGTGGCGGCCTTGGCGGCCAGCGCGTCCGAGGGGCGGGAGACCCTGACGCTCGCCTCGTTGCCGGGGCTGATGGTGCGGGCCAGGATCGCCCGTACGTCCTCCACCGAGGCGTCCGTGGAGCGCTCGAAGACGGTGGTGGGGTGGCCGTCGAAGCCGAAGTAGCTCTCGGCGGCGGGGAATCCGACCATGGCCACCCGGTCCAGGGTGGGGACCAGTTCGAGCGGCTTGAGGATGCCGACGACGACCACACGGGTGTCGTTCATCATGATCGTCTCGCCGGTGCGGGTGATGCCGAGGCGCTGCGCCGCCACCGCGCCGAGGACCGTCACGGGGAGGCGTTCGTCGGCCGGATCCAGCCAGGCGCCCGTGTCGACCTCGCCGCCGAGCGTGGACAGCAGGTCGATGCGGGCCGCCTGGGCGGTGACGCCGGCGGTGCGCTCCTGGGGGACCACGTCGCTGCGGCGGATCCGGGCGTCGACGTCGGCGGTGGCCGTGGCGTGCTGCACCGGGCCGACGCGTTCGACCATCGCGACCGCGTTCCTGGGGAGCTTGACCGGCTTTCCCATGGGGTCCTCGCTGGCCTCGGCGGTGAGGAGGTTGGTGCCGAGACGGTCGAGCTGGGCCATCAGGCCCGCGCGGCTCGACTCGGACAGACCGACGACCGCGACCATGGTCGCGATGCCGATGGCGATGCCGAGCGCCGAGAGCACCACGCGCGCGCGGCGGGCGCGCAGGCCGACCGCGCCGACGCGGAGGATGTCGCGGGGGGAGAGACGGGCGGGTTTGAGGTCGTTCCTCATGGGCCGGCCCCTTCCGTGCGGGAGGCGGGGCGCGCGCCGGAGCGCGAGTCCGAGACGATCTCGCCGTCCTTGAAGCGGACCCGGCGCGGCAGCGAGTCCGCGATCTCGTTGTCGTGGGTGATCACGCAGATGGTGGTGCCGGACGCGTTCAGCTCGTGCAGCAGCTCCATGACGATCTTCCCGGACGCGGTGTCCAGTGCCCCGGTCGGTTCGTCCGCCAGCAGCAGCCGGGGCTCCCCCACCAGGGCGCGGGCGATGGCCACGCGCTGCTTCTCGCCGCCGGACAGCTCGTTCGGCGTGTGCGAGCAGCGGTGTTCCAGCCGCACCCCGGCGAGCGCTTCCCGCGCACGCGCACGCCGTTCCCTCGGTGGAACGCCCGCGTACAGCAGCCCGTCGGCGACGTTGTCCACCGCGTCGCGCCCCGCCGCCAGGTGGAAGTGCTGGAACACGAAGCCGATGTGGCGGGCGCGCAGCGCGGAGAGCCGGGAGTCGGAGAGCCGGGACACGTCGTACCCGGCGACCTCGACGGTGCCCGTGGTGGGCTTGTCGAGGGTGCCCATGACATTGAGCATGGTGGACTTGCCGGAGCCGGACGGGCCGACGACGGCGAGCAGTTCGCCCGCTTCGACGGTGAGGTTCACTCCGCGCAGGGCGTGGACGCCGCCGGGGTACGACTTGGTGGCGTCCCGCAGTTCGATCACCGGGTCCGGCGTCATGACTTCGCCGCTCCGACCTTCATGCCCTCGCGCAGGTCCGGGCCGCTGACCTCGATCTGTCCGTCGGCGGTCATGCCCGTCTCCACCCGCACCATCCTTGAGGTGGTGCCCGTCACGACCTGGAGGCCGTAGCCGCCGTTCTCGCCGCGCAGGGCGACGACCGCCTCGACGGGGACCGCGAGGACACCCCTGTGCGCCTCGCTGACGAACTTCACGCTCGCCGACGCCTTGGCGTCCTCACCGGACGCGGCGCCGACCCCGCCGTCCAGGACGACCTCGACGGTGATGCCGTCCTGCGCGCCAGCTCCGCCCCCCGACGCGGGCTCCTCGGGGCGCACCGTCCCGGCGACCTTGCCGGCCACGGTCCTCCCGCTCGGCAGGGTGACCTCGACCTTGGTGTTCCTGGAGACGAGCGCGCCGTCGGTCTGGTCCAGTTCCGCCCGTACGACGGGCTTGGTGGAGGCGATCGTCAGGACCGGGGTGTCCGGTCCGACCTGGTCGGCGAGCGCCGCGTCGGCGGCGACCACCTTGACCCGGCCGGGCTGGAAGACGACATCACCCCTGCCGACCCTGCCGGTGGCCTCGCGGTTCAGGGACTTCTGCCACTGTTTGACGGCGGCCTCGGTGTCCTCGTCGTACCAGATGTCGACGAGCAGCTTCGATCCGTACCCCAAGTCGCGCAGATTGCGCTCCAGTTGGAGTACGTCACTGCCGCGGTCGCCCACCTTCATCTCGCGGAACATCGGGACCGGCCCGTACAGGAGGGTGACGGGCTTGTCGTTCAGCTCGTACAGCGCCTGCCCCATGGCCACCGTCCTCCCTTCGGAAGCGGCCACCGTCACCGTGCCCTCGACGGCGGACTTGACGGGGCGGCGCTGCGCGAAGTCGAGCCTGCCGTCGACCGTCTTGGACTGCACGAGGTCGGTGCGTACGACGGTCGCGGTGGCGGGCGGCGGGTCGCCGCCCTTCCCCGAGGCGCCCGTGTCGCCGCCGTCGCCGAGGAACAGGACGCCCCCGGTGACGGCGGCGGCGACGGTCACCGCGACGAGCGCGAGAGAAATGCCGCGGTGCTTCACTGCATGCCGTCCAGACCGTCGAGCAGCTTCGACTTGCACGCCTCGCGGGCCTGCTTGTACGACGGTGAATCCGAGTCGATGGACGGGGACCCCGGGTTCGGGTCGCCGCCGGGGATCGCGTTGCCGCCGCTCATGGTCGGGTTGGTGAACCTGGAGACGCCGTGGTCCCGCATGCACTTGGCGTGCGCGAGCATCGACTCGTAGGACTTCTGCTGGTCGCGCTTGGGCTCGACCGCCATGACGGCCTGCAGTTCGGGCACGCACACGTTGTTCTTTCCGGCCTTGATGCCGGCGTTGCGGCCGGGCTGGGAGCCGAGCTCGTTGATCTTCGTCCAGTCGAGGTAGCCACTGAGCTTGGGGTCGGGGTACTCCTCGTAGCCGCCCTTGGCACGCATGCACTGGACGAACTTCATCTGCGCGTCGTAGAAGGCGCTCTTGCCCGCGGACCCGGTGCCCGGCCCGCTCCCGCCCTTCGTGGCGCTCGCGGTCGGCGCGTCCGGCACGTCGGCGATCGTCTCGTTCTTCTTCGCCCCGTCGGTGCTGTCGTCACCGCCGCCGCACGCGGCGCAGAGGGCGAGTACGGGCACGGCCACGAGAGCGGCCACGCGCAGCCGGGCGGTGGCGCGGGGGTTCGTCCTGAGGAAGCTCATGCGCTTCACGCTCGCCGCCGCGGATGATGGCCCGTCCATGAGCACATGATGGGAACGTAACAATGCCCTCGACCTGCGCGTCCGCCTCCGTACGGGGTGTGCGGGAAGGGTCGGGGCATGCTCATAATCGGCCCCATGCCGCATGTACTGCTCATCGAGGACGACGCGTCCGTACGGGACGGAATGGAGCTCGTGCTGCGCCGGCACGGGTACGACGTCGACACCGCCGCCACCGGCGAGCAGGCCCTCGCCCTGCTGGACGGTCCCGGGGGCGGGAAGGTCGAGCTGGCCGTGCTGGATCTGATGCTGCCCGGCATGGACGGCTTCGAGGTGTGCCGCCGCATCCGCGCCAGGACCACCGCCATGCCGGTCATCATGCTGACCGCGCGCGGCGACGACTCGGACATCGTGACCGGCCTGGAGGCGGGCGCCGACGACTATGTGGTCAAGCCGGTCACCGCCCCCGTGCTGGAGGCCCGCATCCGGGCCGCGCTACGGCGCGCGGAACCGTCCGGGCAGGCGCGGAAGGCGGACGCCGGCTTCGCCGGGCTGGTGATCGACCGCGCCGCACTGACCGTCACCAAGCGCGGCGTCCCCATCGCGCTGCCGCCCAGCGAGCTGCGGCTGCTGCTGGAGCTGTCGGCCTCCCCCGGCCGGGTCCTCAGCCGCGAGCAGCTCCTCGAATCCATCTGGGACCACACCTTCCTGGGCGACTCCCGGCTGGTGGACGCGGCGGTCGGCCGGCTGCGGGCCAAGATCGAGGACGTGCCCGCGAAGCCGCGGTACATACAGACGGTGCGGGGCTTCGGCTACCGCTTCGGGCCGCTGTGAACCGTACGGGCCAAGGCGGGCGCGGCGCCGCGCCGACGGGGCGCGCCCGGCGGCTGGTCGGTGGGCTGCGCACCCGGCTCGTCGTCACCTTCGTCGTCGTCGCCCTCGTCAGTGCGGTGACCGCGACCGCCCTCGCCTACCGGGAGGCCCGCACCGCCGTCCTCCAGCGGACCCAGAACGCCGCCGTGAACGACCTCCGGGAGCGGGTCACTGCGGTCGCCGCCGACTTCGACGTACCGCCCGACCAGCAGGCGCTGGCCCGGTTCGCGGCGAAGGTCTCGGACGGCATCGGCTCCCGCGTCGTGGTCGTCCGCTACCAGGACCTCGTCGCGGTCTCCGACTCGCTCGCCGACACGGAGGGACGGATCACCGCCGAGTTGCGCGCCGCCGTGCGCGCCGGGGGCGGGGCCCGGTTCCAGCGGGTGGTGTGGCGGGGCGAGCCCTATCTGGTCGTCGGCATGCCGGTGCGGTACGCCGACGGGGACCACCGCACCTCCGGCCTGGAGGTCTTCGCGATCACCGATCTGCGGGCCGAACGCGACGACACCGCCGCCCTGCTGGACTCCGTGCGGGCGGGCGTC
This sequence comes from Streptomyces sp. NPDC088252, assembly GCF_044740965.1. NCBI lineage: Bacteria > Bacillati > Actinomycetota > Actinomycetes > Kitasatosporales > Streptomycetaceae > Streptomyces > Streptomyces sp. NPDC088252. The sequence goes on along the minus strand of NZ_JBIURS010000011.1, from coordinate 179,667 downwards.
GCGCCGGTGGTGCTGCTGTCCGCCGTCCTGGCGCTGCTGGCCGCGGGGACGGTCCTTCGTCCGGTGCGAAAGCTGGGCCGGGCCACCCGTGAGCTCGCGGCCGGAGACCTCGGCAGCCGGGTCGCCGTCACCGGGCACGACGAACTGGCCGACCTGGCACGGACGTTCAACGAGTCCGCCGACGCGCTCCAGGCCTCCGACGCGGAACTGCGCGAGCAGGAGGCGAAGGCACGCCGCTTCGTGGCGGACGTGTCGCACGAACTGCGCACGCCCCTCGCGGCGATGACGATGGTGGCCACCGTCCTGGAGGAGGACGCCGACCAGCTTCCGCCGGACGCCGCGCGGGCGGCGCGTACCGTCGGCGCGGAGACGGCACGGCTGGCCCGGCTGGTCGAGGACCTGATGGAGATCTCCCGCTTCGACGCCAAGGCGGTACGGCTGAACGCGACCGGGACGGACCTCGCCGACACCGTGCGGGCCTCGCTGGCGCTGCGCGGCTGGACGGACCGGGTGCGGACAGATCTCCAGGAGGACGTACGGGCGGTGGTCGACCGGCGCCGCATCGACGTGATCGTCGCGAATCTGGTGGGCAACGCGCTGCGGCACGGAGCCCCGCCGATCACGGTGACCCTCGGGACGGCTCTCGCGGCGGACGGGGAGTGGGTGACGCTGGAGGTCGCCGACCGCGGACCCGGGCTGCCGCCGGGGGCCCGGGAGCGGGTCTTCGACCGGTTCTACAAGGCGGACGAGGCCCGCACGCGCGGCACGGCCGACGACAGCGGACAGGGCAGCGGGCTCGGGACGGCGATCGCGCTGGAGAACGCGCGGCTGCACGGCGGCACGATCGACGTGGCCGACGGACCACGGCGCGGCGCGGTGTTCACACTGCGGCTGCCCCTGCGACGTACGGAGGAGGACGCGGAATGAAGGTCCGGCAGGGAGTCGTGGTGGCCGCACTGGGAATCGCCCTCATGGGCTGCGGCGTCCAGCCGACCGGGGTGATAGGCGCGGGCGAGTCCGCGTCCGGGCCGACGCGCGGAATCCGGCTGTACTACGCGTCCGCCGGTGGGTTGCGCGGAGTGCCCGTGCCGGACGTGAAGATCAAGAACCTCGCCTCGGTGGTGAAGCTGCTCCTCCAGGGACCGCCGCCCGCCGCGCAGGGCGACGGGCTCACCTCTTTCGTCGAGCTCCCCGGCTTCTCGGCGACCGGAACGGGCACCCGGGTCACGTTGCGCCTGTACGGCCCCTATCCGCAGACGGGGCGCGACCAGGGCACGGGCCAACTGGTGTGCACGCTGGCACGCGCCCAGTCCGTACTCGACCGGAAGGTCAGGACCGACGACGTCGAGGTCACCGTGCGACCGTCCGAAGGCGCCGCGCTGGGCCCCTACCGGTGTGCGGACTTCCTCAACAGGTGAGGCGGGGCAGGCGGGTTGACGGCGGGTTTCCGGTCGAACGGCCGTGCTGCCGCCCACGATCCACACCGTCCCGTACCACGCCATGAGCATGAAGCCGATGCCTCGGCCACCCGAACGGATCAAGTACCGAGCGCATCGGCGGAGGCACGGCCCCGCGCACGGCCGGCGGGGCCGGGCCGACGCCCGTACCCGCTGGCAGCCCGGACGCGAGAGGGGCCCGGCGGCTCCTGCCCGGACCGTGTCAATGAACGACACGCCGCTTCCGGGCCGAGCGGATGCCGGGAGGTCGCCCGGACAGGCGAACGGCGCATCAATTCACCTGCACACAACGGATTCCGATGGGCCGTCGGATTGCACCTGAATGGCATACGGGCGGCCGTCGTCCCGACCGGCACCGCAGGATCAGCTTTTCGATACGCCCGATATGACAGGTATGAGGGGCGAAAGTACGTTCAGTCACGGGTCGACTGCGCAGCCGACCTCTCTGAGACAGGAGAAGTGACATGGCTAAACGTTCCACCGTGATCGTCGGCACGGTCGCGGCCGCCGCGGCCCTGATCGCCACCGGCAGCACCCTCACCTCGGCCGCCACCTCCGAGCCGGCCCAGGTGGCCCCGGCGGCGCCGGCGCCCCCGATCGTCCAGCAGGCCGCCGTCCCCGCTCCCGCGCCCGCCGCCGTCCCCGACGGTGCGGCCGACACCGGAAAGGGCAACGGAGGCAGGGGCGACGAGGGCAGAGGGGACGACGAGGGCCGGGGCGGCGAAGGAGGCAGAGGCGACGAAGGGGGCAGAGGCGGCGACGATCGCGGCTACGGCGAGGGCCGGGGCGGCGGCAGGGGCTACGGCGAGGGCCGCGACAGGCGCGAGCGCGAGGGCCGGATCCACTTCAACGAGCGCACGTACTCCGCGACCCCCGGCGGCTGCATCACCGCCGCCAGCGGCCTCGGCTCCACGAGCTTCAACGTCTACAACGACAGCTGGCGGACGGTGGAGGTCTTCAGCGGGGCCACCTGCGACAACGGCGCCCCCGTCGCCACCGTCGGACCGCACGGTGCCACCAATGGCGTGTTCCCGCGGCGCGTCGAAGGAGGCATCTTCGTCCCCGACGGGGTGGGGGCGAGCTTCCGGGTGATCGGGCACGACGACTACGACGACTACGACTGGTGACCGAGCCGCGCACATGACATGACACGGACCCCGGCCCGCCGGAATCGGGCCGGGGTCCGCGCATGAGCAGCCCCCCAAGAGCTGTCCCGCAGGCGGCTTCGACAGCCGGATCCCGACCAAATCGCTCCCCCTTATTAGGTAGACTGGTCTACCTAATCTGGAGAGGGGCAGGAATGACCGATCCGAAGGCCGGCGACAAGCAGCCGGTGACGCGGCGACGCGGGGCCGCACGAGGACGGATCCTCGACGCCGCCGCGCGCCGGTTCTATGCCGACGGCGTCGCGGCGACGGGGATCGACACGATCACGGCCGAGGCCGGTGTGGCGAAGATGAGCCTCTACAACAACTTCGCCTCCAAGGCCGACCTCGTCTCCGCCTATCTCCAGGCCCGGCACGAGGAGTGGCTCGGCCTCTACCGGCGGCGCCTGGCCGGGACGCGGAACCCGAGGGAGGGCGTGCTCGCGGTCTTCGACGCCTACGCGGACCACGCCGATCTCGCCTATGAGCACGGCTTCCGAGGATGCGGGCTGCTCAACGCCGCTGCCGAGCTGCCCAACGGACACGAAGGCCGGACAGTGGTGCGCCACCACAAGGAGCAGGTCGAGGACCTGCTCGTCACCCATCTCCGGCAGCTGCTGCCCGGCCAGGACGAGCGGGCCCGCGCCACGGCGGAACACCTGGCGTTCCTGCTCGAAGGGGCCATCGTGCGCGCGGGCCTCGAAGGAGACGGCGTGCGCATGCGACGGGCACGCGACATGGCGGCTCGTCTGGTGGACGGCCTGTGATCCGGCCGGCCGGGCGCGCCCTTGGACCCGGCGCGGGCGCGTTCGCCGTACTGCTGGCCTCGGTGCTGTGGGGCACCACGGGCACCGCGGCCACCTTCGCGCCGCAGGTGGGGCCCCTGGCGATCGGCGCCGCGGCGATGGGCCTGGGCGGCCTGCTGCAGGCGCTCGTGGCCGGGCGCCGCATCGCACAGGTCCGCGCGGGGCTCGTGGCGCAGTGGCGGATCGTGCTCGTCGGGGGATCCGGCGTGGCGCTGTACCCGCTGGCGTTCTACACCTCCATGCATCTGGCCGGTGTCGCGGCGGGAACGGTCGTCTCGATCGGCTCGGCCCCGCTGGCATCGGCCTTGATCGAACGGATCGTCGACCGGCGGCGGCTGTCCCGGCGATGGATGGCCGGGGCCGCCCTGGGACTGGCCGGCACCGTGCTGCTGTGTGCGGCCGAGGCCGCGCGGGGCGGCTCCGTGACCGGTGCGGGGTCCGCCCGGCAGACCGTCGCCGGCGTGGGGCTCGGGCTGGTCGCGGGCCTGACCTACGCCGTGTACGCGTGGGCGGCGCACCGACTCATCACCCGCGGCATCGCCTCCCGCGCGGCCATGGGAGCGGTGTTCGGGCTGGGCGGGCTGCTGCTCGTGCCTGTACTGCCGGCCACCGGCGCGCCACTGGTCGCCTCCTGGACGAACGCGGGCGTCGGCCTCTACATGGCACTGGTGCCGATGTTCACCGGGTACGTCCTGTTCGGGTTCGGCCTGGCCCGCATCCCCGTGAGCACTGCGACGACCCTGTCCCTGCTGGAGCCCGCCGTGGCGGCGGTGTTCGCGGTGCTGGTCGTGGGCGAGCACCTGCCCGTCCTCGGCTGGATGGGGATCGTGCTCGTCATCGCCTGCCTCGGCGTACTGACCGCCCCCTCCCGGCCCCTTCGAGCCCCTCGGCGTGTCGCGGCGGGAACGCCGTCGCCGATTCCCCGGCGCCCGCGACCCCCTCGGCGCCTACGGACCGTGCCGCCGCCGACGGCCCGGCCGGCCGACGAGGGGTAGAAGCCGGGCGCCGCCCCGTACGGATGCGCTCCGGCACCGCCTCAGCCGGTCGCGAACAGCACCACCAGCAGCACCGCGCCCACCACCGCCGGTGCGATCACCTCGTACGCCCAGCGCACCGAGACCGAGGACGCCGAGGTCTCCTGCGATTCCGCGGACTTCGCCGCGCCCGCAGCCGCGCCCGTCTTCGCGCGCTCCACCAGCTCCCGCAGGTCCGCCATGGTGCGGTCGGCCGTCGCCATGCGGGACTTGCTGTCCCGGACGTCGGCGTGCACCGAGGTCCGGCCGTACGGGTCCTCCACCGACTGCCGGGACTGCTGCCGGGCCGCCTTCTTCCGCTGGCGCAGCGACACCGGCACCGCCCACATCTGGTACTTGGTGCCGCCCTCGGTGAACAGCTCGCTCGAATACCCGGCCCGCAGATTCGCGACCTCGGTCCACGGCATGGTGATCGTCCGGAACGGGTTGCGGATCCTGATCCGCCGGTCGTCGGCGAACACGACGGGGCGCAGCGTGAACGCCACGACCAGTGGGACCGCCGTCAGCATCCCGGCCAGCGCCAGCCACGGCACCCGCCCGTGGCCCCGGAGCGCGGCGTCCCCGCCGATCCAGCAGATGAGCACAAGCAGCAGGACACCACCGACGATCCCGGCGGGCGACCGGAAGGTCCGGTCGGCGTAGGTCGGCTCGGCGGGTGGTGTGGGGCTCGTCATGGGCCCGATTCTGCCTGACGCGCGCAAGGGGTGCCGGAGCGCCCGCCCCCGTACCGCACTACGCTCGGACGAGCGGGCCCCCTGTACAGGTCGCTACGCGCGTAGATATGCTCCTCTGGTGACCATGCCCACCACAGCTCCCGCATTCTCCGACGCGACCGCGTCCGACAGTGCGCTGCGCCGCTTCCTGCACGGGCTGCCCGGCGTCGACGCCGTCGGCCTCGAAGCGCGCGCCGCGTCCCTCGGAACCCGTTCGATCAAGACGACGGCCAAGGCGTACGCCATCGACCTGGCCATTTCGATGATCGACCTGACGACGCTGGAAGGCGCGGACACCCCGGGCAAGGTCCGGGCCCTCGCCGCCAAGGCCGTCCATCCCGACCCGACCGACCGCACGACCCCGCGCACCGCGGCGGTCTGCGTCTACCCCGACATGGCGGCGACCGCCGTCGCCGCGCTGGCCGGTTCCGGCGTGAAGGTGGCGTCCGTGGCGACGGCCTTCCCGGCCGGCCGCGCCGCGCTCGACGTCAAGCTCGCGGATGTCCGCGACGCCGTGGCCGCCGGGGCCGACGAGATCGACATGGTGATCGACCGGGGCGCCTTCCTCTCCGGCCGCTACCTCAAGGTCTACGAGGAGATCCTCGCCGTGAAGGCGGAGTGCGCGCGGCCCGGCGGCGCCGACGCCCGGCTGAAGGTGATCTTCGAGACCGGCGAGCTGTCCACGTACGACAACATCCGCCGTGCCTCCTGGCTCGGCATGCTGGCGGGCGCGGACTTCATCAAGACGTCGACCGGCAAGGTCTCCACCAACGCCACGCCCGCGAACACCCTGCTGATGCTGGAGGCCGTGCGCGACTTCCGGGCGCAGACCGGCGTACAGATCGGCGTGAAGCCGGCCGGCGGCATCCGCACCTCCAAGGACGCGATCAAGTTCCTGGTGCTGGTGAACGAGACCGCGGGCGAGGACTGGCTGGACAACCACTGGTTCCGCTTCGGCGCCTCCAGCCTGCTGAACGATCTGCTGATGCAGCGCCAGAAGCTCAGCACCGGCCGCTACTCCGGCCCCGATTACGTGACGGTGGACTGAGAACCCCATGACCATGGACAAGCAGACATCTGCATTCGAGTACGCACCAGCTCTCGAGTCGCGCTCGGTCGTCGACATCGCGCCCTCGTACGGCCTGTTCATCGACGGTGAGTTCACCGAGGCGGCCGACGGCAAGGTCTTCAAGACTCTCTCGCCGAGCAGCGAGGAGGTGCTCTCCGAGGTCGCGCAGGCCGGCGCCGCGGACGTCGACCGGGCCGTGAAGGCGGCCCGCAAGGCGTTCGAGAAGTGGTCGGCGCTGCCCGGTTCCGAGCGTGCCAAGTACCTGTTCCGGATCGCCCGGATCATCCAGGAGCGCAGCCGCGAGCTCGCCGTTCTCGAAACCCTCGACAACGGCAAGCCGATCAAGGAGACCCGCGACGCGGACCTCCCCCTGGTCGCGGCGCACTTCTTCTACTACGCGGGCTGGGCCGACAAGCTGGACCACGCCGGTTTCGGCGCCAACCCCCGCCCCCTGGGCGTCGCGGGCCAGGTCATCCCCTGGAACTTCCCGCTCCTGATGCTTGCCTGGAAGATCGCCCCGGCGCTCGCCACCGGCAACACGGTGGTCCTCAAGCCCGCCGAGACGACCCCGCTCTCCGCGCTGTTCTTCGCGGACATCTGCCGCCAGGCCGGCCTGCCCAAGGGGGTCGTGAACATCCTCACCGGGTACGGGGACGCGGGCGCCGCGCTCGTCGAGCACGAGGACGTCGACAAGATCGCCTTCACCGGGTCGACGGCGGTCGGCAAGGCCATCGCGCGCCAGGTCGCCGGCACGGACAAGAAGGTCACCCTCGAACTGGGCGGCAAGGGCGCCAACATCGTCTTCGACGACGCCCCGATCGACCAGGCCGTCGAGGGCATCGTCACCGGCATCTTCTTCAACCAGGGCCAGGTCTGCTGCGCGGGCTCGCGGCTGCTCGTGCAGGAGTCGGTCCAGGACGAGCTGCTGGACGCGCTCAAGCGCCGACTGTCGACGCTCCGGCTCGGCGACCCGCTGGACAAGAACACCGACATCGGCGCGATCAACTCCGCGGAGCAGCTCGCCCGGATCACCGCGCTCGTCGGGACGGGTGAGGCGGAAGGCGCCGAACGCTGGTCCGCCCCCTGCGAACTCCCCTCCTCCGGCTACTGGTTCGCCCCGACGCTGTTCACGAACGTCACCCAGGCGCACACCATCGCCCGCGACGAGATCTTCGGCCCGGTGCTGTCCGTGCTGTCGTTCCGCACGCCCGACGAGGCCGTCGCCAAGGCCAACAACAGCCAGTACGGCCTCTCGGCCGGCATCTGGACGGAGAAGGGCTCCCGCATCCTCGCGGTGGCGAACAAGCTCCGGGCGGGTGTCGTCTGGGCCAACACGTTCAACAAGTTCGACCCGACCTCGCCCTTCGGCGGCTACAAGGAGTCGGGCTTCGGCCGTGAAGGCGGCCGTCACGGCCTGGAGGCGTACCTCGATGTCCGATAACCGTCTGAGCGTCTTCAAGACCTACAAGCTGTACGTCGGGGGCAAGTTCCCCCGCTCCGAGAGCGGCCGGGTGTACGAGGTGACGGACTCCAAGGGCAAGTGGCTGGCGAACGCCCCCCGGTCCTCCCGCAAGGACGCGCGGGACGCGGTCGTGGCCGCCCGCAAGGCGTTCGGCGGCTGGTCGGGCGCGACGGCGTACAACCGCGGCCAGATCCTCTACCGCGTCGCGGAGATGCTGGAGGGCCGCAAGGAGCAGTTCGTACGCGAAGTGGCGGACGCGGAGGGCCTGTCGAAGTCCAAGGCAGCGGCCGTCGTGGACGCGGCGATCGACCGCTGGGTCTGGTACGCGGGGTGGACCGACAAGATCGGCCAGGTCGTGGGCGGGGCCAACCCGGTAGCGGGCCCGTTCTTCAACCTGTCCACACCCGAGCCGACCGGAGTGGTCGCGGTCCTGGCGCCCCAGAAGTCGTCGTTCCTGGGGCTGGTCTCGGTGATCGCCCCGGTGATCGCGACCGGCAACACGGCGGTCGTCATCGCCTCGGCGGACTCCCCCCTCCCGGCCCTGTCCCTGGGCGAGGTGCTGGCCACCTCCGACCTGCCGGGCGGTGTGGTGAACATCCTGTCCGGGGGGACGGCTGAGATCGCGACACCGCTGGCGTCCCACCAGGACGTGAACGCCATCGACCTCACGGGCGCGGACGCCGCGCTGGCGAAGGAGCTGGAGATCGCGGCGGCGGACAACCTGAAGCGGGTGCTCCGCGCGCAGGCCACGGACGAGGACAGCGCCTCCGACTGGTCGGCCGATCCCGGCACCCACCGCCTGACGGCCTTCCTGGAGACGAAGACGGTCTGGCACCCCACGGGTGCGCTGGGCGTCTCCGGGTCCTCGTACTGAGCCGTACGACCGCGGCCCGCTCCCCCGAAATCCCCGGAGGAGCGGGCCGCGCCCGCGTGCACGCGCTTCTCAGCCGCGCAGCGCTCCTGCCACCGGGAGGTCCTTCAGCGCGCCGCCGCTGGTCACCGGGTCGGTGACGGCGGCCGTGGAGAGCGGCTCGAAGTCGGCGATCTGCGTCCCCACCGTGTTGTCCAGCGGGTCCGTGCCCGTACCGGCCAGCGGGTCGAGCCGGAGGTGCGTGACCGGTGCGACGCCGCTCCTGAGCGACTGCCCGACCGCCCCGGTCACCGCGCCTCCGGCCGCCTCCGAGACCCCACCGAGGCTGCTGTCGGTGCCCGCGGCCGGAGCGAGGGGCAGCGGCGCCGCCTGGGCCGCCGCACCCCCTGCGCCGATTGCGGCACCCACCGCGGTGACGGCCAGACCTGCCCGCAGCAGGGCGTGGCGCCGGGACTTGGAAAGTGCGTGACGTGCCATGGATTTCCCACCTGATCGAGGAGATCGAGTAACCATCTGGACACGTAGAGTAGTTGAGGTGTGATGCTCGATACCAACCCGCCCTCCGGGGGATCCCCTGCGCGGGTCAATGCCTCACACTCGTGTCCTGTGAATTCCCAACCTCCCCCGACCCGCGTCGTGCTGCTCGCGGGCCCTTCCGGCTCCGGCAAGTCCTCCCTGGCCGCCCGCACCGACCTGCCGGTGCTGCGTCTGGACGACTTCTACAAGGAGGGCGACGACCCCACCCTGCCGCTCGTTCCCGGCAGCACGGACATCGACTGGGACTCCGCACGGTCCTGGGACGCCGATGCGGCGGTGGCCGCGATCACGGAGCTGTGCCGCACGGGACGCACCGAGGTCCCGGTGTACGACATCGCCACGAGCTCACGTGTCGACCGGGAGGCCTTCCACATCCAGCGCACCCCGCTGTTCGTGGCCGAGGGGATCTTCGCGGCGGACATAGTCGAACGGTGCCAGGAGCTGGGCGTCCTCGCGGACGCGCTGTGCCTGCGTGGCCGTCCCACGACGACATTCCGCCGACGGCTGCTGCGGGATCTGCGCGAGGGGCGCAAGTCGGTGCCGTTCCTGCTGCGGCGGGGGTGGCGGCTGATGCGGGCGGAGCGGCGGATCGTGGCGCGGCAGACGGCGCTGGGCGCGTATCCGTGCGGCAAGGAGGAGGCGCTGGGGCGGCTGGCCGCCGCCGCGGCGGGCCGGTGCCGACGGGCGTCCGCGGCACAGGGGACGGTCTGAGGGCTGTCCCGCAATCCCTGGCGGGCGCGCGACGACAGATGCGGCACCTCGCCGCGTTGTCGTCCCTCCGCCTTGCGATGCACCGCATCCGACGCCGCGCACTGATCCGCCACGGATTACGGGACAACCTTTAGTGCCGTGACCACGGACCCCGTCGTCCTGCCCCCCGCCGGCCGGGGGGCGGACGACCGGGGGGGGGGGGGCCCCCCCCCCCGCCCCCCCCCCCCCCCCCCCCCCCCCGCCC
>NZ_JBIURS010000011.1:0-169608 GCF_044740965.1 Streptomyces sp. NPDC088252 | reverse complement strand
CCCCGGTTTTCGGGCCCACCGGTTCGTGCGGTGCCCCGGCCCCCGGTGGTCAGCCCCCCGGCCGGCGGGGGGCTTGACGACGGGGTCGGACGGGCCCCCAGCCCGTCCGACCCCGCAGCACTTCCCCCGTGCACCACCGCCTCCCCCGAGGCGGCGGCCCCCTCGTCCCCCGTGTCCCCCGTCCCCTCAGGCCACCAGCTCGCCGAAGGACTCCTCCTCGTCACGGCCGAAGCTGAGGACCTCGTCCTCGCGCAGCCGACGGAGCGACCGCCAGATGCTGGACTTCACCGTGCCGACACTGATGTCGAGGATGGCCGCGATCTCCGGGTCGGTGCGGCCCTCGTAGTAGCGCAGGACCAGCATCGTGCGCTGGAGTTCCGGCAGCCGCGCCAGCGCCTGCCAGAGCACGGCGCGCAGTTCCGTGCCGCGCATCGCGTCCGTGTCGCCCGCCGTCTCCGGCAGCTCCTCGGTCGGGTACTCGTTGAGCTTGCGCCTGCGCCAGGCGCTGATGTGCAGATTGGTCATGGTGCGGCGCAGATAGCCGCCGACCGCCGCCTTGTCGCTGATCCGGTCCCACGCACGGTAGGTCGAGAAGAGAGCGCTCTGCAGCAGGTCCTCGGCCTCGAACCGGTCACCGGTCAGGTGATAGGCGGTTGCGTACAGGGAGGCGCGGCGCTCCCGGACGTAGGCAGTGAACGCCGTTTCGGCGTCCTCGACCTGCGCCGGGGCCTTCCGCTCCCCCGTGACCTCCCCGTACGCGGCTCCCCCGTTGCTTCCCCCGCCGTTTCCCCCGTTGTCCCCCACGGACGCGTCGATCACCGTCATGTACGACGTGTGCTGACGCCCGGCGCCCCGAACGCACCCCCGCCCGCCGCCGAGCTCTCGGCTCCGCTCAAGCAGGGAGGCGCCCCCCACGGCACCGGATTTCTCGGTACTCCGGCCGACATCGTGGAGACGCGTGACAACTGCGCTTGCGGTGGTGCTGTGAGTTGCGTTCATCTTGCGCCCCCCATCGGTGGAGTCCGTCCGTTCCTTGTGCCAATGAGCTTGCCGGGGCAGTTTCATCGGGCTGTCCGCCGACTGTCACAGCCCTGTCACAGGGCCTGCCGTCGGCGCGTCGCCGGTCCGCCGGATGTATGAGTCGGCGCCAACTGTCGAACTGGGGCTCCACCATGGGTCAGAATGACCAGCGTGCCTTTCCTGTTGCTGATCGAGGACGACGACGCCATCCGCACGGCCCTCGAACTCTCGCTGTCACGCCAGGGCCACCGTGTGGCCACCGCGGCGACGGGAGAGGACGGCCTCAAACTGCTGCGTGAGCAGCGGCCGGATCTGATCGTGCTGGATGTGATGCTGCCCGGAATCGACGGTTTCGAGGTGTGCCGGCGCATCCGGCGCACCGACCAACTGCCGATCATTCTGCTGACCGCGCGCAGCGACGACATCGACGTCGTGGTGGGACTCGAGTCCGGCGCCGACGACTATGTGGTGAAGCCCGTGCAGGGCCGGGTGCTCGACGCCCGCATCCGGGCGGTGCTGCGCCGCGGTGAGCGCGAGTCCACCGACTCCGCGTCCTTCGGGAGCGTGGTGATCGACCGTTCCGCGATGACCGTGACCAAGAACGGCGAGGATCTGCAGCTCACGCCGACCGAGCTGCGACTTCTGCTGGAGCTGAGCCGCCGGCCGGGCCAGGCCCTGTCACGGCAGCAGCTGCTGCGGCTGGTCTGGGAGCACGACTACCTCGGTGACTCCCGGCTCGTGGACGCCTGTGTGCAGCGGCTGCGCGCCAAGGTGGAGGACGTGCCGTCCTCGCCGACCCTGATCCGTACCGTTCGGGGTGTGGGCTACCGGCTGGATTCGCCTCAGTGAGTGATGCCGTCAAACGGACCCTGCTCACCGGGCTTCGCTGGACCAGTCTGCGGCTGCGTCTGGTCGTCGTGTTCGCGCTGGTGGCGCTGACCGCCGCCGTGTCCGCCTCGGGGATCGCGTACTGGCTGAACCGCGAGGCCGTGCTGACCCGCACCCAGGACTCCGCCCTCGGGGACTTCCGCCAGGAGATGCAGAACCGGGCGGCCTCGCTGCCGCCGCAACCCACCAAGGACGATCTGCAGAACGCCGCCGTGCAGATGGCGAGCAGCTCGCCCGGCTACAGCGTGCTGCTGGTCGACGAGCGCGACCGGGGCAAGCCGATCGTCGGCAACTCCGACCTGGACACCTTCACGCTCGACAACGTGCCGCTGTCGCTGCAGAAGGCCGTCGACAAGAAGCAGCCGGTCGAGGCGGGCAACAAGTACGCGTACCACCTGTTCTGGCAGCGGACCAGTATCCGCGGCACGCCGTATCTGGTGGGCGGTACGAAGATCATCGGCGGCGGCCCGACCGGCTACATGCTGAAGTCCCTCGACCAGGAGCGTCAGGATCTGAACTCGCTCGCCTGGTCGCTGGGGATCGCCACCGGGCTCGCCCTGGTCGGCTCGGCGCTGCTCGCACAGGCCGCCGCGACGACCGTGCTGCGCCCCGTTCAGCGGCTCGGTGACGCCGCCCGCAAACTCGGCGAGGGCAAGCTCGACACCCGGCTCGTGGTCTCCGGCACCGATGAACTCGCCGATCTCTCCCGTACGTTCAACAGGACCGCGAGTTCGCTGGAGAAGAAGGTCGCGGACATGAGTGCGCGGGACGAGGCGAGCCGACGGTTCGTCGCCGACATGTCGCACGAACTGCGCACCCCGCTCACCGCGCTGACCGCCGTCACCGAGGTGCTGGAGGACGAGGCGGACAGCCTCGATCCGATGATCGCGCCGGCGGTGCACCTGGTGGTGAGCGAGACCCGGCGCCTCAACGACCTGGTGGAGAACCTGATGGAGGTCACCCGCTTCGACGCGGGCACGGCCCGGCTCGTCCTCGACACGGTCGATGTCGCCGACCAGGTGACCGCCTGCATCGACGCCCGTGCCTGGCTGGACGCGGTGGATCTGGACGCCGAGCGCGGCATGCTGGTCCGCCTCGACCCCCGGCGGCTCGATGTGATCCTGGCGAATCTGATCGGCAACGCCCTCAAGCACGGCGGTTCGCCGGTGCGGGTCGCGGTGCGGACCGAGGGCGACGAACTCGTCATCGAGGTCCGCGACCACGGCCCCGGCATCCCCGAGGACGTCCTGCCGCACGTCTTCGACCGGTTCTACAAGGCCAGCGCCTCCCGGCCGCGCTCCGAGGGCAGCGGCCTCGGTCTGTCGATCGCCATGGAGAACGCGCACATCCACGGCGGCGACATCACGGCCGCGAACTCACCGGACGGCGACGGCGCGGTGTTCGTCCTGCGGCTGCCGCGCGACGCCGAGCCGCTCACCCGTTCCGACGGGGACCGCGACCCGGGGAACCAGGACGAGGAGGGCGAGGCGACATGACGGGCGGCAACCGCCGGGCGGTCCGGTCGGCCGTGGCGCTGGCCGGTGCCGTGACCGCGGCCGTGCTGGCCGCGGGCTGCGGGATCAGGACCACCTCCGTGCCGGTGGACGCCGGGGCGGCGCCGTCCCGGGTGCCGTGCTCGATGTCCGCGGAGGACGTCACCACCCAGGCTCTCCGGGGCATCCCCGTACAGATCTATCTGGTCTGCTCCTCGCAGCTCGTCACGGTGGACCGCACGGTGCAGGTCGGGGACGCGAAGTCGGACCGGATCCGGATAGCGCGGGCTCTCCTGGAGGAACTGGAGCAGAAGCCGTCCGCCGACGAGCGGCGGGCCGGGTTCACCACGGCCGTTCCGGCCGGGCTGCGGATCGGCCCGGCCCGCAGCGGTGACCGGCAGGGCACGCTGCGGCTCAGCGAGCAGCCGGAGGACCTGCCGGCCGAGGCGCTGGCCCAGATCGTGTGCACGTACGCGGAGAGCGAGACGCTCGCCCCGCAGGGCACGGTGGTGCTGGCCGGGCCCGGCGCATACGCGCCGCGCGGGTATCTGTGCACCGCGGAGACGAAGGCGCGGCCGAAGGCCGTGCCGACGCCGGCGGCGCGGCCGAAGGCCTGAGCGCGGGAATGCCGGGGCGCGGGAGACGTCCGGCGGCCGGTTCGCCGTTCTCGCGCGCCGGGTGGGCCGGGCTCGGCCCGAGCGGGTCGAGGCGCCGAACGGGCCCGGCGACGGGTTCGTCGGGCTCGGCGGAACCGATCCTGCCGCCCGGCGCGTCTTGGGGGGCGTGCGTCAAGGTTCGGGCAGTCGAGCTGCCATCCGCTTCCGCGCGGCCGGGATCTCTCTCCTCCTCGCGCATCTGCTGCTTGTCGGCTGGCTGACGCTGCGCCCCCTCGACGTGCCGTGGACGACGGCCTCGAACCTCCACCCGCTCGCCGGCATCAGAGCGGACCTGTCGCTCGGCACGGTCGAGGCCACCCGCCGGATCGGCGCGGGACTGCTGCTGCTGGCCCCGCTCGGCGTACTGCTGCCGATGGCCGGAGGGCGGCTGTTCGTCTCCCCGTGGGCCTCGATGGCCCGTACCGTCGCGGCGGGGGCCATGATCTCGCTCGCCATCGAACTGCTGCAGACCGGAGTGCCGGGGCAGGTCGTCGACGTCGACTCGCTGTTGCTGAACACGATCGGTGTGGCGCTCGCCCATCTGCTGGTCGTACCCGTGGGCCGGGCGCGGCTGCGCCGCAGGAAGCAGCGGCGGATCAGGGTGATGCCCCGCCCCAGGGACGAGCCTGCTCAGGGGCCGACCCCGACGATTCCCAGGGTCGGTATCGCACCGTAGAGCGATGCTTTGCCCCTGTTCGTCGGGCGACCATGAATGCATCGGGAGCACGACGGAGCTGCTCCTCAGCAACGGTTCACGAAGGAGCCCACCATGGCCGCACTCGCCCGCCCCCTCGACGGACGCATGATCGGTGGAGTGTGCGCGGCGCTGGCACGGCGCTTCGGCACCTCCGCGGGAACCATGCGCGTCATCTTCCTGCTCTCCTGCCTGCTGCCGGGGCCGCAGTTCCTGCTCTACCTGGCGCTGTGGGTGTTCTTCCCGGCCGAGAAGACCTCGTCCACCGCCTGGTGAGGCGCCGCACCACATGCCTGTGGGGCGGACACCCGGTTCGGGTGTCCGCCCCACAGGCGTGCGTACGGGGATCAGCCGCCGAGCGGGAGGCCGTTGGTCGACAGACCGCTGGTCTTCAGGCCACCCGCGGGCAGACCGCCGAGCAGGCCCTTGACCGGCGCGGTGGCGCCGTCGGCGAGCTTCTGCCGGCCGGTGCCGAGAAGCTTGGTGCTCGCGTCCTGGACCGGCAGGGTCCGGGTGGCGTCCTCCAGCGTCGAGCCGGCGACCGGCAGGGTGGTGGCCGCGGCGTCGGTCGGCAACACGGCGGCGGAGGCGGTGCCCGCGGCGGCAGCGGCGAAAGCGGCACCGAGCGCGGCGACGCCGAGAGTCCTGACGGCAGACTGCTTCATGTGAAATTCATCCTTGGGGGAGGGGAAGTGAGCGGCTCTGAAACGTAGTCAGCCCACTACCCGTCCCGCAAACACGCCCCGCCCGGGCAACGGCCGGGAATTCGCCCTCCCGGCCGTTCCCCCCGAAAGTGTGAATCAGTCCCCGGAAGTCGAAGAGACGCTGGTCGTGGCGGTCTGCTCGAAGAGCCACTCGGACTTCAGCTCCGCATATCCGGGCTTGATCACATCATTGATCATCGCGAGACGTTCATCGAAAGGGATGAACGCGGATTTCATCGCGTTGACGGTGAACCACTGCATGTCGTCGAGCGAGTATCCGAAAGTCTCGGTCAGCTTCTCGAATTCACGGCTCATGGTCGTACCGCTCATCAGCCGGTTGTCCGTGTTCACGGTGACCCGGAAATAGAGCTTCCGCAGCAGCCCGATGGGGTGCTCGGCGTACGAGGCGGCGGCGCCGGTCTGGAGGTTGGAGGTGGGGCACAGCTCCAGCGGGATGCGCTTGTCCCGTACGTAGGAGGCGAGACGGCCGAGCTTCACACCGCCGTCCTCGGTGACCTCGATGTCGTCGATGATGCGGACGCCGTGGCCGAGCCGGTCGGCGCCGCACCACTGGAGGGCCTGCCAGATCGACGGCAGGCCGAAGGCCTCGCCCGCGTGGATGGTGAAGTGGTTGTTCTCGCGCTTGAGGTACTCGAACGCGTCGAGGTGCCGGGTGGGCGGGAAGCCCGCCTCCGCGCCCGCGATGTCGAAGCCGACGACGCCCTGGTCGCGGTAGCGGTTGGCGAGTTCGGCGATCTCCAGGGAGCGGGCGGCGTGCCGCATCGCGGTGAGGAGGGCCCCCATGCGGATGCGGTGCCCGTCTTGGCGGGCCCGCCGCTCGCCCTCACGGAAGCCCTCGTTGACCGCCTCGACGACCTCTTCGAGGGTCAGCCCGGCTTCCAGGTGCTGCTCGGGGGCGTACCGCACCTCGGCGTAGACGACACCGTCCGCGGCCAGGTCCTCGGCGCACTCGGCGGCCACCCGGAACAGTGCCTCACGGGTCTGCATGACGGCGCAGGTGTGGGCGAACGTCTCCAGGTAGCGCTCCAGCGACCCGGAGTCGGCCGCCTCGCGGAACCAGATGCCGAGCTTGTCGGGCTCGGTCTCGGGGAGTCCGTCGTATCCGCTCGCGAGGGCGAGGTCGACGATCGTTCCCGGGCGCAGGCCGCCGTCGAGGTGGTCGTGGAGAAGGACCTTGGGGGCACGTCGGATCTGATCCTGGCGGGGCGCATGGAGGGTCGGGCTCATCATTTGGGCACTCTAGCGCCTACGCGCGTAGATTGTCGCTTGCCGATACGTAACAGTGACCGCGAATACGGGTGGAGTACACCTGCCCTTCTGACACTGTTCTGTCATGGCACAGCGCGCACTCCCCCTGCCTGCTGCGAGGCTGGGACGGGCCGTCAGGACGGCCGGAGCACCATCTGCGGTCAGCGGCGTGGTTCTGCTGCTCCCTGACGGCGAGGCCGACTCGCACCGCCGCCCCTCCCCTCTTTCGTACGCCCTCCAGCTGCCGCTGGCCCGGACCCTGGCCCGCGCGGGCCAGGAGGACGGGCTCGCCGCGCATGTCGTGCGCTACAGCTGCCGGGGCTGGAACGCGACCGACGCGCAGCTCGCGGCGGACGCCCGTTGGGCGGTGGACGAGGTCGTACGGCGCTACGGCGACGTCCCCGTCTGCCTCGTCGGCCACGGCATGGGCGGCCGGGCCGCGCTCCGGGCGGGCGGCCACGCGGCGGTCGGCTCCGTGCTGGCGATGGCTCCGTGGCTGCCCGAGGACGCGCGGGACGAGCCGGAGCCGGTGAAGCATCTGCTGGGCCGGCACGTCCTGCTCGTCCACGGCACGAACGATGCCCGCACCGATCCCGAGCTCTCCTTCCGGCTCGCCGAACGGGCCAAGAAGGCCAACCGTGACACCTGCCGTTTCGAGGTCCACTCGGACGGCCACGGTCTGCGCCAGCACCGGGCCGAAGTGGCGGCCCTGGTCACGGACTTCGTCCGCGGCTCGCTCTTCGGCCGGGCCTACGCCCGTCCGGTGGCCGACGCCCTGGCGGCTCCGCCACCGCTGGGGCTGCGGATGCCGCTGGCCGCGGGGTTCGGAAGGTCGTTGCGGGACTGAGGGGACGAACCGGCGGGGGCCGAGCGGCACATGATGTGGCCGCACCCGGTCGGCCGCGCAACCGGCGGAAACGTGAATGGGGTTGAGTACGGGCACTCATGCCTCTCACCACCACGACTCATAGGTTGATCACACGATGAGCAGCCATGAACAGCGACGGCATGAGGGGGGCTCATGAGTGCCGTGGTCCACAGCGCGAGTACCGCCTTCGGAAGGTGGCCGACGATCCGCCCGGTGACGGTGGCCGAAGATGCGGTGCACACGGCGCCACCGGGCGGGACGGGGCCGGTGACGCGCTCGTGACCGCGGTGAGGGTACGCGTGCTGGAGGGGCCGCCGCTGGTGCGGTGGCTGTGCGCCGAAACGGCGCTCACCTGGGTCTGCGTCACCGTCGTGGGTGTCCTCGGCCCTTGGGGGGACCATCCGACGAGGTGGTTCGTCCCCACCTGCCTGCTGCTGCCGGTCGTGCTGCACTACGCGCTGCGGGGCCGGTTCGCCGTACGTCTGGACGACGCCGGGATCACGGTCGTCCGGCCCTGGAGCCGTCGGCGCGTTCCCTGGGCGGAGGTGGGCGGGATCCGGTTCACTCCGCTCCCTGTCGAGGAGGACGACATCGCCTGGTGGGCCGTGACGACGACCGTGGGGGCCGCACGCACGCTGCCCCTGGCCACCGTCCGCGACACCGACGAACCGGCGTTCGACACCCTGCGCCGGCACGGGCTGCTGTTCGGGCCGTTCGCCGACCGCGGCCTCGGTGTGCTCGGCACGCCGGAGGACTCGCGCGCACACGCGTACTTCGAGCGGGCCGTACGCGCGGCCGGGGGCCGGTCATCGGGCGGACGGTGAGCCGGGACCGTCTCCGGCGCCGTCCCGGCCCGGTCAGTCCGGCAGCAGGTGTCCCCGCCTCGACAGCAGGAAGCGTTTGAAGGCGGCCACCGGCGGGGTGTCCGGGTGGCCGTCCAGCCAGGCGACGCCGATCTCGCGGGCCGCCCTCGGTGCCGTCACGGTGAGCTCGACGACGCCGGGGCGGGCCACTGCGGGCGGCGGCAGCAGGGCCACGCCGAGACCCGCCGCGACCAGGCCGCGCAGGGTCTCCGCCTCCTCGCCCTCGAAGGCGACGCGTGGCGTGAACCCCGCCTCCGCGCACAGGTCGTCGGTGATCCGCCGCAGGCCGTAACCCGGTTCGAGGGTGACGAACTTCTCGTCGGCGGCCTCCGCCAGGCGGATGCGACGACGCGTGGCGAGCCGGTGGTCCTCGGGGACGACAAGACGCAGCCGCTGTTCGTCGAGGCGGCGGGCGACCAGATCCGGGGCGTCCGGGACGGGTGAGGTGAGGCAGAGGTCGAGGCCGCCGGCCCGGAGGCGTTCGATCATCGCCTCGCCGTAGTTCTGCACGAGCTGGAAGCGGACCCGGGGGTGGTCGGCGCGGAAGGCGCGGAGCAGGGCGGGCACGGTCTCGGAGCCCATGGTGTGCAGAAAGCCGAAGGCGACCTTGCCGGTGGCCGGGTCGGCGTCGGCCCGTACCGAGTCGGCGGCCTTCTCGACCTCGGCGAGGGCCCGCTCGGCGGAGCCCAGGAAGGTGCGGCCCGCGGGGGTCAGGGAGACGGTACGGCCCTTGCGGGCGAACAGGGCGACTCCCAGGTCCTGTTCGAGCCTGACCATCGACCGTGAGAGCGTCGACTGCGGGACGCCGAGCTCGTGCGCGGCACGGGTGACGTGCTCGTGCCGCGCCACCGCCTCGAAGTGGGCCAGCCTCGGCGCGAGGACCGCGCGAATGTCTTCTTCGTAACTGCTCGGTGACAGCCGTGGCCGTGAGCTGCGTTCATGCACCATGGGATTGATTATCGCCAATTCGTGCATTGGACGCATGAAACCGGGGAGCCTACTTTCGAACCATGCCTCCTGCCAGTACCGGGGCGTCCACCCTCACGGTGGCCGCCTCGCCCCAGCCGTCCCCCGTCGCCGCTGCCGCCGCCACCGGCCCCGCCGGACCGGACCGTCTCGAACCCGGCCGCCCCGGTTACCGCCGGATGAGCTTCGCGCTCTTCGCCGCCGGTGTCGCGACCTTCGCACTCCTCTACTCCACCCAGGCCCTGCTGCCCGCCGTCTCCGCGTCCCTCGGCGCCACGGCCGGACAGGCCAGCTGGACGGTCTCCGCCGCGACGGGCGCCCTGGCGCTGTGCGTGCTGCCGATGAGCGCGCTCTCCGAGCGCTTCGGGCGACGGCAGATGATGACCGCCTCCCTGACGGTCGCCGTGCTGGTCGGGCTGCTCGTACCCTTCGCGCCCTCGCTGGGCTGGCTGATCGCGCTGCGCGCCGTCCAGGGCGCGGCACTGGCCGGGCTGCCCGCCTCCGCGATGGCCTACCTGGCGGAGGAGGTACGGCCGAAGGCGCTGGTCGCCGCGATCGGGCTGTTCGTGGCGGGGAACAGCATCGGCGGGATGAGCGGCCGGATCCTGACCGGCTGGGTCGCCCAGCTGTGGGGCTGGCGGGCGGCGCTCGGAGCGGTCGGGCTGATGGCCGTGGCCTGCGCGGTGGTCTTCCACCTCATGATCCCCGCGGCCCGGCACTTCACCCCGGGCTCGCTGAACCCGAAGGCCCTGGCGAAGACGGTGGGCGGGCACCTCGCCGATCCCCTGCTGCGCCGGCTGTACGCCATCGGCGCGCTGTTCATGACGGTGTTCGGCGCGGTCTACACGGTGATCGGCTACCGCCTGGTGGAGGCGCCGTTCAACCTCCCGCAGGGGATCGTCGGCTCGATCTTCCTGGTCTATCTCGTCGGTACGGTCTCCTCCGCGGCGGCGGGCAAGCTGGTCGCCCGGCTCGGCCGCCGGGGCGCGCTGTACCTCGCCGTCTCCACCACGGCCGCCGGTCTGCTGCTCTCGCTCGCCGACCAGCCGGCCGCCGTACTCCTCGGCCTGGTCCTGATCACGGCGGGTTTCTTCGCCGGACACGCGGTCGCCTCCTCGTCCGTGAGCCGTACGGCGACGAAGGGCCGGGCACAGGCGTCGGCGCTCTACCAGTCCGCGTACTACCTGGGCTCCAGCGCGGGCGGCACGCTCGGCGCGGTCGCCTTCCACGCCGGGGGCTGGGCCGGGACCGTGTCGTTGGGGCTCCTCGCCGTCCTCGGCGTCGTCTCGATCACGCTGTACGGCTCACGGGCCGCGCGCGCCGAGCGCCGCCGGCTCCTGCCGGTGGCGTCCGTACAGAACTGAGACGTACAAGGCACAACCATCCACTCCCCGACGCGCGTCTAGCAGGCGGAATCACCTCACGGCGCGCGAAGGGGAGTTGGCGTACATGAGAGTCGCAGGAATATTTCGGGGGGTCCGGGCGCGGCGGGCGGTCGCACTGTCCGTCGCCGGTCTGACGGCGGCGCCCGCCCTCGTCCTGGGCACCGGCGGATCCGCGCAGGCGGCGTCCTGCACGACGTCCACCGGGCCGTACCAGAAGCAGGTCGAGAAGTATCTGCACCGGCCGGTCGACGGCAAGCAGTCGGCCGCCGACTGCAAGGCGATCCAGTCGTTCCAGCGCACCTACGGGGTCACTCCCACGATCGGCTACGCGGGACCGGTCACCTGGCGCACGATGAAGACGCTCACGGCCCAGAAGGAAGCCGGCAAGACCCCGAACAAGGCCAAGAAGTGCCCCACGAACAAGGGGCGGATAGCGTGCGTGGACCTGACCCGGCAGCTGAGCTGGATCCAGGACGGCAGCAAGCTGAAGTTCGGTCCCGTGCCGGTACGCACCGGGCGGAACGGGTACGAGACGCGCACCGGGTCGAAGCAGATCTACCTGCGGCACATCAACCACGTCTCGTCCATCTACCACGTGTCGATGCCGTACTCCCAGTTCTTCGACGGCGGGCAGGCGTTCCACTCGGTGGGTGTCAGCATGTGGAACCCGCCGGGGTCGCACGGTTGCGTCAACATGCGGGACGCCGACGCGAAGTCCTACTGGAAACTGCTGAAGAACGGCGACGACGTGTACGTGTACGGGCGCAAGCCCGGAACGTGACCTGATGGTGGGCCGCTTCGGTGCTTCCCGCCGTCGTTGTCAGTGGCCTGCGGTAGCTTCCACAGTGCTGAAGTGAGTGGCGTCACAGCACAACAGGGGTGGAGCGATGGGTGATCTGGCAGCGGCGGACATCGACAACCGTCTGGAGGGACACCGGGTCGAGCTGACCGGCTACTGCTACCGCATGCTCGGCTCGGCCTTCGAGGCGGAGGACGCGGTACAGGACACGCTGGTGCGTGCCTGGCGCAACTTCGACAAGTTCGAGGGGCGTTCCTCGCTGCGGTCCTGGTTGTACCGCATCGCCACCAACGTCTGCCTGGACATGCTGAACGCGGGCAAGAAGCGGGCCCGTCCGGTCGATCTGACGGGCCCGACGCCGCTCGCCCGGGCGGCGCTCAACCCGCTGCCGGAGAACACCTGGCTGGAGCCGATGCCGGACGGGCGGATCCTGCCCACGACGGCCGACCCGGCGGAGGCCGCCGTGGCCCGGGAGTCGGTGCGGCTCGCGTTCGTGGCCGCGTTGCAGCATCTGCCCCCCAAGCAGCGGGTGGTGCTGATCCTGCGCGAGGTGCTCGCCTGGAAGGCGAGCGAGGTCGCCGAGTTGCTCGACACCTCGGTCGCCTCGGTCAACAGCGCCCTCCAGCGGGCGCGCGCTACCCTCTCGGAACGCGAGGGCCTGGTCCCCGACAGCGCGGATCCGCTCGACGAGGAGCAGCGCAGGCTCCTTGAGCGCTACGTCGCGGCCTTCGAGGGGTACGACATGGCGGCGCTGACCGCGCTGCTCCACGAGGACGCCGTCATGACCATGCCGCCGTTCGACCTATGGCTCCAGGGGCACGAGGACATCACCGGCTTCATGGTCTCCCACGGTGCCGGCTGCGCGGGCTCGCGGCTGGTGGCGACGGAGGCGAACGGCGCCCCGGCGTTCGCGCACTACAAGCCGAATCCGGACGGACCGGGGTTCGTGCCGTGGGCGGTGCAGGTCATCGACATCTCGGATGGCGTCATCACCGGGATGCACTGCTTCCTGGACACACCGCGCTGGTTCCCGCTGTTCGGTCTGCCGGACCACCTCGACGCGGACGCCGCGTGAGGCGCGGCATACGGAACGGGCGGACGTAGAGGGAGCGGGCCGGTGGGGCGGGACGCCGGAGGGGACGGGCCGGCGAACGGGACGGCCCCGCCCCGGGCCGGATTCCCGCTCAGGCTCCGCCGTCCCCGGCCTCGCATCGCACGTCCACCACATCGGCCAGCCCCACCAGGTCGAGCAGGCTCCGCAGTTCGGGCGGCACATTGCGCAGCCGGAGCCGTCCGCCGCCCGCCCGGCGTGCGACGAGCCCCAGCCGCGCGATCGCCTCGACCAGGGCCAGATCCGGCTGCACGACTCCGCCCACATCGCAGTCCACCTCGGCCTCCGGGTCGTGGACGGCGCCCTCGGCGCCGTCCAGCAGCGACTCCAGCTCGGCGCAGAGTCCCGGCACGCGGTCCCGTGTGACGCGTCCGGTGACGACAAGAACGATCGGGCTCATGGCTTCCACATCAGGGTGACCGGTCCGGCGGCCGAAACTCATCGCTGCCCCGCTCCGCACCTTCCCGCCGTCCCGGACCGGCCCCTGTCCCCCGAATCCGCTCCTCAGCTGCTCCCTCGTGCCCGGCACACACCCCTCGGTCGCCCTCGCCCCCCGTCCGGTTCACCCGCGCACCGATGAACTTCCGTCAACTCCGGTTGTCTGTGCGGTTCCTGTGAACCTTTTCGATCAATTCTCCCTCTAGGTAGGTGAACCGGCCGACACCGGCTTCTCAGCGGTGCCGACTGACCAGTGGCCCCTCATCGGGCTGCCTGATTCTCCAGGGGGAGAGTTGCGCAAACACGTGAGAAACGCGTGTGTTTCGACCATCGCCACGGCGGCCGCCGTGGCGCTCGCAGCCGGGATGACCACGCCGGCCGTGGCACAGCCCGAGATCGCGCGGTCCACGGGCACCAAGTCCGTGGCCCGGCACCAGCTGACGCTGATCACCGGTGACCGCGTCTCGGTGGACGCCAAGGGCCGGGTCACGGGCTTCCGACCCGCCAAGGGGCGTGAACACATACCCGTGCAGCGTCAGATACGTGACGGGCACACCCTGTTGGTCCCGGCCGACGCACACCGGCTGATCAGCTCCGGCAAGCTGGACCGACGGCTGTTCGACGTCACCGAGCTGAACCGCGCGGAGAACCGCCGGGCGCAGAAGGCGGGCCTGAAGCTGATCGTCGCCTACCGGGGCGACCGGGCCGCGACGGCGAAGGCGGAGGTCCGTGACGCGGGCGCCACCCGGGTCGACCGGACCCTGAAGATCCTGAACGCCGAGTCGGTGACCACCCCGACCCACGACGCGAAGGACATCTGGCAGGCACTCACCAGCAAGCCCTCGAACGGCGCCCAGCGCACCACGGCCGCCGGTGTCGACCGGGTCTGGCTGAACGGCGTGCGCAAGGCGAGCCTCGACAAGAGTGTGCCGCAGATCGGCGCACCGACCGCCTGGAAGGCCGGTTACACCGGGAAGGGCGTCAAGATCGCCGTCCTGGACACCGGGGTGGACGCCACCCACCCGGACCTCAAGGGCCAGGTCCTGGAGACGAAGAACTTCACCTCCTCGCCCGACACCAAGGACCGGGTCGGACACGGCACGCACGTCTCCTCGATCGCGGCCGGCACGGGTGCCAAGTCGGGCGGCAAGTTCAAGGGCGTGGCCCCGGACGCCAAGCTCATCGAGGGCAAGGTGCTCGGCGACGACGGCTTCGGCGACGACTCCGGCATCCTGGCCGGGATGGAGTGGGCGGTCGCACAGGGCGCCGACATCATCAACCTGAGCCTCGGCGGCGGCGACACCCCCGAGATCGACCCGCTCGAAGCGGCGGTCAACAAACTGTCGGCCGAAAAGGGCGTCCTGTTCGCCATCGCGGCGGGCAATGAGGGCGACGGCGCCGGTACGGTCGGCTCCCCGGGCAGCGCGGACGCCGCCCTGACCGTCGGCGCGGTCGACGACAACGACCAGCTGGCCGACTTCTCCAGCCGTGGCCCGCGCATCGGCGACGGTGCCATCAAACCGGATGTCACCGCCCCCGGCGTCGACATCACGGCCGCGGCCGCACCCGGCTCCGCCATCGACCAGGAGGTCGGGCAGAACCCGCCGGGCTACCTGACCATCTCCGGTACGTCGATGGCCACCCCGCACGTCGCGGGCGCCGCGGCGCTCCTCAAGCAGCAGCACCCGGACTGGAAGTACACCGAGCTCAAGGGGGCCCTCACGGCCTCGACGAAGCCCGGCGCGTACACCCCGTTCGAGCAGGGCTCGGGCCGGATCGCCGTCGACCGGGCGATCGCCCAGACCGTCGTCGCGGACCCGGTCTCGGTGAGCTTCGGCGTCCACCAGTGGCCGCACACCGACGACACCCCGGTCACCAAGAACGTGACGTACCGCAACCTCGGTACGACGGACGTCACCCTCGACGTCGCGGTCACGGCCACCGGCCCGAAGGGCAAGCCCGCCCCGGCCGGATTCTTCACCCTCGGCGCCGACAAGGTGACCGTCCCCGCGGGCGGCACCGCCGACGTACCGCTGACCGTGAACACCAAGCTCGGCGGCACGGCCGACGGCACCTACTCCGCGTACGTCGTCGGGACCGGTGACGGCCAGACCGTGCGCACCGCGGCCGCGGTTGACCGTGAGATCGAGTCGTACGACCTCACGGTCAAGTTCATCGGACGTGACGGCAAGCCCGCCAAGTACTACGAGTCCGATCTCTTCGGCATGTCCGGTTCGGCACGCGATGTGTGGGTGTCCCCGACGGGCGAGGGCGGCACGGCGAAGGTCCGCGTCCCCAAGGGCGGTTACGTGATGAACTCGGCCGTCTACGTCGACCCGGAGAACAGCGCCAAGGGCATCGACTGGTTCGCCCAGCCGATCCTGAACCTCACGAAGAACACCACCGTGACGCTCGACGCGCGCAAGACGAAGCCGGTGAACTTCACCCTGCCCACCACGGGCACGAAGGCCCAGCTGGCGGCGCCCGACCTCCAGTTCGTCACCAAGGACAGCGGCTACGGCTACGGCTGGCTCCTCGACTCGTACCAGGGGTTCCGCACCGCGCACGTCGGCCCGAAGGTGACCGACGGCTCGCTCTCCCAGCACTGGCTCGGCAGCTGGACCAAGGGGGCCTCGACCCGGTACGACATCGCGGTCGGCGGCCCGGTGACCCAGGCGGCGACCGGATACAGCCGGAAGTTCACCACCGCTCAGATGGCCAAGGTCCAGACCTCTCTCGGCTCGTCCGCCAAGGGCAAGACCGGCGGGATCGCGGCCTGGGGCTCGCTCCCCGGTTCGTCCTCCGGCTGGGCGGCCTGGTCCAGCCAGAAGCTCCCCGGTACCAACACCGCCTATGTCTCCACCGCCGACAAGGTGCAGTGGAACTTCGACTTCAGCCAGGAAGGCGGATTGGACGAGGACGGCTACCCGGTGACCGAGGCGATGTACTCCCTCGGTGACCCGCAGACCCTCAAGGCGGGCAAGACCTACAGCAAGAAGGTCAACACCGCCGTGTTCGGCCCCGCGCTCGGCGCCGGTTACGGAATCTTCCGCGACGGCAACGACATCGTCGGCGCGCTGCCCCTGACGGCCGACGGCAGCGGCAACATCGGCTCCTCCACGTACAGTTCGGTCAAGACCGTCCTGTACCGCAACGGCACCAGGATCGCCCAGAACGCGGACCCGCTGGAGGGCTACACCCCCATCACCGTGCCGTCCGCGGCCGCGGACTACCGGCTGACGACCTCGGTCCGGCGCAGCACCAAGGTGTCGGCCGTCTCCACCCGGATCGACGCGAGCTGGACCTTCCGGTCCAAGAAGAGCGCCGACTCGACCCAGCTGCCGATCTCCACGGTCCGCTTCACGCCCAATGTGACGCTGGACGGCAAGGTCACCGCGGGCAGGACCGCCTCCGTGCCGGTGAAGGTGCAGGGCGCCGCGGCCGGTAAGAACCTGAAGTCGCTGACCGTGTACGTCAGTTACGACGCAGGCAAGACCTGGAAGAAGGCCACGGTCAAGGCGGGCAAGATCTCCGTGAAGAACCCGGCCAAGGGGAAGTCCATCTCCTACAAGGCCAATGTCACGGACAAGAAGGGCAACAAGTCCTCCGTGTCGATCTACCACGCGTACTTCGGCAAGTGAACGGCCTGGCGGTGAGCCGGTAGGCGCACCGCCAGCATGAGAGCGGCCCGTCGGGGCGGATTCCTCCGCCCCGACGGGCCGCTCGCGCACGCGCGGGACCGGCGCGGCGCCGCTTCTCAGCTGACCGGAAAGGCCCCGGTGTCCAGCACCAGCGCGAACGGCTCGGGAAGCGTCAGCTCCACCTTGCAGCCCTCGGGTGCGTCCGTCTCCTCCCAGATCCGCACGAGGTCGTCCCACTCCTCGCCGTGCCCCGGCGCGGGGTCGACGGTGAGTGCGCTCATGGCGGTCTCCTCCATCGGTGCGTCACCGAGTCCAGCATGCCGAACGGGACCGGCGGCAGTCCACCGGTCCCGTTCACCCGTACGAGTAAACCGCAGGTCAGGCGATACGTTCCCGCACCACGGGGGTGGCCGTGAACTCCGTGCCCTCCGGAGCGATGTCGTACGAGGAGGGCAGTGCCTTCAGCGCGTAGTCGAACTTCTCCGGGGTGTCGGTGTGCAACGTCAGCAGCGGCTGTCCGGCCGTGACCGTGTCGCCGGGCTTGGCATGCAGCTCGACGCCCGCGCCCGCCTGCACCGGGTCCTCCTTGCGGGCCCGGCCCGCGCCGAGACGCCAAGCGGCGACGCCGATGTCGTACGCGTCCAGGCGGGTCAGCACACCGGTGGACGGGGCCGTCACGACGTGCTGCTCACGGGCGACCGGGAGCGCGGCGTCCGGGTCGCCGCCCTGGGCGGAGATCATCCGGCGCCAGACGTCCATCGCGGAGCCGTCGGCGAGGGCCTTCTCCGGGTCGGCGTCCTTGAGCCCGGCCGCGTCCAGCATCTCGCGGGCGAGGGCCAGGGTGAGGTCGACGACGTCCCTGGGGCCGCCGCCGGCCAGCACCTCGACCGACTCGCGCACCTCCAGGGCGTTGCCCGCGGTCAGGCCGAGCGGGGTGGCCATGTCGGTGAGCAGCGCGACCGTCCGCACTCCGCTGTCGGTGCCCAGCGCGACCATGGTGGAGGCCAGTTCGCGGGCGTCGTCCATGGTCTTCATGAAGGCGCCCGAGCCGACCTTGACGTCCAGGACGAGCGCGCCGGTGCCCTCGGCGATCTTCTTGGACATGATCGAGCTGGCGATCAGCGGGATGGCCTCGACGGTGCCGGTGACATCGCGGAGCGCGTACAGCTTCTTGTCGGCGGGGGCGAGCCCGTCACCGGCGGCGCAGATCACGGCGCCGGTGGTGTCCAGGACGCTCAGCATCTCCTCGTTGGTGAGGTGGGCGCGCCAGCCGGGGATGGACTCCAGCTTGTCGAGCGTGCCGCCGGTGTGGCCCAGACCCCGTCCGCTGAGCTGCGGCACGGCGGCGCCGCACGCGGCGACCAGCGGGGCGAGCGGCAGGGTGATCTTGTCACCGACGCCGCCGGTGGAGTGCTTGTCGGTGGTGGGCCGGGAGAGCGACGCGAAGTCCATGCGCTCGCCGGAGGCGATCATCGCGGCGGTCCAGCGGGCGATCTCGGTGCGGTTCATGCCGTTCAGCAGGATCGCCATGGCCAGCGCGGACATCTGCTCATCGGCGACCTCACCGCGGGTGTACGCGTCGATGACCCAGTCGATCTGCTCGGGGGTCAGCTCGCCTCGGTCCCGCTTGGTGCGGATGACGGAGATGGCGTCCATGTCCTGGGAGTCCTTCCGGCCGGTACGTACGCAAGAGTCCTGGATGACTCTACGCGCATAGAGGGTGGAGAGAGGGGTGGCCCTCCCGACGGGCGGGAGGGCCACGGTGGTTCGGCTGCGGATGTCCGCCGGTCCGGTCGGCCCGGACGCTCGGTGCGGGCCGGCCGGTCCGGCTACTTCAGATGGCCCGGTCCGAACGCCTGCGGCAGCATCTCGTCGAGCGTGCGCAGTCCGTCCGGCGTCTCCAGGATCAGCTCCGGCCCGCCGAACTCGTACAGCAGCTGCCTGCACCTGCCGCACGGCACGAGGATCTCGCCCGCCCCGTCCACGCAGGTGAAGTGGGTCAGCCGCCCGCCGCCCGTGGCGTGCAACTGGGAGACCAGGCCGCACTCGGCGCACAGCCCGATGCCGTACGAGGCGTTCTCGACGTTGCAGCCGGACACCGTACGCCCGTCGTCGACGCGCGCCGCCGCACCGACCGGGTAGTGCGAGTAGGGGACGTACGCACGCGTCATGACCGACCGCGCGGCGCTCCGCAGCGCCGCCCAGTCGACCTCCGCGCCGGCCGTCACTTGCCCTGGCCCTTCCGGTAGCGCATGCCGTCCGCCTTCGGCATCCGCAGCCGCTGCGCGGAGAGCGAGAGGACGAGCAGCGTGACGATGTACGGGGTCGCGCTCACGAACTCGGTGGGCACCGTGTCCGTACCGAGGTACCAGACCAGCACCGCGGCGGCGACGACCGCGCTGACCACGCCCTGGACGAAGCTCTTGCGGTAGAGCTTCCAGGCCGCGAGCACGGCCAGCATGACCACGAGCAGCAGGAGCAGCGCGTGGACGGACTCGCCGCCGTTGCGCAGCTGGAGCGCGTCGGCGAAGCCGAACAGACCGGCGCCCATGGCCAGTCCGCCGGGCCGCCAGTTGCCGAAGATCATCGCGGCGAGACCGATGTATCCGCGCCCGCCGGTCTGGCCCTCGTTGTAGATGTGCGAGGTGACGAGCGAGAGGAAGGCACCGCCGAGGCCGGCCATTCCGCCGGAGACGATCACCGCGATGTACTTGTAGCGGTAGACGTTGACGCCGAGCGATTCGGCGGCGACCGGGTTCTCACCGCAGGAGCGCAGCCGCAGCCCGAACGAGGTCTTCCACAGCACGAAGAACGTGAGGGCGAAGAGGACCACGGCCAGGATCGTCAGCAGCGACACATGGGTGACCAGGCCGCCGATGACGCCGGCCAGGTCGGAGACGAAGAACCAGTGGTGCTTCTCGATGGAGTGCAGCCAGTCGGAGAGGCCCGGGATCGTCACCGAGGTGATGTCGTCGGCCGGCGGGGACTGCTTCGGGCTGCCGCCCTTGGCCGCCGCCTCGCCCGAGTTGAACCAGAGCTTGGCCAAGTAGGTGGTGAAGCCGAGCGCCAGGATGTTGATGGCGATACCGGAGATGATGTGGTCGACGCCGAAGGTGACGGTCGCGACGGCGTGCAGCAGTCCGCCGAGCATGCCGCCGATGACGCCGGCCAGCACGCCGAGCCACGGGTTGGTCTGCCAGCCGGCCCAGGCGCCGAAGAACGTGCCCAGGATCATCATGCCTTCGAGCCCGATGTTGACCACACCGGCCCGCTCGGCCCAGAGGCCGCCGAGACCGGCGAGCCCGATCGGCACGGCCATCGCGAGGGCCGCGCTGATCTGTCCGGCGGAGGTGACGTCCGCGGCGCCGGTGATGGCGCGTACGGCGGACAGCGCGAGCAGCACACCCGCGACGATCAGCAGTACGACGGGGAAGGAGAGGCGGGTGCGGCCGCCCTTGCCGCCGGAGACCTTGGGGGCCGCGGGGGGCGGAGTGGAAGTCGCCGTGACGGTCACGCCGACACCTCCTGCTGGTCGGAGTTACGGGCGGCCTGTGCGGCTAGTTCCGCGCCGACCTTGCTCTGCTGGCGCTTGAGTCCGTAGCGGCGGACGACTTCGTAGGCGATGACGACGCACAGGACGATGACGCCCTGGATCACGCCGACGATCTCCTTGTCGTACCCCTCGAATTCGAGCTTGCCGGTGCCGCGCTCCAGGAATCCCCACAGCAGCGCGCCGAGCGCGATGCCGACGGGGTGGTTGCGGCCGAGGAGGGCGATGGCGATACCGGTGAAGCCGATGCCGACCGGGAAGTCGCCGCTGTACTCGTAGCTGTCGTTGAGGAGGGTCGGCATACCGATCAGACCGGCCACGGCGCCGGAGATCAGCATCGAGGTGACGACCATCTTCTTCACGTCGACACCGCTGGCCTCCGCCGCGGAGCCGGACTGGCCGACGGTGCGCAGGTCGAAGCCGAACCGGGTGCGCGAGAGCGCGAACCAGTAGGCGATGCCCGCGACGACCGCGACCACGACGAAGCCCCAGACGGGCGACGGGGTGGTGGGGAACTCGAAGAAGTGCGCGGACTCCGGGAGCGGCTTGGTGGAGATCTTCGTGCCGGCCTTGTCCAGGTGGCCGAGGCGGCCCTGCTGGAGCAGATAGCCGATGACCGCCGTCGCGATGGCGTTCAGCATGATCGTCGAAACGACCTCGCTGACGCCCCGGGTGACCTTGAGGACACCGGCGATACCGGCCCACATGGCGCCGACGATCATCGCGGTGAGGATGATCAGCGGGATCTGCAGGGCGCCGGGCAGGGTCAGCGCGCCGCCCACCGCCGCGGCGAAGAAGGCCGCGAGACGGTACTGGCCGTCCACGCCGATGTTGAAGAGGTTCATCCGGAAGCCGACGGCCACCGCGAGACCCGCGAGGTAGTACGTCGTCGCCTTGTTCAGGATGTAGACCTGGCTGTCCGACTTCAGTCCGTAGTCGAACATGATACCGAAGGCGCTGAACGGCTCCTTGCCGGTGGCGGCCAGCACGAGTGCGGTCACCAGGAAGGCGACCACGATCGCGAGTACGGGGGCCGCGATCCCCAGGAGCAGCCGCTCCTTGTCGATCTTCTTCATCGGTCCTCTCCCCCGTCCCGGGGGTCGGTGTCGGTGCTGTCGGCACCCGGGGCGTCCGGTGCTTCGGCCCCGTCCGGTGCTTCTGTTGCGTCCGGTGCTTCGAGGTGCCCGGTGGCCGCGCCGGTCATCGCCGAGCCGAGCTCCTCAGGGGTGATGGTCGCCGGGTCGGCGTCCGCGACCAGCCGGCCGCGGTACATCACGCGCAGGGTGTCGGAGAGCCCGATCAGCTCGTCCAGGTCGGCGGAGATCAGCAGGACCGCCAGTCCCTCGCGGCGCGCCTCCCGGATCTGGTCCCAGATCTGCGCCTGTGCACCGACATCCACTCCGCGGGTGGGGTGCGCGGCGATCAGCAGTTTCGGAGCGTGGCTCATCTCCCGGCCGACGATCAGCTTCTGCTGGTTGCCGCCGGAGAGGGAGGCCGCGGTGACCTCGATACCGGGGGTGCGGACGTCGTACTCGCGCACGATCCGCTCGGTGTCGGCGCGGGCGCCCTTGAGGTCGAGGAACGCGCCCTTGCTGTTGGGGCGTTCGGTGACGTGGCCCAGGATGCGGTTCTCCCAGAGCGGGGCCTCCAGCAGCAGTCCGTGCCGGTGGCGGTCCTCGGGGATGACACCCATGCCGTTCTCGCGGCGCTTGCGGGTCGGCGTGCGGGAGATGTCGGCGCCGTCCAGGGTGAGCACACCGTCGTCGAGCTGACGCATGCCCATGATGGCGTCGACCAGTTCGGACTGGCCGTTGCCCTCGACGCCCGCGATGCCGAGGACTTCGCCCTTGTGGATGGTGAAGCCGATGCCGTCGAGCACCGACCGCACCACACCGTCCGGGTCCGTGGCGGTCAGCCGCAGTCCCTCGACGGTCAGCATCGGAGTGTCGGTGACGGTCGACTCGCGGGTCTCCGGGGACGGGAGCTCGCTGCCGACCATCAGCTCGGCGAGCTGCTTGGTCGTGGTGTGCTTCGGGTCGGCGGTGCCCACCGTCGTACCGCGCCGGATGACGGTGATCTCGTCGGCGACGGACAGCACCTCGCCCAGCTTGTGCGAGATGAAGATGACGGTCAGGCCCTCGGCCTTGAGCTCGCGCAGGTTGTCGAAGAGCGCGTCGACCTCCTGCGGCACGAGGACGGCGGTGGGCTCGTCGAGGATGAGGGTGCGGGCGCCGCGGTAGAGGACCTTGAGGATCTCCACGCGCTGCCGGTCGGCGACCCCGAGGTCCTCGACCATGGCGTCCGGACGGACACCGAGGCCGTAGGCGTCGGAGATCTCCTTGATCTTGGCGCGGGCCCGGTCGCCGATCCCGTACAGCTTCTCGGAGC
Organism: Streptomyces sp. NPDC088252; assembly: GCF_044740965.1. Taxonomy (NCBI): domain Bacteria; kingdom Bacillati; phylum Actinomycetota; class Actinomycetes; order Kitasatosporales; family Streptomycetaceae; genus Streptomyces; species Streptomyces sp. NPDC088252. The sequence continues at coordinate 146,875 of NZ_JBIURS010000011.1, read as the reverse complement.
CGAGGACGACGTTCTCCAGGACGGTGAGGTAGTCGGCGAGCATGAAGTGCTGGTGCACCATGCCGATACCGCGGTCGATGGCGTCGCCGGGGTTGTGGAACGAGACCTGCTCGCCGTCCACCGCGATGGTGCCCTCGTCCGGCTTCTGCATGCCGTACAGGATCTTCATCAGAGTGGACTTGCCCGCACCGTTCTCGCCGACGAGAGCGTGGACGGTGCCGCGGCGCACGGTGATGTCGATGTCGTGGTTGGCCACGACCCCGGGGAACCGCTTGGTGATGCCGCGGAGCTCCACGGCATGGGGACTGCTGGACGCGTTGATGGCGCACTCTCCTTGGCAGGAGCGGAGGGCGGAGGCGGTGGGACGGAGGCGGTGGAGCGGTGGGACGGAGGCGGTAGAACGGTGAAAGGTACCGCGCCCGGCGGATGCTACGCGCGTAGCGCCACCGAATCGTTGGCCACCTGATGACAGGTGGCGGACAGTGTGCGCACGGCTACGGCACGTCGGCCGGACCCGTACGTGAAATCGGGGCCCGAGTGAAGCCGAAGCGGCTCACCCGGGCCCCGATCGACAGTGGATCAGGTCGTGGTCTTGACCGTGATGGAACCGTCGACGATCTTCTTCTTCGCCTCGTCGAGCTTGGCCGTGATGTCCTTCAGGTGGTCACCCGTGGTGGTCAGGCTGACGCCGCCCTTGGCCAGGGAGTACGACTGCGTGCCGACGACCGGCTTGCCGTCCTTGACGGACTTGATCAGGTCGTAGACACCGCCGTCGACGTTCTTGACGACGGACGTCATGATCGTGTCCTTGTACTTCGCCAGCGACGGGTCGAGGGCCTGGTCGGAGTCGACACCGATGGACCAGGCGCCCTTCTTGCCCGCGACGGCCTCGATCGAACCGGCACCCGAGCCGCCCGCGGCGGCGAAGATGACGTCCGCGCCCTTGTCGAGCATGCCCTTGGCGGCGGCGGCACCCTTGTCGGGGCTGCCGAAGCCGGAGAGGTCCGAACCGGTGGACAGGTACTGGATCTGCACCTTGGCCTTCGGGTTGGTGTCCATGACACCCTGCTGGAAGCCCGCGGCGAACTTCTTGATCAGCGGGAGGTCGACGCCACCTATGAAGCCGACCTGGCCGTCCTTCGACTTCAGCGCGGCCGCGACACCGGCGAGGTAGGAGCCCTGCTCCTCGGTGAAGACGATGCTGTCGACGTTCTTCACGTCGGAGACCGAGTCGACCAGACCGAAGTTGACCTTCGGGTACTTGGCCGCGATCTTGTCGACCGCGTCCTTGTAGGCGAAACCGATCGCGATGACCGGGTTGTAGCCGCCCTCGGCGAGCGACTCCAGCCGCTGCTCACGGTCGGCCGGGGTCTCACCGGTCTTGGCGGTGAGCTCCTTCGTCGTGGCACCCAGCTCGGACTTGGCCTTGTCCAGACCACGCGCCGCGGAGTCGTTGAACGAGTTGTCGCCGCGGCCGCCCACGTCGTAGGCCATGCCGATCTTCATCTTGCCCTTGTCGGAGCCGGAGCTCTCGGTGGACGACTCGCCACACGCGGTGGCGGTGAGCGCGAGGGCCGCGGTGACAGCACACGCGGCAGTGATCTTGGATACCCGGCGCAAGGGAAGGCTCCTTCAAACCTGACCGAAGCGCCTCTTCCGGCGCTGGTTTCGCGGCGATCGTAACGCGCGTAGATGTCAGATAAAGCCCTGTACGGAAGCCGTTATCGGATCGTCGCGAACCAGAGGTGTCGCGTCCGGTCACGGATGGTTGCCGTCGAGCAACGCGCAGGCAGTGAAGAGCTCCACCGCCACCGTGATCGCCTCCTCGTCCGCGTCGAAATCGCCACGATGCAGGTCGAGACGGGCGGTGTCGCCGGGCGTGCGGACCCCGAGCCGGGCCATGGCCCCCGGGACCTGTTCCAGGTACCAGGAGAAGTCCTCGCCGCCGAGGCTCTGCTCGGTGTCCTCGATCGCGTACGAACCGCGCCGCGCGGTCATCGCCCCCGCGAGCAGATCGATCACGGCGGCGTCGTTCACCACGGGCGGGACGCCCCGGACGTAGTCGATCACCGTCTTGGCGCCGTGCATCCCGGCCACTTCGTCGATCGCCGCGTGCACGAGGTCCGGCGCCTCGCGCCAGGCCGCCAGGTCCAGGCAGCGCACGGTGCCGGAGAGTTCGGCATGCTGCGGGATCACATTGCAGGCGTGCCCGGCCTCCAGTCGGCCCCAGGTGACGGCGAGACCGGCCCGCGCGTCGACCCGGCGGGCCAGCAGCGCGGGCACCTCGGTGGCGACCTTGGAGGCGGCGGTGACCAGGTCGGTGGTCAGATGCGGCCGGGCGGTGTGCCCGCCGGGGCCGTCGAGGCTGACCTCCAGCCGGTCGCAGGCCGAGGTGATCGCCCCGACCCGCAGCCCGATCCGCCCCACGTCCACCTTCGGATCGCAGTGCACCCCGATGATCCGCCCGACGCCCTCCAGCGCCCCGGACTCGATCGTGTCGGGCGCACCGCCCGGCAGCACCTCCTCGGCCGGCTGGAAGATCAGCCGCACGGGGTTGGGCAGCAGCCCCTGCCGGTCCAGCTCGGCGAGCACGAGCCCGGCGCCGAGGACCGCGGTGGTGTGGATGTCGTGCCCGCAGGCGTGCGCCCGGTCGGGGACGGTGGAGCGGTACGGGACACCCGCCTTGGTGTCCGGGATGGGCAGGGCGTCGATGTCCGCGCGCAGGGCGAGCATGGGCCGCGTGTCGCCTTCCCGGCCGCCCACGTCGCACAGGAGTCCGGTCCCGGTGTCGAGTACCCGTGGTTCCAGCCCCGCCTTCTCCAGCCGGGCCTTGATGGCCGCGGTGGTACGGAACTCCTGGTTGCCCAGCTCAGGGTGCATGTGCAGGTCGCGCCGGAAGGCGATCAGTTCGGCACGCAAGGACTCTGACAGGGCGCCGGGCAGCGCCTCGTCCCCGGGCAGTCGGGCATCGGAATCACGGGACATCAACTGGTTCACCTGGTGAAGGGTAAGCCCGTTCCCCCGTCAACTGACCATGAAACAAGAAAAGTTCAGCCACATAGACGAATAAATGACTGCGTCGTGGCGTGTGAGGTGACGGCGAGGTGGGTAAACTTGCCCATTTCGCTCCCTGACCGGTCACCCCGGCCGCCCGCCGCCCGCACGACATCCCGGAGGGGGCTCCGTCAGCCGGGCAGCCCCCGCCGCACCGTGTGCATCGCCAGTCCGATGCACACGGCTCCGGCCGTCAGCAGATCAAGACTCATGGCCATCAGCACGGTCCCGGCCAGCACGGCCACGGGGACCCACGCCCGGACCAGGTCCCGGCGGAAGAACGCGAGCAGGGTGACGAGGCCCAGCAGCCCGAACCAGAACAGCATCGGCACCACCGTGTAGACCAACGGCATCACCCCGGGGACGTCCTGCACCCGCCCGAACAGGTCGCTCATGGCCTGCTCGTCCGCCGCGACGAACCCGACCGTCAGGTCGATCAACGCCTGGACCGCCACCGCCGCCGCCCCGAGCACCCCCGCCCAGGACGCCATCTCGACGGCGACCCGCCCGCCGCCGCGCACCTCGGCGAGCCCCCGCAGCCCCCGGAACACCGCCACGAACGCGACCACCGCGGCCAGGAACAGCAGATGCGCCACCGTCCACCACACACCGGGCCCGTAATCGCCGGCGGCCCGCCCGACCAGCCGCACCACTCCGTACCCGGCCATCAGGGCGGGTCCAGCGAGGAGGGCCGTCGCGACCGTCACCCCGGCCGTGTCGGCCGTCCCACCCTGTCGCGCCGCCGCCATCCGCATCGCTGTCATGCGTCGATGCTCGCGCCCGGCCGACCCTGCCCGCCATCGGGGCCTTCCCCCAACAAACCCTGGGTGTACGCCACTTACGGGTCAGGGTGATCCATGACGCCCCGCCAAGGTTTGCGTACCGGCATCGGCGTCGACCGCCACTCCCCGACGAGCCGATGGCCGGGTGGCCGGTGCGGGCCGCGCGCGGGCGGGCGCATGCGCGCCCGCACGTTCGGCTTCTCGTCCCGGATCATCCCGATCTCGGCCCGCCCGGTGGTCGGGCAGCGACGAACGGCGCTGTGCGGATGTCGAGATCTCACCGTTGGTACCGACTCCCGGACGAACGGCGCCCACAAGCGCCGCAGCCAGAGATCGAGAAGGCAGGAACATCATGCAGAAGCTTGTGCAACAGGCCATTGACCAGCTGGTGGAGTCGGGTGCCGAGCTGGGCATCCAGGTCGCGGTGTACCGGTACGGCGAGCTGGTGGTGGACGCGGTGGCGGGTGTCGCCGATCCGGACAGCGGCCGTCCGGTCGCCTCGGACATGCCGTTCTACAGCGCTTCCACCGGCAAGGGCGTGACCGCGACGGTGGTACATGTCCTCGCGGACCGCGGCGCCCTTGACTACGACACTCCGATCGTTGAGCTCTGGCCCGAGTTCGGTGCCCACGGCAAGAACAAGGCGACCATCCGCCACGCGCTGACCCACTCCGTCGGCGTCCCGGCGGTGCCGTCCGACCTCACGGTGCAGGACCTGGCTGATTGGGACGGGATGTGTGCCCTGATCGCCGGTTCCGAGCCCTGGTGGGAGCCCGGGACCAGGACCGGCTACCACGCGATGACCTGGGGCTTCGTGATGGGCGAAATCGTCCGCCGGGCCACCGGCAAGCCGATCTCGCACGTACTCCGGCAGGAGGTGGCGGCTCCGCTGGGCATCGCCGACGAGCTGTTCTTCGGCGTCCCCGAGTCCGAGCTCGGCCGGCTCGCCCGACTTGAGGAGGCGCCCGATACCGCCGCGATGATGGCAGCGATGCCCGCCGACATGCCGTTGCTCAAGGCCACGCCGCCCGCCGTGACCCCCAGCGCCGAGTACGGCAACAACCCCGTGGTGCTCACCTCGGACATTCCCTCGGGTGGCACGATGTCCGCCCGCGCGGCGGCCAGGATGTACGCCGCGCTGCTCGGTGAGGTGGACGGTGTCCGGCTGGTCTCGGACGAGCGGCTGCGGGAGATCACGGCCCTGGCCACGGTCGGTGTCGACCAGATGGTCGGTTTCCCGATGCCGCGCGCTCTGGGCTACAACCTCGGCCGGCCCGGGGCCGACCCGCAGGAGACGCTGAGCGCTTTCGGCATGCCCGGCATGGGAGGCAGTGCGGCCTATGCCGACACCGCGACCGGCATTTCGTTCGCGCTGACCAAGAATCGGTTCTTCCCCGGTCCTTCCACCGCGGTCGACCGGATCGGTGAGTTGGTCGCGAAGGTCGCCACCGGCTGAGACGCTCCGGTCGGGCCCGGCTGCGGCAGGGCGGTGCGGGCGCGGCCGGTCGGCTTCTCGCGATCGGGCTGACTGCCATGCCGACCGCCCCGTCGCACGGCGGAGCAGGGGCGACCGGGGCAGGGGCGGCGCCCCGGTCGTGGTCCGGTGGGCGGGGCTACGCCTCCGTCACCGCCGTCGCCCGCCAGGGCGCCAGCCGTTGGACGTCGCGGGCCGTCTCCGTCACGCCGGACAGGAACCCCTGCGCGCGCGGCGACGCCGTTTCGCGGAGCCATTCCGGGGCGATGTCGCAGACCGCGACCTTGACGTCCGTACCGACCAGGGCGAGGGGCAGGGTGTGGACGACCGTGGAGGGGAAGCTCAGGACCGTACGGCCGATGGGGCCGCGGCGGGCGATGAGTTCCAGGGGGAGGTCGGGGCGGACGATCTCCAGGCCGGTGGCGGCCTCCAGGGCGTGGAGCTTCTCGGTGGACTCGCGGCGGTGGGCGAAGTAGCGGGTGGCCCCGTGGGTGCGGGCCAGGGCCGCGACGGCCTCCAGGTACTGGGCCCGGTCGACCACGCCCGTCTCGACGAGCGAGGTGCCGACCAGGTCCGCGCCCTTGGTGAGCAGCGGCGGGCCGAAGCGGGCCCGGGTCCAGGCGAAGGTGTTGGGGGTGACGGTGACGCCGGGCGGAGCCTCGACCGGCATGGCCGTGAAGACCTCGACCGTACGGGTGGCGGACGGGGTGAAGCGGCTGCGGGCGCGTGCCGTGACCGGGGCCAGGACCAGTTCACGCGGGCCCGAACTGCCCTTGCGGTGCCAGCGCACCAGGCGTTCGCCGCGCGCCAGCTGGGCGACGAACTCCATGGTGGCCGTGCCGTCGTCGACCACGGTGAGGTGCCGGGCGCGCACCATGGTGAGCAGCAGCTGGACGTAGCGGGAGAACGGGTCGCCTATCACGATGCGCTCCGCCCTGCGCAGCAGTCCGGCCAGGGAACGCAGGGTCTTCAGGGGCGCGCCGGCCCCGCCGCGCGCCTCCTGCCAGCGGACGTTGACGCCCTCGTCGCGGGCCAGCTCCGCCATCCGGCGCAGCTGGCCGCGCGACATCGGGTCGACCGGGGGGAGGACGACGACCGTGATGTCCGCAAGGACGTGGTCGTCGCCTCCCTCTGTGCAGGCCCACTCCAGGACGTTCAGGAGCTGGACCGGGCTCTCGACGAAGGCGAGGTTCACCGGTCGGCCCGTCAGACCGCGACCGGCTCGGCGGCCGGGGCCGCCTCGGCGCTCTCGGCGACGACGCCCGCGACGCGGCGGAGCTTCTTCATCGGGCCGAGCTCGGACTCGTACACCTTCTTGATGCCGTCGCCGAGCGAGGCCTCGATGGTGCGGATGTCGCGGACGAGGCGGGTGAGGCCCTGCGGCTCGACGGAGGCGGCCTGGTCGGAGCCCCACATGGCGCGGTCCAGGGTGATGTGGCGCTCGACGAACGCGGCGCCCAGGGCGACGGCCGCGAGGGTCGTCTGGAGGCCGGTCTCGTGGCCGCTGTAGCCGATCGGGACGTTGGGGTACTCCTGCTGCAGGGTGTTGATGACCCGCAGGTTCAGCTCCTCGGCCTTGGCCGGGTAGGTCGAAGTGGCGTGGCAGAGCAGGATGTTGTCGCTGCCGAGGACCTCGACCGCGTGGCGGATCTGGCGCGGGGTCGACATGCCGGTGGACAGGATGATCGTGCGGCCGGTCGCGCGCAGGGCGCGCAGGAGCTCGTCGTCGGTGAGGGAGGCCGAGGCCACCTTGTGCGCGGGGACGTCGAACTTCTCCAGGAAGGCGACGGCCTCGGTGTCCCACGGGGAGGCGAACCAGTCGATGCCGCGCTCGGCGCAGTGCTCGGAGATGGCCCGGTACTCGGCCTCGCCGAACTCGACGCGGTGACGGTAGTCGATGTACGTCATCCGGCCCCAGGGGGTGTCGCGCTCGATGTCCCACTGGTCGCGCGGGGTGCAGATCTCCGGGGTGCGCTTCTGGAACTTGACGGCGTCGCAGCCGGCCTCGGCGGCCACGTCGATCAGCGCGAGGGCGTTGTCGAGGTCGCCGTTGTGGTTGATGCCGATCTCGCCGGTGACGTAGACGGGCCGGCCCGGGCCCGCGGTACGGGTGCCGAGGGTGCGCAGACGGGAGGTGTTCATGAGGTGCGTTCCTTACTCGGGGGGAGGTGCTCGGGGGACTTGGGGGGTTACTCGGGGGACTTCGTGAGGGTGGGGCCCAGCAGCCAGGCCGCGATCTCGCGGATGGCGCCGAAGCCGCCGGGGGTGGTCGTGACGGCGCGGGCCGCGGCCCGTACCGAGTCATGGGCGCTCGCGACCGCGACCGGCCAACCGGCGAGCGCGAAGCACGGCAGGTCGTTGACGTCGTTGCCCACGTAGAGGACACGTTCCGGAGCGATGGACTGTTCGTCGCACCACTGCTTGAGCGCCAGGTCCTTGCGGTCGATGCCGTGCAGGACCGGGATGCGGAGCTTGTGGGCGCGGGCGGCGACGACCGGGTTCTGTTCCGTGGAGAGGATCAGCAGTGGCATTCCGGTCTTGCGCAGGGCCGCGATGCCCAGGCCGTCGCCGCGGTGGACGGCGACGGTCTCGCGTCCGTCGGCGTCGATGAGGACCCGGTCGTCGGTCTGTGTGCCGTCGAAGTCGAGGACGACCGCGTCGATGTCGTCGAGGGTCGGCAGCGGTGAGGGGTCCAGGAGCGGGGCGAGGGCGCGGGCGCGGGCCAGGTCGTGCGGGTCGTCGATCTCCAGGACCCGTGCCGCGTCGGTGCGCACCAGGGCGGTGTGGCCGAAGAATCGGTGGCGGTGGGTACGGAAGCCCGCGGCGTTCATGGCGTACGCGGTGCCGGTCTCCAGCAGGTCCTCCGGGCGGTCCTGGCGCATCTGCCGGACGGACTTGTCGTGGTTGACGCCGTGGTTGTCCTCTTCGAGCGCGCTGCCGTCGCGCCAGAGGAAGCCGTGGAAGGGGGCGACCGTGACCGCCGTGTCGGCGCCGTCGTGGGCGACCGCCGCGGCGACGCCGTCGATGTCCTCCCGTACGACGAACGGACTGGTGCACTGGACCAGCAGCACCACGTCGGCCGTGCGCTCGCGCATCGCCTCGTACGCGTCCAGGGCGTGCAGCACCGCGTCCTCGCTGCTCGACCTGTCCCCGGCGATGGCCGCGGGGCGCTGCACGATGTGCACCCGCTCCGGGGCGCCCAGCGTGTCGCCCGCGGCACGGGCCGCGTCGGCGATGGCCGCGTCGTCCGTCGTCACGACGACGTCCGTGACCTCACGGGAGGCCAGGCAGGCCCGGACGGCGCGGGCGACCAGCGGTACGCCGCCGACCTGGGCGAGGTTCTTGGCCGGTACGCCCTTGGATCCGCCACGGGCGGGGATCACGGCGAGCACGGTCGCGGTCGGGGTCATCTCTGCTCCTGAGGTGGTGTTCACAGCTCGCCCATCCGTCGGATCACCGGGGCGACCCGCTGGACGCCCTGCCGGTACGCGCCGCGCGCCGCTTCCCGTACCGCGTCGCGGACCGCGCCGCGCATCCCGCCGGTCTCGCGCGGCCGGTCGGTGCCGGGCAGCGGGTGTCCGTCGGGCGCCAGGTGGTGGCGGGCGAGGATGCCGGGCAGGTAGCCGGGCGCGGTGGCGGGCGTGTAGTACGGGGCGAGGTCGGGCAGCCGGCCGGCGGCGAGCAGGGCGTCGACGCGGGTGCGGGCGTGGTCGTAGGCCGTGGCGTACGTGCCGTCGGCACAGACGCCCTGGCCGGCCAGCCATCTGGCGTCGGGCTCCGGGCTGTGGCCGCCGTCCAGGTGGTCCCAGGAGGTGAGCAGGCCGGAGCCGATGAAGTGGTGGTTGCCGAGGGCCTCGCGGACGCCGAGGTCGGTGAGGACCGCGGTGGGGATGCGCCGGTGCAGGGCCTCCAGCGCGGCGGTGGAGGAGACCGTGACCAGCAGATCGGTGCGGTCCAGGACCTCGCCCATGTGCCCGTACACCAGGCGGAGGTTGGGCGGCGGTCCGCCGGGCAGCTTCTCCGCGAGCCGCTGGTAGGGGAGTTCCTCGATGTGTGTGGTGTGCTCGCCCGGCTTGGAGCGCAGCTTCAGCAGCACGTCGCGGTCCGGGTGCAGCCTGGCGTGCTCGACGAGCCTGCGCAGCAGATACGTGCGGTCGGCGCGGGAGGCCGGTACGGAGGGCTGGGCGGCGAAGACGACCGTGTCGCGGCCCTCCCGCGGGCGGTACGGCTCGCCGCCGAGGAACGGCAGTGCGGCCTCCGTGACGGCCGAGGCGTCGGCGCCCGCTCCCTCGTACACCGCGCGGAACCGCTCCGCGTCGTGGCGGGAGTTGGCGAGGACGATGTCCGCGCCGTGCCGCAGCAGCAGTCCGTCGGCGAGCTTCTCGTAGACGACGCCGACATAGCCGGTGACGACGACGGGCCTGGCAGGCAGCCGCAGCGCGGCGAGGCCGTGCAGCATCGCCTGGACGGCTCCGCCGACGAGGGCGAGGACGACGACGTCGTATCCCTCGTCCCGCACGGTGTGCAGGAACTCGACGGCCGTCACCTCACGCACCCGTTCGGCGCCGATTCCGACGTCGCCGACCTCGGCGAGCTGGCGCGGGGTCGGGGTGGCCCGGCCGCGCAGCAGGAGCCCGGTGATCTCGACGCGCCGCGCCGACTCCTCGGACCTCCCGGTGGTGAGACGGCGCGCGGTGAGCGCGCCCCATTTCCACCGGGTGTCGGAGTCGGCGAGCACGGCTACCCGGAGGGCGGTCGTCTTATCGGTACGTGGGGGCACGCCCCAGAACTTAGGAAGGCATTTCGATTCGCGGCCCAACGTGACGGCAACAGATGGTTAACAGCCCGCCGACGCTTGGCGAATCACCTTCACAAAGGGGACGCAATCGCCCACGAATCAGTCCGGTTCATCATTCCGACATTCGCCGTTCACCCGGTGTCCCTCCTGGGGCCAAGGCAAATGACGGGCTCCCGCCTAGCGTGAGAAGGGTGGTTAAGCTCTCGGTCATCGTGCCGTTCTACAACGTGCAGACATACGCCCCCGACACCTTGAGGAGCCTGCGGGCCAACGCCCGCGAGGACTTCGAATTCATCCTCGTCGACGATTGTTCGACCGACGGGACCGCGGACATGCTGAGCCGCGCCGAGGACGAGATTCCGGGGGTGGTCGTCCGCAGACATGAGCAGAACGGCGGACTGGCCACCGCCCGCAACACCGGTCTGGACGCGGCACGCGGCGAGTACGTCACCTTCCTCGACGGCGACGACTGGCTGGCGCCCGGGTACTACGCCGACATCCTGGCCCGGACTCAGGCGCTGGGCTGCGATTTCGTCCGTACCGACCATGTCCAGGTCGAGGGCAGGAACCGTACGGTGCACCGTGTCCCGCACGGCAGGCGCGGCGAGGTCCTGGACCCGCGGGACGCGATCCTGCCCGCCGAGCGGACCACCTCGGTCGACTATCCGTACGCCTGGGCCGGGCTGTACCACCGACGTCTCCTGGACCGCGGACTGCTGCATTTCACGGACGGTCTGCGTACCGCGGAGGACCGCCCGTGGATCTGGCGGCTGCACCGCGAGGCCGATTCCTTTGCGGTGCTCGGACTTCTCGGACTCTTTTACCGGCGCGGCGTCGCCTCTTCGCTCACCCAGATCGGCGACGTGCGCCAGCTCGATTTCATTCGCTCGTTCGACCAGGTCATTCGGGAAACGGCCGAGGACCGCGACGCACAGGCGCTGCTGCCGAAAGCGGTCCGTACCTATTGCGCGATCATTTCTCACCACATGAGCTCGATCGAAAGGTTCGAACCCGCGGTGGCCCGCACACTGAAGTCGATGAGTGGAGCCGCACTGCGGCGAATGCCGCAGGGGGTGCTCGACGAGGCCCTCGACTCGATGGACGTGCAGCGCGCCACGCTGCTGCGCAGGCTGCGGCGCCGTCCGGCCGCCGCGGGTGCCAAGGAGGTGGCGGCCGCGTGAACGGCGCCCGGTCCCGCACCACGCAGATCTTCTTCGCGTCCACCCTCTACGGCACCGCCACGCTCGCCGCCGCCCTCGACGCCGGCTGCTTCCCGGACGCGGACCGCCGCATCCTGCTCGTCTCGAACAACGCGGCCGTTCCGGAGACGACGCCCGCCGTCGACGCGATGCCCGGGTTCGACGCGCTGCGAAGCCGTTTCGACGACGTGGTGTCGTGGAACACGGCGATCGCGCCCTTCCACCCCGGCGGCTGGGCGCCGCGCCCCGACGACGTGCCCCTGTGGGAGCGGCATCTGCGCCTGGCCTGGGGGCTGGGCGACGACGACATCGAGCTGGCGGTCGAGTCGATCCAGGTCAACCCCGCGATGGCCGTCACCCAGATCTTCACCGGCGCACCGGTCGACGTCTACGCGGACGGGCTGATGAGCTACGGCCCCACCCGCAACAAGATCGACCCCCTGGTCGGCACGCGGGTGCGCCGGCTGCTCCACCTCGACCTGGTGCCCGGCCTGAAGCCGCTGCTGCTCACGGAGTTCGGGGTGCCGCCGCAGATCGTGCCGACCGAGGTGTTCCTCAAGGTGCTCCGTGAGCTCGCGGACGCGCCCGGGGTCCGGGACGGCGTGCCGTCGGTGGAGGCCCCCGCCCTGCTGCTCGGCCAGTACCTCTCCGCGCTCGGCCTGATCAGCGCGGCCGAGGAGGAGGACCTGCATCTGCGGATGATGCGCGGCGCGGTGGCGCTCGGTCACACCCGCCTCGTCTTCAAACCGCACCCCACGGCCCCGGCGCAGTGGTCGCGCGCGATGGGGGCGGAGGCCGAGAAGCTCGGTGCCGAGCTGACGGTGCTGGACGCGGGGGTGCTCACCGCCCCGGTCCTCGCCGAGGTGCTCTATCAGCGGATGCGGCCCGCGCTGGTCGTCGGCTGCTTCTCGACCGCGCTGCTCACCGCGTCGGCGTTCTACGGGCTGCCGGTGGCCCGGGTCGGCACCGGGATGCTGCTGGACCGGCTCGCCCCGTACGAGAACAGCAACCGTGTCCCGGTCACGCTCGTCGACGCGCTGGTGCCGGAGGTGACGGACCGGGCGGTCGTCGAGCGGGCGGGGGCCGCGGCCGACCCGGCCGACCTGGCGGATCTGACCGGGCTGGTCACCGCCGTCGGGTTCGCGATGCAGCCGAAGATCCATCCGGGGCTGCGGCCGGCCGCCGAACGGTACCTTTCCGCGCACCTGGACGCGACGACGTGGCGGTACTTCAAGCGCAAGCGGCTCACGTCGCTGGCGCTGCCCGGGGCGGTACCCGCGCAGCTCGCGTTCCTGCCGCGCAACGCGGTGGTGCGCAGGGTGGCGCGGTCGGTGCGGCGGCGCGTGGTGCGGCAGTAGGCACCGGCCGCCCGGCTGTCCCGGGCGCCGGACGGGTTCGTTCCGATCCCGTCCGGCGCCCTCGGGCTTCCCCGCGTCAGTCGCGCACGCCGCCCCGGATCACCCTCAGATCGGCCGCGTTCGCCTCGGTGACCTTCCACAGTTCCCGCTGCCGGCCGTGCACATCGGCGACGGTCGCGGCATGGTCGTCCAGCAGTCCGGCCGCACGCTCGGCGAGCCGGGCCCCGAGGTGCCGGTCGTGGACCGAGATCCCCCACTCCGGGCGCTCGATGTCGGCGAGGAAGTACGCCATCTTCGGGTGCGAGATCAGGCTGATGATCGGCGTACCGCAGCCGAACGGGATCATGCCCGCGTGCCCGCGCATCCCGATGACCAGCATCGTACGGGCGTAGGTGTCCCGGATCGCGTCGTTGTCGAAGTCGTACATCGGGATCACCGGCAGCGCGATCCCGTGCTCGCGCCGCAGGTCGAAGGCGATCCGCTCGTCGTCCAGCGAGTGGGCGACGCACTTCACCTCGGCGCGCTCGCCGAGCGCCCGCACCGCGGTGGCCATCTCGCCCAGGAAGTGTCCGTAGTCATGGCCGAAGCGGAGCCCGGACCGGTCGTACGCGGCATTGATGAGCACGGTGTCCTCGCGCCGCTCCGGGTCCGTCCAGCCGTCGACCAGTTGTCTGGTCACCGTCGTCGGGCAGGGCTGGAAGCGCACCTTGTCGTGGAGCGGGGCGGGCAGCAGCTCCCGGATCTTCTCGATGGAGCCGTGGTTGCGCAGCCCGAAGAACGAGGCGCGCTCCACCAGCTTGCGCAGGGAGGAGAGGAACCGGTCCCGGCCGTGGCCGTAGGCCTGGCCGTCGAAGGCGTTGAAGCCGACCGCGTACACCATGACGGGTACGTCGATCCGGTCGAGCAGTTCGTCCGGGACGTTCCACTGCCAGCCGCTGTTGCCGTTGGGCGCGGTATCGGGGATGAAGAGGCCACCGCCGCCGATGACCAGTCCGCGCCGCTCGTTGACCCGCTCCAGGGCGGCCTCGTCGAAGAGCCGGTGGGCGTGGATCGAGTGCCAGCGCTGCGGGCCGGTGTCCCGGCCGAAGGCGAGCCGTACGCTCTCGGGCAGCAGCTTGTCCCCGGCGTTGCCCTGCCGGTCCATGTAGAAGGCGACATGGGCGAGCTGGCCGGAGGCGGGGCCCTCCACGGCTGCGGGCGCGTCCGTGGCGCGCTGGTACATCAGCCGGTTCGCGCGGTGCGTCGGGTCGACGCCGAGGCCCTTCAGGGCGTACTCGGCCGCCGCGCCGTCGTCACCGTGGATCCAGGCGATCTGGGCGAGGCGCCCGAAGGCGGTCGCGGCCCGGTTGGGCGCCGCGGTGGCGAGCAGGAGCCGGACCCGGGCCTCGTCGTAGCGGGAGACGCTCATCAGGGCGTGGCCGAGCACCTCGTGCGGCCAGGCCTCGTCGACGGGTGTCCGGACCCCGCCCAGCAGGTCGGCCGCCTCCTGGTACTCGCCGGCCGCGATGTGGGCGGCGGCGACCTTGCGTGCGGCCTCCGGTGAGCCGGTGCGCCGCACGTGCGGGGTGCCGTAGTGGACCAGCAGATCGTGGTGCTTGGCGCCGGGCAGCGCCAGGTACGCGGAGTGGAACTCGGCGTCGGACAGCTCGAATTCGTGCCAGCGGTCCTCGGCCTCGCGATACCCCGACTCGCCGCCCTGCCAGGGCTTGTGCCGCCCGGTGAAGTGCAGGACGGCGGTCGATTCGGGAACCGGCAGGTCGCCGGAGAGCCGCCGCTTGACGAAGTTGTAGCGGGCGTCGAGCTGCACGAAGTCACCGTCGAGCACGGCGTTGAGGATGCCCTGGTCGTGCTTGTCGAGCTCGTACGTACCGGCCCGCCCGACCTCGTCGATCCTCGCGCAGAACGTGTCGCTCAGATACTCGCGCTGGATGACCAGCAGTCCGCTGTTGAGCTTGTGCTGCCCGTAGAAGAACTGCGGCACCGCGGCCAGTCCGTCGCGCAGCTTCAGCAGCTCACCGAGATCGCCGAGGACCACCATGTCGGTGTCCAGGGTGATGACGGTGTCGTAGTCGCGCACCCGGAAGATGTCGAGGATGAAGTAGGCCTTGCGCACCAGGTAGTTGTCCTGGTCGCCCTTGGCGTACGAGTCGTAGTGCGCGGCGTCGACCCGGCGGAAGTCCACGCGCGGGTGCAGCGCCCGGATCTGCGCGACGGAGGCGGGGCGCAGTCCGTCGTGCAGGACGAGGAAGTCCTCGCAGACGTTCGGGTTGGAGAGTGCGAGGCTGCGCAGCAGGGCGAGGAACCCGGGCAGGTAGTTCTCGTCGACGAAGCTCGCGAAGGCGACCCGGCGCTTGCCGGTGAGCGCGTTCGCGGGGGCGGGCGACACGGGCACGGCCGTGGTGGGCAGGGACGTGGCAGTCGTCGTCATCGCAGTCGGATCCTCATGTCGGTGACGCTCTGGGCGCGTTCCATGACCCACGCCTTTTCGCTGGTGTACTCGTGCACGGAGGTGATGGGCATCTTCATCGCGGTGGGCAGCCGGTAGGCGCCGCTCTCGTAGAAGTCGAAGCCGATCAGGTCGAGCCGGCTGCTGACGTCGAGGTGGTCGAGGAGCCACAGCATGTTGAACCCGGTGGTGGGGATGGCCGGCCAGACGTCGGCGCCGACGCGCCCGATGTCCCGCAGCGGCCAGCGCAGCGACTCGTCGCCCAGGTACTGCTGGGCGCCCGGGACGAGGCGGTTGCGCAGGGAGTGCTTCCAGTCGCCGGAGACCCCGCCGAAGACCAGCCGGGTGTGCACCTTCTGGTCCCAGTTGAAGCCGTGCTTGTGGATGGTGGCGTGGATGTCGGTGCGCCGCCCGGTCGCCGCCGGGTCGATCCGGTACGAGTTGAAGCGGACGACCAGGTCGTAGCCGTCGATCTCGGCACCCATCGAACTTGCGCCGACACGCTGCGAGTTGGCGATGAGGCAGATCGACTTGCCGGCTATCCGGTTACGGAACTCGCCGACCGTGGTCCACTGGACGCCGCCGAAGGTGGGGTCCTCGACCGGGCCCCGCATGCGGCTTCTGCGCTGCTCGGCGTAGAGCGCGACGAGTCCGGTGAGTCCGGCCACGGCGTCCGGGTCGGTCCCGGCCGCCTCCATGGCCAGGTCGAGGTACTGGGACGTGGCGTCCTGGAGCTCGGTCACCGGGGCGCCGCCCCGCTCCTGCGCGAGCAGGGCGCCGATCAGCCGGGGCCGCGCCCCGTCCCAGTCGCCGCTCGCCCGGAGCGCGAGACCCTCGGCCCAGGACTCGGTGACGGGCCGGACGGCGAACGCCGCGGCCTCGGGGCAGTCGCGCTCCAGCCCGCGCAGCAGCTCGTACCGGCGGTCCTCGCCCAGCCGCAGGCCGACGACCTTGGCCGCGACGCCGAAGCCGTCGTCGTCGGTGAATTCCAGGTAGCGCTCGTACGCCTCGATGGCGGCGGCCTCCGCGCCCATCGCCTCCAGCGTCCGGGCCCGCAGCCGCCAGCCGGCCCGCGAGCGCCTGCGCTGGGTCAGCACGGTGTCCCCGATGAGCACCGCGAGCTTCAGCTCGTCCTCGTAACCGCAGTCCAGCGCCTTGTTGCCGACCGCGAGCAGCGGGTCGAGCAGCTCGTCCACGAGGGCCGCGGCGGTGCCCGTCCCGCTCTTCCCGGGGCGCCGGATCAGCGCGATCGGGGACGCGGCGGGCGCGGACGGCGCGGTCTGTGCCGCGGCGTGCACGGCCAGCAGGTGCCGCAGCGCCTCCGCGAGCGCCGTGCGTCGCCGGTCGAGCCCTGCCACCAGCTTGGCGCTGTGCGCGGCGCAGGCACGCAGACACACGTCCAGGTCGGTCGGCGCGACGGTGGCGAACTGCGACGTGACACCCTCGGGCGGGGCCGCGTCACGTTGCCGTGGCCAACGGGTGCGGGCTTCTCTCATGGCGCTCCAAGCGTCTGGTGCCCGTGGGGGGAGGGGGCGTGTCCGGGTGTGCGGTCACCGCAGCGCGCCCGGGATGTGCCCCGCCCCGTCGGAACGGGGCGGATGCTCCGCGCGCGTGTTCGGTTCCACGACACGCTAGGAAAGCTGTACGGACACCGGATGAACCCGCCCTGTCGGAACGGGAAACTGCGCACCGACCCCGCTGGTACGAGCCTTTCTCAGCGCACCCCGCTGGTACGAGCCTTTTTCAGCGCACCCCGCTGGTACGAGCCTTCTTCAGCGCACCCCGCTGGTACGAGCCCTTTTCAGCGCACCCCGTACCGCGCCTCGATGCCCGCGACGATCAGCCACAGGCCGTCCTCGAAGCGTTCGTCGTAGCGGGTGAAGATCTCGGCACCGGCCGCGGCGGCGAGCGGGTACCGGGCCATCCGTTCCGCGCGCTCGCCGATGTCGAAGCCCTCGCGCCGCTCGTCCGGCATCGGCTGGACGCCCTGTTCCTCGGTGACGAAGCCCATGGTGTACGCGTAGGCGGTGGTGCCCGCCCGGACGGCCTGCCAGAGCTCGAAGCCCGCGTCGACCATGGTGCGCAGATGGCTTTCGAGGCCGTCTGCGTGATCGGTTCCGGTGAATTTCGCGCCGCTGTAGACCTTCGCCCCGTCGCGGTAGCGCAGCAGGGCGGTGCGCAGTGCGCCGTTGTACGCGACGAGCTGGTCCTGCCAGCGCTCCGGGGCCGGCCCCGACAGGTCCTCGTCGAGCATCCGGCGGTACATCACCGTGGCCATCTCGTCGAGGAGCGCCTGCTTGTCCTTGAAGTGCCAGTAGAGCGCGGGCGCCTTGACATCGAGCTCCCTGGCGATGGCGCGCAGCGTGAGCCCGTCGAGGCCCACCTCGTTCAGCAGCCGCAGCCCGGTGTCGGCCACGCGCGCCCGGTCGATCTTCGTTGTTCCCACCTTGACAATTTAACAGCGTTAAGCACACACTCCGCACCATGGAACTTAACAACGTTAAGGAAGCGGACGTGGTGATCGTCGGCGCCGGCCCCTGCGGACTGGCCCTCGGCTGCGATCTGGCCCGCCGGGGCGTGCGCGCCCTGATCGTCGAGCGGGCTCCCGCGCTCTTTCCCGGCTCACGCGGAAAGGGCATCCAGCCACGCACCAGGGAGGTGCTGGACGACCTCGGGGTCGGTGGCGCGGTGCGCGAGCACGGCGGACCGGCCCCGGTGGGACTGGTCTGGCAGGACGGGCGGCGGCAGCAGGAGCGCGACATGTTCCGCCGTGCGGCCCCCACGGAGGCCGAGCCCTACGGGGAGCCGTGGATGCTGCCGCAGTGGCGCACCCAGGAGATCCTGCTGGCCCGGCTGCGCGAGCTGGGCGGGGACGTCGCCTTCGGCACCGCGCTGACCGGGCTCGACCAGGACGCCGACGGCGTCACGGCCCGCCTGACGACGGGACCGGTCCGGTCCTCCTACCTGGTCGCGGCGGACGGCGGACGCAGCACGGTCCGGCGTGCGCTGGGGATCGCGATGACGGGTGAGGCCGTGGACCCCGCTCCGATGCTGGTCGCCGACGTGCGGGTGGCCGAGGACGCACTGGACCGGCTCAACTGGCATGTGATGTCCGGCGAGGAGGGCTTCCTCGCCCTCTGCCCGCTGCCCGGCACGGCGGACTTCCAGCTGGTCGCCCGGTTCGATGCGGGCGAGCCCGACACGTCCCCGGAGGGGGTGCGCGCACTGGTCGCGGCGCGCACGCATCTGGCGGCGCGGGACATCACCGAGGTCCTGTGGTCCTCCGACTTCCGGCCGCGCGCCGCGCTGGCGGAGCGGTTTCGCGACGGCCGGGTCCTGCTGGCGGGCGACGCGGCGCATGTGCACTCGCCCGCGGGCGGCCAGGGCCTGAACACCGGCGTCCAGGACGCGTACAACCTGGGCTGGAAGCTCGGCCAGGTGCTGCGGCGCGGGGCGCCCGCCGCCCTTCTCGGCAGTTACGAGGACGAGCGCCGCCCGATCGCCGCCGACATGCTCGGCCTGTCCACCCGCATCCACCGGGGCGAGCAGGAACGCGGCGCGGCGACCCAGCAGCTGGGCCTCGGCTACCGCGGGGGCCCGCTGTCGGTGGGCCGGGCCGGTGCCCTGCATTCCGGCGACCGCGCCCCGGACGGGCGGACGGCAGGGGGGCGGCGCCTCTTCGACATCTTCCGTGGTCCCCACTTCACGCTGCTGGCCGTCGGCACGGGCATCGAACTCCCGGCCTTCGACGACGATCTGGTCCGTGTGCACCGGACCGACGGCTGCGAGGCGTACGGGAAGGGCCTGTTCCTGGTGCGCCCCGACGGCTACATCGGCTGGGCGGGCGAGGACGCCTCGGGGATGGCGGGGTATCTGTCCCCGCTCGGCCTCGCCCCGGTCACACGCTGCTGAGCGAGAGCTTCGCCGCGAACCCCAGGAACAGCAGACCGGCCGCCGAAGTGGCCCCCGCCGACAGCCGCTTGCGGCGGCGGAACGCGGCGGACAGCCGGGTGCCGCCGAATATCAGCATCGACAGATAGAGGAAGCTGGCGATCTGCAGCAGCGTGCCCAGCAGCAGGAAGGACAGCGCCGGGTAGGCGTAGCCGGGGTCGACGAACTGCACGAAGAACGTTCCAGAGTCCAACTGCCTGTACGCTCTGGCCCCATGGCACCTACGCAGACCGCCCCGGAGTGGACCGCAGACGAGCTGGCAGAGCTGGCCGAACTCAAGGCCAAGAACGAGGTACTACCCGAGGACGCCCCCCGTGGGCTCCTGTCGGTCCGGCTCTCGATCCTCACGGAGGACACCACCAGTCCGGCACGGCAGGAACTTGACCTACGCCGCCACGCCGTCCGAGAGGGCATCAGAGTTGTTGGTGTGGCCAGGGACCTTGGAGTGTCCGCAACCAAAAAGGCGCCTTGGGAACGGAAAGAGCTTGGCGACTGGCTCAACAACCGGATACCAGAGTTCGACCTGATTCTGTTCTGGAAGCTGGACAGGTTCATCAGGCGAATCTCTGACCTCCACGAGGTCATCAAGTGGTGTGAGAAGTTCGGGAAGAACCTGGTTTCCCTGAATGACACTCTGGACCTGTCATCCCCGATGGCTCAGGCAATGGTGACTTTCATTGCGGCAGTGGCAGAGATTGAAGCAGCGAACACCAGGACCCGTGTTTCTTCACACTGGGAGTACACAAAGCAGCAGGACCAATGGCGTATCGGTAAGCCGTCGTTCGGTTACAAGACTGCCAGGGTGAATGGGAAGCTGCGTCTTGTTCAGGACTCAAAGCGGGCACGGGTGGTGCGCTACATGCACGCCGCCGCAATGCGGGGTGTACCTGCGAACAAGATTGCCAAGGTGTTGGACAGGGCCAAGGTTCCGACCTACAGCAATAGGAAATGGAACAATCAGCAGGTTCTCAGGATTCTCAGGAATCCGGCCGTCAAGGGTATTCGCACTGAGGGTGGCACTAAGTCCACGGCCTACAACTCCAAGCCTGTACTGGACAAGAAGGGCCAGGAAATCAGTGTGACAGATGAGCCGATCCTTACTGCCGAGGAATTCGAGCAGGTACAGGCAGCGTTGGCGACCCGCGCGAAGAACAAGCGCCACCACGAGAAGAACCGTCGACCTACCAGGTTCCTGGGCGTCGTGAAGCACGAGACCTGCACCAACAACATCAATGAGACCAACTCGTACAAGACTCTCTCCACAGGGGAAGAGCGGGAATACCGCTACTTGCGATGCCCCCAGTGCCGTAAACCCGGATTCGTAATCCCGGACCCTGAACACACATACTCCGCTCTGACTCAGGCCGTCTTCGAAGAACTCGGGGATTACGAGGTTATCCGCCGCGAGTACGCCCGTGGCGACGAGAACAGGCGAGAGCGTAAGCGACTGGAGGAGTCGATTGCCTACTACATGACCGGCCTGGAGCCTGGGGGAAGGTTTGATAAGGCGGGGTTCATCCGAGAGAAGGCGGAGAGCACGCTAGACGCCCTCATGGCTGACTTGGCCAAGATTGATCCGGAGTCCACAAAGGACAGGTGGGTTTACCAGAGCACCGGCAAGACCTACAGGCAGCATTGGGAAGCTGGTGGCGTAGAGGCCATGGAGCAAGACCTGTTGAGCGCCGGAATCACCTTTGAACTTGGCCGGGACGCTGGCGGGGAAGTCGTTGGGAAGCTGCTCATCCCGCACGATGTGAAGAAGAAGCTGATCAAGATGGGTGACAACTGGAGCTAGAGTCCAGACACAGAACAGCCCCGGTCACAGCGGCCGGGGCTTTCTGCTACTCCAAGAGGTTTCTGGCCTTCCCGGTAACGATGCCTCCGGCCTTCCTGTCGGCAACGGTCTCCAGAAAGCCGTCTTTCCTCGCTCGCTTTAGGTGATCCTTCACGGTGTTCTGAGTCTTGCCGACAGCTTCCCCGAGCCACTTCACGGGGGCCTGTACGCCCCTGTTGGACGCCTCCACGTACAGAGCAGACAGAAGGGCTAGGTAACGGTCCGAGAGGCGGCCAGAGGCCAGTTCTGCCCGCGCCTGGCTTGCCAGGGCCTCTAGGTCCCCCTGGGCCTGCCCCGTGGCCTCCTGGGCCTTCTCGTTGATCCGACTCAGCTCAGGTTCCATGCGCCGCAGAACCGTCGTCGTCACCCCTCGGGCAACGTCCCGGCCTGGGGCGTCCTCCGCTGGCTCGATGGTGAGCCTCTGCGGCCCTCCCTGGGTGTCAGCACCGGACCACTCCGCCCGGAGCACCCAGGCCCCGACCTTTTGCCTGATCTCGTATCCGCTCATGTCGCGCACGCTACACCCAGCCCTGACACGTTCTGAATAAACCCTGTGACGCGCTCCACAAACAGAGGGCGGCCGGCACTGGATCACCCCAGGTCAGAAGTTTATTCAGGTTGATTCAGGCACCCAGTTTCGGCATAGCTGGGTTGATCGTAGCTAGTTATGTGGGCAATCTTGAGTGGGTCAGGGCGAACGAAACACAGGAGGAACATATGAGCCCGCTCTCTGCGATTCAGCCCCTCATAAATGAAGCCGTGCACGAGGCGCTTAAGGACCAGGCAGCGTGTGTGGTCTTTCATCTGGCCCTCACCGCTGAACTTGGCCGGATGGAACTCTCGGACGCTATCGACGTGTGTACGGGGGCCCTGGAAATGACCGAGGATCAGGCGGAGGAAGTCTTGGCCTCCACCATCGCAGGGATCATCACTGAGCGATTAGAAAAGGAGATGGACCAGTGAGCGACGAGAAGTGCGCTAAGTGCGGGGTCATTGGACGACTTCACGACTCTTATGGAACCTGCACCAACAGCATGGAGAAATCTCAGGTGAGTACGGAAACCCGCAAACAGCCCAAGGCTACTCCCCGGCATGACTGGGAACAGGCTCTCCGGGCCTGTCCCGACATTCCCCCGGCCAAGATGTCAACGCTCTGGTCCGTTGCCATGCATACCGAGTTCGGGACAGGGCATGGGCATATGCTCCCCGGCCTGAGCCCCAATCTAGCCCTTTGAAGGGCGATCCCCGCGAGGACGACATTAATAGCTGGGCCGACGACTGGACGTTATCGAGATCCTTTTGAGAAATCTTCACCGCAGGTTCGAACCTATGCCCAATAGCACTTTCTACTCTCATGCTGGGTGTTCGGAAGGTTCGCGATAAGCGATACCGGCAACGACACAACCACTGACTGATACTGACTATGGGGCCCATCGAAGTGGGTCCCTTTTCGTTTACCCAAGGAGTTTCCATGTTTGAGATCCCTGCAGGATTTAACCTTCCCTCCTCCGTTCAGAAGGCTTTGAAGAAGCGCGATGAATTGGCAGTACAGCTCACACAGTTCCAGGTCGAAAATTTTGATTGCGTGCCTCAGAAGCGTATCGGTGATAGGGATACGCATACCCCCATCCTGGAGAACGCAGAGGCCCAGTGGAATCGAGAAATGAAGGAGTCCATCAAGGCTGGTAAGGACTTCAAGTCTCTGGATGACTACCTGGCCCCGTTCGAGAAGAAGGCTTCGGAGTACGGGGTTCGAGTCAAGGCCCAGGAAGAGTTGATTGCCGAGTCGGACAAGGAACTCATCGTTGCCATTCGGCAAGTCCACGGGGATTTGGTTACCCAGGCTTACAATGCTGCGAATGAGGCCAAGGCTGCCTATGTGAAGGCTCTTCAGGATGCCCAGAACGCCCGTGCCGCTATGGCAGGGGCGGTTAACCGATTCTGCTGGACGGTGACGGGTGGCAACAAGGGCAAGCTGGAAGGGGTCGGCTTTGGCTCCGGGGGCCGTGACGGACTCGGTATTGACCTGAACGTTTGGCAGGCCACGACTGATGGCCGTATCACCGTTGACACCATGCGCGCTCTCGGTCTGGTTAACCAGTGGGAGGGTGTTCTTATGCTTCCCGAGTTTGAGGACATGGTTTACAACCCTGAGAACCCTCTTGCTGAGGAAGTTAGCCTGAAGCCTTCCAGGGATGGCGGTACTCACGAATGCCCGTCCTGTGGCCTGCGGCTGAATGCTGGTAGCCGTCGGGTTTCCTGCATCGGTTCGAAGGATGCTCGGCACACTCGGGCCACGTTCACGTCCAAGGCCGATCTTGATAGCGAGCGTCACCCGAACTTTCCTCGGGCACGTCAGAACCGATTCTAAAGAGTGAGAAACCTGGGGCGAGTAGTAGTGACAAGAAAGCGGCGCAAGGTCGCCATCTTGCTAATGACCGGACCTGAGAGGGCCAGGTAGCGGAAGGTTCGGCATCGAGGGTACATAGCGAAAGGCTGCGGACCCATCTCTACAACCGAAGAACACCTGAATACAACAAAGCCCCTAGCTGGTCTCCGAAAGGGAGGCTGACTAGGGGGCCATCTGTTGTTCCAGCCTTCTACTGCCAGGGGAACTCTTCCCTCAGATATTCTGCCGCCCTCTCTGCGTTGTTTGGGTCGTCTCGCAGCATTCCCAGAGCAACATTGCACTGGTGGTGGAGAATCCCCCTGACACAGCGACCGCACGCCTTGCGTCCGGAACAGCAAGAGTGGTCGTGGTCGATGACGATTCCCGGGCGGAACTTGCCGATCGGGTCGGCGCAGATGGGGCACCTGCCACCCTGGTACTGATGTATCTCTGCGTATTCCTCGTATGAGAGTCCGTACTTGCGAACCCTTTTGGCTATCTCCTGCTGATCCTCGTTGCACTTGGTGCTGTCGCAGGTGTAGGTCCACACGGTTTCGTCTCCACTGGACACGAATCTGCGTTCGTTCTTCCCTCCACAACAGGCGCACTTGGGAGTTCCCTTGATCGTCGGCATTACCGGCTTGCACTGTTCCTTTCAATTTTCGAGGCACGTCTACCACTGAGACAGGAGATCAGCCAAGCTCTCAACCTTCAGGGCCTGCCTGGTCTCCTTGGGCTGAGAGGGCTCCTGCGTCGTCTTGGCTTCGTTGGTCACCAGGCGGAGCCTCGGACGGGCTCCACTCTCCATCACGGCACTGACAGTCCGGGCCTGGTGGCTGTGCTCCGGTGACGTCGGCCCTGTGCTCTGTGTCTGTGTGGAACCAGTGGTTCGGCTACGGACCGTTGAATGCCGACTCGACCCTCCGTGATCGGCCTGGGCTTCGGGGGCCTGGCCTGCCAGCCAGTACGTCTCTGCCCTACGCCCCCCAGAGGCAGGACCCTTGACCATGACCAATGCACCTGTGGACACCAGCTCTTGAACGTCTGCCTTGGTGACCTTGGCCGTACGCAGGAGGGCAGTTGAGGAGCAGCCAGGGTTGGAGCTGACGAACGCCAGGATGCGGCTGGGAACGTCCAGGGCGGTACGTCGTCCAGGCTGCTTGGTGTTGCTGGTCTCGTGGTCAGCCACGAGGGAAGTGGCGCACTGGACGGAGTAGCGGACGAAAGAGAACGCGACTTCCAGAACGTCAGAGGTGATGACCTCCGAGCATTCCGACGCGGCCAGCACAGCAGCAACACGCAACGTCTGTTCTGCCGTCCGCTCGATCATGACGGCCTGAGTCTCCGGCAGGGACTCACCCAGGACGCGGCCGTACCTGCGAACGATCTTCCAGAGGGGCTTTGCGTCCTCTGCCAGGCTGATAGTCCTGGGCTTGCTCCTGGCCCACGTGTACGCCTCTGACAGGGCCTCTGTGTCGATGGCGGGGAGTTCGTGTTCGTCGTCCAGCATGGGGACGGCTCGGAGCGTGATGGGCATGATCCGGTTAAGGCTTCCGCCCTGGGCCTCTGAGCCGCCAAGGGCGTACTTGGAGAACTCGGCCGGGGTGATGTGGCAGTGCAGGACTACACGGGGCTGCTCAACGGCCTTGGGCTCCTTCACGGTGCTGTTGCGGAGGGTACCCCCGTCCCATGCCTTCCGAATCGTGGTCCCGAACTTCTTGTCCTTCCTGGCCTGGAACAGGTCTTCTGACCATTCCTCAGATATCGAGAGACAACGAGTGTCCGTGCCTCCTTCACTCTCGGAGGTTGCCTCTGCCTGTTCGGACAGGCGAGAGATGATCGCTGCCCCAGAGGTGAAACCTCCCGTGGTGAACGTGTCCAGGAAACGTCCCAGAGGCTCGCTCATGACGTGTTCAGCGGCTCGGAGGGCGTTCCCCTTGCCCCTGCCCGTTCCGGCCACCAGAGCCGACCACAGGAGCACGGGACGTGCCTTGCCACGGGACGACACATGGACCGTGCCAGCAATGGCAGCAGACCACATGGACAGGGCCGCCGCGTAGATACCAACCGGGTCCGTCTCCGAATAGGGAGAGACCTCCCGGACGGCCTTACCAATGGGCCCGTACAGAGTCGGGGTCTTCATCGAACTAGGTTCCTTTCTCAGGCAGCCTGGGCAGCCTTGAAGGCTTCACGGATGCTGGCAGGGATACGGCCATGGTTGGCTACCTCGTAGCCGTTCTGACGGGCCCATGCCCGGATGGTTTCCGCCTTCACGATGGGACGGCCGATGTTGTCTCGAATAGCCACACCAACACTGTTGGTGCTATCTACAGCCGGAACGTCAGAGGTCTGAACGTCCTGACTCCTACCAGCCTCTACGTAGCTCTTAGCGATGCGAGGGAATTCCTTCCAGAGCCAACCCCGGAACTCAACGTGAGAGGCAGTGAGACGCACATCCTTTTCGTGGTGCCCTGCCCAATCCACAAAGTGGCTCTGTTCCTTGGTGCAGATGTCCTGGAAACGGGAGCGGTGCCGGGCCCACTGTGCCCGTGCCGACTGAGAGGCAGGGTCCAGCTTCCGGCCCTTCATTGCCTTACGCCCGTCAGTGATGCGCTGGCAGTAGTCCTGGAGGTCTTCATGCCGAGAGACGCGGGGAGCAGCGTCCTGGGCAGTGTCCACCACAGACACAAAGCTAGGGGCCTCAGTAAAGCCCGTCTGTGTGCTGGCCTGTACCTGCACAGACTCAGACACCACAGGAGCAGCAGTAAGGCCAGCCTCTCCCTTGGCCTCCCTCTTGGGCTCTGCCTTTGCTTCCCTCACGGCAGCGGGAGCCGCAGCACCAGCCACGCCAACACCGTGTGTGGCGCTAACCGGCATCAGCTTGTCCATGACGGCCACAAAGAGGCCCTTGTGTTCCTCGCACAGGTCCACAGCCCGAGAGCCGTCACCCAGGCTCATGCTGGCCTTAGTGACGGCCTCTGTGTCCATCCCCTTGTTGTGGCAGGCATCGCACACAGTCAGTTCCACGGGCCGCGTAACCGTCTTAGCACTGCCGTACTCCCTCACGCCTATCTAGTGGAGGCTTCACCGTACACCCCTAACTCTGTCATGACTGGGTGCGAGAGAAGGCCTGAGGCGTGATCTCAATCACAACTGATGCAGTTATGGCCCCTGAGGGCTAACCGAACTTACTGAATTAACCCATTACCCAGAGTGGTCACTTAGTTACGCAGTAGATTGGATTAGTTAGGTAAGTTCAGTTGATTCAGAGAGGTACAGGCCAGTTGTTACCGACAGTGAAAATGAATTTACTCAGAGGGTGGGGTAACCATTGTTGTCGAATTGAAAAGAGAACCGGCGGAGCGTGGCTCTCCGATAACGTACACTTCCAGGGTTTCGGAATTCTTTATAAAACCTTTGCCTTTATTGGCCTCCATTCTCATTGAGTGATTTATGTCACCTTTGGGAGGGTGGGTAAAAGAGAATCCCCCCACCCGTAAGGCAGAGGGATTGAGGCGAAGCCGGGTCTTATGCGTAGGCCCTTACTAGGAGGGTTCCTACCTCCTGCCCTTTAGGGGGAGGGATGACCTCGGCTTTGGAATTCGAGTACCCCGAAGAGGTCAGAAGGGCCGACCATTCCTCTGGGGTATAGTCCCACCTGGTTACCGCCCTGGCCTCTCTCAGAGTGCCGACCGGTTCCGAGCCGGCCGAGGGGGGCTTGTGGGAGAAGGCCAGCACCCCACCAGGGGAAATCCGCTTCCGGATCAGGGGGAGGAGCTGTTCAGGGTCCGTGAACCAGACAGGCCCGAAGACGGACAGGACCACATCGAGGGGGCCGTCTGTGCGGCTCAGGTAGTCGGTCACCTCTGCCGTATGGAAGGTGAGGCCGGGGAGGTGGCCCCATCGCGCTACGGCCTTCTCACGCTGGCTGGGGGCGATGTCCACGCCGATGCACTCGGCCCCGAGCGTGGAGAGGTGGGCAAGGTTGCATCCCGTGCCGCAGCCCAGCTCCAGAACGGTCCGGCCTTGAAGTTCTCCGAGGATCGATTCATCAGGGCCGTGGTCGGCGTACTGCGTCCAGTTCAACCACATCTTGGCCCCGGAAGCGTTGGTGTCCCTCCGTGGCGTCCGTCCCTGGGCGTACCGCTCCCAGGCGTCAACGACCTCCATACAGAACCTTTCCTCATGGCGACAACTCCCCTCGTCTCCGAGGGGAGTTGCCACAGTCCGTGCGGTGTTACTTCCCGCTGTTGGGGCTGTCCGTGCACCCGGCGTGGCACTGGGAGCAGTCGGCCGCGTCCTTCATGGTCCACAGCTCCGGGTCGATCTCGAAGCCGGAAGCCCGGATGGCCCTGACCGTGTCCCGCAGAGCGGGCGGCTCCTGCGTGCCCTCCCCGGGCAGGTGCGGAACGTGGTGGATGTAGCGTCCCGCGTGTTGGTCGCAGAACGCCATGTAGCTGATCGAGTCGAGCACGAACGAGTGGACGCCCAGGTCCACGGCCTGAGAGGGCCCCATGCGGACCTCGGGGCACTCGGCGGAGGTCACCAGGTAGGCGACGGCCTGACCGAAGATGCGCTCCGCCAGGACACGCCCCATGGCGTGATCCCGCATGATGAGTCGGACTTCCCGGTCCCACACCTGGGTGGGGATGCAGGTTCGGGGGTCTCGGACCTGTACCGCAGTTGCCATCAGTGGTTCCCTTCGCTTGTCGTGCTCGGGGGATGGAAACCCGCCCCGGCCACTCGAATGTGCCTGGGTGACCAGGGCGGGAAGCTAGGGCCTAGGAGTGCACGCGTCGCAGCTTCGCCAAAGTTCGTGCCTGCTTGTGGTGCCGGACTAAGGCGGCAAGCTGGATCAGATCCCTGTCATTGGCGGACCGCACTGATACGGCACGTGTCTGCCAGCGGAGACCAGAGGGGCGAATCAGGATCAGCATGGGGCCCCTGCGCGAGTGGACGACGCCCACCATCTGACTGGTGTTGTCGAACACCGCTGTTCCGGACTCCCACGGTGTTTCCTTTTTCGGTCCGCTTGCCATGCTGTTGCGCCTCCCGAAGCTCGTAGCGGGAAAAATGATCCCCCAATTCCGGTGTGACGTGGCGCAATATGCACGTTGTTGAATAAAGATCACCGGCGGCAGTGATCCGCCCATGCCGCTAGATGCTCTCTGGCCTGCTCGCCGAAAAGCGCGTGATCCTCGTAGGCAGTGAAGCGGCGAATCAGATCCTGCACGTCTCGACTGTCGCGGAACACGATTGCGCCTAGGTCCAGTTCGGCGGTTGCCAGGGTCTCGTCATAGACCGTGAATGTGTTCAGAGCCCCAGAGGTGAAGTGAACTCCCATAGGGATAACCCCGAGCCGGATATTCGGCTGGTGAGTGAAGGATGCAAGCCGGTCAATCTGCAAGGCCAGTTCAGCAGGTGGGATGAGCGGATACCTGACGGCCTGTTCAGTGAGAATGAACGTGAATTGTTTGGATTGATCAAACAGGACCCTTTGCCTGTCTAGCTTCATAGCGACGGCTTTGGTCTGCTGCTCCGGCGGTGCCTGGGCCAGGCTGGCACGAACGTATTCAGGGGTGGCCAGGAGCCCCGTAATCATGGATAGCAGGAAGTACCGGAACCTTGTGGATGACGCCTCAAGCCCAGCTAGCTGCAACTGTTTCTTGTCGAGTCCCTTCCTCCGGAGTGTCCTCCCGTCCTGCCATTCCGTCTGCGCAATTCGAGCTATGGCCATAACCTCAGCCGCAACGGCTGGGGATGCGTCGAGCCCCCGAAGGAGTTGTTCAACGTCCAGAAGTGATGGGTGGCCCTTGTTGCTCTCAATTCGGCTGATCTTGGATTGCGACATGTTGCAACGTGCAGCAAGCCGGACTCCTGAGAGCCCGGCTTGTTTGCGGAGATGCTTGAGCATGGCCGCGAGTTCACGCCCCGACTGGTCCAGCTCGTCAGGCTCGATGGCCACCGTTGACGTACTCCCTGAACGGTACGGATTCCGCGAGAGCGATCCGCTGGTATTCGATGTACGGTGCCGGGTCACTGTCGTACAGTTCCCGACTGACCTGTGTGCCGTCCGCCGCATAGTTCATGAGGACGACTTCCGACCGGTCGAAGAGCCAGAAATCCTGAACCCCTTCAAGGGGGTTGGGCCGGTCGGTCACGTCCAGGATGCGAATGTCATCCCCGGCCCGTGAATGTACGTCGTAGTACATGAACTCAAAGCGGAGGTAGTCCGTGAGCGGTTGCCTGACGATGTGGACTCGTCCTTTGGACTTCCCCTCCGCCTTGATCTTCCGCAGGCCCTCCGTGTAGCCAGAGGAGTAGTTCTCAGGGTCCAGCCGTTGCCCGGCTAGGAAGTCCCGGATGTCTCCGTCCTCACTCGGCACCCTGTACACGGGAAGGGTTTCGAGTCGCCACGCCTCACGCTTGAAGCCCTGAACCTTGGCTGTCCAGGCTTCACCATCCAAGAGCACGGAATGCCTCCCTCAAGGTCTCCTCGGGGATCTCAACGAGTCCTTCGCCGTCCGGCGCGGTGAATGCCTTGGATACGTCCCCTTGCACCACGAACGAGCCGGAGGCGGTCTGGTAGACATTCGGGCAGTCGTCGTTGTTGCAGTTCCCGTTCCCGTTGCCGGTCAGCCGAGTCAGTTCCTCACGAGCCATAGCCACGAACCCCCTGATGCGGGCCCCTTGTGGGCCGGTCGCCACGACAGTACGAGCGGGGCGGGTGAACCGTCTATGCAGGAACGCGACTATGCGCGTCTTTGCATAAACAGGGGCCGGGAGCACGGAGCTTGGCAACTTGAGAAGGCATCAGGTCAGCTACCGGCGACGCCAAGCCCGCGTGAAGGAACTGAACTTACTGAATCAACCCGCGCTGTCGGCGGCGTCCACCTTCACGGTGATGGGCCGACGCTTCCGCCTGCTGGGTGTGCTGACCAAGGCAGAGAACGGGGTCACCTTGGCAGGCTCTTGGGGGCTCTCCTGGGCCCTCTCGGACAGGCCCAGGGCTCGTAGCGCCTGTCGCTGCTCCTGGGGGCTCATGCGGGCGAACAGAGCCGCCGCCTGGTGGAGGTCAGACACGGCAACCCCCTACGCGCTTGCCAGGGACAGTTTGACCGCGAACCCGAGGAACAACGCCCCGGCTACAGAGGTGGCACCAGCACTGAGCGTCTTGCGTCGGCGGAAGGCCGCCGCGAGGCGGGACCCCGTGAAGATCAGCAAGCTCAGGTAGAGGAAGCTGGCGATCTGGAGCAGGGTGCCCAGCACCAGGAAGCCCAGCGCCGGGTTGGATTCCGACACGAACTGCACGAAGAACGAGATCAGGAACAGGATCGCCTTCGGGTTGAAGAGGCTCACCACCAGCGCCCGCCGGTACGGCCGCTCCATCGCGGCGGCGGCGGACTCGGGTCCGTCGCTCTCCTCGGTCAGCTCGGCCATTCGCCGGTGCCGCTCGCGCCACATGGTCACCGCGGCCCGCAGCATGCCGATCGCCAGCCAGGTCAGATAGCCCGCACCCGCGAACTTGACGACGGCGAACAGTACCGGCGTCGTCCGCAACAGCGACGAGGCCCCCAGCGCGGACAGCGTCATCAGCACGGTGTCCCCGGTCCACACCCCGGCCGCGGCCACATAGCCGGTCCGCACCCCGCGACGGGCGGCGACCGACAGCACGTACAGCGAATTGGGCCCTGGCAGAAGGACGATCAGCACCAGGCCGGCGAGATAGGTCGGAAGGTCGGTGACACCCAGCATGAGACGGAGTGTCGCACGTGGGTACGACACTCCGTCCGGGGGGTTCGGGGAAAATTCGGGTCATCCCTCGTCGCCGTCGAGGAGGTGGTCCACGGAGAGCTTCATCTCGACACCGACCACGTCGGCACGGTGAACGAGGTCCCCTGCTCGTGGGGCTCCTCGACACCCTTGTGGGGCTCCTCGACACCGTTGTGGGGCTCCTTGACGCCACGCCCCTCAGAACACGTCCGACGGCTCGTACGTCCCCCACACCCCTCGCAGCGCGTCACAGACCTCGCCCACCGTCGCCCTCGCCTTCAGCGCGGCTTTCATCGGATACAGGACGTTGTCCGTGCCCTCGGCCGCCTTCCGCAGCTCGGCCAGTGCCATGTCCACCGCGCCCTGGTCACGTTCGGCACGGAGCTTCGCCAGCCGGGCCGCCTGCTGGGCCTCGATCGCCGGGTCGACGCGCAGCGGCTCGTACGGCTCCTCCTCGTCGAGCTGGAAGCGGTTGACGCCGACCACGACGCGCTCCGCGCTGTCGGTCTCCAGGGCGATGCGGTACGCATTGCGCTCGATCTCGTTCTTCTGGAAGCCGCGCTCGATCGCGTGGACCGCGCCGCCGAGGTCCTCGACCTTGCGCATCAGGGCGACGGCCGCAGCTTCGACGTCGTCGGTCATCTTCTCGACCACGTACGAACCCGCGAACGGGTCGACGGTCGCGGTGACGTCCGTCTCGTACGCCAGGACCTGCTGGGTGCGCAGGGCCAGCCGGGCGGACTTGTCGGTGGGGAGGGCGATCGCCTCGTCGAAGGAGTTGGTGTGCAGCGACTGCGTGCCGCCGAGGACCGCGGCCAGTCCCTGCACGGCGACCCGCACCAGGTTGACCTCGGGCTGCTGGGCGGTGAGCTGGACACCCGCGGTCTGGGTGTGGAAGCGCAGCATCAGGGACTTGGGGTTCTTCGCGCCGAACTCCTCCTTCATCACCCTCGCCCAGATCCGGCGCGCGGCACGGAACTTGGCGACCTCTTCGAGGACCGTCGTGCGGGCGACGAAGAAGAACGAGAGGCGGGGAGCGAAGTCGTCGACGTCCATGCCGGCGGCGACGGCGGTACGGACGTACTCGATGCCGTCGGCGAGGGTGAACGCGATCTCCTGCGCGGGCGAGGCGCCGGCCTCCGCCATGTGGTAGCCGGAGATCGAGATGGTGTTCCACTTGGGGATCTCGGCCCGGCAGTACTTGAAGATGTCGGCGATCAGCCGGAGCGAGGGCCCCGGCGGAAAGATGTAGGTGCCCCGCGCGATGTACTCCTTGAGCACATCGTTCTGGATGGTGCCGGTGAGCTTCCCGGCCGGGACGCCCTGCTCCTCGGCGACCAGCTGGTAGAGCAGGAGGAGCAGCGCGGCCGGGGCGTTGATCGTCATGGACGTGGAGACCTTGTCCAGCGGAATGCCGCCGAACAGGACCCGCATGTCGTCGATCGAGTCGATCGCGACCCCGACCTTGCCGACCTCGCCGGACGCGATCGGCGCGTCGGAGTCGTAGCCCATCTGGGTGGGCAGGTCGAAGGCGACGGAGAGGCCCATCGTGCCGTTGGCGATCAGCTGCTTGTAGCGGGCGTTGGATTCCGTGGCCGTGCCGAACCCCGCGTACTGACGCATCGTCCACGGCCGGCCGGTGTACATCGTCGGGTAGACGCCGCGCGTGAAGGGGTAGGCACCCGGCTCTCCCAGCTTGTCGTCGGGGTTCCACCCGTCGAGTGTGTCCGGCCCGTACACCGGCTCGATGGGCAGTCCCGACTCGGACTCGCGCGTCATCTGCTGTGCCTCCCGCTGAAGCTGCTCAACAAAGCTACTTACTGGTAACCGAGGATTCCCGCGACGGACTGTAGCGGCGGGCACGAGACCGGTGGAGGGTCATGGGCTGGGACCTTGCTCACAGCCCTCCCCCACGGCCCGCGCCGCCGCTCTCCCCATCATGCGCGGGCTTCGGCAACCGGGCAGAGCGGGAATCCGTCCAACGGGACACCGGAGAGACCCGGAGAATCAGGGGGCCGAGATGTTACGCAGCACCACCGCACGCGCGTCACGGAACGGGACACCGGACAGGGTTCGAGCCAGGAACCGGCCCCGGGCGGGGACCACGGCCATGGTGGGGCTCGCCGTTCTCGCCATGACAGCCGCGACCGCCGCCACCGCCGGCTGCGAGGCGCGGCCCGCCGACGGCGCGTCGACGGCCCCGTCGTCGCCCCGGGCGACGGCGACCGACGACGCCAAACCCGCGGCGCGGCAGTCGCCCTCCCCGGACGCGTCGTCACCGTCCCCGCGGACCGGGGCGACTCCGACGCCCACGCCGGAGCCACAGGGCACGACGCTGATGGCGAGCGGCTCCCGCGGCGAGCAGGTGCGGGAACTCCAGGCCCGGCTGCGGCAGATCGGCCACTTCGACCGCTCCCCCACCGGTTACTACGGCACGCTCACGGCCGCCGCCGTCCGGTCCTTCCAGGGGAAGCGCGGCCTCTCCCGCACGGGCCGGACGGACACCGTCACCTGGCAGAAGCTGCTCGG
Organism: Streptomyces sp. NPDC088252; assembly: GCF_044740965.1. Taxonomy (NCBI): domain Bacteria; kingdom Bacillati; phylum Actinomycetota; class Actinomycetes; order Kitasatosporales; family Streptomycetaceae; genus Streptomyces; species Streptomyces sp. NPDC088252. The sequence continues at coordinate 113,288 of NZ_JBIURS010000011.1, read as the reverse complement.
CATGACGCACGAGCCGACGGCCGCCGAGCTGAATCCGCCGACCACCGTGCCCGTCGCCGAGCCGGACAAGCGGTGCATGACGGGCCGGGTGCTCTGCATCAGCAAGAACAGCCGGACGCTGTCGTGGATGATCGACGGACGCGTCGTCTCGTCGATGGACGTCCGCTTCGGCTCCCAGTACACACCGACCCGCGAGGGCACCTTCTCCGTCTACTGGAAGTCACGGCACCACGTCTCGACGCTGTATCACACGGCCATGCCGTACGCGATGTTCTTCAGCGGCGGCCAGGCGGTCCACTACTCGGCGGACTTCGCGGCCCACGGCTACAGCGGCGCCTCGCACGGCTGCGTCAACGTCCGGGACGAGGGCAGGATCGCCTCGCTCTTCGCCCAGGTGAAAACGGGCGACAAGGTCGTCGTCTCCGGATAGTCCGGCGGGGCGGCGCCGTCACGCGGACCGGCGGACCGACAGGTGAGGAGGCGCGGACGGGACCGGGGGAACGTGTCCCGCCCGCGCCTATGCGCTGAGCCGTAGGTACGGGGGGAACCCCGGCTCTGTGCGCTGCCGATGACCAGTCGGCTCAATCTGTACTGCGTCATGGCCTCGAAAAACGTCACACCCCGTGGTGGACGGCGAAACGAGGAACCCGCGCGTGGTGTCCTCAGCCGGGTGAACCGGTGCCGTCGTCGGCCGCCGGCGGGGCGACCGGGTCCGAGGCGGAGGGCGACGGCGACGGGGCGGTCGTGAACCCGATCGCCGGGAGCGTGGCGGCACTCTCCCCGTCCCCGTCCCCGTTCGCGTCGCCGTCCTCGCCCTGCTCGTCACTGTTGCCGTTGCCGTTGTTGCTGCCGTTCCCGTTGCCGTTCCCGTTGCCGTTGCCGTTGTCGTTGCCGGAGTTGCTCTGGCCCTTCGTGTCCCTGGCGATCACACGGTCGCAGAACCGGTCCAGGTTGCGCGCACCCTTCGCCAGCGCTTCGAGATACCGCTTGCGGTCCTCGTCCAGATGGCCGCTGCGGTAGTCGCGGCAGGCCTTGAGCGCCGTGGCGTACCAGGCGCCCGAGGAGCCGTTGCCCCACCCCTCGGACTGCTTGCCGTTCTCGGCGCTGTTCGAGGATCCGCGGCCGGCGCCCTCGGACTTCCCGCTGTCGTCGCCCCCGCGTTCCTCGCCCTTGCCCGTCCTGTTGTCGTCCCGGTCCCCGGCGGAGGCGGAGGGATTCCCCGGACGAGCGGAGTGCTCCGCCTCCGGTGAGGCGGGCGGCCGTGCGGGCCCGCTCTCGTCGGTGGTGGGCCCCGATCCGAGCTCCTTCGGCGTCGCGGCGGACGAGACGGAGGTCGCCGGTACGGGGGCGTGCCCGCCGAACGGGCCGGGGAGCATCCCGGTGCCCGCGGCCACGGCCACGCCGCCGAGCGCGAAGCCCGCGAAGGAGGCGGCCAGACCGAAGCGGACGGGGCGGCTCCAGCGCAGGGCGCGGTCATGGGCGGGGTGCGCGGCCGAGGAGGTGGTGCCCGCTGCGGCGCCACCGGAGGCGGGCCGGATGCGCACCGTTTCGAGTACGTCGGCGCGGCCGGGCTCACCCGTCCGCTCGACGCACCCCTTCACCTGCGGGTCCGCCGCCCCTGTCCGCGCGTGCGCGGGACGTGCCGTGGCGCGGAAGGCGGCCAGCGCCGCGGCCTCGCCCCGCAGTTCACCGGTGGCGGGGCGAGCGGCCCGTGCGGCGGCGCCCAACGCTGCCGCGAGCCTCTCCGCCTCCGTACACCCGTGACCGACGACCGGATCGACCGGTTCACCGCGGAGCAATTTCTCCGCCGCGCCCTTGTCAAGCCATTCGTACCTCTCGTCGGCCATCACATGTCCCTCTGCGTCCATGGACGCGAATGCGTCACACCGGCCGGCGCCGCCGGACCGCTGGGTGCGGGGCGCGGGGCGGGCACGGCGCCGAGTTCCGCCGAGCGAACCGCCGCGCTCCCGTCGGAGGCGGATCGATCCGCCGGATCGCCCGCGGGCGCACGGTCCCCGGCGGCGCCCGCACCGCCGTCGGCACCTTCGCCGACCCCGCCGGGGCGTCCGTCGGCGTCGTCCGCGCCGTCCGTGCGCAGCAGCTCGGCCAGCCGCTTGAGGCCCCGGTGCGCCGCGGTGCGTACCGCTCCCGGCCGCTTGCCCAGTGTCCGGGCCGCGCTCTTCGCGTCCAGGCCGACGACCACCCGCAGCACCACGGCCTCGGCCTGGTCCTGCGGGAGCCGGGCTATGAGCGACATCGTGCGGCCGGTGGCCAGGGCCTCCATCGCCTCGTCGGCGGTGTCGGAATCGGCCGGCCTCTCGGCCAGTTCGGACTCGTCACCGCCGGTCGCGGGACGCCTGCCGCGCATCCGCAGGTGGTCCAGGGCGCGGTTACGGGCTATCCGCGCCGCCCAGCCGCGGAAGCGGTCGGCGTCGCCGCTGAACCGGTCGAGGTCGCGCGCTATCTGCAGCCACGACTCGGACGCCACGTCCTCGGCGTCCGGATCCCCCACCAGTGTCCGTATGTAGCCCAGCAGCCGTGGCTGCACAGCGCGGTACACAGTACGGAAGGCGTCTTCGTCCCCGTCCTGTGCCGCGAGCACCGCGGCAGTGAGCTCCGCGTCGTCCCCCAGCACTCCCTCAACCTGCCCTGCTGTCCCGAATCGCAGCTGGTCATCACTGCCGCGCCACCCTGCGCGACTCAGCACGCTACGTCCTTCGCGGGGGCCACGTCCATGACTTGTACAACCCGCAACATCCCTCCGACGCGGTGCGGTGTGACAGAAAACGCAGCGACGGCGCTGAGAGGAGTACGGGGTCGTCCTACGGCCCCGCGGAAGACGACCGGGGCCTCTCCTGTGGGGGGTGGCGGCCCCGGTCGTCCTCGTTCCCCCTCGATTCTCTCCGCCCGGCCGGTCCGGGATCCCGCCCGGCACCGCTCCCCCGCCGACCGGCTCGACCGCGCCGGGGCCGGCCCCGGCTCCCGAGCGACACACGGCCGCCGGACGGCCCCGTCGCCTGGGGCGATCCGAACGAGAGGCACTAACCCCGCCCGCGTGCCCGGCGCGAAACCGCCGCCCGCAGCACCCGCTGCCCCTCCGCCGATGTGTCGAGCACCCGGCGCAGCCCGGCGCCCGCCCCCGTCGCACCGGCGTTCTCCGCCAGCAGTTCCAGGATCCGGGTCTGCCGCCACACCTCTCCGGCCAGCAGCGGACCGGCCCCCTCCGCATCGCCCTCGCGGCAGCCCCGCACCGCCCCGGCCCCGGCGGACGGCGTCGTGTCCTGTCCGAGGTGGACCTCCAGGGCCAGCAGCGAACAGGCGTCCGCCCACTCCCGCAGCCCCGGCTCCGCCCGGTCCGCGGGCGCGTCGCCCAGCAGCTTCCGGATCTGCGGCGCCGCCCCTTCCGCATCGGCCGCGGCGTCCAGCGCCGCACGGGCCTTTGCCAGGCGTACGGGCCAGAGCGAGCCGTCCACGCAGCCCGCCCAGAGCGGACGCAGCGGATCCGGATCGGCCCCTTCGGCAGGCTGCGGCAGACATCGGTCGAGGCAGGCGACCGCGCTCGTGGCGAGCCCCCGCTCATCGGCGGCGGCGGTCAGTTCCAGCAGGCTCATCGGCGTCTCCCGTCGGCACTCCCCGTGCGTGCACGCACGGGGACGCGGCGTTTCCTGTTACCGCGTTCAGCGCCAACTGGCTCAAAATCGTCACCACTGCGGCCGAATAGCATCGCTCGACGGGCACGCCCCCGGCTGACTTCAGTGGGCCCGCCCCGGCGCGGGCCGCACGGTGGGCGGATACACGCCGAGGGCCGCCCGCTCCCCCTGCATCCGGGTCAGCTTGCGCACGAAGAGAACGGCGAACACCGCGGCCACGAGGTCGAGGGCGTCGGTCGCCATCAACAGGCCCGCCGCGTCGATGATTTCCTGTGGCTCCTCGGCCTTCCAGTACTGCTGGGACGTGTACCGGGAGGCGATCAGCGAGCAGGCCCACGCGCCCCACCAAAGGTTCATCACGGTGGCCGGGACAGTGCTCCGGCCGCCGTCGGGGTCGGTCCGGGCGCTCGCGGTCCAGATGCCGCCGGCGATCCGGCGCGGGAGCACCAGGTTGGCGAACGGGATGAACCAGGCACCGACGGCCCAGCCGGGCCCCATCGGCTGCGCGCCGGGGTCGAACACCTCGGCGTTGAGCCGCACCCGCCGGAACCAGATGATGAAGACGACCGCGGTGGCCAGGGTCATGAGGAGCTGCAGCGCGCCCGCGCCGGCGTACAGGTCGTCCGCGAGAGTCGCCTCCGCCTCGTCGTACGTGGCGAAGCCGTTGTCCAGCCCGTCCCCGAGCACACGGCGGACGTTCAGCCCCGCCGCCACGGCGAACAGATCCGCCACGGCGACGGCGGCCAGCAGAACGACGACGGCCTTCGCGAGCCCGTTCGGCGAGCGCAGGTACTGCTGCGGGGCGACGAAGGCCGGGACCGGCGGCATCGGGGCCGGTGGCACCGGGGGCGGCCCGGCCGGACCGGCGCAGAGCAGACAGCGCCCGCCCTCGGTGACCGGCGGTCTGAGACGGCAGGTGGAGCACAGCATGATGGTGGAACCCCCCAGGATTCTCGGTTCGGGCGCAGGGAGACGCGCACCCCCTTCCCCCGGGGCGCGCGGCCTGCGAACGTATCCCCGGCCCACCACGCTGTCCACAGGTAATGCGGCCCGCCCCGCTCAGCGCGCCCCGCTCAGCCCGTCTTGTCGATCCGTGCGGCCAGCGCCCGGAACCGATCCCAGCTCAGCGTCGGCCTGCCCGGGTCCCACAGCTTCTGGGCCGTCGCCCGCAGCGGCAGCCGGATGCCCTGCGCCACCTGCGCCGCGGTCTGCGCCTGCGGGAGGTCGCCCCAGACCGCGAACCGGCCGCCGAGGATCTGGCCGGAGTATCGCGCCGGGACCGGCCGGGTGCCGCGCAGGACGAGCGGGGTCCACTGCTCGTAGATCCGCTTGCCCGTGGGATAGACGAAGTTGTTGGGCTGGCCGAGTACGTAATAGAGGAACTCGTCGTTGAGGTTGACCACTCTCCGTCCCTCCCTCAGATACTCCTCCGGCGGCCGGGCTCCGTACTCCTTGCCCGTCCAGTACTCGACCTCGATGTCCTTGTCGGCGTGGACGACGCCGTCGCGGAAGAAGCCGTCGTTCCACGCCTTGGGCTGCTTGCCGTGCGGGCGCACCACTGCCGCGCGGTCGTTGAGCCAGCCGGTGGCGAGGTCCTTGATACCGGCCTGCGGTCCGTACTTCTGCTGGGCGGCGCGTTGCAGCTGCGGGTACGAGGCGGCCGGGTCCCGCGCCATGAGAGCGAGGTACTCGTCGGCGCCGAGGTGCCAGTACCGGCCGCCGAACAGCTCGGTGAACTCGCCGAGGAGCTCGTCGATGAGCTTCGCCGCCCCCGGGTTCGAGATGTCGAGCGATCCGGGCGAGCGCACGCCCGAGACATTGCGCAGCTGGAGGTCGGGGTGGGCCCGCAGCACCGCGCCCAGATGGCCCGGGGAGTCGATCTCGGGGACGACCTGGATGTGCAGCCGGTCCGCGAGCCCGAGGATCTGCCGCACCTCCGCCTTGGTCAGGTGCTCCGGCGACACCACTTCGGGGTGGGTGTCGGACTGGATGCGGAACGCCTGGTCGTCGGAGAAGTGCAGGCCGAGCTGGTTGAGCTTGAGGTCGGCCATCTCGCGGAGCCGGTCCTCGATCCAGGCGACGCTGTAGTACTTGCGCGCGATGTCGAGGTTGAGGCCGCGCTGCGGCCGGTCGGGACGGTCGCGCACCTCGCCCTCGGGCATGCTGCCGTCGGCGCGCACCGACTGTTTCAGGGTGCGGGTTCCGTAGAAGACACCGGCCTGGTCGGGTCCGCTGATCGTGACCCGTCCGTCATGGGTCCTCAGGGTGTACGACTCGGGGGTGCCCCGGCCCGTGGTGAGTGCCAGCTCCACGTCACCGGCGCGGGCGGGCACGCTGCCCCGGTAGTGGATCTTCAGCTCCTGGGCGAGCAGCTGCCCCTCGTCCGCCAGCGTTCCGCTGCCGGCGGCGACGACGACCCCGGCGGCGGGGCCGGGCCGCCAGCCGGGGCCGCGGGCGGCGATGTGCTCGCGGACGGCGGGGATGGTGCGGGGCGGTGTCGAGAGCGGGTAGCTCCGGGTCGGCGAGGGGGCGGCCGGGGAGCCGGAGGGGGTACGGGCCCCCGACTGCCCCGCGAGGCCGCCGCCGGAGCCTTCCGGCCAGACGACGACGGCGATCGTCGCGGCGGCCGCCGCGGTGAGGGCCGCGCCGGCCACGAGAGTGCCGCGTGAGGGCGACATCGGTAAGAAACCTCCGGTACTGGTGGGAAACAGGGCAGAAGCAGCGATACAGCCGGGCATTGTCCTCGGGAGAGGATCCCTCAAGCGTTCCGGAACTCTCCCGTCCGGGTGAAATTCGCGCATCCGTCGGACGACCGTTGCCCGGCCTCGCTAGCTTTGAGGCACATCCGTCTCTCCCTTCACCCTGTATCCGCCTGGTCTCACCCGTCCCGCCGCACCCAGGTTCACAGATGTCGTTGATTCGAGGAGCCCACGCTGTCCAGGTCCAGCGAGTCCCACGCCGGCCTCCCGAAGCGACTGCGCCGACCGGCCGTACCCGTCCAGGAACCGGCGCCGCGCAACTCCGGTCACATCCGGGCCGGGGCCCGTGACCCCGGCCTCGACCGCTTCAACACCGCGCCGTCCGCCGAGGCCGAGGCCGTGCTGCTGGAGTGCTTCGGAAGCCGCCGCTGGGCGCAGCGGCTGACCGCCCACCGCCCGTACCCCGACATCGACGCGCTGCTCGCCGCCGCCGACGAGGCGGGCTACGACCTGCCCCCCGAGGACCTCGCCGAGGCGCTCGCCGCCGAGGTCTCCCCCGGGCTGCACGACACCGCGCCGCACTCCGCCCATCTCGCGCTGCGGGCCGCGCACGCCGCGTACGAGTGCCGCTTCGGCCATGTCTTCGTGATCTGCCTGGACGCGTTCGAGCCCGCCGAACAGCCGGACCAGGTGCTCGCCGGAATCCGGGCCAGGCTGGGTCACGACCCCGACCAGGAGCGGGTGGTGACCGCGGAGGAGATGCGGCGACTCGCCCGGGGCCGCATCATCGGTCTGATATCGGGTTCATAACGGAATGGGCCGTTCGGTAGCGCCGAACAGCCCGTTCCAGCTCGCTTCTAGCCCGTCCGTGCCTGTTTGATTGCCACTTTGATCACACCAGAGGCCCCCGCGCGAACGAACCGACAAAGCGTCGCTACGATGGCCGGGGCCGGTGGACCGTACCCGGCCGGGTCAGACCGACAGTCAAGCCGGCCGGCCCCAATCCCCGCTCCCGGAGGGTTCTTCCGTGCCGGCTGGAACGCTGTACCGCGGCCGGGAAGGCATGTGGTCCTGGGTGGCTCATCGAGTCACCGGTGTCCTCATTTTCTTCTTCCTGTTCGTACACGTCCTGGACACCGCTCTCGTCCGCGTCTCCCCCGAGGCCTATGACGACGTCGTGGCCACGTACAAGACGCCGATCGTCGCGCTCCTCGAATACGGCCTGGTGGCCGCCATTCTCTTCCACGCGCTGAACGGTCTCCGCATCGTCGCCGTGGACTTCTGGGCCAAGGGCCCGCGCTACCAGAAGCAGATGCTCTGGTCCGTCGTGGGGATCTGGGTCGTGCTCATGGTCGGGGCCCTGTACCCCGTCCTCGGCCACGCCGTACGCGAAGTCTTCGGGAGCTGAGGCCAATGTCCACCGAGTCCTCCGCCGCGATCGGTTCCGTCGAGGGCGTCAGCCTCTACGACGTCGACCACCCGGCCCCGGTCATCGAGCCGCCGCGCAAGCGGACCGGCAAGACCCCCAAGGCTTCGCGCACCAACTTCGAGATGTACGCCTGGCTCTTCATGCGCCTGTCGGGCATCGTCCTGGTCGTCCTGGTCATCGGCCACCTGCTGATCCAGCTGGTGCTGGACGGCGGCGTCTCCAAGATCGGCTTCGCCTTCGTGGCGGGCCGCTGGGCCTCGCCGTTCTGGCAGCTCTGGGACCTGGCGATGCTGTGGCTGGCCATGCTGCACGGCGCCAACGGCCTCCGTACGGTCATCAACGACTACGCCGAGCGGGAGAACACCCGCTTCTGGCTGAAGATGCTGCTGTACACCGCCACGGTGTTCACCGTCCTGCTGGGCACGCTGGTGATCTTCACCTTCGACCCGAACATCCGCTAGGCGCCGGGCCAGAGGGACCAGAGGAAATCATGCAGATCCACAAGTACGACACCGTCATCGTCGGCGCCGGCGGCGCCGGTATGCGCGCGGCGATCGAGTCCACCAAGCGCAGCCGTACCGCCGTGCTCACGAAGCTGTACCCGACCCGCTCCCACACGGGCGCCGCGCAGGGCGGCATGGCCGCCGCGCTCGCCAATGTGGAGGAGGACAACTGGGAGTGGCACACCTTCGACACGATCAAGGGCGGCGACTACCTGGTCGACCAGGACGCCGCCGAGATCCTGGCGAAGGAGGCCATCGACTCCGTTCTCGACCTGGAGAAGATGGGCCTGCCGTTCAACCGCACGCCCGAGGGCCGTATCGACCAGCGTCGTTTCGGCGGCCACAGCCGTAACCACGGCGAGGCCCCGGTCCGCCGGTCCTGCTACGCCTCGGACCGCACCGGCCACATGATCCTCCAGACGCTGTACCAGAACTGCGTCAAGGAGGGCGTGGAGTTCTTCAACGAGTTCTACGTCCTGGACCTCCTGCTCCAGGAGGTCGACGGAGTCAAGAAGTCGGCGGGCGTCGTCGCGTACGAGCTGGCCACCGGCGAGATCCACGTCTTCCAGGCGAAGTCGATCATCTTCGCCTCCGGCGGCACCGGCAAGTTCTTCAAGGTGACGTCGAACGCGCACACCCTGACCGGTGACGGCCAGGCCGCCGCCTGGCGCCGCGGCCTGCCGCTGGAGGACATGGAGTTCTTCCAGTTCCACCCGACGGGCATCTGGCGCATGGGCATCCTGCTGACGGAGGGCGCCCGCGGTGAGGGCGGCATCCTCCGCAACAAGGACGGCGAGCGCTTCATGGAGAAGTACGCGCCCGTCATGAAGGACCTCGCGTCCCGTGACGTCGTGTCCCGCTCCATCTACACGGAGATCCGTGAGGGCCGCGGCTGCGGTCCCGAGGGCGACCACGTCTACCTCGACCTCACGCACCTGCCGCCGGAGCAGCTCGACGCCAAGCTCCCGGACATCACCGAGTTCGCGCGCACGTACCTCGGCATCGAGCCCTACACGGACCCGATCCCGATCCAGCCGACCGCGCACTACGCCATGGGCGGCATCCCGACCAACGTCGAGGGCGAGGTGCTGGCCGACAACACCACCGTCGTCCCGGGCCTGTACGCCGCCGGCGAGGTCGCGTGCGTCTCCGTGCACGGCGCCAACCGCCTGGGCACCAACTCGCTGCTCGACATCAACGTCTTCGGACGTCGCGCCGGCATCGGTGCCGCCGAGTACTCCGCGAAGCACGACTTCGTCGAGCTTCCCGAGAACCCGGCGCAGCTGGTCGAGGAGCAGATCGAGCGGCTGCGCAACTCGACGGGCAACGAACGGGTCGCCGCGATCCGCCTGGAGCTGCAGGAGTGCATGGACGCCAATGTGATGGTGTTCCGCACCGAGCAGACCATCAAGACGGCCGTCGACAAGATCGCCGAGCTGCGCAGGCGCTACCTCGACGTGTCCATCCAGGACAAGGGCAAGCGGTTCAACACGGACCTTCTGGAGGCCGTCGAGCTGGGCAACCTGCTCGACCTGGCCGAGGTCATGGCGACCTCCGCGCTGGCCCGCAAGGAGTCCCGCGGCGGTCACTACCGCGAGGACTACCCGAACCGCGACGACGTCAACTTCATGCGCCACACCATGGCGTACCGCGAGGTCTCGGCCGACGGCACCGAGTCGATCCGGCTCGACTACAAGCCGGTCGTCCAGACCCGCTACCAGCCGATGGAGCGTAAGTACTGATGGCAACCCCGACTCTGGACAAGGTCGAGGCGCAGTCCGCCGCCTCGCCGTACATCACGGCCACCTTCCGGATCCGCCGCTTCAACCCCGAGGTCTCCGACGAGGCCCAGTGGCAGGACTTCCAGATCGAGATCGACCCGAAGGAGCGTGTGCTCGACGCCCTTCACAAGATCAAGTGGGACATCGACGGCACGCTGACGTTCCGCCGCTCCTGCGCGCACGGCATCTGCGGCTCCGACGCGATGCGGATCAACGGCAAGAACAGGCTCGCCTGCAAGACGCTGATCAAGGACATCAACCCGGAGAAGCCGATCACGGTCGAGGCCATCAAGGGCCTCACGGTCCTCAAGGACCTCGTGGTCGACATGGACCCGTTCTTCCAGGCGTACCGCGACGTCATGCCCTTCCTCATCACCAAGGGGAACGAGCCGACCCGCGAGCGTCTGCAGTCCGCCGAGGACCGCGAGCGCTTCGACGACACCACCAAGTGCATCCTGTGCGCCGCGTGCACGTCCTCGTGCCCGGTGTTCTGGAACGACGGCCAGTACTTCGGCCCGGCGGCCATCGTCAACGCGCACCGTTTCATCTTCGACTCGCGCGACGAGGGCGGCGAGCAGCGCCTGGAGATCCTCAACGACCGTGACGGTGTGTGGCGTTGCCGCACCACCTTCAACTGCACGGACGCCTGCCCGCGTGGCATCGAGGTCACCAAGGCGATCCAGGAGGTCAAGCGCGCGCTGATCACGCGTCGCTTCTGACCGCCACCGGCACACCGGTCGCATCCCGGGCCCCGTTTTCCGCACGAACACCGCGGGAAGCGGGGCCTCTTGCTGCGCCGTCCGGGTCCGGACGGTACGGTCGTGCGGGACCGGACACCGGTTCGCCGCCTCCGGAGCAGCAAGGCACGGGGCGCACAGGCTTGATCGAAAGCGGGGAACGTTGAGCGATCCGAATCCGTACGCGGACGACTCATACAAGTGGGGGCCTCCCCAGCAGCCGGGCAATCCGCCCACCGTCGCGGACGGCCAGGGCCAGGGGCAGTCCGCGCCGGCCTACGGCTACCCGCAGCAGCTGCCCGACTCCGCGGCCCAGCCCGGCCCCGGCTACGGCTATCCCCCGGAGCAGGGGCCGACCATGCCCGGTCACGGCTATCCGCAGCAGCCGGGGATGCCGCCCGGCGCCGGCGGTGCGCCGATGCTGACGTTCGGTGACATCACCGTGATGAACGACCAGATCGTGACGCCGGCCGGGACGATGCCGCTCAAGGGCGCGGTGTGGACGGCCACGGACCTGTCGCGCACGGAGGAGAAGATCCCGACGGTGGCGATCGTCCTGGCGATCGTCTTCGCGCTGCTCTGCCTGGTCGGTCTGCTCTTCCTCCTGATGAAGGAGAAGAAGACGACCGGCTTCATCCAGGTCTCGGTGACCAGCGGTGGCAGGCACCACTCGACGATGATCCCGGCGATGGGCCCGGAGACCTTCCCGATGGTCATGGCACAGATCAACACCGCCCGCTCGATGAGCATCTGACGGGTACGGGGCCTCCGTTCGCGATGCCGGGAAGCCGGAGGCCACGGCCGTACGGGGGCGGCGGGGGCCGGAAGGGGGCCGAGCGCCGGACGGCTCAGAGCCTGTCGGGTGACCTCGGACCGGATGGCGGACGCGGTCCGGTGCGTGCGGTTCCCAGCCGCGGGAGGGAGTCGACGCAGAGCGTCGGCGACCGACGACAACGCGGGAAGCGTGCGTGCCAGGGTGTGGCCGCCCGGTCGGAGGTCACCCCCCGACAGGCTCTCAGTCCCAGGCGGCGCCGCCCCGGTCCTCGGCGACCACCATGATGCGCCGCAGCATGTCGTTCAGCAGCGTGCGTTCGTCCTTGTCGAGGACGCCGAGCAGCCGGTATTCCTCGTGCCCGAGGACGTCCATCGCCCCGAGCCAGGTCGAGCGGCCCTCGTCGGTGAGTTCCACGTCGACCCTTCGGCGGTCGGTGGTGGAGGGCGTACGGCGGACGAAGCCGCGCCGTTCGAGCGCGTCCAGTCGGCCGGTGACGGAGGCGGGCGCGAGGTCGAGGTCGGCGGCGAGTTCGGAGGGCGCCGCCGTCCCGCCGCGTCCGGCCAGCTTGTGGAGCGTGTCGAACTCCTGACGGTCCAGATCGAAGTCGACCAGGGACTGTTCGCGTACCCGGCGCAGATGGACGGAGAGCTTCTTCATCCGGGTCACCGCGCCCTCGACATCGGGATCGAGGTCGGGAAGGACGGGCTTCCAGCGCTCCACATGTCCGTCGGTCCAGTCGCGTCGCTCCATGGGAAAAGCCTACGCCCGACCTCCAACTTCCCTTCGGAACAAGATATTTCGTTGACGAATAATTCGGCTTCGAAATACATTCTCGCGCATGCCGCATCCTCTGCGCACGCGCGCCTTCCGCCTGCTCTTCATCGGACGCACCCTCTCGCTCCTCGGCGACGCCGCCATCCCCACCGCCCTCTCCCTGGCCGTCTACCTGGCCACCGGCTCGACCGGGGCGCTCGCGCTGGTGCTGGGCTGCGCGATGGTCCCCAAGCTGCTCCTGCTGCCCCTGGGGGGCGTCGTCGGCGACCGCTTCAACGCCCGGACCGTGGCGCTCACCACCGATCTCGTACGGTGCGCGACCCAGCTGTTCGTCGGCGCGGAGCTGCTCGGCGGCTCCCCCGCGCTCTGGCAGATCGCGGTCGCCGAGGCGATCGGCGGCGCCGCCGGGGCGTTCGCGATGCCGACCGTGTCCCCGCTGATCCGCGGCACCGTGCCGGAATCGGGGCTGCTGCGCGCCAACTCGCTGATGGCCGTGGTCAACAGCGCGACCCGGCTCGGCGGTCCGGCCCTCGCCGGAGCCCTGATCCTGACCGCGGGGCCCGGCTGGGCCTTCGTCCTGGACGGCGCGAGCTTCGCGGTGAGCGCGGCGCTGCTGTCCGCCATGAAGGTACGGCACATGCCCATCCCCCGACGCTCCCTGATCAGCGATCTCAAGGAGGGCTGGAGCGAGGTGCGGGGCCGCGACTGGTACTGGACGAGCCTGATCGCCCACGCCGTCTGGAACGGCGCGGCGGCGGTCCTGATGACCGTGGGCCCGGCCCTCTTCGTCCACGAGCTGGGCGGCAAGGGCGTCTGGGTCGCCCTGCTCCAGACCGGCGCGGCCGGCCTGCTCCTCGGTTCACTGCTGGCCGGCCGGGCCCACCCCCGCCGTCCAATCCTGATCGCCAACCTGGGCCTCGCCACGTACGCCCTCCCGCTCGGCCTCCTCGCCGTCCACGCGCCCGCCGCCGTGACCATCGCCGCGTACGGCGTCGCCCAGGCGGGCCTCGGCTTCCTCAACCCGGTCTGGGAGACCGCGGTCCAGTCCGCCGTGCCCGCACAGGCCCTGGCCCGCGTGACCTCCTACGACTGGCTGCTCTCGCTCGGCGCGATGCCGCTCGGCTACACGCTCGCCCCGCTCGCCGCCTCGGCCTGGGGCGCCGAAGTGCCGCTGGCCGTCGCCTCGGTGGCGGTCGGCGCGGCCTGTCTGGCGACGGCGGCGGTACCGGGCGTGCGACGCCTCGGGGCGCCCGGCAGAACGGCGGAGCCTGCCGCCGAAATGGCGACTTGAACATGTTCAAGTATGGGTCTACTGTCCATGACAACAGCTTTTGAACGCGTTCAAGGGAGGGTGGGGCATGGACCTCACTGTTGTCGCGTACGTCATCTACCTGCTGATCAGCGTGGCGCTCACCGTCTGGGTCGCGCGCACGCTCAGCCACAACGGCAAGGTGTTCCTCGCCGACGTACTGCACGGGAACGAGAAGCTCGCCGATGCCGTCAACCACCTGCTGGTGGTCGGCTTCTACCTGGTGAACCTGGGCTTCGTCACGCTCTATCTGAGGAACGACGACAGGGTCGCCGACGCCCGCGGGCTCTTCGAGGCACTCTCGGTGAAGCTCGGCGTCGTCCTGCTCGTCCTCGGTGTGCTGCACCTCGGCAATGTCTATGTGCTCAACAAGATCCGCCGTCGCGGCCTGATGGAGCGTGAGCAGACCCCGCCCGTCGCGCCGCAGGGCTGGACGGGGCCGGGCGACGGCCCGTGGGCCGCACCCGCCGCCAAGGCCTGAGCGCGCCATGACCGCCGAAGCGGGCGGGCGGCGGCTCCCCGTCCACGGCCTCACGGTGCTGTACGACGCGCGGTGCCCGCTCTGCCTCCATCTGTGCCAGTGGCTGATGAAGCAGCCTCAGCTCGTCCCGCTCGACCTCGTCCCGGCGGCCTCCGAGGAGGCACGCCGCCGCTTCCCCGGGCTCGACCACGCCGGAACGCTCGACGAGATCACGGCGATCGGCGACCGGGGGCAGATCTACCGCGGGACCTCCGCCTGGATCGTCTGCCTCTGGGCGCTGGCCGAACACCGGCCCAGGTCCCACTGGCTGACCACTCCGGCGGGCCGCCCCTTCGCACGGGCCACCGTGCTCGCCGCCGCGAAGTACCGTTCGCTGACCGCGCCGGCGTGCGGCGACGGGGACGGCGTCTGCGCCGCGGGGACGGTCCCCGGGCCCGAGGACTGACCGGGGCGCCGATACCCTCGGGGCTGTGGTGAAGGAAGCGAAGGACGTGAAGGAAGTCAAGGCTCCCAAGAGCGAGCAGACCCGCACACTCATCCTCGAAACCGCGCTCCGGCTCTTCCAGGAACGCGGCTACGACAAGACGACGATGCGGGCCATCGCCCAGGAGGCCGGTGTCTCCGTCGGCAACGCCTACTACTACTTCACGAACAAGGAACACCTCGTCCAGGGCTTCTACGACCGGCTCGCCGCCGAGCACGAAGCGGCGGTGCGGCCGGTCCTGGACGGTGACAAGGACCTCGCGGTGCGGATGCGCGGGGTCCTGCTCACATGGCTGGACGTGGCGGAGCCGTACCACCGCTTCGCCGCCCAGTTCTTCAAGAACGCCGCCGACCCGGAGAGTCCGCTCAGCCCGTTCTCGGCGGATTCGGTCGCCGCCCGCGAGGCGGCGATCTCCATCCACCGGCGCTGCCTGGCCGGCTCCGACACCAAGGTCGACCCCGAACTCGCCGAACTGCTACCGCAGTTGATGTGGCTGATACAGATGGGCCTGGTGCTGTACTGGGTGTACGACCGGACGGAGCACACCGAACGCAGCCGTCGTCTGGTCGAGCGCTCCGCCCCGATCGCCGCCCGCGCCATCGCGCTCTCCCGGTTCCGGGTGCTGCGCCCGCTGGTGCGACAGATTCACGAGGTGCTGGAGGAGTTCCTGCCCGGCGCCGCGAAGCGCCGGGCCTGAACGGACGGGGGCGGCCGCCCGGCAGCGCCGGGACCGACCGCCCCCCAAGTCCTGTCGTACGGGCCAGGACCGGCGCGGCGGGCCGTCAGATCCGTCCCAGCTCCCACAGCCGCCAGATGCCGGTGCCGTCCGAGAGGTACTGCGAGCCGGAGACATCGGTCTTGCTGACGACGTAGTCCTTCTTCTGCCACAGCGGCACGAGCGGCACGTCCTCGCCGACCAGTGCCTGGAGCTCCTTGAAGTCCGTCGAGGTACGGCCGCGGTCGCTGTACTGCAGCGTGGAGCTGATCAGGGAGTCCATCTTCTTGCTGGAGTAGCCGTTGTGGAGGCTGTTGTCGCTGCCGACCAGTGGCTGGCTGAAGGTGTCGGGGTCCGGGTAGTCGGGGAGCCAGCCGACGGTGTACGCGTCGTACTTGCCGGCCGCGTACTCCTTCTGGAACTGCTGCCAGTCGACGGCCTTGACCGACACCTTGAACAGCCCGTCCGCCTCCAACTGGCGGCGCAGCTCCTCGGTCTCCTTCTCGTAGGCCTCGTCGCCGCCGCGGTAGCCGAAGGTGATCGCCAGCGGCGTCTGCACACCGGCCTCCTGCATCAGCTTCTTGGCGCGAGCGGTATCGGGTGCGGGGTAGGCGTCGAAGAACGGCGTGCTGTGCCCGATGTAGCCCTGCGGGATCAGCGAGTAGAGCGGTTCGACCGTGCCCTTGTAGATGTCGGTCACCAGCGGCGCGCGGTCGACGATCGACGCGATGGCCTGCCGGACCTTCTTGTTCGCGAGCGGGGAGCCGTCACGGACGTTGAAGACGAGATTGCGGATCTCGGCGCTGTCCGCCTCCGTGACGCGCAGGTCGGGGTCGCCGGGGTTGAGCTCGGCGAGCGTGGCCGGCGGCAGCTGGCGGTGCGTCACATCGATCTGTCCGGACTTCCAGGCGGCCAGCAGCGCGTCCGACTCCTTGAAGTAGCGCACGGTGACCGGGACGCCGGTCTTCTTCAGCGCACCCTTGTACCGGGGGTTGGGAACCAGCTCGGCGCTGGCGTCCGCCCGGTACGACTTCAGGAGGTACGGCCCCGAGCCGTCGACCGTGTTCCCGGTCCGGAGCTTGTTCGGCGGGTACGACTCGCGGTCGACGATCGACCCGGCACCCGTGGCGAGCTTCTGCGGGAAGGTCGCGTCGCGCGAGGAGAGGTTGAAGGTGATGGTGCGGCCGTCGGCCACCACGTTCTTGAGGCTCGGGAACAGGACCCACGGACCGACATCCGTCTTGATCTTGATCATCCGCTCGATGGAGTACTTGACATCGGCGGCGGTGATCTTGCGTCCGTTGGAGAAGGACAGGTCGTCACGCAGCTTGCACTGGTACGTCTGGAGCTTCTGGCCGATGAACCCACAGCTCTCGGCGGCGTCGGGCTCGGGGACGGTCGCCCCGGACTTGAACGTCATCAGGGACTGGTAGATGTTGCTGTACATCGCCCAGGAACCGGCGTCGTACGCCCCCGCCGGGTCGAGCGAGGTGACCTCGTCCGTGGTACCGACCGCGATCGGGTCCTTGTTCACCTCGTTCGAGGGGAGCAGCTGCCAGGCTCCGACGCCTGCGATGACCAAAACCGCGAAAATCGCGAGAATCCGTACCCGGACCGACCGCATCGACGTGCTCTCCCTTTACCAGCCCCACCTCGGTGTTGTGCTCAGATCCGCACATCACCGCATGCTCGCGATCAGCCAATCACACGATTTTCACATCTGGAAGACCAAAACTGTGACTCTTAGCCTTTTGTTCGGCACTTGAAACCTTCGTGTTTCCAGGGGGTCTGTAACCAGCCATCGACGGAGGGTCAGACCTGCCGGGAGGCGAGTTCCACGACGGTGATGTCGGAGGGCGCGCCGACCCGGACCGGCGGCCCCCAGGCGCCCGCGCCCCGCGAGACGTACAACTGGGTGTCGCCGTAGCGGTCGAGGCCGGCGACCGTGGGATTGGCCAGTTCCGCGACAAGGTTGCCCGGCCAGAGCTGACCGCCGTGGGTGTGGCCGGAGAGCTGGAGATCCACACCGTGGGCGACGGCCTCATGGATGACGACGGGCTGGTGGGCGAGGAGGACGGCGGCCCGGGTCCGGTCCCGGTCGCCGAGCGCGGCCCCGAAATCCGGCCCCTGCCCCTCGCTCTGCCCGGCGATGTCGTTGACACCCGCGAGATCGAATCCATCGATCTCGACCCGGGCGTTCTCCAGGGGGTGAAGCCCCAATTCCCTGACCTGATCGATCCATTGGGCGGCACCGGAGTAGTACTCGTGATTCCCGGTGACGAAGTAGCTTCCCCGGCGGGCGCTCAGCCGCGCGAGCGGCTCCGCGGCCGGACCGAGGTCCGCGACGGTTCCGTCGACGAGATCGCCCACGACGGCGACCAGATCCGGCTGGGTGCGGTTGATCGTGTCGACGATCCGTCGGGTGTGGGCGCGGCCGAGGATCGGGCCGAGGTGGATGTCGCTGACGACGGCGATCCGGAAGCCGTGCGCGGAACGGGGCAGCTTGGCGAGCGGCACGGTGATCCGCTCGACCCGCGGCCCGCGCAGCACGCCGTACGTGCCGTGGCCGACCGTGCCGAGCCCCGCGACGGCGGCGGCGCCCCCGACGGCCCGCGCGACGAACAGCCGCCGCGTGGGGTCGGCGGGGCGGGGCGGGGCGGCAGTGGCGGGGGCGGCGGCGACGAGGGTGTCCCCGGTGATGGTGGCCCCGGCGTCCTCCGCGGTGGCGGCGCCGGTGGTCGTGGCGGACTCGGTGCCGGTGCTCCCGGCGGCCTCGGTGGTCCCGGGTGCGGGCGCCTGTGTGGCCGTGGCCCCGTCCGGCCCGCTCGCACGGGGTGCGAGCACGCGTCGCAGTACCGGCCGCACCACCTCGCCCACCAGCAGTGCGAGCGTCAGATAGAGCAGCGCGGCGAGCCACAGGTATCCCGGCCAGGCCAGTACCCGCTGGAGCCAGAAGGGCGCACCCGCGCGACCGGAGACCAGGGCGCCGACGCTCAGCAGCGGCAGGAGGTACGCGGCCACCGTGCCGACGGTGCGCAGGGCGCTGCCCTCGGTCGTCGTGTCACCGACGAAACGGCGCCACAGGTAGCGGTGCACGCCGACGAGCAGCGCGAGCACCACGACCGCCGTCAGTGCGATCCGGACCACTGCCACTCGCGCTCCCCCCGTCCGCCGTACGGCCTGTCACGCATGTTCTCGGCGCAGAGCCCTGACTCCACGGAACCCGATCACACCGACTGCCGTCCCCAGGAGAAAGGAAGTGATGGCGAGCAGCAGATGCACCCAGAAGTACGTGGTCGGGTCACCCGCGTCGTCGAAGGCGAGTCCGCTGCCGTCCTTCCACAGGTTCTTGACGAAAGTGATCCAGATGAACCAGCTCCACACCCCGAAGGCGAGCAGGAACCAGGAGACGGGGCGGCTGAGCTTCATGGTTTCAGTATCTCCGCCGCGCTCCGGCGAAGTCGCCCGGGGTGGGCTGTCCCGGCGGTACGCACGGCGGGTCAGGCCGTCCGCGCCCCTGTTCATATCTTCACCCTGTACGTTTCCGACCGTGCCTGCTTTGAAGAAGATCGCATTGACGGTCACCTCTGCCGCCTTGTTGTCCGCTTTTGTCGCCGGTCCGGCATCGGCGGCCGGCAAGGACACCTCCGACAACCGGCCGAAGCCACCCGCCGGCATGTCCCGGGTCGGCGGCGAGCTGCTGGGCCGGACGGGCACGCAGGTCAAGCTGGGGGCAGGCGCCCCGGTACTGCCCAAGGAGCTCACGGGCAGGTCCTGGATCGTCGCGGACGCGGAGAGCGGCCAGGTGCTCGCCTCGCACAACGCGCACTGGCGGCTGCCCCCCGCCTCCACCCTGAAGATGCTCTTCGCGGACACCGTGATGCCCTCGCTCCAGCCGAAGACGCGGACGTACACGGTGCAGGACGAGGACCTCGCCGGTCTCGGCGAGGGCAGCAGTCTCGTCGGCGTCAAGGAGCACCTCAGCTACACGGTCCACGACCTGTGGCTCGGGGTGTTCCTGCGCTCGGGCAACGACGCGGTGCACGTGCTGTCCTCGATGTACGGCGGCGTCCCCAAGACCGTCGCCGCCATGCAGGCCCACGCCGAGGAGTTGCAGGCACTCGACACGCACGTGGTGTCGCCCGACGGATACGACGCGCCCGATCAGGTCTCCAGCGCGTACGACCTAACGCTGTTCGCCCGCAGCGGCCTGCAGAAGGCGGACTTCCGGGAGTACTGCTCGACGGCCGAGGCCGAGTTCCCGGGCGCGAAGAAGAACGGGAAGCGCGAGAGCTTCGGGATCCAGAACACCAACCGGCTGCTCACCGGTGCGGACGGTGTCGCCCCGTACAAGGGCATCGCCGGCGTCAAGAACGGCTACACCACGCACGCGGGCAACACCTTCACCGGTGTCGCCGAGCGCGACGGACGGGTGCTGCTGGTCACCGTCATGAACCCGTCGTCCGAGGTGCCCCACGCCGTCTACAAGGAGGCGGCCAGCCTCCTCGACTGGGGATTCGACGCGAGCGGCAAGGTGACCCCGGTCGGCGAACTGGTCCCGCCGAAATCCGCCGACACCCAAGACGAGAGCGGGACCGGAAGCGGCAAGGGCCCCACGTCGGACACCGGGGAGGGCGAGGGCATGAACGGCTCCTCGCACGCCGCCGGGACCGCAGCCGCGGGCCGGGGCGGCGGGGGCATGGGGATCGCGCTGGGGATCGCGGGAGGTGTCGTGGTGCTGCTGGCCGGTGGCGCGTTCCTGATCAACCGGCGCTGGCCGCTGCCGGACCTGGTGCGCCGCCTCCCTCGCCGCTGACGGGCGCGGAGTCCTTCCCGGTGCCCCTGCCGCTCCGCGTCGCCGTCCAGGCGGCGCAGAACAGCAGCAGTTTCGCGGTGAAGTTGATCCACAGCAGCAGCGCGACCGGCACCCCGAAGGCGCCGTACATGCTCTTCGAGGCGACGCTCCTCATGTAGCTGCCGAGCAGCAGCTTGAGCAGTTCGAAGCCGACCGCGCCGATCACCGCGGCGACCAGCAGCCTGCGGCGCGGCGGCTCGACCCCGGGCAGCAGCGTCAGCAGATAGAGCAGCAGCAGGAAGTCGGCGAGGGCCGCCACGACCAGGGCGGCCACCTGCAGCACCACACCGCCCGCACCGCGGTCCGAGATGTCCAGCAGACCGGCGGTCCAGCCGACGGCGACGGAGCCGGCCGAGGAGACGGCGAGAGTCGCGAGCGCCGCCCCGCCGAGGCCGAGGAGCAGCACGACGTCCTTCAGCTTACGGATGACCGGATTGCCCAGGTCCACGTCGTCCATGCCCCACACGGCGCGCAGGCAGCCCCGCATCGCACCGATCCAGCCGATGCCGGTGAAGAGCAGGAACGCACCGGCGACGAGCCCGACCGTGCCCGCGTGCGCCACCAGATTGCCGATGCCGAGCTGGTCGGAGATGCCCGGCACCTGCTCGGCGATCTGCTTCTCGATCCTGTGGAGCTGCTCGGCGGAGAGCAGCGAGGCACCGACCGCCGCGCCGACCGCGATCAGCGGGAAGAGCGCCAGGAAGCTGATGAAGGTGATCGCGGCGGCGAGCCTGCTCCAGTGGACCCGTTCCAGCGTCTCGTACGAGCGCCAGGTGTGCGTCACCATCAGCCGCGAGACGATCGGCCCGATGACAGGGAGGTTTTTCAGCCGGTCCATGTCGTACGACTACCCTCCCGGGCGCGGAAAACCGGCTTCCCCTTCACTGCCGTACGAGCTGACATCCCCTCAATCACCCATACCGGTGAGTGTTGTAACAAATCCCTCGAAAGGGTTTTCTCGGGCGATACGGTCACCACCATGTCTGTCGACACCGTGTCCCTGACCGGCTGGGGCCGCACCGCCCCGACGACCGCGCTGCGTTTCCGCCCCCGTACGTACGAGGAGGCGGCGGCCACCGTGCGCGGCTGCGGACCCCGCGGGTCCATCGCCCGGGGCCTCGGCCGGGCCCACGGCGACGCCGCGCAGAACGCCGGCGGTTCCGTCCTCGACATGACCGCGCTGAACCGGATCCGCACCATCGACGCCGGGTCCGGCCTGGTGGTCTGCGACGCCGGGGTCAGCCTGCACCGGCTGATGGAGGTGCTGCTGCCGCTCGGCTGGTTCGTCCCCGTCACACCGGCCACGCGTTATGTCACCGTGGGCGGCGCGATCGGCGCCGACATCCACGGCCACAACCACCACTTCTCCGGCTCCTTCTCCCGGCATGTCCAGGAGCTGGAACTGCTGACCGCCGACGGCGGGATCCGTACGGTCCGGCCCGGCACCGGTCTCTTCGACGCGACCACGGGCGGGCTGGGGCTGACGGGGGTGATCCTCTCGGCCACGCTCCGGCTGCACCGCGTCACCAGTTCCTGGATGACGGTCGACACCGAACGGACCGTCGACCTCGACGACCTGCTGGCCAGGCTCTCCGCCGGGGACCACCGCTATCGCTACTCGGCCGCCTGGATCGACCTCCTCGCCCGCGGCCGGGCGACGGGGCGCTCCGTACTCACCCGTGGGGAGCACCTGCCCCAGTACGCACTTCCCGCGCGCGCCCGGCGCACACCGCTCGCGTTCCGCCCGGGACAACGGCCCGCCGCACCCGCACTCGTACCCCAGGGCCTGCTCGGCCGCACCTCCGTCGCCCTCTTCAACGAGCTCCGGTACCGCACCGCCCCCACGTACCGCATCGGGGAACTCCAGAGACTCTCCGCCTTCTTCCACCCCCTGGACGGCCTGCCGCACTGGAACCGTGTCCATGGCCGCGGCGGGTTCGTGCGGTACCAGTTCGTCGTCGGGCACGGACAGGAGGAGGCGTTGAGCCGGATCGTGCGCCGGATCTCCCAGCGGCGCTGCCCCTCGCTCCTCGCCGTGCTCAAACGGTTCGGCGGGGGCGACCCGGGCTGGCTGTCGTTCCCGATGCCCGGCTGGACGCTCGCCCTCGACCTGCCCGCCGCGCTGCCCGGCCTGGCCGGGTTCCTGGACTCGCTGGACGAGGAGGTGGCGGGGGCCGGCGGCCGGGTCTGTCTGGCGAAGGACTCCCGGCTGCGTCCGGAGATGCTGACCGCGATGTATCCACGACTGGCCGAATTCCGTTCCCTGCGCGCCGAGTTGGACCCGAACGGAGCGTTCCGCTCGGACCTGTCGCGCCGCCTGTCGCTCTGACCGCCGGCCACCACCGCCACGCCGCACCATGCGGCACCACGCCGGCTTCCGCCCGCTCGTCCGCTCGTCCGCTCGTCCGCTCGTCCGCTCGTCCGCTCGTCCGCTCGTCCGCTCGTCCGCTCGTCCGCTCGTCCGCTCGTCCGCTCGTCCGCAAGGAGTGTTTCCGTGAAGGACGCCTTCGGTGCCCCGCAGTCCCTGCTCGTCCTCGGCGGCACGTCGAAGATCGCTCTCGCCACCGCGCGGCGGCTGATCGCCGGCCGTACCCGCACGGTCCGGCTGGCCGGCCGTCCCTCCCCCGCCCTCGACCGGGCCGCCGCCGAGCTGCGCGCACGCGGCGCGGACGTCCGTACGGTCGACTTCGACGCCCTCGACCCCGAGTCCCACGAGACCGCCCTAGGAAAGATCTTCGCCGAGGGCGACATCGACGTGGTGCTTCTCGCCTTCGGTATCGCGGGGGACCAGGAGCGCGACGAGGAGGAGCCGCTCTCCGCGGTCCGGGTCACCCGGACGAATTACACGGGGGCCGTCTCCGCCGGGCTGGTGTGCGCCGGCGCGCTGCAGGCGCAGGGGCACGGTTCGCTGGTGGTGCTGTCCTCGGTGGCGGGCGAGCGCGTCCGCCGCGCCGATTTCATCTACGGGTCCAGCAAGGCGGGCCTGGACGCGTTCGCGCAGGGGCTCGGGGACGCGCTGCACGGCACGGGGGTGCATGTGATGGTCGTACGCCCCGGCGTCGTACGTCCAGAAGCGGCGGCAGGGACCGCGGCGCCGCGGCTCACCGCGGCACGGTTCGCCGAGGCCCCGCTGGAAGCCTCGCCGCTCACGACGACCCCGGACGCGGTCGCGACGGCGATCGTGACGGGGCTGCGGCGGCGCTCGGAGACGGTGTGGGTTCCGGGATCGCTACGGATGGTGATGTCGGCACTGCGGCACGTGCCGCGCCCGCTGTTCCGGCGCCTGCCGGTCTGAGCGAGGGGGCGGCCACCGGGGGCCTTCGGGGCGAGGCCTCAGGGGTGCAGCGAGGGCTCGTCCACGGAGGAGCCACCCTGCGCGGGCACGGCGGGCGCGCCGCCCCCGGCGCCGAACGGGAACTCGTTGATCTTGCGCCAGACGCTGTCCGGGCCCTGCTCGTAGAGCGCGAAGGAGTCGCAGGTCCAGGCGGCCTCATAGTCGCCGAGCTCCGCGTACGCCCGGTCCATCGCCGACTCGGCGATGGCGTGCGCCACGGTCACATGCGGGTGGTACGGGAACTGGAGCTCGCGCACCAGGGGCCCGGAGGCGTCCCTGATCCGCTTCTGCAGCCATGCGCAGGCCGAGGCCCCCTCGACGACCTGGACGAAGACGACCGGCGAGAGGGGACGGAAGGTCCCCGTGCCGGACAGCCGCATCGGGAAGGAGTGGCCGCCGGTGGCGACCTGGGCGAGATGCGCCTCGATCGCGGGCAGACAGGCCGCCTCGGCCTCGGTCGGCGGAAGGAGGGTGACGTGGGTGGGAATGCCGTACGCGGCAGGATCCCCGAAGCTCGCGCGCCGCTCCTGGAGCAGGCTGCCGTAGGGCTCCGGGACCGCGATCGAAACGCCGAGCGTTACGGTCCCCACATCGTTCTCCTCAATCCTCGATGGTGGATGGCCGATTTTCGGCCATCCACCGGGTCAACATCCCATCGCCAGTGTGACGCCTGCGGTCGCGAAACCGCCAGGGTCCTTGGACTCAGTGCTTCGCCGGCAGAAAGCCCATCCGGTCGTACGTCCGGGCCAGGGTCTCGGCCGCCACGGCACGGGCCTTCTCCGCGCCCTTGGCCAGGATCGAGTCCAGCGTCTCCGGGTCGTCCAGGTATTCCTGGGTGCGGGTGCGGAACGGTGTGACGAACTCGACCATGACCTCGGCGAGGTCGGTCTTGAGCGCACCGTAGCCCTTGCCCTCGTACTTCTGCTCCAGATCCGCGATCGCGGTGTCGGTCAGCGTGGAGTAGATGGTCAGGAGGTTGCTGACACCGGGCTTCTCGGCCCGGTCGAAGCGGATGACCGTGTCCGTGTCGGTGACGGCGCTCTTGACCTTCTTGGCGGTGGCCTTCGGCTCGTCGAGGAGGTTGATCAGGCCCTTCGGCGTGGCCGCCGACTTGCTCATCTTCGAGGACGGGTCCTGGAGGTCGTAGATCTTCGCCGTCTCCTTGAGGATGTACGGATCCGGCATGGTGAACGTGTCGCCGTAGGTGCCGTTGAACCGCTCGGCGAGGTTACGGGTGAGCTCCAGGTGCTGGCGCTGGTCCTCGCCGACCGGGACCTGGTCGGCCTGGTACAGCAGGATGTCGGCGACCATCAGCATCGGGTACGTGAAGAGACCGACCGTGGTGCGGTCGGCACCCTGCTTGGCGGACTTGTCCTTGAACTGCGTCATGCGGGACGCCTCGCCGAAGCCGGTGAGGCAGTTCATGACCCAGCCGAGTTGGGCGTGCTCCGGGACGTGGCTCTGGACGAAGAGCGTGCAGCGCTCCGGGTCGAGGCCGGCGGCGAGAAGCTGGGCGACGGCCAGCCGGGTGTTCGCGCGCAGCTCCGCGGGGTCCTGCGGAACGGTGATCGCATGCAGGTCCACGACCATGTAGAAGGCGTCGTGGGATTCCTGCAGCGCCACCCACTGGCGGACCGCACCGAGGTAGTTGCCGAGGTGGAACGAGCCTGCGGTGGGCTGGATTCCGGAGAGCACGCGGGGGCGTTCAGAGGCCATGGGGCCATTGTCTCAGGTACGGAACCGATCTCCGGCAGCCGGTACGGAAGGTGCGCGGCCCCGGTTCGGCCCCGGGGCGCACGCCGTCGCGAATGAGACGAGGAACACACTCCGGTCCGTCGGAGGACGGGCGCGCCGTGAATCGAAGGTTTCCTCACCGGGGTTCCGACCGACGATACAAAGTGGGCACCACCCCCGCCCACGCCGCACGACGAACGGAGATCCCGTGTCGATCACGGAAAATGCCATCGCCTCCGCCGAGGCGCACAGCGCGCACAACTACCATCCGCTGCCCGTCGTCGTCGCCTCGGCGGACGGAGCCTGGATGACCGATGTCGAGGGCCGCCGCTACCTCGACATGCTCGCCGGATACTCGGCGCTCAACTTCGGTCACGGCAACCGGCGGCTGCTCGACGCGGCCAGGGCCCAGCTGGAGCGGGTGACACTCACCTCGCGGGCCTTCTACCACGACCGGTTCGCCGACTTCTGCACCCGGCTCGCCGATCTGTGCGGCATGGAGTCGGTGCTGCCGATGAACACCGGGGCCGAGGCCGTGGAGACCGCGGTGAAGACCGCCCGCAAGTGGGGCTACCGGGTGAAGGGCGTCCCGGACGGCATGGCGAAGATCATCGTCGCCGCCAACAACTTCCACGGCCGGACGACGACGATCATCAGCTTCTCCACGGACCATGAGGCGCGGGCGGACTTCGGTCCGTACACACCGGGCTTCGAGATCGTGCCGTACGGGGATCTGAGCGCGCTCGGGGAGGCGATGACCGAGAACACCGTGGCGGTGCTGCTGGAGCCGATCCAGGGCGAGGCCGGGGTGCTGGTGCCGCCGCCCGGCTACCTTCCCGGGGTGCGTGAACTCACCCGCGAGCGGAACGTGCTGTTCATCGCGGACGAGATCCAGTCGGGTCTGGGGCGGACCGGGAAGACGTTCGCCTGCGAGCACGAGGGTGTCGTACCGGACATGTACGTGCTCGGCAAGGCGCTGGGCGGTGGCGTGGTGCCGGTGTCGGCGGTGGTCTCCTCGCGGGACGTGCTCGGGGTGTACCGGCCCGGTGAACACGGCTCGACGTTCGGCGGGAATCCCCTTGCCTGCGCGGTCGCGCTGGAGGTCATCGCGATGCTCCGGACCGGCGAATTCCAGCAGCGGGCGACCGAGTTGGGCGAGCACCTCCATCAGGAGCTGGGGCTGCTGGTGGGCGGGGGCGCGGTGGAGGAGGTACGCGGCCGGGGGCTGTGGGCCGGCGTCGACATCGCCCCGGGCCGCGGGACCGGCCGGGAGATCTCCGAGAAGCTGATGGACCGCCGGGTGCTGGTCAAGGACACCCATGGTTCGACGATCCGGATCGCCCCGCCGCTGGTGATCAGCAAGGAGGACCTGGACTGGGGGCTGGAGCAGCTCCGCGGCGTCCTGCGCGCCTGAGGTCCCGTCGCCGACGGCTGCCGGACCGGTGTCAGAGGATGACGTGGGGCAGGAAGCGGGCGTACTCGTCCGTGACCGGCCCCGCCGATTCGCGGATGCCGAGCCCGGCCGCCTCGTCCTCGACGACCCACGCCCCCAGCACCACCCGGTTGCCGTCGAAGTCCGGCAGCGGCGCCAGCTCCTGGTAGCAGCACGGCTCGTCCCGCAGCACCGCGGGACTTCCCGGCTCGTGGATGGTGACCCCGGCCCCCTCCCGGCCGAGCAACGGCTTGGCGACATAGCCGGGGCCGTCGCCGCGGCCCGTACCCGCCGCCGCGAGTTCGCGGGGACCGTCCAGGTACGAGGGGAGCAGATTCGGATGGCCGGGGTAGAGCTCCCAGAGGATCGCCAGCAGCGCCTTGTTGGAGAGGAGCATCTTCCAGGCGGGCTCGATCCAGCAGGTGGTGCCGGTGCCACCGCCGTTGTCGAGGGTGTCCAGCACGTGCGGCCCGAACCGGTCGGTCGCCAGCCATTCCCACGGGTACAGCTTGAAACAGCTGCGGATGAAGCGGAGCCGCTCGTCCACGAACCGTCCGGCCAGCCGGTCCCAGCCGATCTGTTCGACGGAGAGCGCCTCCGTGTCGACCCCGGCCTGTTCGGCGGTCTCCCGCAGATAGGCGACCGTCATCAGGTCCTCGCCGATCTCGTCGCCCTCGGAGTGCGCGAAGTGCACCGGTCCGGCGGGCAGCAGCGCGGCCTGCCGACTCCACGCCGCGACGAGGCGTTCATGCAGCGAGTTCCACTGGTCGGCGCCCGGGAAGCGGTCCTCCATCCAGAACCACTGGGCGCTCGCGGCCTCCACCAGTGAGGTGGGGGTGTCCGCGTTGTACTCCAGCATCTTCGCCGGGCCGGTTCCGTCGTAGCACAGGTCGAACCTGCCGTACAGGGAAGGAAGTTCGTCGCGGCGGCGCCAGGAATCGGCGACCAGTGAAGCCAACCGCCGGTCGGTGATGCCGAGTTCGGCGAAGCGGTCTCGCTCCACCATGTGCGCGGCGGCGGCCAGGCACATCGCGTGCAATTCCTCGACGACCTCCTCCAGCGCCTCCACCTCGGGCAGTGAGAACGCGTAGTAGGCGCTCTCGTCCCAGTACGGGCGCAGCGAGCCGTCCGGGTGACGGGTGAGCGGGTAGACGACTCCCTGGCTCTCCACCATGTGCTGCCAGCCGGGGCGCGGCCGCGTGGTACGTCGCTCCATGGCGGTTCAGCCGCCGCCGGTGCCCGAGCAGCCGAAGCCGCCGCGTTGGACGGCCGCCTTGTCGAAGCTGCCGCCCTCCACCTTGCCGTTCCTGCTCTCGCCGCCGTAGTAGTACGAACCGCCGCCGCTTCCGCTGCCACTACCGCTCTTGCATTTGTAGTTGGGCAGTTGCTTGTGGTTCAGCGGGTCGACGCACCGCTTGTCCGGCTCCGAGCCGCACGAGGTGATCACCGCCGCGAGCATCCCCATCCCGCCGAGCACCACCGTGCTCGACCTCAGCTTGCGTGTGACCTTCTTTCCATCGGCCATGTCTCCGCCTCCCCCGGCGCGTGAATCAAGCCAATAAGGCCGTTCGTCCCAGACTAGAGCGCGGTCGATCGCGGCGAGAAGCGGGTTCCCTGTCACAAGTGACGGACCGTCCGCGTGCCGCGCCCGTACCGCACGAGACGTGCGTGCGGGAGGCAGCCGACATGCTCCGGCCAGTTCAGTAGTGTGGCCGTCGGAACGAACTGGAGGGGGACTGGTGACGTTCGACAACGATTGGGCACAGCTCAAGTCGGAGGTGCAGGAGCGCCATTCGGCAGTCATGCGACTCAACACCGCCGGGGCCACGTCCACCGGCGGCGGAGGCGAGGCCGATCTGGTGGTGCATCAGGATGACCTGGGCGCGGTGGGCAACGAGGCATTCCGGATCCACGGCGAGTTACGGAAGCGCTCCGACATCGCAGGTGCGGGAATGAACAAGAGCGGCGCCGGGACGACCGCCCAGGCCGCTGCGGAGCTGCAGGCGCAGAACTTCAGTGCCGGTTCGGAGTTGTACACGACACTCGAAGTCTGGACTTCGCAGGTCAACACCGTCCTGCAGATGTGCGCACACATCTCCAACCACTTGGACTACTCGAAGAAGGCGCATGCCAAGGACGACGAGGAAATCGCAGCCAGCCTACGCCGGAGAGACGGGTCGGCGGTTCCGGTCTCGGAACTGATGAAGTACGCGAAGTGAGCGCGGGAGCGGGGAAACGATGAGCGCACTCACTTACCCGCACAGACCCCGGCCGCGAACAGCAGGAAGCGCGATAGGGATTCAACCGGTGAACCATTCCGACAAGAGTGCTGCCGACGGGCGATCCCGGCGTCGTCGAGGGCTGCCCGTCGTCATCGCGCTGGTGTTCGCCGCCTGCGCCGCCGTCGTGATCGGCGTGTTCGCCCGGGCCGTCGACGACGTGGAGTCGGACCTGTCGGACCAGGAGATGAACTGCTGCTGGGAAAAGGGAGCCACCCCGGCCTGGATGAGCGAGCAGATGGGTCTGCGTGTCCCGGAGGCGGCATCGGACCGGCGTGCGGGTTACAAGGCGGGGCAGCGCTTCGACACGGGACTGCTGTCCTTCGTCCTGCCCAGCAAGGAGGCGGAGGCGTACACGGGCCGCCTTGTCCCGGAGGGCACCAGGATGATCAAGAACTTCCATCCGAAGGAGAAGGACTACCGGCCCGCCGCCGCCTTCTCCCGTCTCGGGCTGGCAGAGCCGGAGACGCTCGTGCAGGGGCTGCGACACGTCAGCCTGTGCCCCGATGGCCTCGACTCCCCCGAAGGCAAGCACCTTCGGCGTTGCATCGACCTGTTCGCGCACGAATTCAAGTCCGGCACCACTCGGATCTATGTCCGGTCGACCATCGAACCAGCCCTGACACCACCTCCCGCAAGCCCCGGTACGTAGAAGTCCGGTCAGTGGACGTGCCGCAACACGCCGCCCTCACCGGAGTTCCCGGACCGCACGGGCTCGCCGCGCTCCTGATCCTCTCCGGCGGGCCGGAGGGCCCCTGTGTGGGGCGTGGTCGTCATTCCGGCCGATCCGGCCGTTCATCAGCTCGAAGCGCTGTCGCCGAGAGCGGACGCGGGTCCGTCGGGCGCCCCCAGTAGAGTCCTTTCGTGTTCTTCGGGATGATCTGCGCGCTCGGCGCCGCCGTCTGCTTCGGTACGGCCTCCGTCCTCCAGGCCGTCGCCTCGCGCGCCGCCGCCGCGCCGGGGTCGGACGCGGGGGTCGATCCGGCGCTGCTGCTGCGCGCCCTGCGCCAGTGGCGCTACCTCGCCGGACTCGCCCTCGACGGTTGCGGTTTCGTCCTCCAGATCATCGCCCTGCGGTCCCTGCCGATCTACGCGGTGGGCGCCGCCCTCGCCGCGAGCCTCGCCGTGACGGCGGTGGTCGCCGCGCGGCTGCTCAAGGTGCGGCTGAGCGCGGTCGAATGGACCGCGGTCGGTGTCGTCTGTGCCGGCCTGGCCATGCTGGCCCTCTCCTCCGGTGGTGAGGGGCACGGCACCGGCCCGGCGGCGCTGCCCTGGTGGATGCTGGGGATCTCCCTGGGCATCCTGCTGATCGGCGCGGCGGCCGGACGGCTCCCGGAACGGCCGCGGGCGCTGGTCCTGGGGCTGGGCGCGGGCTGCGGTTTCGGGGTGGTCGAGGTCACCGTCCGACTGATCGACGACGTGTCCCCGTCGGCGCTGCTCACCAACCCGGCCGTGTACGCGCTGCTGCTGGGCGGCGGTTCGGCTTTCCTGCTGCTCACCTCGGCGCTGACGCGCGGTTCGGTGACGACGGCGACGGCCGGCATGGTGCTGGGCGAGACGATCGGCCCGGCGCTGGTCGGCGTCTTCTTGCTCGGGGACCGCACCCGCGAGGGCCTCGTCTGGCTGGCGGTCGCCGGCTTCGTGGTGGCGGTGGCGGGCGCCCTGGCCCTGGCCCGGTTCGGCGAGGCGCCGCAGGACACCCCCGAGACGGTCTGAGCCCGCGCGCACCGTCCACGACCGGCGCGCACCGCTCCGGGCGGGCGGCCTCCGAGGGGCTGCCGCGGCGGCGTCATCGTCACGGAGGACCCCGGCTGCGCCGGCGCGCTCGACGCCGCCCACGTCGCCGGGCCGGGTCGAGCGCTCAACAGGGGTCGGGTTCGGTGCCGCCTCTGTGGCGGCGGAGGTAGGCCAGGACGGCGCGGACCCGGCGGTGCCCGCTGTCGCCGACCGACAGGCCGAGTTTGAGGAAGACGCTGCCGATGTGTTTGTGGACGGCGTTGTCGGTGATGAAGAGCCGCTGGGCGATGGTGGCGTTGTCGTGCCCTTCGGCCATCAGAGCCAGGACCTCGCGTTCGCGGGGGGTGAGGGCGTCGACGGGATCGCCGCGGACAGCGAGGAGTTGGGCGACGACCTCGGGGTCCATGGCGGTGCCGCCGGCGGCCACACGGCGCAGTGCGTCGGTGAACTCCGCGATGCGGCTCACCCGGTCCTTGAGCAGATAGCCGATGCCGCCGCGGGTGTCGGAGAGGAGGCGGCCGGCGTATTCCTGCTCGACGTACTGGGACAGGACCAGGACGGGTAGTCCGGGGTGGTCAC
This sequence comes from Streptomyces sp. NPDC088252, assembly GCF_044740965.1. Classification (NCBI taxonomy): domain Bacteria; kingdom Bacillati; phylum Actinomycetota; class Actinomycetes; order Kitasatosporales; family Streptomycetaceae; genus Streptomyces; species Streptomyces sp. NPDC088252. Next base: position 82,001 of record NZ_JBIURS010000011.1, on the reverse strand, counting down.
GGCGGGCCCGGAGGGCGGCGCGGATACCCTCGTCGCGGAAGGCCGGGGGCAGTCGCACGTCGACGATGGTGACGTCCGGGCGGTGGGTCTCGACGGCGGCAAGGAAGCCGGGGGCGTCGTCCGTGATCGCGGCGACCTCGAAGCCCTGGGAGCCCAGCAGGAGTTCGAGTCCGGAGGACAGCAGGACGTTGTCCTCGACGATGACTACGCGCACGGCAGCTCCACGGTGATGTCGGTCGGCCCGCCCGGCGGGCTGCTGATCTTCATGGTGCCGTCCAGGGCGGCGGCGCGGCGGCCGATTCCGTCCAGGCCGGTGCCTCGGGACGCGTCCGCCCCGCCGGTCCCGTCGTCGGTGATCTCTGCGGACAGCGTCGCGCCGCTGCGGGTGACGTGGACGGCGGCCTTGGTGGCCCGGCTGTGCCGGGCGATGTTCGCCAGCGCCTCGGTGACGGAGAAGTAGGCGACCGCTTCGACCGCGGCAGGGACCTCACCGAGCTCGCCGATGTCGATGCGGGTCGGCACGCCGGCCCTGTCGGCCAGGGTGCTGAGCGCGCCGACGAGGCCCTGGTCGGCCAGGACCGGAGGGTAGATGGTGCGGATGACCGAACGCAGCTCGGTCATGGCCTCCTCGGTCTCGGCTCGGGCCTGCTGTACGAGCGCGGCGGCCGCGTCCGGATCCTGGGGAAGGCTCTCCCCGGCCACGGCGAGCCGCATGGCGATGGCCACCAGCCGGGCCTGGATACCGTCGTGCAGGTCGCGTTCGATCCGGCGGAGTTCCGCGCCGTGCGCCTGCAGGACGTCTGCGCGCGTCCGCGTCAGTTCGGTGACGCGCGCGGCCAGTTGTTCCGCGGGAGACGGCGCCAGGACTGCCAGGCAGCAACGCGCGTGCATCCGAGCGAGCGGTGGCAGGGCGACGGTCGCCAGCGCCGCAAGAAGCAGGAAGTCCGCGAGACCGATCGTCAGCGCGGGGACCCAGCCGTTGATACGGACACCGAGCAGCGGCAGCCGTGGTGGATCCGACGCGGGAAACGCCCACCACCCCACGGTGATGACAAGGATGAGGAGCTGGTTGCCCAGGCACAGCAGGGCGAGTGTGCCCACGGGCAGGCCGGTGGCCACCTGAGTCACGAGCCACACGAGGTCGCGGCGGAGGGCGCGCGGGCGCGGCCCCACCGGTCGGCCCAGCAGCGCCCCGGCACGTCGGCGGTGGCGCTCCGCCCAGGGAGCTGCCAGCGACGGTGCGCACAGCAGAGGCGCCGCCACGAGCGTCACCGTCGCGGTCAGCAGGGTGCCGAGCAGGTAGCGTCCGCCGCGTCCGGCCTGGACCCACCGTGCGCGAATCTCGCCGATCACACCGTGCACTGGCTCGCCTTCGTCTGCCGTACGAGACCGGGAGCGGCCCTCGGACGCGCCACGGTACGTGCCGGGCGGCCCAGCGGCACTACAGCCACCTGTAGGTTCCAATCGGCCGCCTGTGGTAGCGACACGCAATTCGACGCCTACCTAGCGTGGCGTTCATGAGATTCACAACCCCGGCCTCCGCGCCGCAGCACCACCCGTCCCAGCAGCGTCGCCGCCGGATCGGCCGGGGGTGGCTGGCCGTCACGGCGGTCGCGCTCGGCACAGCGGGTATGGCCCTGGCCGTCCAGCCCTCGGACGGCGCGGCCGCGACGTCCGCGCCCGGCTACCAGCAGGATGACCTGCGCCTGGACACCGAGGGCATCCAGGCGCTGGGGATCACCGGCGTCCAGGCGCGGGTAACCACCGCCTCCGGCCGGGATCTGGTCGCCGCCGCCGGCGTCGCCGTGGCGGGCACGAACCGCCCGGTGCCCCGCGACGGCTACTTCCGGATAGCCAGCACCGGCAAGGCACTCATGGCCACGGTGATCCTGCAGTTGGTCGACGAGGGCAAGCTGTCACTGGACGACACGGTGGACAGCCGGCTGCCCGGTGTGATCGACGGCAACGGCAACGACGGACGGAAGATCACCGTGCGCCAGCTCCTGCAGAACACCAGCGGCCTCCACGACGACCTTCCCGGCTTCGACACCCCGCAGCAGTACTACGAGCACCGCTACGACACCTACACCCCCGAACAGATCGTCGCCCGGGCGATGAAGCACCACCCGGACTTCCGGCCCGGCGCCGGCTGGAGCTACTCCAACACCGGCTACGTCGTCCTCGGCATGATCGTCGACAAGGCCACCGGCCGCCCATGGCAGGAGGAGGTCGAGAGCCGGATCCTGAAACCGCTCGGCATGAACCACACCTATCTGCCGGGCACCACGTCCACCCTTCGTCGCCCGCACGCCGACGGCTATCAGGTCTTCGCCTCCGGCGAACGGACCGACGTCACCGAACAGATCGTCCCCGACCTCGGCGGCTATGTCTCCACCACGGCGGACGTCAACCGTTTCTTCCAGGGACTGCTGGGCGGCAGGCTGCTGTCCGAGGCGCGCATGGCCGAGATGCAGGACACCGTCCCCGTCGACAAGCGGATCGAGGCATTCTGGCCCCGCGGACGCTACGGCCTCGGCTTGGTGAACCGCCCCCTGACCTGCGGCGGCAGTTACTGGAGCCACGAAGGGGGCGAAGCCGGCTACATCACCCTGAACGGCGCCACCGACGACGGCAGCCGCACCGTCACCGTCTCCCTGTCCACCAGCTTCAACGACCTCGATGAAACGCTCCGGCAACACGAGGCCGCCAGCGACCTCGTCGACCGCGCGCTGTGCGACACCTCCAGCGACAGACAGGGAAAGTAACCGCTCAGGGCGTTCGTGCCGGCTCCGGGCCACCACAAGCTGCTCCCTGCAGCGGCACCGGCCGGCACGGGCGATTGTTCAAGAGCCCGTGCGGCTCTCAGCTCGGCTCCCGGCTTCCGCGGTGCGGGCACGGTTGTCGCAGCGAGGTCGAGGCGGGCGTCCATGAGATCCACGTCCGGTCGACCATCGAACCAACCGTGACGCCACCTCCTGCGAGCCCCGGCCCGTAGCAGCGCCGCGATGCACTCGCCCTCACCGGCGTTCCCGCGAACAAACGCTCTCATCTCGCACACGACCACGTCCGGCGCCCCGAAGCCCCATACGTGAGGCCGTACTCGTCCGCTCCCGTACACACGGCCAAGCCTCATGAAAGCACGCGCAACAGGGCCTCCAGCGCCCCCGCCCAGGCGCTGTCGGTCGGTGTTCCGTAACCGATGACCAGCGCGTCGCGCCCCGGCGGTGCCTGCGGGTGCCGGAAGCGCGAGAGCCCTTCCAGCGCGAGCCCCTGCCACGCCGCCGACCGCAGCGCGGCCTCCTCGCCGCCCTCCGGGAGTTCGAGCACGGCGTGCAGACCGGCGGCGATCCCGCTGACCCGGACACCGGGGGCGCGTTCCGCCAGTACCGCCACGAGTTGATCACGTCGGCGGCGGTAGCGCAGCCGCATCGCCCGCACATGGCGGTCGTACGCGCCCGACGCGATGAACTCCGCGAGTGTCAACTGCTCCAGGGCACTCGACGACCAGTCGCTCAGCCCCTTCGCCTCGGTCACCTCCTCCACCAGGCTCTCCGGCAGCACCATCCACCCCAGCCGCAGCCCCGGTGCCAGGGATTTGCTCGTCGTCCCCAGATGGACGACGCGTTCCGGGTCGAGCCCCTGGAGCGCGCCGACCGGCTGCCGGTCGTAACGGAACTCGCCGTCGTAGTCGTCCTCCAGGATCAGTCCGCCCGTACCACGCGCCCAGTCGACCGCCGCGGCCCGCCGGCCGGGATGGAGCGGCACGCCCGTCGGGAACTGGTGCGCGGGCGTCAGCAGGACCGCGCCCGCACCGCGCAGCCCGGACAGTTCATCGGTCCTGGCCCCGAGTCCGTCGACCGGCAGGCAGGGCATGCGCAGTCCGGCGTCCGCGAGCAGCTTCCAGTGCACGTCCAGTCCGTACGACTCGGCGGCCACCTCCCTGACCCGCCGCTTGCGCAGCACCTCCCCCATCAGTTTCAGCGCCTGGACGAAACCGGCGCAGACCACGATCCGTTCCGGATCGGCGTACACACCGCGGGCGCGGGCCAGATACTCGGCGAGTACGGTGCGCAGCTCGATGCGCCCGCGCGGATCCCCGTACCCGAAGGCGTCGTTGGGGGCGTCGGTCAGGGCGCGGCGGGCCGCCTTGAGCCAGTCGGCGCGCGGGAACGTCGAGAGGTCGGGCGACCCGGCCTGCAGGTTGTGGGCGGGCCGGGCGACCACCGGCCGTGACCGTGCCGTCCGCCGGGCCGCCGGGCGCGGCTCGGCCCGCCGCGCCACCCTGGTGCCCGAACCCTGCCGGGCGCTGAGCCAGCCCTCGGCGACCAGCTCGGCGTAGGCGTCGGCGACGGTGTTCCGGGCGATGCCGAGGTCCACGGCGAGGCTGCGGGAGGAGGGCAGCCGGGTCCCGGGCGCCAGCCGCCCCGTCCGTACGGCCTCGCGCAGGGCGTCCATGAGCCCGGTCCGCAGCCCCGTCGAGCCGGTCGTCTCCAGATGCAGGTCGGCACCGAAAGTGGCCCAGGAATCCGTCATGGAAATGGACCATACCGCTGCGCCACCCACGCCGTAACGTCGTACCCATGACGACGAACGAGCACAGCCACCCCACCTCCGAACTCAACCCCGAGCACACCCCTCGTATGCAGCAGTGGGCCGAGCTGGCCCCCGATGTCTACAAGGCCATGGTCCGGCTGGACGCCGCGTCCCGCAGGGGCCTCGACCCGGTCATCGGGGAGCTGGTGAAGATCCGCTCCTCGCAACTCAACCACTGCGCGTTCTGCCTCGACATGCACACCAAGGACGCACTCGCGGCGGGCGAGTCCGTCGAGCGGATCGTCCAGCTCAGCGCGTGGGAGGAGTCCAAGCACTTCTACACGCCCAAGGAGATCGCGGCCATCGAGCTGACCGAGGCGGTGACCGTGCTGACCGACGGTTTCGTGCCGGACGAGGTGTGGGGGAACGCCGCCGAGCACTTCGACGAGACCGAGCTCGCCCACCTCGTCGCCGCGATCACCACGATCAACGCGTGGAACCGGTTCGCCGTGACCACCCGCATGGTGCCCGGCCACTACAAGCCGGGCGACATCAAGCACTGACCCGGCGACACCCGCCGCGTCCCGCACCCCCTGCCCGCCCCTGTGTCGAAACACTTCCGGGAGCCCCGCGATGACCGCATCCGTTCTCCGTGCTCTGCACCATGACCGCGCCCCCGGCGATCCGCTGGTCCTCCCCGGCCCGTGGGACGCGGCGAGCGCCCGCGTCTTCGCCGGGGCGGGCTTCCCGGCGCTCGCCACACCCAGCGCCGGGATCGCGGCCTCGCTCGGTTACGAGGACGGGGCGACGCCCGCCGCGGAGATGTTCGCGGCCGTGGCCAGGATCGTGCGCGCCGTCCCGGCCCACGTGCCCGTCTCGGCGGACATCGAGGGCGGCTACGGGCTGGCACCGAAGGAGCTCGTGGAGCGAGTCCTGGACACGGGAGCCGTCGGCTGCAATCTGGAGGATTCCGTCGACGGCACCCTCGTCGACGCCCGGCGGCAGGCGGACCGGCTGGCCGAGGTACGGGCGGTCGCGGGCGACCGGCTCTTCGTCAACGCCCGCGTCGACACGTACGTGCACGGTGTCCCCGAGGGCACGGACCAGGAGGCCGAGACGGTCCGCCGCGCCCTGCTGTACGTGGCGGCGGGCGCGGACTGCGTCTACCCGATCGCGGCCCCGCCCGAGTCCCTGCCCCGGCTGGCCGCCGCCGTCCCGGCCCCGCTCAATGCCCTGGCCCGGCCGGACGGGCCGTCCCCGCGCGAGCTCGGCGCCCTGGGCGCCACCCGGATCACCTTCGGTCCGGGTCTGCAGCGCCGGGCCATGGCGGCCGTCCGCGGGATCGCCGACGAGCTGCGGAAGGCATGAGCGACCCGCCGGGACCGCACGGTCACGCGTGTCCGCACGCGCATGACAGCCCGGACTCGGGTGGGCGCCCGGTCGGTTCCCGGCCACGGCCACGCACGCAGCCGCCCCCGGCAGCGGCTGCTGACGGGGGCGGTGAGGTACGCCTCGCAGGACGTACGGGATCAGATCAGGCCGAGCTCGCGCACCGCGTCGCGCTCCTCGATGAGCTCCTGCACCGACGCGTCGATGCGCGTACGGGAGAACTCGTTGATGTCCAGGCCCTGGACGATCTCGTACTTGCCGTCCTTCGTGGTGACCGGGAAGGACGAGATGATGCCCTCGGGCACGCCGTAGGAGCCGTCCGACGGGATACCCATGGAGGTCCAGTCGCCCGCGGCGGTGCCGTTGACCCAGGTGTGGACGTGGTCGATGGCGGCGTTGGCGGCGGAGGCGGCGGAGGACGCGCCACGGGCCTCGATGATCGCGGCGCCGCGCTTGGCGACGGTCGGGATGAAGGTGTCGGCCAGCCATGCCTCGTCGTTGACGAGCTCGGCGGCGTTCTTGCCGGCGACCTCCGCGTGGAAGACGTCGGGGTACTGGGTCGCCGAGTGGTTGCCCCAGATCGTCAGCTTCTTGATGTCGGAGACGGCGGCACCGGTCTTGGCGGCCAGCTGCGAGATCGCGCGGTTGTGGTCGAGGCGGGTCATCGCGGTGAAGCGCTCGGCCGGTACGTCCGGGGCGGCGGCCTGCGCGATGAGCGCGTTGGTGTTGGCCGGGTTGCCGACGACGAGGACCTTGATGTCGTCCGCGGCGTTGTCGTTGATCGCCTTGCCCTGCGGCTTGAAGATGCCGCCGTTGGCGGAGAGCAGGTCGCCGCGCTCCATGCCCTTCGTACGCGGGCGGGCGCCGACCAGCAGGGCGACGTTGGCACCGTCGAACGCCTTGTTGGCGTCGTCGGTGATCTCGATGCCACGCAGCAGCGGGAAGGCACAGTCGTCGAGCTCCATCGCGGTGCCCTCGGCGGCCTTCAGACCCTGCGGGATTTCCAGGAGTCGCAGGTTGACCGGCACGTCCGGGCCGAGCAGGTGGCCGGAGGCGATGCGGAAGAGCAGCGCGTAGCCGATCTGGCCGGCTGCGCCGGTCACGGTGACATTCACGGGAGTGCGGGTCATGGCGATCTCCGTTAGACAGCTGGCGGTGGGGGTCCCTGCCCCTGGTGCTGGACATCCCTGAATCTTGATGTGAAGAGATATCCAGCGTTCAGGCTATCGGACCCGGAACCTCCCGACGGCCCGGCCCCCTGTGGCACCGCACACAACCCGTCACACAGCGCTCACCCGGCCGTATCCGCTCACCCGGGAGGTGGTCGCTCGATGGGGTGGGTGTTCGGAACCCGGAGCGCCCTCGCACACGCCACCGACGCATGCCGAGCACTCCGTTGCGGGACGATCACACCGTGGCGGAATGGTCACTTCCGTGCCACAGGCCCCGGGGTTCCCTTGAACCGCCCTTCGCCGTCAACCAGGCTGAGACCAGGACGGGGGCGAGGCCGCTCAAGTCACCACGTTCCGGGGCGACTTCGCCCCGGCGGCCCCCCGCCCTCGGGTGTCCGTCCCTTCTCGGGGGAGGGGACGGACACCGTCCGCGAGCGGCGCGGCCGGGCAGGCGGACGGCCGTACGGACTCAGCGGATCGTGAAGTGGACCGCGTCCTCCAGGAACGGCATGTCCAGCCACGGCTTGGGCTGTGCCACCAGTGCGAGCATCACGATGAGGAAGCCGAGCAGCCCGTACGTCACCAGGTCGGTGAAGCGGGAACGGACCGCCAGCATGCCCACCGACGGGACCACGAGCCGCAGCACGGCGCCCCCGATGAGGGCCGCCCCGATCAGGATCGTGCCGATCCTGAAGGCCTCGGCGAAGGGGTCGACGGCCACGATCAGCAGCCCGATCCCGGCCGTGCAGAGCACGGCGAGCAGTGGCCACTGCCGAGCCGGTGCGGGGGCGTCCCCGGACGCCGCACGGCCACCGCCCTCGGGGCGCGCGGTGTCGCGGGTGAACGAGGGGAACCTGCGTGACGGGCGCGCCCCCTTGCTCGGGGCGGCCTGCGGGCGAACACCCTCGCTCCGGTCCGAGCCGGTGCCGGAGCCCGTACGGGAGCCGGCGTCCGGCTCCGGCTCCGGTCCCGGGTTCGAATCCGCACCGGCCGCCGAGCCGGCGGATGCGTTCACGTCGGCGTCGGCGTCGAAGTCCGCACCGGCGTCCGCGGGGCCCGGGGCGGCCGCCCCCTCAAGGGCAGCGCCCTCCGAAGCGGCGCTCTCACGGGTCGCAGCCCGATCCGGCACGGTCGCATCCGTCGTATCCGCGGCGGGCGCCTCCGCGCCCGCCGGCACCGGAGACTTCCGGTCCGCCTCGGCGGCCGGGTCGGCCGGACTCGTACCAGCACCCATGGGCTTCCTTCCGGATCGGGTCGGTCGGCTCAGACCGCGGCGGCCGCGTCGCGCTCGGCCGCCTCGACCACGTTGACGAGCAGCTGGGCGCGGGTCATCGGGCCGACGCCGCCCGGGTTCGGGGAGATCCAGGCGGCGACCTCGGCCACGCCCGGGTGGACGTCCCCGACGATCTTGCCGTTCTCGTCCCGGCTGACGCCGACGTCGAGCACGGCCGCGCCCGGCTTCACGTCCTCGGGCTTGACGATGTACGGAACACCGGCGGCGGCGACGATGATGTCGGCCTGCCTGAGCTGGGCGGAGAGGTCACGCGTACCGGTGTGGCACTGGGTGACGGTGGCGTTCTCGGACTTGCGGGTCAGCAGCAGCGGGATCGAGCGGCCGATGGTGACACCGCGGCCGACGACCACGACATGCGCCCCGTTGATCTCCACGTCGTGGTGGCGGAGCAGCTGGACGACACCCTGCGGGGTGCAGGGCAGCGGACCCGTCTCGTTCAGCACCAGACGGCCGAGGTTCATCGGGTGGAGGCCGTCGGCGTCCTTGGCCGGATCCATCAGCTCCAGGACGCGGTTGGTGTCGATCCCCTTGGGGAGGGGAAGCTGCACGATGTAGCCCGTGCACGCGGGGTCGGCGTTGAGCTCCCGTACGACGTCCTCGATCTCCTCCTGGGTGGCGGTGTCGGGGAGTTCGCGCTGGATCGAGCCGATGCCGACCTGGGCGCAGTCGCGGTGCTTGCCGTTCACGTACCACCGGCTGCCCGGGTCGTCCCCGACGAGCAGGGTTCCCAGGCCAGGGGTGATGCCCTGCGCCTTGAGGGCCGCCACGCGGACGGTGAGATCGGACTTGATCGCGGCTGCGGTGGCCTTGCCATCGAGAATCTGGGCAGTCATGTCCCCATACTCGCGGATGACCCCGCCCGCATACCAATTCCGGGCGTCGCCGATGACCGTCAGGTTGCGCTTGGACAACGCATTCGGCAATTGGCTGGACATAAAGCCGACGTCAAGACCACGATGAGCTGCGCACTACCGCGGACAGTGTCGGGGGGACAGACCGTACTCATTGCGCATGTTTCCTCCGCCCGGACCGCGTCGTCCCCATTTTTTCAACGGAGGAATCTCGCCATGAGCTTCGGCGACCCGAACAACCCCTACAGCCAGCAGCAGGGCGGGCAGCCGGGTTACGGCTATCCCCAGCAGTCCCCGCAGGGCGGACAGCCGGGTTACGGCTACCCGCAGGCCCCCGCGGGCTACGGCTACCCCGGCGGCCCCGCCGAGATGCCGGGCGGTGTCAAGGCGGCCCGCATCATGCTCTACATCCTCGGTGGCTTCCAGGCCCTCGGTGCCGTGCTCGCCATCGTCGCCGGTGCGTGGATCAGCAAGCAGCTCTCCGACACCTCGACCTACGGCAGCGACTCCGACAAGGCGGCCGGCATCGGCATGGGCGTCATGGTCGTCGTCGGCATCTTCATCCTCGCCTTCGCCCTCTGGGCGATCCTGACGGCTGCCAAGTTCACCACCGGCGGCAACGGCATCCGCATCTCCGCCATCGTGTACGGCTCGGTGACCACACTGTTCAGCCTCATCAGCCTGCTGGGCGCGAACGTCTTCTCGCTCATCAGCATCGCGCTGGGCATCATGATCATCGTCTTCTGCGCCAAGCAGGACGGCGCCGCCTGGTTCCAGCGTCCGCGTCCCTGAGGCGCGCCGCGCACGGGTCCGACCGCATCCGGTCGGCCCGCCCGCTCGGACGCGAGCGGATGAGAAGGCCGTGGATCCACGTTCGTGCCGGTCCACGGCCTTCGGCCGCTCCACCGGCCGGGGGAAGGCCCCCGGTCGGCGGAGCGGGCCCGGTGCACCTGGCATGCCGCACGCGAAGGGCCGGAACTCCTCGGGGAGTTCCGGCCCTTCGCGCTGGGGAACCGTCAGTGGAAGAAGTGCCGCGTACCCGTGAAGTACATCGTCACGCCCGCCTTCTTCGCGGCCTCGACGACCAGCTCGTCACGGACCGAACCCCCGGGCTGGGCCACGGCCCTGATGCCGGCGGCGGTGAGGATCTCCAGCCCGTCCGGGAACGGGAAGAACGCGTCGGAGGCGGCGTACGCGCCCCTCGCCCGCTCCTCGCCCGCCCGCTCGACGGCCAGCTTCGCGGAGTCGACCCGGTTGACCTGCCCCATGCCGACGCCGACGGAGGCGCCGCCCTTGGCGAGCAGGATCGCGTTGGACTTGACCGCGCGGCAGGCCTTCCACGCGAAGGCGAGCTCCTTCAGCTCGTCCTCGGAGAGGGCTTCGCCGGTGGCGAGGGTCCAGTTGGCCGGGTCGTCCCCGTCGGCCTGGAGCCGGTCGGTGACCTGCAGCAGCGCGCCGCCGTCGATCGGCTTCACCTCGACCGGGGCGGTCGGGGCGTCGGGGCAGCGCAGCACCCGGATGTTCTTCTTCCGGGCCAGGACCTCGACCGCGCCGTCCTCGTACGCCGGGGCGACGATGACCTCGGTGAAGATCTCCGCGACCTGCTCGGCCATGGCGACGGTCACCGGACGGTTGACGGCGATGACACCGCCGAAGGCCGACAGCGGGTCGCAGGCGTGCGCGTTGCGGTGCGCCTCGGCGACGTCGTCGGCGATCGCGATGCCGCACGGGTTGGCGTGCTTGATGATCGCGACACACGGCTCGGCGTGGTCGTACGCGGCCCGGCGCGCGGCGTCGGTGTCCGTGTAGTTGTTGTACGACATCTCCTTGCCGTGCAGCTGCTCCGCCTCGGCCAGGCCGCCGGTGCCCGAGGTGTAGAGCGCGGCGGGCTGGTGCGGGTTCTCGCCGTACCGAAGGACGTTCTTGCGCTCGTACGTCGCACCGAAGAAGTCGGGGAAGCCCGAGTCGTCGGCGGCGGCGTAGCCCTCCGCGAACCAGGAGGCCACGGCCACGTCGTACGCGGCGGTGTGCTGGAACGCCTCGGCGGCCAGGCGCTTGCGGGCGGTCAGGTCGAAGCCGCCCGCCCTGACGGCGGCGAGGACGTCGCCGTACCGCGCGGGGCTGGTGACGACGGCCACGGACGGGTGGTTCTTCGCGGCGGCGCGGACCATGGACGGGCCGCCGATGTCGATCTGCTCCACGCACTCGTCGTCGGAGGCACCGGAGGCGACGGTCTCCTTGAACGGGTACAGGTTCACGACGACGAGGTCGAAGGGCTCGACACCCAGCTCGGCGAGCTGCTCGCGGTGGGTTTCCAGGCGCAGGTCGGCGAGGATGCCGGCGTGGACGCGCGGGTGCAGCGTCTTGACGCGGCCGTCGAGGCACTCGGGGAAGCCGGTGAGCTCCTCGACCTTGGTGACCGGCACCCCGGCGGCGGCGATCCTCCCGGCGGTGGAGCCGGTGGAGACGAGCTCGACACCCGCCTCGTGCAGACCGCGGGCGAGGTCTTCGAGCCCCGTCTTGTCGTAGACACTGACCAGGGCGCGGCGGATGGGCTTATTCACCGACATGACCGAGATGAACCTTTCGTCCCTCAATGCGATAGCCGTCACGGGCGAGCCGCCCCACGGCCTCGACGAGCAGCTTGCGCTCGACTTCCTTGATGCGTTCATGGAGGGCGGCCTCGCCCTCCGCCGTGTCCGCTTCGGTCACCTCGACCACGCCCTGCGCGATGATCGGACCGGTGTCGACACCGTCGTCGACGAAGTGGACGGTGCACCCGGTGACCTTCACGCCGTACGCGAGCGCGTCACGCACCCCATGGGCACCGGGAAAGCTGGGGAGCAGGGCGGGGTGGGTGTTGATGAACCGGCCGCCGAACCGGGCGAGGAACTCCTTGCCCACGATCTTCATGAACCCCGCGGACACCACGAGGTCCGGATGGTGCTCGGCCGTGGCTGCCACCAGCGCCGCGTCCCACTCCTCGCGGGTGGCGTGGTCCTTGACCCTGCACACGAAGGTCGGCAGACCGGCGCGCTCCGCCCGTTCCAGGCCGACGATTCCGGAGCGGTCGGCGCCGACCGCGACGACCTGCGCGCCGAAGCCCTCGGGATCGTCACCGATGGCGTCGAGCAGGGCTTGGAGATTCGTTCCTGAGCCGGACACCAGCACGACCAGGCGGGCCGGGGCGGCGGCGGGGGGCGGGGAGGCCACGGCTGGGCCCTTTCTCGCGTGGTGAAGCAGAGTGACGCTGATTTGTATGGTCGTACGAATGAACCGAACCCCTCGATACGGGGAACTCTACGAACGAGCCGACCGTCAGCAACGATACCGGCACCTCCGGGGCCCTCTGCGGGACGGGGGTGAGGGGCCGCGGGCCGATCACGGGCAGGCCGCGGGGAGCGGTGGGGAGGGGCGAAGAAGCTCCGGAGGGCCCGCGTGGCAAGTACCACCGTCCGGCGCAGCGGCTCCCAGCTTTCGGCCCCTCCTGGCCGGGAGGTAGCGTCAGGGGACAGGGAACCGTCCGCAGGGCGGAAATGACGAGATGGGGAAGACGTTCACCATATGCCGGACCGACGCCGCCGCACCGCCTTCCGCCACCCGCTGCCCGACCGGACCTCGCTCCTGCTGCGGGAGCACCGGTCGCCCACGGGCCCTGCCCCCGCTTCTGACTCCTCCGGCTCGTCGGGGCCCACGGGCCCCGCGGACGACAACCCGTTCGCCGCACCGCCGGCGAACCGGCCCGACCAGCCCTGGCAGCCCCGCCACCCCTCGAACGCCGGGAACGGCAACGGGGACGGGAACGGCGGCAGGGGCAACGGCGACGGGGCGCCCGAGGGCGGCTCCCCCGACGAACGGCCGGCCCGGGGCAGCCAGTGGAGCAGCCGGCAGCCCGGTCGCCAGAGCGGCGACTTCGGCGGTCGCCCCGGAGGCCCGGGCGGGCCGAACGGTCCGGGTGGCCCCGAGGGCAAGCCGGGCGGACCGCGCTGGGACCCGACCGACCCCGCCCAGCGCCGCGCGCGCTACTCACTGCTCTGCGGCATGTGGGCCTTCTTCTTCGCGCTCTTCGACTTCCCGGAGATCGCCCTGCTGCTCGGCGCGCTCGCCCTGTACTGGTCGATCAGCGCGCTCCGGGCCAAGCCGAAGGGCGTGTCCGCACCGGGCGGCTCCGCCGGAGCGGCCGGGCCGGCCGCTCCGTCCGGCACACCGGCCGCCGGTCCCCTTCAGGGCTCCGGCTCCGGACATGTTCCGGCACCCCCCGCGCCCGGATCCGCGCCCGGCGCCCCCGCTCCGGGCTACGGCAGGCAGCAGACCACGGCAGCGGTCAGCGGCCTGGTGACGGCACTGCTCGCGCTCTCGATCGTGGCGACGACGTTCACGGTGCAGCTGGTCTACCGCGACTACTACACCTGTGTGAACGACGCCCTGACCAAGTCCGGCCAGCTGGCCTGCAACGACCTGCTGCCGAAGCCACTGGAGCCCTTCTTCGGCGTCAAGAACTGACGTCCGCCGGCCCGCAGGACAGCTCAGGGATGTCCGGACGGTCCCGCCTCCCCGGGCCGGGCCGTCCGTTCGTGCCAGGGATCGCTCGGCAGGAAGTCGTACGGCTCCGAGTCCTCGTCCGTCCCGGCCACGGGGGACGTCGCCGCAGGGGACGCCGTCGCGGTGGACACCCTCCCGGGGGTGCGCACGGCCACCGGCACCGCTCCCGGTCCGGGCAACTGCTCCGGCACCTCCGCAGAGGCCTGTCCAGCGACCGCCTGCGCCTTTGCCGCCGCCCGCTCCGCGCGCCGTCGCGACCACCGCCCCCCGGCGCTCCCCCGCAGCCGCCAGGCCCGCAGCAGCAGCGCCCCGGGGACACCGAGCACCGCTGTCCAAGCCAGGGCAGCCGCACCCGTCAGCCACCACACCGGGCCGAACTGAGCCAGCGCCCCGGTGCCGAGCGGTCCCCCCGCGACCCCGGCCAGCGCCGCCGTACCGATGCCGCACCCGAGCGCCGCCAGCCCTGCCGACAGCGCGGTCTCCCCCGGACTCCACGCCTCCTCCCGCCCGGCATCGGCGGGTGCGGCCCGTCGTACGGTGAACCAGGCGACCGTCACCCCGGCCGCGACCGGCACCGCCACGGCCGCCCAGTTCAGGAATGTCGCCGGGCCCTGGTCCGGCACCGCCGCGAGCAGCGGGAAGACGGGCCGTGCCGGACGCCCGGTGAAGGCGAGCGGGCTGACCGTGGACGCCGTACCGAGGGCGAAGCCCGGCCCGAGCCCGTACGCGGCGCCCCAGACCGCGGCGTTCGGCACCAGGACCAGCGCGAGCAGCAGCACCGAGACCCGGCCGGCCAAGTCGCCGGAGAGCTGGATGAACGACTGCTGCGCCGGCTGCGCGTGCCAGACCAGCGACACCGCGACGAGCAGCGCCCCGCCGCCGAGCAGTATCGCCACCCCGGCCGCGGCCGACCGGGCGACCGTGTCCGCGCGCTCCCTGAACCGGGAACGCGCCAGCTCCTCGTGCACCCGCACGGGCGCCCAGGACGGCGGCGGGCCGATGGGGCGCCCGGCAGCCGTCCAGATCCCGGCCGCCGCCGCGCCGGCCACCACAACGGCCGAAGGGAAGAACAGCGATGCCACGTGCACGGACAGCGAACCGCCCCGCGCATAGAGCGCGACGGCGGCCCCGATCAGCAGATATCCGCTGGTGATCATGGCGAACGCGCCCGCCGCCGAGGGTGCCTGACGCCCCTCGTCGACCTCCAGGGTGTCCCGGGCCGCACGGTGCACCAGCCACACCGGCACCACGGCGAGCAGCAGCGGGACGAGGCCGACCGGGGCGGGGACTCCGCTGAGCGTGTCGGCTCTGATCAGCTCCGCACCATGGGCGAGCAGCCAGAGTCCCGCCGACGCGTGAAAAGCCTCACCGGGGCCGTTGTCGGGGGCCGGGGAGCTGATCCACAGCACCATGACGAGCACGGTGAACCCGCCCAGCCCCAGCCCGGCGGCCAGCGCTCCACGCAGGAAGGCGAAGGCCAGAACGGCGGACCTGCTCTGCTCGGCCGACAACGAGGGGCTGCCTTCGGTCACTTGGGTCACACCGCAATGCTGCCAACGACACGCGCTTATTCCGCGTAACAGGCGAACACCCGCTGTGTCGCTCAATATGCGTTTATGTACTTTTCCACCCGACGTAGGCCCTCGGGGGGTCATTCATGACGCAGAGCTCGACCGATGCGACCACCGCACACCCGCTTCCCGACTCCGAGGAGCGCCGCAGGCTGCGTGAGGCGAAGTCGTTGAGTGAAGAGCAGGTCGCGACGGCGGTGGGCGTCACCCGGGCCGCGGTCCGCGACTGGGAACGGGGCCGCGCCACGCCCCGGGGACGCAGGCGTGAGGCGTACGCCAGGCTGATCGGCGGCAGCCGGAGAGGCTCCCGGGCCACGCCCGCGAGTACCCGGAACAAGCCCACCACCACGAGCACCCGGCCGAAGGCCGCCACCGAACGGGCGGCCCGGCCGGTGGCACCGACGACGGCCGGGGGACTGTCCGAGCCGGTGACGTCTCCTGCGCCGTCCCCTGCGCCGTCCCGCCCGCCGACCCCCGTCGAAGCCACCGGGAGCACCGCCATGGCCCCGACCGAGCCCGGCACCACCCCCGATCTGTCCGGCACGTCCGGAACATCGGGCACGTCCGGAACATCGGGCACACCCGGCACACCCCGCACGTCCGGCACACGCGGCGCGGGGAACGGATCTGCGGTGCCGGCCGCACCTGCCGCCCATGTCGCACCTGAAACACCCGGCGCCGACGAATCGCCCGAGGCGGTTGACGCGCCCGGGGCGGCTGCCGAGGCTTTCGACGCCCTGTACGCGCATTGCGCCACCGCCCTCCTGCACCAGACGTTTCTGCTGACCGGGCGCAGCGGCCGCTCCCAGGAGTCCGTCGCACGGGCCTTCGCGCTGGCCTGGGAACGCTGGCCCGAGGTCGCGGTGGACCGCGATCCGGTCGGCTGGGTGCGCGCCGCCGCCTACGAGTACGCGACATCGCCCTGGCACCGGCTGCGCCGCACGCACCGCCGCTTCGACCCGCCGCCCGCCGAACCCGGTGCGCGCGCGCTGCTCGACGCGCTGCTCGCACTGCCGCCGTCGTACCGTCGGACCCTGTTGCTGTACGACGGTGTCGGCCTGGACCTGCCGGAGACCGCCGCGGAGACGGAGGCCAGCACCCCGGCGGCGGCGAGCAGGCTGATGAACGCGCGTGCGGCGGTCGCCGAGCGGCTGCCCGAGCTGGCGGAAAGCTCGTCGCCCGGCGAGCAGTCGGCGCTCCTGCATCAGCGGCTCGGTGCGCTCGCCCTGACCCGGGCCCCCGCCCCGCTCCCCTCGCCCGGCGTGATCCGTACGAACAGCGAGCGCAGGGCCCAGATGTGGACCAGGGCAGCCGTTTCCTTCACTGCGCTGATCATCGGTCTGACGCTGTTCACTCTGGCGACGGCCCCGACGCGGTACGAGACCCCGGAGTCACCCGCTCAGCAGGTCGGCGGGGTGCCGCCCCGCAGCGGCCCGCAGAAGCTCTCGCCGCAGGACCTGCAGCTGCAGAAGCAACTGCTCGGCGAACTCGTCCAGGGTCCGGGCCGGCTGGTCCCCCGAGCCGGCTGAACGCGGGCACCGGCGGGCCGGGCGAGGGGCGGCAGAGAACAGGAAACGTCGCGGGCCCGTATCCCTGTGCAGGGGTACGGGCCCGCGACGTCTGTGCGGTGACGCGATGCTGCGGTGGTGCTCCGACGCGGTGAGGCGATCAGGCGCCGAGGATCTCGCGCGCCAGCTTGGCGGTCTCGGTCGGCGTCTTGCCGACCTTGACGCCGGCGGCCTCAAGGGCCTCCTTCTTCGCCTGCGCGGTGCCGGAGGAGCCGGAGACGATGGCGCCGGCGTGGCCCATGGTCTTGCCCTCGGGGGCGGTGAAGCCCGCGACGTAACCGACGACCGGCTTGGTGACGTTGGCCTTGATGAAGTCGGCCGCACGCTCCTCGGCGTCGCCGCCGATCTCACCGATCATGACGATCAGGTCGGTCTCGGGGTCGGCCTCGAACGCCGCGAGGGCGTCGATGTGCGTCGTGCCGATGACCGGGTCGCCACCGATGCCGACGGCGGAGGAGAAGCCGATGTCACGGAGCTCGTACATCATCTGGTAGGTCAGCGTGCCGGACTTGGACACGAGACCGATGCGGCCGGGCTTGGTGATGTCGCCCGGGATGATGCCGGCGTTGGACTGACCGGGGGTGATCAGGCCGGGGCAGTTCGGGCCGATGATCCGGGTCTTGTTGCCCTTCGATCCCGCGTACGCCCAGAAGGCCGCGGAGTCGTGGACGGCGATGCCCTCGGTGATCACGACGGCGAGCGGGATCTCGGCGTCGATCGCCTCGACGACGGCGGCCTTGGCGAAGGCCGGCGGCACGAAGAGAACCGACACGTTGGCGCCGGTCTTCTCCATCGCCTCGGCGACGGTCCCGAACACGGGTACCTCGGTGCCGTCGAAGTCGACGGTCGTGCCGGCCTTGCGCGGGTTCACGCCGCCGACGATGTTGGTGCCGTCACCGAGCATGAGCTTGGTGTGCTTCATGCCGGTGGCACCGGTCATCCCCTGGACGATGACCTTGCTGTCCTTGGTGAGGAAGATAGCCATGGTGTTGGAGTCCCTCGTCCCTTACTTCGCAGCCGCGGCGAGCTCGGCGGCCTTGTCGGCCGCGCCGTCCATGGTGTCCACACGCTGCACCAGCGGGTGGTTGGCGTCGGAAAGGATCTTGCGACCCAGCTCCGCGTTGTTGCCGTCGAGGCGCACGACCAGCGGCTTGGTGACCTCTTCGCCCTTGCTCTTGAGCAGCGCAAGAGCCTGGACGATGCCGTTGGCGACCTCGTCGCACGCGGTGATGCCGCCGAAGACGTTGACGAAGACGGACTTGACGTCCGGGTCGCCGAGGATGATCTCCAGGCCGTTCGCCATGACCTCGGCGGAGGCGCCGCCACCGATGTCGAGGAAGTTGGCGGGCTTCACGTTGCCGTGGTTCTCACCGGCGTACGCGACGACGTCCAGGGTCGACATGACCAGACCGGCGCCGTTGCCGATGATGCCGACCTCGCCGTCGAGCTTGACGTAGTTGAGGTTCTTGGCCTTGGCGGCAGCCTCGAGCGGGTTGGCTGCGGCCTTGTCCTCAAGAGCCTCGTGCTCGGGCTGACGGAAGTCGGCGTTCTCGTCGAGAGACACCTTGCCGTCCAGCGCCAGGACGTCGCCGGAGGCGACCTTGGCGAGCGGGTTGACCTCGACGAGGAGCGCGTCCTCGGCGACGAAGGTGTCCCACAGCGTCACCATGACCTCGGCGACCTTCTCGGCCACCTCGGCCGGGAACTTCGCCTGGGCGACGATCTCGCGGGCCTTCTCGATCGTGACACCGGTGTTGGAGTCGACCGGGACCTTCGCGAGGGCCTCGGGGGTCTTCGCCGCGACCTCCTCGATGTCCATGCCGCCCTGCACCGAGGCCATGGCCAGGAAGGTGCGGTTGGTGCGGTCGAGGAGGTACGAGACGTAGTACTCCTCAAGAATCTCCGGCGCGGTCTCGGCGATCATCACCTTGTGGACCGTGTGGCCCTTGATGTCCATGCCGAGGATGTCGGTCGCGCGGGCGACCGCCTCGTCGGGGGTGGCGGCCAGCTTGACGCCGCCGGCCTTGCCGCGGCCTCCGACCTTCACCTGCGCCTTGACGACCGACTTGCCGCCCAGCCGCTCGGTCGCCTCGCGGGCTGCCTCAGGCGTGTCGATGACTTCACCGGCCAGCACCGGTACACCGTGCTTGGCGAAGAGGTCCCTCGCCTGGTACTCGAACAGGTCCACGCGCGTCCGTCCCTTAATCAAATGGTCTCGCGGTTCGTTTTCTGCGTGGGCGTGCCGCGAGGGGCAACGTGACTGCTCTGTCACTAGGAAGGCGCACACGGTGACCCGGGGTACGCGGCATGTCCATCTCGCAGGTTATCCCCGCGCTCCGCAGGACCCTAAATCGCAGAACGCGCCTGAGCGGTGATTACGGTCACAGATCCGGCCCGCGGCCGGGTCGCAGTGGACAGAACGGCACGGCCGCGATGTCTGTGGGCAGGAGCCTCGGGTCCAGCCGGTCGGGTGGTCCCTGAGCAGCCGGTCGGGTGGTCCCCGGACAGCCGCCCCCGGCCGCCCGGTCGTACGGAAACGGTCCCGTGGCTCCCGTACGCCGGGCCGTCCGATGGCGTCATGGAGCGTGCCGGTGACCGTGTCCGCCGGGCCCGCCACCTCGTGCCGGTCCGCCTCGTGCCGGTCCGCCTCGGCCCGGTCGGCCGGCCCGGCGGTCGCACCGGCCCCCGTCCTCGTCGGTGCCGCCTCTCGTCACTGAAGGGGCTCCTTGTCCGGTACGGGCAGCGGCCTCTTCTCGATGGCCGCCGCCATCACCTCCGGGAAGAGATCAGGGGTGCATGCGAACGCGGGTGCGCCCAGGGACCCGAGGGCCGCCGCGTGGTCCCGGTCGTAGGCGGGCGCCCCTTCGTCGGACAGTGCGAGCAGCGTCACGAACTGCACGCCGGAGGCCTTCATCGCGGCGACCCGCTTCAGCATCTCGTTGCGTATGCCGCCCTCGTAGAGGTCGCTGATGAGCACGACGACGGTGTCGGCGGGGCGGGTGATCTTCGACTGGCAGTACGCCAGCGCCCGGTTGATGTCGGTCCCGCCGCCGAGTTGGGTGCCGAAGAGTACGTCGACGGGGTCGTCGAGCTGGTCGGTGAGGTCGACCACGGCCGTGTCGAAGACGACGAGCCTGGTGCGCAGGGTGCGCATGGAGGCGAGCACCGCGCCGAAGACGGAGGCGTAGACGACCGAGGCCGCCATCGACCCGGACTGGTCGATGCAGAGGATGACGTCCTTCTTCACGGACTGTGCGGCCCGTCCGTAGCCGATGAGCCGCTCGGGGACGACGGTGCCGTACTCGGGGAGGTAGTTCTTGAGGTTGGCCCGGACGGTGCGGTCCCAGTCGATGTCGTGGTGGCGCGGGCGGTTGATCCTGGCCGAACGGTCCAGTGCGCCGGTGAGTGTGGCCCGGGTGCGGGTGGCCAGCCGCTTCTCCAGATCGTCGACGACCTTGCGCACGACCGCTCTTGCGGTCTCCTTCGTCGTCTCGGGCATGGCCTTGTTGAGCGAGAGGAGTGTCCCGACGAGGTGGACGTCCGCCTCGACGGCCTCCAGCATCTCCGGTTCGAGAAGCAGGGCGGCGAGCCCGAGTCGGTCGATCGCGTCACGCTGCATGACCTGGACCACGGAGCCGGGGAAGTAGGTGCGGATGTCTCCGAGCCAGCGGGCGACCGAGGGGGCGGAGGCCCCGAGCCCCGCCGAGCGGCTGTTCCCGCCCCGGCCACCGGGACCCGCCCCGCCGCCGTACAACGCGTTGAGTGCGCCGTCCGTCGCGGCGTCGCGTCCGGTGAGGGTGCAGCCGGTGCTCTCGGCGCTGTCGCCGCCCAGGACCAGCCGCCACCGGCGCAGCCGTTCGTCGTTCGCCGGGCCGCCGGACGGCGGGCCGGGGGCCGGGTGCGGTGCGGTGCCGGCCGTGTCCGTGGTCATCCTGTCGCCCCCAGCGGTTCCTCGGCGTTCTCGACTCTCTCGTGCCTCTCGTCCCCCTCGCCCGGGTCGACGCCGCCCGGGTCCGGACCGGTGCCGGAGCCCAGACCGAGCATCAGGCGCAGCAGCGGTACCACCGCATCGGCCCGGTCCGTGTCGAGTCCGGGGCCGAAGCCGGGCGCCGTCGTGCCGGTACCGGTGGGTGTCGGTCCCCCGGTGGCCGGCCCGCGCCGTACCAGTTCGCCCAGCGTGCGCCGTACGCCCGCCTCGTACGCCGAGAAGGTGCGGCGCAGCAGGGGCAGTACATCGGCGAAGGTGTCGGCGGGAACCCCGGTGAGCCAGGCGTCGACCAGGCCGAGCAGCCGCTCGTCGTGGACGAGGAGCATGCCGCCCCCGGCGGCCCCGCCGACGAACCCCTCGATCCAGGCGGCGGCCTCGGCCGGGGGTGTGCCGGGCGACAGGGCCAGGCCCATCAGCCGTGCCGCGTCGTCCTCCGCGAGCCGTCCTTCGTCGAGCAGCAGCCGGGCCGCACCGCCCCGGATGACGCCCGCGACCGTGTCCCGGACGGCGAGCCTGTGCAGTACGGCGGTCCAGCGCGCACGCAGCCCGGCCCCGTCGGCGTCCGCTCCGACGGCCCCCGTGAGCAGCCCGATCGCGGAGTGGACACCGTCCACCCGGCGGCGCAGTTCGGCGGCACCGTCGGCATCGAGTCCGGTGCACGCGGGCGGCAGGCCGACGCAGATCCGTTCTGCGAGCCCGGTCGCGACACCGCCGAGCGCCGCCGTGTCCGTGGACCGCACGTCGCCGTAGCGCAGGGTGCGGGCCAGCGCGGGAAGGGCGTCGGCGAGATGACCGACGTCGGCGTCGAGCGCGGCGCGGTCGGCGAGGACCCTCATCACCACGGGGAGTGCGTCGGGCAGTTCCGCGAGGAGGCAGTGCTCGGCCAGTGCGGTGACCTCGGCGAGCGTGCTCGCCGAAGCGGCCTGGGACTCGGCTCTGGCGGTCGCGGCGGAGAGCACGGTGGTGCCCCAGGTCCCGGCCTCCGCGACGCGCACGTACAGCTCGGGTTCCCAGCGCAGCCGCCAGCTCTCCCGGAACGTGCCGGTGCTCGCCCGGCCCGCGGCGGGCTCGCCCCAGCCGACGGCGAGGATCCGCAGCCGGTGGAGCAGCCGACTGCGGGCCGCGTCGGTGTCCTTGCGCAGGTCGAGCTCCAACTCCCGCTCCAGCGCCTCCGGTTTGAGCCGGAGCGTGCGCTGCTGTCGGGTGAGGTCGCGTTGCAGGGGCACGGCGGGGGCGGTGTCCGGCACTTCACCGAGTGTCTCGCCGACGATCAGCCGGTCCTGCACGAGCGCGAGCGGCACATCGGAGCCTTCGCACATCACGGCCCGGATCGCGTCGGTCGTCTCGCCCAGACCGGCGAGCGGGCGGCCCCGCATGACGGCGAGGGCCTCGGCGAGCCGGACGGCCTCGATGACATGGGCGGACGAGACGAACCGGTCCTCGTCGCGGAGGAGCCCGGCGACCTTGGTCATCCACCGTACGACCGGACGGTCGGCGGCGTCGAAGAGGTGCCCGTACCAGCCGGGTGAGTCGATGCCCGCCCCGTATCCGCTGTGCCGGGCGAGCCGACGGTGCGACCAGGGGACCCAGGTCAGCTCGGTCTTGACCTTGGGCAGCCCCTTGAGCAGGGCCCTGTCTGCGGCGAGCGTGGTCTTCGCACCGAGCGCGGGCACGTGCCAGGCGCCGCAGACGACCGCGACGTCCTCGCCGAACTCCTTCACTGCCTTGCGCAGTTGGAGGCGCATGTACGCCTCCCGGACGGTGTCCCGGGGATGGCCGCCGTCCCCGTACACCTCGCGCAGGGCGGTCATCGCCTCGGCGAGCGCGGCGAACGGTGCCCGCGGATCGGTGGCCGCGCCGTCCCGGGCGCGGTGTTCGACGACGTCCTCCCACCAGCGCTCCGGGTCGTCGTAACCGGCCGTCCCGGCCAGCACGCCGATGGGGTCGACCGGGGCGGGTGCGGGCGGACCGCCCGTGCCCGCCGCCGGGTCCGCGCCCGTGTCCACCGCCCCCTTCCCGCTCTCGTTCCCGTCTCCGTCCTCGTCGCCCTCGCCGTCGTGGCCCGCTCGACGCTCCTCCGCCTGGGTCATGGCCAGGGAGTTGGCGGCGGGCAGGTCGACGAAACGGACCGGCACGTCGTGCGCCAGCGCCCAGCGGATCGCGACCCACTCGGGCGAGAAAGCCGCCAGTGGCCAGAACGCCGCCCGCCCGGGGTCGTCCACGGCGTGGGCGAGGAGCGCGACCGGCGGCCGCATCCGCTCGTCGGCGGCCAGCGGCAGCAGTGCGTCACCCTCCGCAGGCCCCTCGATGAGCACGGCCTCCGGGCGGGCGGCTTCCAGGGCCGCGCGGACGGCGCGGGCCGAACCGGGCCCGTGGTGCCGCACCCCCAGCAGCAGCGGTCCGGCGGGACGTGCGGCCCGGGTCATACGGACACCTCGCGGCAGGCGCGGTAGAAGTCCTGCCACCCGTCCCGCTCACGGACCACGGTCTCCAGGTACTCCTGCCAGATCACCCGGTCGGCCGCGGGGTCGCGGACGACCGCGCCGAGGATGCCCGCCGCCACGTCGCCGGGGCGCAGCACCCCGTCGCCGAAGTGAGCGGCCAGCGCGAGGCCGTTGGTGACGACGGAGATCGCCTCGGCCGTCGACAGCGTCCCCGAGGGGGATTTGAGTTTGGTACGCCCGTCGGTGGTGACCCCGTCGCGCAGTTCGCGGAAGACCGTGACGACACGCCGGATCTCGGCCATGCCGTCGGGTGCGGCCGGGAGGTCGAGCGAGCGCCCGATCTGATCGACGCGCCGGGACACGATGTCGACCTCCGCGTCGGCGGTGGCCGGCAACGGGAGCACCACGGTGTTGAACCGGCGGCGCAACGCGCTGGACAGCTCGTTGACCCCGCGGTCGCGGTCGTTGGCGGTGGCGATGACGTTGAATCCGCGGACCGCCTGGACCTCCTGCCCCAGTTCCGGGACGGGGAGGGTCTTCTCCGACAGGATTGTGATGAGCGAGTCCTGCACATCGGCGGGGATCCGGGTGAGCTCCTCGATCCGCGCCGTCATGCCTCCGGACATGGCGCGCATGAGCGGGCTGGGCACCAGGGCGTCCCGGCTGGGCCCGTGCGCGAGCAGTTGCGCGTAGTTCCAGCCGTAGCGGACGGCCTCCTCCGGGGTACCGGCCGTGCCCTGGACGAGCAGCGTCGAATCACCGCTGACGGCGGCCGCGAGATGCTCGGACACCCAGGTCTTGGCGGTGCCGGGAACGCCGAGGAGCAGCAGGGCCCGGTCGGTGGCGAGCGTGGTCACGGCGACCTCGACGAGGCGGCGCGGACCGACGTACTTGGGTGTGATCACCGTGCCGTCGGGCAGGGTGCCGCCGAGCAGGTAGGTGGCGACGGCCCACGGCGAAAGCTGCCAACGGACCGGCCGCGGGCGGTCGTCGGCCGCGGCGAGGGCCTTCAGCTCATGGGCGAAGGCGTCCTCGGCATGCGGTCGCAGCGCCTGCGCGGCCACGGCTGCGGTGGTTTCGGACACGGTCATGGATCCCCCTCCAGATCGGTCGACCTGATGTGGTTCCCACCGTGCACCACGGCACTGACAATCGGTCCCGACCGCAGGTCAGGACCGATTCAGCCGCTTCGGGGCGGAGTTCAGCCCGCCACCGGCGAGACCGCGACGCAACCGCCCGCGGCGAGCAGGCCCTTGCCCTCGGCCTTCTTGATGACCTTGCCCTCGTACGTGATCGAGCAGGCCACCTCGACCCCGTCCCCGTCCAGGGCGACCGGCATGACGGCGGGGGGCATGATTCCGCGCAGTGTGACGGTCTTCCGCCACGGCAGGGTGGGGGACTCGACCGTCTCGATCTTCGGCTCCATGGCCTTGCCCCCGCCCCCGTGGAACTGGATCTCGTCGACGTTCGTGCCGGTGACCTCGTACGTGACCTCGTAGGTCTCGTCCACGGCCCTGTCCACCTGGTCGACGGCCTCGGAGCAGGCACCGAGGCCCATGGCGAGGCCGAGGACGACGGTTGCGCAGACGGCAGTACGCACGGTGCCTGCGTGACGGATGTCGCGGACGACATGGCTCATCGGTTCATCCCCCCGGATCCGAGTGTCAGAGCTCGCAGCGAATCGCAAAGGGACAGTAAAGTCAAGTGGTACGCATGACGACGAATCAGCAGGTCAGAAGGATTGTCAGCGGCGCGCCCTACCGTCGTCCCCATGCTGCTATCTCACGGGGGAGAACCCTTGCGCGCGGCCGACCCGGCAGCGCGCTGGACGGTGGAGCAGGTCCTGGCCCTGGCTCCTGACGAGGCATCACGCAGGGCGGGGAGCAAGCTCGGTTCGGCCGGGCCGTGGTCGGGCGCCGGGTGTGACGGTTCGGGCGCGGTCTGGGGGCTGTGCAGAGGAAGCGGGAGCAAGCCGTATCAGACCGTGGTCGACACCACCGGCCCTGCGTACAAGTGCAGTTGTCCCAGCAGGAAGTTCCCGTGCAAGCACGCGTTGGGCCTGCTGCTGGTCTGGGCGTCCGGCGAATCGGCCCTGCCCGCGGGCGGGGTCCCGGACTGGGCCGGTGAGTGGCTGACGGGCCGTCGCAGTCGCGGTGAGGAGAAGAAGAACGGGGAGAAGGCCGGGCCCGCGGCGGGCGACACCCCGGCCACCGGACCGGCCGATCCGGAGGCCGTCCGGCGGCGCGCCGTGCGCCGGGCCGAACGGATCACCGGCGGTGCGCAGGAGCTGGAGCAGCGGCTGGGGGATCTGCTGCGCGGCGGTCTGGCGGCGGCCGATCAGTCGGAGTACGGGCTGTGGGAGGAGACGGCCGCCCGCATGGTCGACGCCCAGGCTCCAGGTCTGGCCTCACGGGTGAGGGAGTTGGGTGCCGTCCCGGCCTCCGGGCCGGGCTGGCCGGTGCGACTGCTGGAGGAGTGCGCGCTGCTCCATCTGCTGGACAGCGCATGGCTGCGCATCGACCGGCTGCCGGAGCCACTGGCGGCCACGGTCCGCACACGCGTGGGGCTGACCGCCCCCGCCGAGGGCCCATCGGTCCGCGACCACTGGCTGGTCCTCGCCCAGTACGACGCCCCGGACGGCAAGCTCGTCACGCGCCGGATCTGGTTGTACGGGAGGGACTCGGGCCGCATGGCGTTCCTGCTCTCCTTCGGGGCGGCCGGACGTTCCCCCGCTCTGGCACTGCCGGTGGGCGTCACGATCGATGCCGAGGTCACGCCCTATCCGGGCGCCGGCCGGCTGAGGGCGGAACTGGGCCGGCAGTTCGGTGTCCCGTCGTCGGCCGGTTCGCCACCGACGGGCGGCACGGTGGCGACCGCGATCGGTGCGTACGGGGACGCGCTGCACAACGATCCCTGGCTGGACTCCTGGCCGGTGACGCTGCGCGATGTCATACCCGTGCCGTCCGGGGACGGGTGGCAACTGGTGGACGCGGCAGGGGACGCAGCCCTGCCCCTCACCCCGGCGGCGCTGTCCAGGCCCGGTCTGTGGAAGCTCGTCGCACTCTCCGGCGGCTCCCCGGTCACGGTCTTCGGCACATGCGGCCACCGGGGCTTCGACCCG
The DNA here is from genome assembly GCF_044740965.1 of Streptomyces sp. NPDC088252. Lineage (NCBI taxonomy): Bacteria > Bacillati > Actinomycetota > Actinomycetes > Kitasatosporales > Streptomycetaceae > Streptomyces > Streptomyces sp. NPDC088252. The sequence goes on along the minus strand of NZ_JBIURS010000011.1, from coordinate 55,528 downwards.
TTCACGGCCTGGTCCACGGACGTGGGTGCCGACGGTACCGGGACCGGCGGCGCCGAGATCAGCCGCACCACAACGACGTCCGAAACCGTGCCGCTCATCTGACATCGGATTCGAAGGAGGACCCATGCCTCGCACCACCACAGCGCCGCCCCGCACCACCACCGCCATGCCACCGACCGTCACGGACATGCCGTGGGAGGAGCTCGTCACCTCGGCGCTCCTCGGCACCGACCGCCGCCCCCCGGAGGGAGGCGGCGGGCCGGTCGGACTGCTGGACGCGGCGGCGCTCCACACCGTTCGGCGCAGGGCGGGGCTGCTGCCCGCCGCCGCGGCCGCCCGTCCCCGCCCGGCGCCCGTCGATCCCCGCCCGCCGCTGCCTCCGGCCGCCCGGCGCAGGCTGGCCCAACTCCTCACGGACCGTTCGGCATCGGGCGGCTCGGGCGGCCGGCGCGGCACGGCGCCCGATCTCATGGAGCTGATCCCGCAGTGGCTGGCCACCGCCAACCGGCACGGCTACGGGGCACCGCCCGCGCTGCTCCCGCCCCTGCTGGACGCGGCCAGGTCCCGCACCGATCTACGGCCTCAGGCACTGGCCTTCGCCGGACCGCGCGGGTTGTGGCTGGCCGGACTGAACCCCGAGTGGAAGTTCGCGCTGCGCGGCTCGCCCGGCGGCTCGTCACTGCCCGACGTCACGGATCCGGAAGCGGTCTCCCGGCTCTGGCAGGAGGGCCTCTTCGCCGAACGGGTCGCCCTGCTCGGGGCCGTACGCTCGCACGATCCGACTCAGGCGCTCGCGCTGCTCGGCACCACGTGGACGACCGAGCGCGCCGAGGACCGGCTGATGTTCCTCGATTCTCTGCGCACGGGACTGTCCGCGGTGGACGAGCCCTTCCTGGAACAGGCCCTCTCCGACCGCAGCCGCAATGTCCGCTCGACGGCCGCCGAGCTGCTGTCAGCGCTGCCGGAGTCGGCGTTCGCCGGACGGATGGCGGCCCGCGCGATGTCCTGTGTGAGTCCGGACCTCACGGATGACGCCGCCTCCGTCGCCGTGGAGGCCCCGCACGAGTGCGACGCGGCGATGGAGCGCGACGGCGTGGTGGCGGTGCCGCCGTCCGGTCGGGGCGAACGGTCCTGGTGGCTGGGCCAGTTGGTGGAGGCCGCACCGCTGGCCACCTGGCCCGCGCGATTCGGTGGCTGTACCGCGCAGGAAGTGGTCGCCCTGCCGGTGGCCGACGGTTGGGCGGAGGAGCTCCACGCGGCATGGTGCCGGGCGGCAGTGCGGCAGCGGGATCCGGAGTGGGCCCGCGCACTGCTCGGCTCCCCCTCCGTCCCCCCGTCGCACGGCCCCGGTACGGCGTCGCTCGCCGAGCGGTCGAAGCTCCTCGCGGTACTTCCCCCGTCCGAACGGGGCGCATGGGTGGCCGGCTTCATCGCGGCGCACGGGCTGTCCGAGGCGTTCCAGTTGCTCGGGGTCTGTCCCACGCCGTGGGCCGAGCCGCTCGGCCGCTCGGTCGTCGACGCCCTGGACATCGCCCGGGACGCGGGCAGCTACCCCTGGAGCTTCAGCGGTGTGATGGGCCTCGCCGAACGCTGCCTGAACCCGGCCGAGGCGGACCGTCTCGAAATCCTCACCACCACCCCGGACGAACCGGAAGACGCCTCACCGGGCGCGAACGGCTACTGGTCGGAGGCGTTCCGACGCCTGGTCTCCACATTGCGGCTGCGCGCGGCGATGGACGTGGAGCTGATACCGGGCTGAGGGGGTCGAGGGACCACGGGTTCCGCTCGACCGATTCCGGGTTTCGCTCGGCGGACTCCGGTTCGGCGGCCGGGGCGCCGGACGGTCTGCGCGTGGGCCGCGGGCAGGGGCCCGGGACCTGTGCACGGCTGGGGAGGGCGGGTCCGTCGGCCTGCCCCCCGGGTCCGGCCGTCACCCGGGTCCGACCGTCGCCGATTCCGGGCATCACGCGGCCGGAGGCCGGTGCGGCCGGGGACACCACCCTGGGCAGGCGGGCCGAGCGGCCCGCTGCCTCGTGGTGGGAAGGATCAGGCCTCCGCGGGGTGCCGGACGTTCGCGTTGACCCAGTCGACGATCGACGCCGTCGTCGCACCGGGGGTGAAGATCTCCGCGACGCCCTGGTCCTTCAGCGGCGCGATGTCCGCCTCCGGGATGATGCCGCCGCCGAAGACCTTGATGTCCTCCGCCTCGCGCTCCTTCAGCAGCTCGATCACCTTGGCGAAGAGCGTGTTGTGCGCGCCGGAGAGGATCGACAGGCCGATCGCGTCGGCGTCCTCCTGGATCGCGGTGTCCACGATCTGCTCCGGCGTCTGGTGGAGCCCGGTGTAGATGACCTCCATACCGGCGTCGCGCAACGCCCGCGCGATCACCTTGGCCCCGCGATCATGGCCGTCGAGGCCCGGCTTGGCCACCACCACACGGATAGGACCGGTCACACCCATCACTGCCTCCACATGCGTCTCCCGTGCCTGAAGGGCCGGGGATGTGAACGAACGTTATCGACAGCATCCCGCAACCCGCCGTTTCGCGGTGGGCGGGGAGGGGGAAATCACACGTGGGACACGTTCACCGGGCGCCGTTCCCGTTTCAGGCGGCACACCTGCCGTGCGGGACCGGCCGCCAGGGGAGCCGCTACGAGGTCACCGTACCGCCGCGCCGCCAGCCGCGCGGCACGGCGGTACGGCCTGTCGCCCCATCGGCGCCAAGACCGTCGGCGTCGGAGCCATCGGCGCCGGGACCGTCGGTGTCGGAAACTGGTATCGGGACCATCGCTGTCGGGACCGTGGGCCGAGCATGCGCCGGTCACCACCGGTGAGCGTCGGAGCGCGAACCGGCCCCGGCCGGATGGCCGCGCGTGCCGCCCGCACCTTTGCGACGGCACCCCATGAGGGCATACGGGGACGGGAGCCGCCTCCCCGCCTGCCGGAGCAGGAGGTCGGCCATGAGGGTCCTGCCTTTCCTTCCCCCACCGCTGCGCCGGCCGTCTCCGTGCTGCGCCCGGCTGCCGTCCGCGCTGTTCAAGGCCACCGCGCTTGAGCTGGTGGTCCTCGCCGGGCACGTGCTCCTCTACCCCACCGGCATCGCAGGGGAACGGCGCCCTCCGTCGCGCCCGGCCGGACCGCCCGCCGCCCCCGCACCCGCCGGGACGACCGCCCTCCCGGCCGAGGGCGGCGAGCAGCCGCCCGTCGTACTCCTGCACGGCTTCATCGACAACCGTTCGGTCTTCGTCCTGCTCCGCCGCTCCCTCGCCCGGCACGGCCGACGCCACCTGGAGTCGCTCAACTACTCGCCGTTGACCTGCGACATCCGTACGGCGGCCGAGCTGCTCGGGCGACACGTCGAGGAGATCTGTGCCCGCACCGGTCACCACGAGGTCGACATCGTCGGGCACAGCCTCGGTGGCCTGATCGCCCGCTACTACGTGCAGCGGCTGGGCGGTGACCAACGGGTCCGCACCCTGGTCACCCTCGGCACACCGCACGGGGGCACGGCCGTCGCCCCTTTGGCGAGTGCTCACCCGATCGTGCGCCAGATGCGCACGGGCTCCGCGCCGATCGAGGAACTGCGCAGGCCGGCACCCGGCTGCCGTACCCGGTTCGTGAGTTTCTGGAGCGAGCTGGACCGGTTGATCGTCCCGGCCGAGGCGGCCTGCATCGACCATCCGGATCTCGACGTGCTGAACGTACGCTTCAGCGGGATCGGCCATCTCGCGCTCCCCGTCCACCCGACCGTCGCCGGAGCGGTCCGGCAGGCCCTGGAGTCCCACGAGGCACTGGCCGAAGCCACCGGGGCGGCAGGAGTCACCACAGCGGCCGGGGACACCGGAGCGGCAGCAGTCACCGAAGCGGCCGGGGGCACCGGGACCGTTTCGGTGGCGTGATCCTCGTCCCGCGCCGGTGAACGTCGAGCACGTACCGCCGGGGTCCGGGCGACGGCCCGGTGGTCACAGCAGCCGCACCTCCGCGTCGGGGAGCTTCGCCCACCAGTGGTGGTAGCGGCTGTAGACCGCGGCCTCGCGGTCGCCGAGAAGCTCGGTCAAGGACCGGGCCTCGGCGGCGAGTCCGTCCCAGGTGGCGGCCGGAAGGGGGTGGAAGGCCGTGGCCTCGATCCCGCCGCCCAACGGGCGCCACACCCCGGCGACATGGCCGTCCACCAGCAGGGTGGGCAGCACGTCGCCGTTCCTCCGGATCACCAGAGGGCGGTAGGCCGGGGGTATCACCCGGCTGCGGTCGGCGTAGGCCAGCAGAATGCTGTCCCACATCGCCATGAGCCGGGGCGGCGCGGGGGTGTCCGCGGGCGGCCGGGAGGCGCCGGGGAGGTCGAACAACGTGACGCCGTCCGGCCCCCGGAGCTGCTCGACGGCGCCGTCCAGCGCACCGAGGGCCTCACGGACGGGGGCCCGCCGCACCATGGCGAACTGCGCCACGTCCGCCACCGACGCGGGCCCGAACCCCGCCAGATAGCGCAGGATCAGGGTCCGCAGCGCCTGCGGCTCCACCGCCCGCCCCGTGGGGGCGGGCCCCGGCCCGGCCGCGACGAAGGACGGCCGGGAGCCGAATGACCACGGCGCGTCCGTCGGGGCGTGGTGCAGCGGCGCGTACGCCTTCAGCCCCCACCACGCCCCGTCCTTCTTCTCGGCGCCTGTCCGCTCCTCGACCCACGCCTGCATCTGCGCCGAGGTGCGCGGGCTCCGGGTGAAGGCCAGCAGCTCCGGCACCAGCTCGTCGGCGTCCGCGGGGGTCAGTCCCGTGGCGGCGAAACGGAAGCCGAGCCGGGAGGCGTACAGCGTGGGCTGCATCGCCGCGCGGAAGACCGGGTAGTCCTCGGCGTGCACGGCGTGCAGGGTGATCCGCATCAGGGTCGCCTTGACCACCGAACGTCTGGTGAAGCCGGCGTCGAGTTCGGCCGGAGCGAAATCGGTGAGCCGGTTCCACAGCGCGAGATACGGCGAGGCCGGGTGCTGCGCCTGGAGCGCGACCATGCGCCGCACCCCGTCGGGGACGCTCAGCGGCTCACGCTCCAGCAGCAGTTGGCGACTCAGGGTCGCGCGGTTGAGCTCACGAGCAGTCATCATCACAGCGCAGGATTCTGCCCCACGCCGCACACGCCATCGGTGGTGCGGTGCCCGCCCCCGGTGCTGTCTCCGGCATCGACGGGCCGCCCGACGCTCCGCCATCGCCCGGCCGGCGACGGGGACTTGCGCGTGTCTCCGGATTCGCGATCACTCGCCCCAGGGGGAGAGGCAGCGAAGTCGCCTCCGGCACACGCCCGGTTCCCGCGGCACACACTCGATCCGACGGCACGCGCCCGATTCCATCGGCGCGATTGTCGCCCGGCGACGGTTTCTTGGCAGAGGCTTCACCGAGAGAAGACAAACCGGGCGGAACCACCCCCGCGCCACTCGCACCACAGGCCTCACAAATGGAACGCGTTTCGAACATAGAGCCAAGGCTGTGTGGACAGTCCGCCGAAAGACGGCCGATTGCCCGTTTCCTGAGCCGCCCGAACCCGCCGAAGATTGTCGGCGTCGCATACCGCCGGGTACAGTCGCGGCCACTGCTCCCCCCTGGGATCCCCCGCCGGAACCCAGACAAAGGTCCTGCTGCCGAGGCGAGAGAGAAGTTGGTGGACGACCAGCCCCCCCACGCCGGGTTCGCCGGATACGACGGCCGGGCCCCCGGCGGCTTCGACAACGATCCGCTCTTCGGTTCCCTCCCCGGCAGCCACGACGGCACGTACGGCAGCGGTTACGACACCGGGCAGATCGCGCAGGCCGCCCAGGCCGTGCAGGCCACCCGGGCCGGATACGGCGGCCACTACGACTCAACGCAGTGGGACACGGGCGCACACCCGACCGCCTCGTACGACACCTACGCCCCGTACGCGACGCAGCCCCAGTCGCAGTACGCCGCGGATCCGGCGTACGACACCACGACCGCCTGGACGTCCGACACCGACTACGGCACGGCAGGGACCACGGCCACCGCCACCGTCACCGCCTTCACCGACATCCCGGCACAGGGCGGCACCCCGGACTCCACGGGCCAGTGGGACACCAACGGCTGGTACGGGACCGGCCAGTGGGCGACGACCGGCACGACCGCCTACGACACCGGCGCATACGACGCCACCTCCTGGAACACCGGCGCCACGCCCGAGCACGAACAGCAAACCGCGCAAACTACGCAAACCGCACAGGTGTTGCACGAGGCGCCGTCGTCACACGAGGCATACGAAGCACAAGAGGCACACACGGCGCACGGGGCCCGAGGAACGCACCAGCCGTACGACTCCTACGCCGATCAGGACTCCTTCGACTTCGCCGCGTACGAACCCCACACCACCGCCGAGTTCAGCCTCCCGGAGGCGGACTTCGAGACCGCCGGACACGGCACCGACAGCCACCATGGCACCGACGGTCACGAAGCCGCGGCGGACGACAGCGACGACGGCACGGAAGCCGCTGCCGTCGACACCGCACCCGCCGCCCACAGCCCCCTCGGTCGCCCCGCGACGCGCAACGGTGGCGGCGGCAGCCGCAGTCGGCGACGTTCCCCCGCGAAGCGTTCCGCACTCCTCACCGTCGCCGTTCCCTCCGCCTGCGTGATGAGCGTGGCCGGTATCGCCGCGGCCTCCGTCAGCGGTCTGGGCGGCGAGGACAAGAAGGACGACAACACCACGACGATGGCGGCGGCCGACCCCGGATCCGTCAAGCCGACCGCGGCCAACAACAAGCTGGACACCCAGCTCGCCAACCTCCGCGCCGACGCCGAGAACTTCGCCGACCGCGCCAGCCGTACCCAGGAACGCATCGACCTGAGGGAGCGGCAGGCCGCCGAGAAGAAGAAGCGCGAGGAAGAGGCCGCCCGCAAGGAGGCGCTGCGCCCCAAGTACGTCATGCCGGTCACGCAGCACCGCCTCAGCGCGTACTTCGGCCAGGCGGGCGTCAACTGGATGTCCGTGCACACGGGCATCGACTTCCCCGTCTTCGAGGGTACGCCCGTGATGGCTGCGACCGACGGAACCGTACGCACCCAGTGGAACAGTGCCTACGGGAACATGGCCATCGTCACCATGGCCGACGGGACCGAGACCTGGTACTGCCACCTCAGTGCCACCAAGATCCGCTCGGGCCCGGTCAAGGCCGGTGACGTCATCGCGTACTCGGGCGACACGGGGAACTCCAGCGGCCCGCATCTGCACTTCGAGGTGCGGCCCGGTGGGGGCGCGGCCATAAACCCGCTCCCCTGGCTCCGCAGCCACGGCGTCGACCCGAGCTGAACCGCCCGCCGACCGCTCCGCCATCGCGCGGACGGCGGGCGGCGGCCGACGCGACGGCTCCGGCCGCCGGCCCGCCTACAGCTTCTCGACGGGTGCGTACCGCAGCAGCAGCTTCTTCGGCCGCTCGTCCCCGAAGTCGACCGTCGCCTTCGCCTGGTCGCCGATCCCCTCGACCGCCGTCACCGTGCCCAGCCCGAACTGGTCGTGCGTGACCCGGTCCCCGACCACCAGCGTGATCGTCGGCTTGTCCGAGGTCCGCCGGGTCGCGAAGCCCGAGGGGCCGGACCGCGAACGCGACGAGGACAGCGACGAGGTGATCCCCGACGTCGGCCCGGCCGGGGCCGCCATCGGACCGGTCCGCTTCCACTCCAGGTGCTGGTCCGGGATCTCCTCCAGGAACCGGGACGGCGGGTTGTACGAGGGCTGACCCCAGGCACTGCGCATCGCCGCCCGGGTCAGGTAGAGCCGCTCGCGGGCACGGGTGATGCCGACGTACGCGAGCCGCCGCTCCTCCTCCAGCTCCTTGACCTGGCCGAGCGCGCGCATGTGCGGGAAGACGCCGTCCTCCATGCCCGTCAGGAAGACCACCGGGAATTCGAGGCCCTTGGCGGTGTGCAGCGTCATCAGCGTGATGACGCCGGAGCCGTCCTCGTCCTCGTCGGGGATCTGGTCGGAGTCCGCGACGAGCGCGACCCGCTCCAGGAACTCGGCGAGCGTGCCCGCGCCTTCCTCGCCGGCCTCGCCGCGCTCCTGCTCGAATTCGAGGGCGACGGCGGCGAGTTCCTGGAGGTTCTCGATCCGGGTCTCGTCCTGCGGGTCGGTGGACGCCTGCAGCTCGGCGAGGTAACCGGTCCGCTCCAGGACGGCCTCCAGGACCACCGCCGGGCCCGCGCCGGACTCGACGATCGTGCGCAGCTCCTCCATCAGCGTGTTGAACCGCTTGACGGCGTTGGCCGACCGGGCCGCCATGCCGTACGCCTCGTCGACCCGGCGCAGCGCCTGCGGGAAGGTGATCTTCTCGCGCAGGGACAGCGCGTCGATCATCGCCTCGGCGCGGTCGCCGATGCCGCGCTTGGGCACATTGAGGATGCGGCGCAGCGGGACGGTGTCCTCGGGGTTGGCGAGAACCCGGAGGTAGGCCAGGACGTCCCGGACCTCCTTGCGCTCGTAGAAGCGCACGCCGCCGACGACCTTGTAGGGCAGGCCGACGCGGATGAAGATCTCTTCGAAGACCCGGGACTGCGCGTTCGTACGGTAGAAGATCGCGACGTCGCCGGCCTTGGCGTCGCCCGCGTCGGTCAGCCGGTCGATCTCGTCGGCGACGAACTGGGCCTCGTCGTGCTCGGTGTCGGCGACGTAGCCGGTGATCCGGGCGCCCGTGCCGGCGTTCGTCCAGAGGTTCTTGGGGCGGCGGCTCTCGTTGCGCTCGATGACCGCGTTGGCGGCGGACAGGATCGTCTGCGTGGAGCGGTAGTTCTGCTCCAGCAGGATCGTCGTCGCGTTCGGGTAGTCCTCCTCGAACTGGAGGATGTTGCGGATGGTCGCGCCGCGGAACGCGTAGATCGACTGGTCCGCGTCACCGACGACGCACAGCTCGGCGGGGGCGTCGCGCTCGCCGGCCGGGCCGACCAGTTCGCGTACGAGGGTGTACTGGGCGTGGTTGGTGTCCTGGTACTCGTCGACCAGGACGTGCCGGAAGCGGCGGCGGTAGTGCTCGGCGACGTCGGGGAACGCCTGCAGCAGGTGGACCGTCGTCATGATGATGTCGTCGAAGTCCAGCGCGTTGGCCTCGCGCAGCCGTGACTGGTACATCGCGTAGGCCTGGGCGAGGGTCTTCTCGAAACCGTCCGCGGCCTGGCCGGCGAAGGTCTCCTCGTCGATCAGTTCGTTCTTCAGGTTGGAGACCTTGGCCGTGAACGACTTCGGCGGGAAGCGCTTCGGGTCGAGGTCGAGATCACGGCAGACCAGGGCCATCAGCCGCTTGGAGTCGGCGGCGTCGTAGATCGAGAACGACGAGGTGAAGCCGAGCTTCTTCGACTCGCGGCGCAGGATGCGTACGCACGCGCTGTGGAAGGTCATGACCCACATGGCGTTGGCGCGCGGTCCGACGAGCTGTTCGACGCGCTCCTTCATCTCGCCCGCGGCCTTGTTGGTGAAGGTGATCGCCAGGATCTGGCCGGGATGCACCCCGCGCTCGGCGAGGAGGTGGGCGATCCGGTGGGTCAGCACCCGGGTCTTGCCGGAGCCCGCCCCGGCGACGATGAGCAGGGGGGAGCCGGCGTGGACCACCGCGGCGCGCTGTTCGGTGTTCAGCCCGTCGAGGAGCGCCGCGGAGTCGATGACGGGGCGGTGCGCGCCGTCACGGTAGTACGCGTCCCTGGGCGGCGAGGGCCCGTCGAAGACGCCCGCGAAGAGGTCCTCCGGCACCGCTTCGGGTGCGGAGTCCTCGGGGGGCGGCGGGGGCTCTTCCTCCGAGTGCTGGAGGCCGGCCAGGAAGCTGTCGTCAAAGAGGCTGCTCATCGCTTGTCGAGTCTAGGCCGCCGCACCGACACGTGACTGCCGCTCGGCGAACCGCACCCGGCCACCGGGCACGCAAAGAGAGTGGACATCCACGCCCCGTGTGGAATTCCGGGCCGCGACCACGCTCGCCACCCTCGCCCCGCAAAGGTCACGAAAACGTATCGGGCATATCGAACATCGACCTTCACAGCGGCACCACGGGTTGGCTACCGTGCTCGACCGGGTGGCCCGTACCCCCTGAGGCGAACCACGCCGAGCAGGCCCCCGCGCCGAATCCGGGCTGCCCTCACGGACGTCCGGAGCCGGGGACCCATACGCGTCACCGGGGTGAATCGGTCCTTATCCCCCACTCGGACCGTAGGGCAGCCTTCCGTTCCGCCCGAACCCGACAGCTGACCCGGTAGGCGGTCCACGGAAGGAGATGCCGTCTTGGCATCGCATCGCAAACCGCGCACCCGGATGCGCACCACCGCACCGGCCGTCGGCCTCACGACGGCCGCGCTGGCGTCCGTGACCCTGCTCTCCACGCAGAGCGCCACGGCGGCCCCCGCTCCGAAGCCCAGCATCGAGGACGTCCAGAAGAAGGTCGACGACCTCTACCGGCAGGCGGGCACCGCGACCCAGCGGTACAACCAGGCGAAGGAGGCCTCCGCCGCCCAGCGCACCAAGGTGGACGCCCTCCTGGACGACGTGGCGAAGCGCGCCGACGAACTCAACGAAGCCCGCAGGACGCTCGGCGCCTACGCGGCCGCGCAGTACCGCACCGGGTCCCTCACGCCGAGCGCCACCTTCTTCCTGGCCGACGACCCGCAGTCGTACTTCGACCAGAGCCAGCTGATGAACCGGATGACCGCTCAGCAGCAGAAGGCGGTCACGGACTTCCGCGCCCAGCAGACGAAGGCCTCGAAGAAGCGCGCCGAAGCGGTGCGCGGCCTGGAGGCGCTGACCACGACGCAGGCCACGCTGCGCACCAGCAAGCAGAACGTCCAGCAGAAGCTGGGCGAGGCGCAGACGATGCTGTCGAAGCTGACCGCCGAGGAGAAGGCGCGGCTCGCGGCGTTGGAGCGGAAGAAGGAGGCGGAGGCCGAGCGCAAGGCGGAGGAACTGGCGCGGCAGCAGGCCGCCGCCGAGGCGGAGGCGGACCGCAAGGCCGAGGAGGCCGCCAAGGCGGCGGGATCCGGCAGCGGTGCGGGGGCGGGAGCCGGGACCGGCTCGGACAGCAGCGCCACCACCAAGGCGGAGAAGGTCCTCGCCTTCGCCAGGGCCCAGCTGGGCAAGCCGTACGTCTGGGGTGCGACGGGCCCGTCCTCGTACGACTGCTCCGGACTCACCCAGGCCGCGTGGAAGGCCGCGGGAGTCGACATCCCGCGCACCACCTGGGACCAGGTGAAGATCGGCACCGAGGTCGCCACGGCGGATCTGCGTCCGGGCGACCTCGTCTTCTTCTACGACGACATCAGCCACGTCGGCATCTACAAGGGCGACGGAATGATGATCCACGCGCCGAAGCCGGGCGCGAACGTGCGCGAGGAGTCGATCTACTACATGCCGATCCACGGCAGCGTGCGGCCGGCCTAGGCCCGCTCCTCGCTCCCCCGCGGTCGGCGCGTGGGCCGGTCCACGCGCCGACCGGCCGGGCCCCGGCCCGGCGCCGCGCTGGTCGCGATCCGCAGACCTCGGACCGCGACACTCGGAGCTCAGGACTCGGGGCCCGGACCGCGGCTCCCGGCCGCCGAACGCCGGGCCGCGGTCCCCGGGCCCTCGGACCCTCAGGTCCAGAGCGTGGCGATGAAGATGTTGGCGAGCGTCAGCCCGCCCACCGCCGCGAAGGCTCCCTTGTCGACCTTCTCCTCGTCCCGCTTGACGTAGACGAGCGCGAGGATGACGACCAGGAGCAGCAGCTTGACCCCGATTTTGATGTTGTTCACGTGGTGGCCATCGGCCTCGTTGAGCCCGACCAGCGCGACCCCGGTGACCAGCATCGTCAGCGCGCCGTGCAGCATCGCCGGGACGAACCGGGCCGTGCCCGCGCCCATCGCCTTCATCTGGGTCAGGAAACCGCCCAGCAGCGAGGCGATACCGATGATGTGCAGGGCGACGAAGACATGAATGAGTACGTCCATGAGGCCGCAGCCTAGCCCCGCCCATATCACCACTCCGCAGGCAGGTGCGGCTTCTTGGCGCTTCACTCGTGTCTGCACCAATTGCCTGACTCTGTTGTCATTTTTCCGATCAGATACAGACAACGCCGCGCCAAATTCGGGCAATAAGCGTCATTACAACTCTTCCCCGTGCCCCGGGTTTAGCGTCCCTGAGCAGGTGACCGTCTTCACCGCCGCTCCGCCCCCGGACGGCACGCCGGTCACCCCGCCGGGGATCCGGCGGTGGGCCGCCCCGCCGTGGGTGACCCGCCGCCGGATCCCGGGCGGGCCCGCCGGTAGTCCCCGTCGGGCAGTCACCAGGAAGGACGCACGCCCCCGTGGCAGCGCATCGGAAACCCAAGCAGCGCCCGTACACCGGCTCTGCTGCCCGCACCGCAGCCACCCTCGCCTTCGCCGGGGCCGCCACCGCCGCCGCTCTGCCAGGCTCCGCGCACGCCGATCCCCAGCGCACCCCCGCCCAGGTCAGGTCCGAGGTGGACCAGCTGTACCACGACGCGGAAGTCGCCACCGAGCAGTACAACGGTGCGAAGGAGAAGGCCACCGCCGCCGCCGAGGCCGTCGACACCCTGCGCGACGAGGCGGCCCGCCGGACCGAGCGCCTCAACGCCTCGCGCGACGCGCTGGGTTCGCTCGCCGCCGCGCAGTACCGCACGGGCGGCCTCGACCCCGCCCTGCAGCTGGCACTCTCCTCCGACCCCGACCAGTATCTGGAGCGCGCGGCGTACGTGGACCGGATCAGCGACCGCCAGGCCGCCGAGGTCGACACGGTGGAGCGGCAGGTCGCCAGGATCGCCCAGCTGCGCTCCCAGGCCAGGGAAAGGCTGGCCGCGCTGGCGTCGCGCCAGGCCGAGCTGAAGAAGCACAAGGCGACGGTCAGGACCAAGCTGGCCGACGCGCAGCGGCTCCTCGCCACCCTGTCCCCGGCCGAACGCAGCGCCTACGAGGCCTCGGACGGTGCGCGTTCCGCCGGCCGTGCCGACCGGGGCACCGCGCGCGGCCCCGTCCTCGCCCCCAACGCCCGTGCCGCCGCAGCCGTCGCGTTCGCGTTCGGAGCACTCGGCAAACCGTATGTCTGGGGCGCGACCGGCCCGTCCTCGTTCGACTGCTCCGGGCTCACCCAGGCCGCCTGGCGGTCCGCCGGCGTCTCGCTGCCGCGGACCACGTACACCCAGATCAACGCCGGGCAGCCCATCGCACGCTCCGAACTGGCCCCGGGCGACCTGGTGTTCTTCTACTCCGGCGTCAGCCACGTCGGGCTCTACATCGGCAACGGCCGGATGATCCACGCCCCGCGCCCGGGAGCGCCGGTCCGCATCGCACCGATCGACCAGATGCCCTTCGCCGGAGCGACCCGGGTGGTGTAGCGCCGGACACGGCTCGGCGGCGGGGCGGATGGTGGCCCACGAGGCCCGTCCTGAGCCGGTCCGGACCGCGGCCGGCCGGCTCAGAGCCTGTCGGGTGACCTCAGACCAGCCGTCGCGCCGTCGCCCAGCGGGTCAGCTCGTGCCGGTTCGACAGCTGGAGCTTGCGCAGCACCGCCGAGACGTGCGACTCGACCGTCTTCACCGAGATGAACAGCTGCTTGGCGATCTCCTTGTACGCGTAGCCGCGGGCGATCAGCCGCAGCACCTCGCGCTCGCGCTGCGTCAGCCGGTCCAGGTCCTCGTCGACCGGCGGCGCGTCCGTGGAGGCGAAGGCGTCGAGGACGAAGCCTGCCAGCCGGGGCGAGAACACCGCGTCGCCCTCCTGGACCCGGAAGACCGAGTCGACCAGGTCGGTGCCGGTGATCGTCTTGGTGACATAGCCGCGGGCGCCGCCGCGGATGACGCCGATGACGTCCTCGGCGGCGTCCGAGACGGACAGCGCCAGGAAACGGACCGGGTTCTCCACGGCGCCCATCAGCGGCGCGCAGCGGCGCAGCACCTCGACGCCGCCGCCGCCCGGCAGATGGACGTCGAGGAGGACGACCTCGGGGCGGGTCGCCGTGATGACGGTGACCGCCTGGTCGACGTCGGCGGCCTCGCCGACCACCTCGACGCCCGTCTCCTCGGTGCGGCCGATCTCGGCCTGGACGCCGGTGCGGAACATCCGGTGGTCGTCGACGAGCACGACCCGTACCCGGCGCTCCGGGCTCCCGGTCGGCTCAGTGGTCTTGGTCATCGCTCGCCCTCTCCATCTCCAGCTCGACCTCCGTGCCCCCGCCGGGCACCGAACGCAGTCGCGCCGTACCGCCGTTGCGCTGCATCCGGCCGATGATTGATTCTCGTACGCCCATTCTGTCCCCCGGGACGGAATCCGGATCGAATCCCGGGCCCCGGTCGCGCACCGAGACGAAGACCGTGCGGCCCTCGACCTCCGCGTAGACCTGCACGGCGCCGCCCTCGCCACCGTACTTGGCGGCATTGACCATCGCCTCGCGTGCGGCCTGCATCTGCGCGGCCAGCTTCTCGTCCAGCGGGCAGTCGCCGACGACGACGACCTCCAGCGGGACGCCGTGCTTGTCCTCGACCTCGGCGGCGGCGCGCTTGACCGCCTCGGCGAGGGTCTCGGGCTCGTCGTCCTCGTCCTTGCCGGTGCCCTCGGGGTTGTAGAGCCAGTTGCGCAGTTCGCGTTCCTGGGCGCGGGCCAGTCTGCGGACCTCACCCGCGTCCTCGGCGTTGCGCTGGATCAGGGTGAGGGTGTGCAGCACCGAGTCATGGACATGGGCGGCGACCTCGGCGCGCTCCTGGGCCCGGATGCGCATCGTGCGTTCCTCGGAGAGGTCCTGGGTCATGCGCACGAGGTAGGGGCCGGCCAGCAGCGCGATGCCGGTGAGGACGGCGATCGCGGCGGTCAGGACGTTGCCGAGCTGGGCCGCGGAGCCGCGCACCACCATGAAGACGGCCAGGCCCAGACCGACCAGGGCGACCCCGGCGAGACCCCGGGCCAGATGCAGGACCCGGCGGCGGCTGCCGACCTCCATCCAGCGGGCGCGCCGGGCGTTGTCGGCCTGCCGCCACACCAGTACCGAACCGGCGCCGATCAGCAGCGTGGGCCAGATGTAGCGGTCGGCCTTGCTGCCCATGTCGACATTGCCGACGAAGATCATCGCGCCGAAGAACAGCGCGATGAGGGCGAAGACCTGGCCCTTGTCGGGTTTGCGGAGGCGGCGTCTGCCGTCCGGGGCGGTCTCGAAGACGGAGCGCGGCGCCTCCACGCCCCCGACGCCGAGCGGGACGACGATCCAGAACACGGCGTACAGCAGCGCGCCGAGGCCGTCCGCGAAGAACAGGCCGAGGAAGACGAACCGCACCCAGGCGACGGGCAGCCCGAGGTGCCCGGCGAGGCCGCGCGCGACACCGCCGAGCAACCGTCCGTCGGCGCTGCGGTACAGCTTGCGCAGCGGCGGCTCCTCCGGGTCGGCGTTGAGGGAGCTCGTGGCTCGGGACGTGGCGGCTGGCATGCACCGATCGTCACATGTCCGAACGGGTGACGGCATCAGGGTCCGCCCCCGACGCGACCCTGAGAGCCCGGCCCGCAGACGCGTGGACGCATGCCCCCAGGGGTCCGCGGGGGCAATATCAGGGATCGGCCAGGGTCGGCGCGGGTCCCGGACGGGCGCTCGGCCCGTCACCATGGAGCCATGACCGTTCCCCAGGACGCCTCCCCCGGCGTCGCACCGCCCCCCGAACCGAGGCCGCAGCTGCGGCGCAGCCCGCGGCACAAGCTCGTGGCCGGGGTGTGCGGTGGGCTCGGCCGGTACTGCGACGTCGATCCGGTGATCTTCCGGATCGTGCTCGGTGTGCTGTCCGTGACCGGCGGCATCGGACTGATCTTCTACGGCTTCGCCTGGCTGCTGATCCCGCTGGAGGGCGAGGACGAGAACGAGGCGCGCAGACTGCTGTCCGGCCGCGTCGAGGGCGCGTCGCTCATCGCGGTGCTGCTCGCGCTGATCGGCTGCGGACTGTTCCTCTCCATGCTGGGCAACGGCGGCACGCTGGCGTTCTCCGCGATGCTGTCGCTCGCGGTCGTCGGATTCGCCGTCTGGACGCAGAACCGCAGGGCGGCGGCGCCGGAGGGTCCGCTGCATCCGGCGACCGCGCAGGCGGTGGCGGACGCGCCGCCCGAGGTGAAGGCCCCGCCGTCGCCGGGCAGCCCGTCGTGGTGGCGGGATCCGATCGTCAAGGACGGCACGTCGGGGCCGGTGGGCCCCGGCTATCTGTGGGGCCCGGCCGACGTGACGCTCGACAGACGGGCGACCCGCCCGCGGGGACCGAGTGCGGACGATCCGTTCCGCGCACCACGGCGGGAGCCCGGCACCACGGGTCCGACCTCGATCGGCGGCCTGGTCTTCCTGTTCGCGCTGATCGCGGGCGGCCTGGGCACGGGCCTGAGCTGGGACTCCCACCCGCTGGGCACGAGTCTGCAGTTCGGTCTGGCCGGCGCGCTGGCGGTGTTCGGGCTGGGGATGCTGGTCAGCGCGTTCCTCGGCCGGACCGGTTTCGGCACGGTGATGCTGTCGATGATCACGGCGGCCCTGCTGGCGGGCGCGTCCGCGCTGCCGAAGGACATCACCACCCAGTGGGTGCGCGAGGGCTGGCGCCCCGCCTCGGCGGCCGCGGTCCGACCGCACTACGAACTGGGCTCGGGGGTGGCGCGGCTGGACCTCACCGAGATCAAGGTCCCCCGGGGCGACACCGTCGTGACGCGGGTACGGGTCGCGGCGGGCCGCACGGTCGTCGTCGTACCGAGGGCGGTGACGGTGAAGGTGGACGCGCGGGCGGGCCTGGGCGACATCACGCTGCCGGTCAGCCGGCCGAGCGGCGCGCAGACGGGGACGCAGGTCGATGTGAACGTCAATCCGTCGCGACAGGAGCACAGGACGCTTCCGCCGCCCCCGGGCAGCGAACCGGCCGGCACGGTCGCGCTCACTCTCGAAGTCGGCATCGGACAGGTGGAGGTCACCCGTGCTGTGTCATGAGATCCGTCCCGGACGGGCGGTGGCGGGCCTCGCCATGCTCGTCCTGGCGGCGGGATACGCGGCGGACGCGGCGGGGTCCTGGGACGCCCCGTGGGTCTTCTTCTTCCCGTTGTTCTTCGGCGGCCTCTGGCTGGCGGCCACCACGACCTGGGTGAACTACCGGATCCGTCGCCGCCGTGACGCGCGGAGGGCGTCCACGGAGAACGCCGTGGCCCCGCCGAGCAGCAACGGCAGCCAGGCCATGAGGTAGGCCAGGTCGTTGCCGTAGTAGTACGGCTTGACCTGCCAGCTCACCGTCAGCCAGAGGCTCAGCGAGATCAGCGCCCCGCCGAGCGCCGCGAGCCGCGCCCACAGGCCGAGGAGGGTGGCGACGCCGACGAGGAGTTCACCGATGGCGATGGCGTACCCGAAGCCGCCGGGGCTCTTCAGAGCGAGGTCGACGAGGGCCGGGACCGCGGACGAGTCGCGTACCGCGTGCAGCGTCTCGCCGATGGATCCGGCGCCGCTCGCACGGAAGAAGGAACTGTCCGTCAGTTTGTCGAGCCCGGCGTAGATGAAGGTGACACCGAGGAAGAGCCGCAGCGGCAGCAGGGCGTGCTCCCGCGCCAGTTCCCTGAGCCCCCTCTGCTCGCCGAGACCGCGTACGTTGGTGCCATATCCCTGCATGTGGCTGTCCCGCCTTCCGTAGATCCGTCACCAGACCATACGTACGCGGTGCACGTGCCGCCCACCCGTTGAGGCGGCCGGTCGGCCGGTCTCCGCCACTCGGCGGGGTCCCCGGCCGTCAGTCCGTCACATCGATCTCGACGCGGTTCGTCTCCACTCCGGCGGCGGTCACGACCTGCACCTCCACCAGCCCCGGTTCCACCTCCACCGGTACCGGCACGGTGAGCACCCCGTCGGTCGGGTTGGCGAAACCGCCGGTGACCGGGATCAGCGGCACATGCACATGGACCCGGCCGATCCGGACGACCATGCGGGCCAGCCGGTCCGGCGTCCCGGCACCGGGCGGCACGAAGCCCGCGCCCCGGATCTCGATGTCGTCGCCGGTACGGATCGGCGCGTCCAGATCCCCGGCCTCCCGGGCCCGGACCACCGAGAGCACCACCGGGCGCCCGCCCTCCGCGTACTTCCCGGCGAAGTACGCGACCGCCGAGACGGTGACCAGCAGCGCGAGCCCCCAGGGCAGATCGGGCAGCTGCTCGGGCCTGCGGGCCAGGCGGACCGCGGCGAACAGTACGGCGACGGTGCTCACCAGCACGTACTGCACATCCGTGAAGCTGCCCCGCCCGGAGTCGTCGGTGAGCAGATCGGCGGCGCGCGGCCGGTCGGCCCGCAGCTTCTGCAGCCGCCCCGACAGGGCGCGTACGGTCACCACCCGGCGTACGACCACGGCGACGGCGCACACCAGTGCCAGCACGGTCACCACACCGGCGCCCCGGGCCAGATCCAGCCCCTCGATCAGTTCGTCACGCTCGGCGTGGCCGGAGGCGCCCGCCAGCTGGAGGGCCAGCACGAGTACGGAGAAGACCGCGAGCAGCACCCAGGACGCGGCGACCGCCCGGGAGGTGGAGAGCCGGTTGTCCTCGCCGATCACCGGGGCGAGGAGGCCGCCGCGGGCCCGGTGGACATGGGCGGCACCGGTCAGCAGGCCCGCGGTGACGAGTCCGGCGACCAGTCCCGCCGTACGGGCGTTGGTCCAGCCCGCACCGATGGCGGTGGCGGATTCGGCGACGACCAGGACGACGAGGCTCCCCCACACCGCGATCAGGGTGCGCCGCCACACCCGGTACAGCCAGGCGTCGCCCGCTTCCCGGCCCCGTTCGGCGACGGTCCTGGCCGACTGGGTCAGCTCGTCGGAGACCCACTGACGGGTCGCGGAGGCGGACTGGGCGACCCCGGGCGGCAGCCCCTGCCCGGCGGCGAATTCGTCCCGCTTGGTCAGGAAGGCGGCCACCGCGCGCCGGTGGCCCTCGCGCGCCCCGTGCGGGCAGTCGCCGCACGTGCAGCCGCCGCCGTGCGTGCTGCTCGCCCTCGCCTCGTCCAACGCCACGGAGAACGCCGCCCTTTCCTGACCCGGTACAGCCAACTCGGCTGTTAATGCTGCGAATTGTGCCGTACGGGAGGGCTCCGGGCCGCATCGGGGCGGCCCGACGGCGCGGATCGTCAGAATGTGCGACTGATCCGGCGCCACAGAGGCTGGTAGTTGATCCAGGCCACCAGATCGCTGCCGAGCTGCTCGCGGGTGGCGACCGCGTCCCGGTGCTCGATCAACACCGGCTTTCCGGCCGCCCGCGCCGTCAGCTGCACCTGGCAGGAGCGCTCCAGCGTGATGAACCACCAGGCGGCCGCGTCCACCGAGTCGCCGACGGTCAGCAGTCCGTGGTTGCGCAGCACGATCGCCTTGTGCCCGCCGAGCGCGGCGGCGATCCGGCGCCCCTCCTCCTCGTCGACGACGACCCCGGTGTACGCGTCGTACAGCACGTGGTCCTCGTAGAAGGCGCAGGATTCCTGGGTGATGGGCTCGACGAGCTCGCCGAGCGCGGACAGGGCCCGCCCGTGCACGGAGTGGGTGTGCGCGACCGCGACGACGTCCGGGCGCGCCCGGTGCACCTGCGCGTGGACGGCGAACGCCGCCTGGTTGACATGGCGTCGCCCCTCGACGACCTGCCCCTCCCCGTTGACCAGGATCAGCTCGTCCGGCACGAGCCCGTCGAAGGGCACACCGAAGGGGTTGACCCAGAAGCAGCTGGTGAACTCCGGGTCCCGCGCGGTGATGTGCCCGGAGACCCCGTCCTCGTACCCGTACTCCCCGAACAGCCTGAGCGCCCCGACCAGCCGTTCCTTGCGGTACGCGCGCTCCTCCTCCACGGACTCGTGGACGGGCGGCATCGCGAAGTGGAGCTGGTCCAGGGGTATGGGCGTGGGCTCGGGCATGGCGACTCCTCGGGGCTCCCAGGGCGTACGGGATCGGAAGTTACCGCCGGTTGCCGCAAGTGGCCAGGGGTGTCGGCGAATGATCCGTCGCGGGGGCGGAGGCGAGCTCCTTCAGGGGCGGCGACGGTTGACCGCGGTGAGGTCGACATCGATGGGGAAGGGGGCGTCCAGCTTCAGTCTGCTGTGGTGGATGCCGGTGGCCACGTAAGCCCCGAGCGCGGGATCGAGCTCGTAGACGTACACCACCGGGAGGCCCTCGTTCTGCTCCACCCGCCAGAAGTGCCGGACGCCTGCGGCAGCGTATTTGCGGGGCTTGACCTCGCGGTCCCTGTCTTCCGACTCCTCCGAGACGACCTCCACGGCCAGAATGACGTCCTCCGGCCGCAGCCAAGTGTCGTTCGGTCCGGTATCCGCTCCGAGCGGAACCACGAGCACGTCCGGCTCCGGCCGGTTCCGCTTGTTCAGCCTGATACTGAATTCCCGGAAGACATCGAGATCGTCCGGAGCCTGATCGAGAAGTGCGTTTTCCAGCAGACGCATGGTTCGCATATGAAACTTTGTCTGCGGACTCATGAAAACGAGACTCCCGTCGATCAACTCCGTGCGCCTCGGCAGATTCGGCAGCCGGTCGAGGTCGTCAGCCGTCCAGCCACCGGGCGGCGGAACCGGATAGTTGTACTTCTCGTCCAACTCGAACTCGGGTGCGGCGCTCATGATTGCTCCCATGGGAGTGACTCTCGTCCAATGAACCAGCCTACCCAGCTGGTACGACAATGCCGCCGCCCAAACGAATGAGCGACGGCATCAGCGTTGGCCCTGTAAAAAGGTCACTCCCACTCGATGGTGCCCGGCGGCTTGCTCGTCACGTCGAGCACGACGCGGTTGACGTCGGCGACCTCGTTGGTGATGCGGGTGGAGATCCTGGCGAGGGTCTCGTACGGCAGTCGCGACCAGTCGGCCGTCATGGCGTCCTCGGAGGAGACCGGACGCAGCACGATCGGGTGGCCGTAGGTGCGGCCGTCGCCCTGGACGCCGACCGAGCGGACATCGGCGAGCAGGACCACCGGGCACTGCCAGATGTCGCGGTCCAGACCGGCCGCGGTCAGCTCCTCGCGGGCGATGGCGTCGGCCTCGCGGAGCAGGTCGAGCCGCTCCTTGGTGACCTCGCCGACGATACGGATGCCGAGGCCGGGGCCGGGGAACGGCTGGCGCTGGACGATCTCGTCGGGCAGGCCGAGCTCCTGGCCGACCATCCGGACCTCGTCCTTGAACAGCTGGCGCAGCGGCTCGACGAGCTGGAACTCGATGTCGTCGGGGAGACCGCCGACGTTGTGGTGGGACTTGATGTTGGCGGTGCCGGTGCCTCCGCCGGACTCCACGACGTCCGGGTAGAGCGTGCCCTGGACGAGGAAGGCGACCTCCTCGCCGTCGGCGGCGCCCTCGGCCACGAGCTCGGCCTGGGCCTGCTCGAAGACGCGGATGAACTCCCGGCCGATGATCTTCCGCTTCTGCTCGGGTTCGGAGACCCCGGCCAGCGCGCTCAGGAACCGCTCCTCGGCGTCGACGACCTTCAGCTGGACGCCGGTGGAGGCCACGAAGTCCTTCTCGACCTGCTCGCTCTCACCCTTGCGCATCAGGCCGTGGTCGACGTAGACGCAGGTCAGCTGGGAGCCGATGGCCTTCTGCACGAGGGCGGCGGCGACCGCGGAGTCCACACCGCCGGACAGTCCGCAAATGGCGCGCTTGGTGCCGACCTGCTCACGGATCAGCGCGATCTGCTCCTCGACCACATTGGTCGTGGTCCAGGTCGGCTCGATGCCGGCGCCGCGGTAGAGGAAGTGCTCCAGGACCTGCTGCCCGTGCGTGGAGTGCAGGACCTCGGGGTGGTACTGGACGCCGTAGAGCTTCTTCTCGTCGTTCTCGAAGGCGGCGACCGGTACGACGTCCGTGGACGCGGTGACCGTGAAGCCCTCGGGGGCGGCGGAGCAGGCGTCGCCGTGCGACATCCAGACCGACTGCTCGGCGGGGGTGCCCTCGAAGAGCGTGGAGCCGGACTTGGAGACGGTGAGCGGGGTACGGCCGTACTCACGGGCACCGTTGTCGTCGACGGTGCCGCCGAGCGTGGTGGCCATCAGCTGGAAGCCGTAGCACATGCCGAAGACCGGGACACCGGCCTCGAAGATCGCCCGGTCCAGGGAGGGCGCGCCCTCCGCGTACACCGAGGAGGGGCCGCCGGACAGGATGATCGCCCGGGGGTTCTTGGCCAGCATCTCGGCCACCGGCATCGTGGACGGGACGATCTCGCTGTAGACCCGGGCCTCACGGACGCGTCGGGCGATGAGCTGGGCGTACTGCGCCCCGAAGTCGACAACGAGGACCACGTCGGTGGCGATGTCGGGGGCGGCGGGGGGTGCTGCTGGCACGGGGCGGCCTTCCGGCGGTGAAGGGGGGTCGGTTTTGTCGATTCTACCGGGGTTGCGAAGGCGGGCGTCGTCACGTCCGGACGGGAGTGCGGGAAGCGCGGGCAGCGGGCCCGGGGCCCGTGGGTGTCTCAGCATCCGGGCCCCGTGTTGGTCCGCATGCGCGGCGGGGCCATACTGAGGACATGCGTCAGCACACGACCTTCGTCTTTACCTATGGCATCCGGCCCGCCGGCTGCCATGGTCGTGCTGCTTGATCCACTGACAAGCAACGTTCCAGGCGCCCCGGGCCGAAAGGCCCGGGGCGTTCTGTCGTTCCGGACCGGTCGGTTTCGGGGGCCGCATCCCACGAGGAGTCCACCGTCATGACCAGCACCGCCCCCGCGAAGTCCGCCGCCGCCCCCGCGAAGACCGCCGCCGAGAAGACCGGCGCGCACACCGAGGAGGCCGCCGCGCTGATCGACGGCGCGAGGTCCCGCATCGACGCCCTCGACGACCGGATCATCGGGCTCGTCCAGGAGCGGATGGCCGTCTCGGCGGTCATCCAGGAGGCGCGGATCACCTCCGGCGGCCGACGGATCAATCTCTCCCGCGAGATGGAGATCCTCGGCCAGTACCGGGACGCGCTCGGGAAGCCCGGCACCTCCCTCGCCATGACGCTGCTGGAGCTCTGCCGCGGGCGGGCCTGAACGCCGCGCGGCCCGGGTGTGCGGGCGTATCCCAGTTCGGGCCGACTCTCACCCGTACGGCGCGTGACCGGGTCAGGCACGGCTTCGTTGGTCCCGGTGTCCGTGCCAGCCAGGGGCGGCTTTGGAAGGAACCACGCGTGGCTCCGCTGGAGCGCGTGGCGTACTGCAGGGTACGCCGTGGGACCGCGCCCCAGCGTGCGTGACCGGTCGGCAGGGGACAGCAGCCCGGTCACCCCAAGAACGGTCGGCTCCGGGGACGCCCGGAGCCGACCGTATCCGGGTGGAACGGCCTGCATGGGGACAGCCGTCCGGCTCGGCGCCGACGCCGCACCCCGGTACTGATTCACGCAGGGCCCCGGTGGACCGATTCCCGGTCCACCGGGGCCCTTGCTCATGCCGTCTCCCGCACCCCCCGCGCACCTCTCGCACCACGGGCCTCCCCCGTCCGGCCGCCTCTTGCGCCGTGCACGCCTGTGCGTGGAGCACCGCGGCCGGCCGACCCGCGGAGACAGACGTGAGCCGTGTCACATAAATGTTTTGTGAGTATCCGGACAACCATTGCGTCGGACCGCGGGTCAACCATGCGGAACCACCGGCCCCGCCTGTGAACCTCACGGCTGGCCCGTCCCGACATCCGTACCGCTCACAGCGGTACGCCGGACTCCTGAGGTCATCATGAAGCTTCGCCGCACACTGGCGCTCGCCGCCGCCATGGCCGTCATCGCACCGGCCGCGGTCCTGGCCGCCCCGGCCGCGTTCG
Source organism: Streptomyces sp. NPDC088252 (assembly GCF_044740965.1). Taxonomy (NCBI): domain Bacteria; kingdom Bacillati; phylum Actinomycetota; class Actinomycetes; order Kitasatosporales; family Streptomycetaceae; genus Streptomyces; species Streptomyces sp. NPDC088252. The sequence goes on along the minus strand of NZ_JBIURS010000011.1, from coordinate 31,780 downwards.
CCGACACGACGGACGTGACCACAGTCGCCGAGAGCGCCACACCCACGCCGAGCGGCTCCGAGTCCCCGGAGACCGGCGCGGACCCGTCGGCCACCGAGTCCGCCACCACGCCCGCCGAGGAATCCGGCGGGACCGGTCCGAGCGAGGCGGCCGAGACCACCGAAAGCGCCTCTCCGGCCCCGGACCTGGTCGCCGACGCGTCCCCGAGCGCGTCCGTGTCCGCGTCCCCGTCGCAGTCCCCGTCCGAGTCCCAGGATCCCGAGCCGACGGAGTGCGCCAAGTCCGACCTGGACATCTCCATCAACGGTCTGCCCGGCAAGATCGCCCGGGGCAGCGGCTGGCACACGTTCAAGATGAACGTCTACAACGCGTCGAAGTCCACCGTGAAGGAGATCGACTACTTCGCGGGCGCCTCCTCCGACAAGAACGGCGACGACCTCTTCAAGTCCAGGCACGTCAGTCTCCAGGCCCTCGACACGGACACCGGCAAGTGGGAGGAGCTCAGCGAGGACGGCCGCGCCGTCGGCTACGTCGGCCAGTCCGACGAGATCCGCGCGGGCTACGAGGTCGACATCCCGCTGCGCATCGACGTGAAGGCGAGCGCGCCCGTCGGTGCCGGCTTCACCCTCGGTGCCGGTCTCTACGTGGGCGACAAGGACTGCGCGGGCGTCAGCGACGTCGCGTACAAGTTCAAGATCGTGAACTCCGGCGAAAGCGGCTCGAAGCCGCAGACCGGTGGCAGCGCTCCGGTGCCGTCCACCAAGCCGGCCGACAATCCGACGGGCAAGGTCTCCGGCAGCCTGGCGGAGACCGGTTCGTCCTCCGCGGTGCCGGTGTTCGCCGCCGCGGGCGGTGCGGCCGTGGTGCTCGGCGCGGGCGCGATGTTCATCGTGCGGCGCCGCAGGAACGGTGACGCGGCCGTGTAAGAGGCTTCGTCACCGTCGGTAGAGGGGCTGCACTCGGAGGGGGGTGCAGCCCCTTTCCGCTGTCCCGGCCCGCCGCCGTCGGCGCTACGGCCTCTTCTTCGGCGGGACGGCCGGCAGCCCGAGGAACGGCAGCCTCAGTGCGCCGAAGGCCTCCTTCGGCACCGCCGGCGTCTTCGGCTCCACGGCGGCCAGTCGTTCGTAGGCCTCGCCCTGTGCCGGGCGCGGGTCCGCCTCGCCCTTGTTGGGCCAGAAGGACATGGCGCGCTCGGCCTGAGCGGTGATGGTGAGCGACGGGTTGACGCCGAGGTTCGCGGAGACCGCCGAACCGTCCACCACCGAGATGCCGGGGTGTCCGTGGAGCCGGTGGTAGGGGTCGATGACCCCTTCCTCGGCGCTCGCGCCGATGGGGCAGCCGCCGAGGAAGTGCGCGGTGAGCGGAGTGCCCATCAGCTCACCGATGTTCGAACCGGCGAAGCCGTTGATCTCCTCGGCGAGCAGCGTGGCGCTGCGCGTCGCCTCCTCGATCTGTGTGGGGTTGGGCGCGCCGTGGCCCTGCCGGGCAGTGAGGAGGCCCTTTCCGGTGCCGCCGGATCTGCGGTACGTCGTCAGGGAGTTGTCCAGCGACTGCATGACGAGCCCGATGATGGTCCGCTCCGACCAGCGACGGTTGGAGAGCGAGCGCACGGCGAGCGTCGGGTGCTTGGCCATGTTTCCGAGCCAGCCCAGCACCCGGCGCCCGCCGTACGGCACCTGGAGGATGGACAGCGCGCCCATGGCGTTGGAGCCCTTGCCGTAGCGGACCGGCTCGATGTGGGTGTTCGCGTCGGGGTGGATCGAGGAGGTGATCGCGACGCCCCGGGTGAAGTCGGCCTTCGCGGTGCCGTGCTTCTTGCGGTAGCGCCGGTCGCTGGTCTGCGAGCCGACGAGCGCCTCGGAGTTGGTACGGGTCAGCTCGCCGAGCCGGGCCGAGAGCCGGGGCAGCAGACCACGGTCCTTCATGGTGTGCAGCAGGGTCTGCGTTCCGTACGTGCCCGCCGCGACCACCACCTGGCGGGCGCGCAGCCGGGTGGGCTTCGCCTTCCTGCGACGGTCGGTGGGGACGGTGGTGACGCGGTAGCCGCCCTCCGGATGGTCCGTGATCGCGACGACGGAGGTCATCGGGTGGATGACGGCTCCGGCCTTCTCGGCGAGGTGGAGGTAGTTCTCGTTGAGGGTGTTCTTCGCGCCGTGGCGGCAGCCCGTCATGCATTCGCCGCACTCGGTGCAGGCCTTGCGGGCGGGGCCCGCGCCGCCGAAGTACGGGTCGGCGACCGTGCCGCCGGGCTTCGCCCTCGCCGTGCCGTCGGCGTCCTCGCCGTCGCCGAAGAAGACGCCGACGGGAGCGGGATGGAAGGTGTCGCCGACGCCCATGGCCTGCGCGGCCGCCTTCAGATGGACGTCGGAGGGGGTCGTCGTCGGGTTGAGCCGGACCCCGAGCATCCGCGTGGCCTGGTCGTAGTACGGCTTCAGCTCGTCCTGCCAGTCGGTGATGGACGCCCACTGGCGGTCCTCGAAGAACGGCGCGGGGGGTACGTACAGCGTGTTGGCGTAGTTGAGCGAACCACCGCCGACCCCCGCACCGGCCAGCACCATCACCTTGCCGAGCAGATGCACGCGCTGGATGCCGTAGAGCCCGAGGGCCGGGGCCCACAGGTAGTTCCTGAGATCCCAGGAGTTCTTGGGGAGGGTTCCGGGGGTGAAGCGGCGGCCCGCCTCCAGCACCCCGACCCGGTAGCCCTTCTCGGTCAGCCGCAGGGCCGACACCGCACCGCCGAAACCCGAGCCGACGACCAGCACGTCGTAGTCGTACGCGGCGTCGTCGTCGGCCGGTTCGGGGGAGACCGACCGATTCCGGGCAGGGCTGTCCTGGGGCATGGCTCTCCTCGGCACGAAAAGGACAGAAGGTGCTGCGGTGCTACGGAGTCAGCGCAGGCGGAACGCCTTCATCGCCTTCAGGCTGCGGGTCATGAACGCCGCGTACTTCTCGTCGTCCATGCCGAAGACCGGGGCGAGCGGAATCAGCCGCTGCTGGGCGAGGGTCTGCGCCTCGGTGTACTTGAGGATGCCCTCGGAGCCGTGCCGTCGGCCGAGACCGGAGTCCTTCATGCCGCCCATCGGGGACTGCACGCTGCCGTACGCCGGGGCGTACCCCTCGTTGATGTTGACCGTGCCGGTCCGCAGCCGGGCGGCGACCCGGTGGCCCCGCTTGGAGTTCCTGGTCCAGACGCTCGAATTCAGCCCGTACGGGGTGGCGTTGGCGAGGGCGACGACCTCGTCGTCGTCGGTGAAGCGGTAGATGGAGACGACCGGGCCGAAGGTCTCCTCGTTGCAGACGGCCATCGGCGCCTCGACGCCGTCGAGGATGGTCGGCTCGTAGAAGAGCGGGCCGATGTCGGGGCGGGCGACGCCGCCCGCGACGAGCGTGGCGCCCTTCTCGACGGCCTCCGCGACGTGCCGGGTGACCGTCTCCAGCTGGCGCTCGCCGACCAGGGAGCCCATGTCGGCCCCGTAGGCGAGGGAGTTGCCGAGCCGCATGGCCTTCGTACGGGCGGCGAAGCGGGCCACGAAGTCGTCGGCGACCGACTCGTGGACGTACAGCCGCTCGATGGAGATGCAGAGCTGGCCCGCGGAGGAGAAGCAGGCGCGGACGGCGCCCGCGACGGCCTTCTCCACGTCGGCGTCCTCCAGGACCAGCATGGCGTTCTTGCCACCGAGCTCCAGCGAGACCCCGACGAGCCGGGCCGCCGCACCCTGCGCGACCTCGCGACCGGTGCGGGTGGAACCCGTGAACGAGACGTAGTCGGCGTGCTTGACGACCTCGGGGCCGATGACCGGCCCGTCACCGAGGACCACCTGGAACACCTCGGCGGGCAGTCCGGCCTCGATGAGCAGGTCCCGGGCCCACAGCGCGGTCAGCGCGGTCTCGGTGTCGGGCTTCATCACGACGGCGTTGCCGGAGACGAACGCGGGCAGCGCGTCACCGACGGAGAGCTCCAAGGGGTAGTTCCACGGCGCGATCTGGCCGACCACACCGCGCGGCTGACGCAGCTCGGTGACCTTCGTGAGCGTCGGCACGACTCCGGTGTGCCGCTTGGGCTTCAGGTACGAGGCGGCCGCGCGCCCGTAGTGGCGGGCCACGACGGCGACGGCCTGCACCTCCTCGTGGGCGTGCAGCCGGGCCTTGCCGGTCTCCAGCTGGATGAGGTCGAGCACCTCGGCCTGGCGACCGAGCACGAGGTCGTGGAAACGGAGCAGGACGGCCGCCCTGGCACGGACGGGGGTCGCGGCCCAGGCTGCCTGGGCGGCACGGGCCCGCTCGAAGGCCGTCGCCACGTCCTCGGGCGTGGACTCGGGCAGGTCGGCCAGCTTCTCCCCGGTGAAGGGGGTGTGGTTGGCCGTGCGGCCGGAGCCGACGACGCCACGGGTCAGCTGGGCGATCACCTCGGGCGTCACCACGTCGGCGGCGGTGCGCACACCCGCGGGGGCGGCGGCCACGGGGTTGGTGCCGACCGGGGCGGAGGAGGTGGACGTGGAGGCCTGCGAGTCCGTCATGAGGGCGAGAGTACGGCCAGCCGCACACTTTGGGTACCCGTGAGTAACGGGTTTTCACACTCCCCACAAACAAGCCAGTGATCACTGGCAACAAAGCCCCTGATCAGGACCCCTGTGGTCGTCGGCACGATCCGGCGGGGCTCATTCGGCGCTGTCCGGCGCCTGCCATCCACGCAGTATCGTGTCGAACTGTTCCCGCGTGGTGTCCCAGTCCGCCGCCGGACCCGTCATGTACATCGCATACTCCGGGCCGCCGTCCTCCCCGAAGTACATCTGGTCGATCGCGTGACGCGGGCCCGGATGGTTCTTGGTCTCGGTCCAGGTGAACTCCCAGAGCGAGCCCGCCCGGTCGCGGTACGTGTTGGAGTGCAGCGTCTTGCGCTCGTACCCGGGAAGCCGCTCGGCCAGCTGCTTCTCCAGGTTCAGCATGTGCATGTACGAGTTCTCGAAGTCGGGCGACGGGTCGATGCTGATCCGGATGTAGTGCACGCCGTTGTCCGGGGTGTAGTCGATCTGATTGCCGTCCGCCCGGCGCACCCAGCCGTCGGGCACGATCAGGCTGAAGCCTTCGGGGTCGTCCACCCGCTTCCAGCCGTCGGGGACGCCCTTCTTCGAGGTGCGGGGCTTGGGCGCACGCGAAGTGCCGGGCTCGGAGGGGGTGACGGCCGCATGGGTAGCCGTGACGCCGTTTGCGGCGGGGCTCTCCGCACGGTCCCGGTACTTCATCGCGGCGAGCCCCGCACCGCCGCCCACCAGCGCGGCGGCGGCGATGACCAGGACCGCCGTACGCCACCGGCCGCGGCTGCGCCGGGTCACCGGGGACGGCACCGGGTCGGCGGTGGAACCGGCCGCCGGACCGGACAGCTGGGCCGTGCCCGCCGCACCCGCCCCGGACGCGGCGTCCGTGTCCAGCGTGCGCAGCACTTCGTCGGGGACGCGCTGCGTCGGTACGTACGCCTGCGCGGCCCGCGGTTCGCGGCCCTCCATGGCCTCCAGCAGCATCCGTTCCGCCTCCGCCGCCGACGGCCGGTCGTCGGGCTCCTTGCGGAGCAGCGCGGTGATCACGGGGGCGAGCGGGCCGGCCTTCCGGGCCGGCGGCGGTTCCTCGGTGACGACGGCCTGCATGGTGGAGATCGGGGACGTACGGCGGAACGGCGAGCGTCCCTCGACCGCGGTGTAGAGCGTGGCGCCGAGGGACCACAGGTCGGACGCCGGGCCGGGATCGCCGCCGCGCACCCGTTCGGGCGCCAGATAGTCGATGGAGCCGACCAGTTCACCGGTCCTGGTGATGGTCGAGTCGCCCTCTATCGCCGCGATCCCGAAGTCGGTGAGCAGCACCTGGCCGTCCCTGGCCAGAAGGACGTTGCCGGGCTTCACGTCCCGGTGCAGGACCCCCGCGGCGTGTGCCGCGCGCAGGGCGCCCAGCACATGGAGGCCGATCCTGGCGGCCTCGCGCGGCTCGATCTCGCCGGACTCCTTGGCCTCGTCGGCGAGCGACGGACCGTCGACGTACTGCATGACGATCCAGGGCCGGTTGTCGTACTCGATCACGTCGTGGACCGTGACCACACCCGGGTGCGTGATCCGGGCCGCCGCGCGGGCCTCCTTCTGCGTGCGTGCGTGCAGCACGATCCGGTCGGCCTCGGCGACGTACAGCCCGGCGGTCAGCTCCTTGACCGCGACCGTGCGGTGCAGCACCTCGTCGTGGGCCCGCCAGACCTTGCCCATGCCGCCGCGCCCGAGAACTTCACCGAGCCGGTACCTTCCGGCCAGCACCAGTCCCGCGTCCGTGCCCTGTGATCGATCCACGTATCCCCGCCCCGTTCCTTCGGAGGCCAGATTACGGAGGAGGACCGGGGCCACGGAACCTCGCCTCCCCCACGAGACCGCACTGTGATGCTTGTCGCTCCGGCGTCGTCCGGCCGTGGCGCCGGGGCGTTTCAGTGCGTCACACGGTAGGAGGCGATGGCCTGTTCGTAGATGTCCGAAACCTTGTCGCGCCGGTTCTCCGGGCCGATGACCTGGAGAATGTGGTAGCGGCCGCCGACGATCATCGCGAGGTTACGGGCGTACACCTCACGCCCGGAGGCGTCCTGCCAGGTGAACTGGCCCTCGGCCATGGCCTGTCGGCCGACGTCGATCCGGCGCAGCCCGCTCGACCCCGACCAGCTGGAGTCACGGAAGGGCTGCAACTCCAGTTCCTTGTCGGCCTGGTAGACGAGGGGGTCGTCACCGTTGGCCTTGACGGTGTCGCGTCCGGGGACGATGAGCAGGCTGAAGCCGTCGCTGCCGTAACGGATCTGACGGTCCGCGTTGGCGGGGCTGCGCTGCCAGCTCTTGGGCACCGCGATCTCGAACCCCTCCGGGTCCTTGCGCAGGGCGTAGCCCGGAGCGAGCGCGACGGCGGAGCGGCTGGTCTGCGGCTGCTGGGCGCCGGGGGGCTGCGTGGACGACTGCCCGCCGGTCCCGCCGTCGCCCGGCTCCGGTGAGCCGGACGCCGACGACGCGGGGCCCGTGGAGCGGGCGCCGGAGTGGCTGTCCGCCTTGGGCATGAACAGCATGGCGTACGCGATGGCCGCGACCAGGGCCAGCAGGATCAGCACGAGCAGCAGCCGCCCCAGCCGCCGCGGCGCCCGTCCCTCGCCCTGCCGGGGGCCGGGCGGCGGGGTGCGCAGCGCCTTGGGGCCCTTGGGCTCGCGCGGCGCTCTGGGCGCTCTCTCCGGTCCGGGCCTGTCGCGCCGGTCGGTCTTCTCCTTGGTGTGGCGGTGGCGGCCGTGGGCCGAGCCCTGGCCGAAGCGACCGCGGCGCCTGCGGACCAGCTCGCCCCGGCGGCGCACGATGGGAAGCCGGGTGCCGTCGACGGACGGCAGCGGTACGACGTCCAGACCGGCCTCGGGCTCGGGCGCCGACCGCACGAGGGAACGCAGCCAGCCGCTCAGCTCCTCGAAGTCCGGCCGCTCGGTGGGGTCCTGGCGCAGCAGCGACTCGACGACGGGGCGCAGCGGACCGCACTCCTCGGCGAAGGCGGGCGGCTCGCCGCACACCATCTGGACCAGTTCCGCCGCGTTCTCCTCGGGGTACGGGGCGTGGCCCTGGACGGCGCGGTAGAGGAGCGCGCCCAGTGCCCAGAGGTCGGTGGCGGGGCCGATCGGCGGCGCCAGCTGCCAGTTCTCGTGAACGGGGCCCGCCTGCTCGGGCGCCCAGCGCTCGGTGACCGCGCCGACGAGGGCGATCCGGGTCTGCCGGGCCCGCTCGGCGGCAAGGGTGGTGGCGGGGCCGCGATAGGCGGGCCCCGGACTCCCGCCCGCGACGACGTCGTCCCAGTGGCCCGGCTGCTGCCGCTGTGGGGCCGGGTGCGCCGGCAGCGCCGGAGAGCTGCCGTGGCGCCGGGCGTCGGCGCGCAGGGCGTCCTCGCCCGAGCCTCCGGCGGGGACGGGACGCCCGGAGCCGGGGCCGTCGCTCCAGGTGCCGGTGAGATGCAGCCGCCGGCCGGGCGCCCGGCCGTCGTCCCCGTAGCCGTCGTCGTCCTCGTCGTCGTACGGGTCTTCCTCGTACGGGTCGTCCCCGTGCGGAGCCTTGGTGTACGGGTCCTCGGCGTACGGGTCCTCATCGGCCGGGTCCTCATCGGCCCGGTTCCAGGAGCCCGTCGGCTGCGGGCGGCTGTCCGGGGCGGACGGTCCCGTGTCCTTCGGCCGCGCGGTGCGCTGCACCGGGAGGCTGCCGGTGTCCTCCGCCTCGCCCGCCCCGGCCCGGCGCGGGTCCTCGCCGACCCGGGCCGCGGCGCGGGCGCCCGCGCGGTAGGCGGCGATGGCTCCGGCGCGCTCGGCCCGCGACCGCGCGGCGCCCTCCGTTCCGGGGGCGGGCGCGGGCAGAGCGGGACTCACCGGCCGCCGCACGGCCTCCAGTTCGCCCGGCCCACTGCCTTGCGCACCGCCGTGGGGGTCGTCGCCGGACCGGTCCCCGGGGTACGCGTCATCGGCGTGCGCCTCGTCGTCGCCGTACGGGTCGCCGGGGGTGCGGCCGGTCCCGATCGCCGCCGGGCCGCGCGAGGACGGCACCTCGGCCGGAGGGACGGGCGGGGGCGACGGGGCCGGCGGAGGCGGTGCGTACGGCCCGGCCGGGCCCGTCCCGACCGCCGGGCGGCCGAAGGCGATCTCGTCCCCGTCGTCGGGCTGCGGCGTCGGCACGTACCCGCAGAGCGCCTCCTCCGCCGCACCGGTCGCCAGGCCGGTCAGCACGACGCGGCCGTCGTCGCAGACCAGCACCGTGCGGACGGTGATGTTCCGGTGGGTCCAGCCATGGGCGTGCAGCACCCGCAGCGCCGTCAGCACGTCGGAGCCGATCTCGGCGGCCCGGAAGGGGTCGAGGGGACGCTCCGCGAGCAGGGCGGCGAGCGGGCGGGCCATGACGAATTCGCTCACGATCCAGAGCGAGCCGGCCTCGGCGAACACGTCGAAGACCTGGTCGAGCCGGGGATGGTCGGGGACCTGGGCCGCCGCCTGCGCGGCCTCGATGGCGCGCCGGACCGCCGGGTCCGTGGACCGTCGCACCGCGTGCCCCGTGACCCGCCGGGCCGTCGGCACCGGGCCGTCGGCGTCGAGCACCTCGGCGTCCACCACCTCGGGCAACGGCACCTGCCGGATCAGGACTTCCTGTCCGCTGTAGGTGTCGAACGCCCGGGTCTCGACCAGTTCGTACTCATCGGACGGGGGCAGCGGAAGGCGGTAGCGGTCGGCAAGCACCCGACCCGCGTAGTCGTCCACGACGCCTCCCCAGAGCGCGCTGTCCCCCGGTCACCGAACCCGCACGAATCCGTCAAATGCGCTCACTCACCGTGCAATTGACCCGCCGTTCCGGCTGTGTACGGTCTTCAGGTCTCACGATACGTGGCAAGTGCCGGACGCGCGCCGGGGTAGGTGCATCCCGGCCCTTTTCACCACCGATCAGTCGATGGGCTCGAACGTGTCGAACGCGGTCCTGCGCAGCGTCCGGCACTCCTTGCCGTCCCACTCGCTCGACCTGCAGCTGATCATGATCGCGTAGCCGTGGGAGCCGTCGACCTTGAAGCCCCTGTTCAGCACCCGGACCCGCTGCCCCTGCTGGGTGCGCTCGAACTGCCAGTCGGCGACGGTCGGGTAGCCGTTGTACTGGACCTTCTTCACGCCGAGGTGGCGGTAGCCGTTGCTGGTGGATTCGACACCGCCCTTCGCGGCGTTCCAGGCCGCGGCGGCGTCGCCGCCGGGCGAATCTGTGTAGTCGACCTGGACGCGCGGGAAGCCCCCGTCGGCATTGAAGATGCCGCCGGAGTTCTGCCCCGACGTGCGGTCGAGCCGGAAGTCCTCGGGCATCGCGATGGTGAAGTGGAACTGCTTGTTCGTGATGGTTCCGTATCCGGCGGGCAGCGCGTCGCCCTTGGCGCCCGGGGCGTCCTTGGAACCGTCCGACCCCTTGCCCGAATCGTCGCCCTTGCCCTGGTCCTGATCCTTGCCCTGGCTCTGATCGCCGCCCTGGTCCTGGGCCTTGCCGCTGCCGCTGCCGCTGTCCGTTTCCGTGGCGCCGCCCTTCGGCGAGGCCCCGGCCGAGGTGGACTGGTCGTCCTTGCCACCGGCGCCGCTCGGGTTGTCCTTGTCGCCTCCGTCGAGCGTGAGCGCGAGGACCGTGCCGATCACGGCGAGCACGATCACGGCCGCGATGATCGCCAGAGTGCGACGCGGCACCACGTCCGTGAGGGACGCGCGGGGCGGGGCGGCGGGCGACGTGGCCTGGCGCGGCGGCGGTACGGCGGCGGAGACCGCGGCCGGCTTCGCCGGGGTCGAGGGCCGGGCAGGCTTCGAAGAGCCCGTCGAGGGGGCGGCCGACGGGGGCGTCGAGGGCGGGGGCGGCGTCGTGGCCGGGGCCGCGCCGCCGGCCGGCGCCGCCTTCGCGCTGCGCACGGAGCGCAGCGCACCGCGCAGCCGGTCCCGTGCGCCCTCGCCCTGCTCACCGGAGTTCGGGGCCGTCTTGGCGCCGGACCCGGAGGCCTGTCCGGGCAGCGTCATGATCTGGGTGGCGTCGGCGGGCGCGGGCACCACCGGGTCCGGCTTCTCGGGAGCGTGGATCACACCGTCGAGCAGGGCACGCGCGCCCGCGTCGTCGAGCCGCTGATCGGGGTCCTTGGCGAGCAGGCCGTAGATGACCTCCTCCAGCGGACCGGCGTTCTTCGGCGGATCGAGCGGTTCGGTCATCACGGCGGTCAGGGTGGCGATGGCCGACCCCTTGTCGTAGGGCGGGGAGCCTTCGACGCTGGCGTAGAGCAGTCCGCCGAGCGACCACAGGTCGGCGGGCGGTCCCGGCTTGTGCCCCCGGGCGCGCTCCGGCGAGATGTACGACGGTGCGCCGACGAGCATGCCCGTCGAGGTGACCGACGGATCGCCCTCGACCTGGGCGATGCCGAAGTCGGTCAGCACGACCCGGCCGTCCTCGGCGATCAGTACGTTGGACGGTTTCACGTCGCGGTGCAGGATGCCCTCGCGGTGCGCCGAGCGCAGCACGTCGAGGATGGCGAGGCCGACCTCGGCGGCGCGCCCGGGTGTCAGCACCCCGTCCTCGCGGATGGCCTCGGCGAGGGACTTGCCCTCGATGAGTTCCATCACGATCCACGGCCGGTCGTCCTCGTCGACCACGTCGAAGACCGTCACGGCGCCGTTGTTGCGGATCCGGGCGATCGCCTTCGCCTCGCGCAGCGTGCGCGTGATGAGACGGCGCTTCTCGTCCTCGTCGATGGCCGAGGGGAACCGCAGTTCCTTCACCGCGACCGTGCGGCCCAGCGTCTCGTCGACGGCACGCCAGACCGTGCCCATACCGCCCCGGCCGAGCACCTCCCCGAGCCGGTATCGCCCCGCAAGGAGACGTCCGTCCTTGTCCCGTTGGGGCTCCCGTGCCTGCTCCGCCTCCGACATGCGTCCCCTCTGCGATCAACCCGCCCTGGCAGAGCGTTCATTGTCCCTCACCCCTGGACCGGTCATGGTGCCGGGTCCGCGGGCCCGTCATGATGTGGCCGGAGAAAGGGATTCCCTGCCATGCCGATACTCAGGGCGCTGCTCGCCGCCCCGTTGCTGCTGGCGCTGTTCGGCCTCGGAACAGCGACCCTGCCCAGCGAACCACATCTCACGCCCGCAGCCTCCTACCTTCCCCGGCTCGTCGCCGTGGGGGGCGCCCCCACGGCGGCGCTGCTGGCCGACCGCGCCTCCACCGCACCGTACGGCACCTACCGCTCGACGGGCCCCGGTATCCGCAGGGCGGACCGGTTCCGGGCCGGCAGCATCACCAAGACCTTCGTCGCCACCGTCGTGCTCCAACTCGTCCGGGAGGGACGGCTCCGGCTGTCGGATCCCGTCGAGCGTCTGCTGCCGGGGCTGATCCACGGCAACGGCAACGACGGCCGCCGGATCAGTCTGCGCGCCCTGCTCAGCCACACCAGCGGCCTCTACGACTACACCGCCGACGCCTCCGCCCACCCCGTCTCCGCCGCCGCGACGGTCCGTCTCGCCCTCACCCACCGGCCGACGAACGCGCCGGGCCGCTACGCCTACTCCAACACCAATTACGTCGTGCTCGGACTCGTCGTCCGGCGCGTCACCGGACACGACTACGCCACCGAGATCCGCCGCCGCATCATCACCCCCCTCCGCCTCACCGGGACTTCCCTCCCCGGCGCCCGCACCGCGCTGCCCGCACCGCACGGCCGCGGCTTCACCCGGGACCCGGCCGACGGCAGCCTCCACGACGTCACCGGTCTCGACCCGCGCACGGCGGGCGCGGCCGGGGAGCTGGTCTCCACGCTCACCGACCTGAACCGCTTCTACGCGGCCCTGCTGGGCGGACGCCTCCTCGCGCCCGCCCAGCTGGCGGCGCTGCTGAACACCGGCGCCACGCACGGCGTCTACGGCCTGGGCGTCTATCCGCAGAAGCTCTCCTGCGGCACCACCGTCTGGGGGCACAACGGCCGCATAGCGGGCAGTTACGTCCGTACCGCCACCACGCGCGACGGCCGGCACACCCTCACATTCCGCGTCGACACGGACACCCTGAACGACGCGGAGACACTCGAACCGGCACTGCTCGAAGCGGAGTTCTGCGGTCGCGCTCCCCGCGCCTGAGCCCCGGCCCCCACGAGTCCGGCGGGGCCCGGACGGGTGGTCCTACAGCGGCACGATGTCCGGAGCCCCGAGCCGCGCCGCGTCCGCCGTGAGGTCGTCCGGCTGGCGCTGCGACTCCCGCTCCGCCTGCACCCGCTTCTCGTAGTGCTCGACCTCCCGGTCCATCTGTCCGTCGTCCCAGCCCAGCACGGGCGCCATCAGCTTGGCGCAGAGCCGGGCACTGAGCGTGCCCCGGTCGAAGGTCTCGATGGAGATCCGGGTCCGGCGGGTCAGCACGTCGTCGAGGTGGCGGGCCCCCTCGTGCGAGGCGGCGTAGACGATCTCGGCCTTCAGATAGTCGTCCGCCGACGGCAGCGGCTCGCCCAGCGCCGGATCGCCGACGATCAGATCGAGGAGCTCCTCGGTCATGGAGCCGTAACGGTTGAGCAGATGCTCCACCCGGGCGACATGGAGCCCCGTCCGGGCCGCGATCCTCGCGCGGGCGTTCCACAGCGCCCGGTACCCCTCCGCCCCCAGCAGCGGAATGTCCTCGGTGACGCACTCCGCCACGCGCTGGTCGAGACCGTGCACCGCCTCGTCCACGGCGTCCTTCGCCATCACCCGGTACGTCGTGTACTTGCCGCCCGCCACGACCACGAGGCCCGGCAGCGGATGTGCCACCGTGTGCTCGCGCGAGAGCTTGCTGGTCGCATCCGACTCGCCGGCCAGCAGCGGCCTCAGGCCGGCGTAGACGCCCTGGACGTCGTCCCTGGTCAACGGCGTGGCCAGGACCGAGTTGACGTGTTCGAGCAGATAGTCGATATCGGCACTGGACGCCGCCGGATGCGCCTTGTCCAGGTCCCAGTCGGTGTCCGTCGTCCCGACGATCCAGTGCCGTCCCCACGGGATGACGAAGAGGACGGACTTCTCGGTGCGCAGGATCAGACCGGTCGAGGAGTGGATGCGATCCTTCGGGACGACGAGGTGGATGCCCTTGGACGCCCGGACGTGGAACAGTCCGCGCTCCCCGATCAGCGCCTGGGTGTCATCCGTCCAGACCCCGGTCGCGTTGACCACCTGTTTGGCCCTGACCTCGTACTCCCCGCCCGCCTCGACGTCCTCCACCCGGGCACCGACGACCCGCTCCCCCTCCCGGAGGAAGCCGATGACCCGCGCCCGGTTCGCCACATGCGCGCCGTAACCGGCGGCGGTGCGCACCAGGGTCGCCACGTAGCGGGCGTCGTCCATCTGCGCGTCGTAGTACTGCAACGCCCCGACCAGGGCGTCCTTCCGAAGCGCCGGGGCGACCCGCAGGGCGCGGCGGCGGGAGAGATGCCGGTGGACGGGCAGGCCGCGGCTGTGCCCCGACGACACCGACATCGCGTCGTAGAGCGCCACACCGGAGCCGGCGTAGAGCCGCTCCCAGCCCTTGTGCTGCAGCGGATAGAGGAACGGCACGGGCTTCACCAGGTGCGGGGCCAACCGCTCCAGGAGCAGCCCGCGCTCCTTCAGGGCCTCCCGGACGAGTGCGAAGTCGAGCATCTCCAGATACCGCAGCCCGCCGTGGATCAGCTTGCTCGATCTGCTCGATGTGCCCGAGGCCCAGTCGCGCGCCTCGACCAGACCGGTCGAGAGCCCTCTCGTCGCCGCGTCCAGCGCCGTACCGGCGCCGACCACGCCCGCCCCCACGACCAGCACGTCCAGTTCGCGCTCGGCCATCGCGGCGAGCGCCTCGGCGCGCTCCGCGGGTCCCAGTGTCGCTGTCCTCACCGCTGCCTCCCGGGGTAGATCGGGGTGGTCCGGCACGGGACGCGACCCGACCGAGCGGTCGGACGCCCCGCGCCCACCTCTCGATTCTGTCCGTCGTCCACGACTTCGGCCACTGCCTGTGGACAACACCAGGACGACAGGAGCCCGACAATGCGACATATAGGTCATATTTACGCCTAGTCTGACATTGCGCTGTCCCCAGCGGTTGCGCTTTCCGCTCTCTCGGTCCAAGGGAAGGACGGCCCATCCACATGCCCGCAGACCTCGCTGTCATCGGACTCGGCCACCTCGGCCTGCCCCTCGCCCAAGCCGCTGTCGCCGCCGGTGTCCAGACCGTCGGCTACGACACCGACCCACGCGCCTACGCGGAGCTCTCCGCGGGCCACACCCCCGCCGAGGGATCGCTCACCGCCTCGGACGTCCGCCGGATGCTCTCGGGGGGTTTCCGGCCCACCACCGACCCGGCCGAACTGGGCCGGGTCCGTACCGCGGTGATCTGCGCGCCCACCCCGCTCGGCGCCGACCGCACCCTCGACCTCACCGCCGTCGGCGAGGCGACCCGCGCGCTCGCCGCCCGGCTGCGCCCGCACACCACCGTCCTGCTGGAATCGGCCGTCCAGCCCGGCACCACCGAGAGCTACGTGCTGCCCCTGCTCGAAGAGGGCTCGGGGCTGCGTGCCGGCCGCGACTTCCACCTCGCCTGCTCCCCCAGCCGCCTCGACCCCGGCAACAGGACCCACGTCTACGCCAACACTCCCAAGGTCATCGGCGGCCTCACCCCCGCCTGCACCGAGTCCGCCGCCGCCTTCTACGGCCGCCTCACCGACAAGGTCGTCCGGGCCCGCGGGCCGCGCGAGGCCGAGATGACGAAGGTCCTGGAGACCAACTTCCGGCACGTCAACATCGCCCTGGTCAACGAGATGGCGGTGCTCTGCCACGACCTCGGCGTCGACCTGTGGGACGTCATCAGGTGCGCCGAGACCAAGCCCTTCGGCTTCCAGCCGTTCCGTCCGGGCCCCGGCGTCGGCGGTCACGGCGTCCCCGTCGACCCGGGCTGCCTCGCGTACCACAGCCGCACCCCCGGACACCCCCTGCGGATGGTCTCGCTCGCCCAGGAGATCAACGACCGGATGCCGCAGTACGTGATCCAGCGGTGCGCCACCCTCCTGAACGAACACGGCAAGTCCGTACGCGGTGCCCGGGTGCTGCTCCTCGGTGTCACCTACAAGCCCGACCTCGCGGACCAGGAGGCCTCCCCCGCCCGGGAGGTCGCGATCCGGCTGATGGACATGGGCGCCCAGATCGGTTACCACGACCCGCACGTCCTGGACTGGCGGGTACGTGAACTTCCGGTTCCGCGCGCCGACTCGCTGTACGAGGCGGCATCGAGCGCCGATCTCACGGTGCTGCTCCAGCACCACCGTACGTACGACCTCCAGGGCCTCGCGGTGAAGGCCCAGCTCCTCCTGGACACCCGGGGAGCGACCCCGGCGGGGGCCGCACACCGGCTGTAGGAACGGCGTTCCGGGGGATTTCGGTGGGCGATGTCACAGGCGGCTGCTAGCCTGCGGCGTCACTTCTCGCACAGCCGTGCGCTTCCGTCCCAGGGGGATACCACCATGAGCCAGCCCGTGCCACCGCCGAACCAGCCGTACGACGCCCAGCCCGGCGGCGGCAACCCGTTCGCGGGCCAGCAGCCCGGCCCGTACGGCCAGCCCGGTCAGCCCGGCGCCGCGTTCGGCGGAGCGCCGTTCTCCCCGCCGGCCCCGGCCCGCGACAACCTGGGGCTCGGCCTGCTGACGGCGGTGGTCACGGCGCTCGTCGCGGCCTTCCTGTACGGCGTCATCGCGGGCGCGATCGAGCGCGAGGTCGGCTACATCGCCATCGGCGTCGGGTTCCTCGTCGGCTTCGCGGCGAGCAAGGTCGGCGGACAGAACCCGGTGCTGCCCGTGGTCAGCGCCGTTCTGTCGGTGGGCGCCGTCTACCTGGGCCAGCTCGTGGGCATCTCGATCATCTTCTCCGACCTGGCCCACCAGTCCGCCTCAAGCCTCTTCTTCGACCACTTCGACGTCCTGACGAAGGCGTGGAGCGAGGCGGCGGACTTCAAGTCCTACCTCTTCCTGCTGCTCGGTGCCGTAGCCGCGTTCGGTGGCGCCAAGAAGGCCGCGTAACGCCTGCCCGGACACGGAAGGAGGCCCGGACCGCGTCTGCGGTCCGGGCCTCCTGCGTACTGCCGGGCGTACTCAGCGGCGGTGCTGCGAGTCCGCCACGGTCACCTCGACGCGCTGGAACTCCTTGAGGTCGCTGTACCCCGTCGTCGCCATCGCCCGGCGCAGCGCACCGAAGATGTTCATCGAGCCGTCGGGGGTGTGCGAGGGACCGGTGAGGACCTCCTCGGTCGTGCCGACGGAGCCCAGGTCCACCAGCTTGCCGCGCGGCACGTCCTCGTGGACGGCCTCCATGCCCCAGTGCCGGCCGCGGCCCGGCGCGTCCGTCGCGCGGGCCAGCGGGGAGCCCATCATCACGGCGTCCGCGCCGCAGGCGATGGCCTTGGGCAGGTCGCCGGACCAGCCGACGCCGCCGTCCGCGATCACGTGCACGTACCGGCCGCCGGACTCGTCCATGTAGTCGCGGCGGGCCCCGGCCACATCGGCGACCGCGGTCGCCATCGGGACCTGGATGCCGAAGACGTTGCGCGTGGTGTGCGCGGCGCCGCCGCCGAAGCCGACGAGGACACCGGCCGCACCGGTCCGCATCAGGTGCAGGGCGGCGGTGTACGTGGCGCAGCCGCCGACGATCACCGGAACGTCCAGCTCGTAGATGAACTGCTTGAGGTTGAGCGGCTCGGCCGCACCGGAGACGTGCTCGGCGGAGACCGTCGTACCGCGGATGACGAAGATGTCCACGCCCGCGTCGACGACGGCCTTGGAGAACTGCGCGGTGCGCTGCGGGGAGAGCGCGGCGGCGGTGACGACGCCGGAATCGCGCACCTCCTTGATGCGCTGGCCGATCAGCTCCTCCTGGATGGGGGCGGAGTAGATCTCCTGGAGACGGCGGGTCGCCGACTCGACGGGCATCTCGGCGATCTCGTCGAGCAGCGGCTGCGGGTCGGCGTGCCGGGTCCACAGGCCCTCGAGGTTGAGGACACCGAGGCCGCCCAGCTCACCGATGCGGATCGCGGTCTGCGGGGAGACCACCGAGTCCATGGGAGCCGCCAGGAACGGCAGCTCGAAACGGTAGGCGTCGATCTGCCAGGCGATCGAGACCTCCTTCGGGTCGCGGGTACGGCGGCTCGGAACGACGGCGATGTCGTCGAATGCGTACGCCCGGCGGCCGCGCTTGCCGCGCCCGATCTCGATCTCAGTCACGATGGTGTGGCCTTTCCCTCTATGTCTGCGCTGTCCAGTATCCCCGACACACGGCTGAGGGGCGGTCCCGGGAACCCCGGGCCGCCCCTCAGCTGCGCTGACGCGTTACTTCCTGCTGTAGTTCGGCGCCTCGACCGTCATCTGGATGTCGTGCGGGTGGCTCTCCTTGAGCCCCGCCGAGGTGATCCGGACGAACCGGCCGTTGGTCTGGAGCTCCGGGACGGTGCGCCCGCCGACGTAGAACATCGACTGGCGCAGCCCGCCGGTGAGCTGGTGGACGACCGCCGAGAGCGGGCCGCGGTAGGGGACCTGGCCCTCGATGCCCTCGGGGACCAGCTTCTCGTCGGAGGCGACGCCCTCCTGGAAGTAGCGGTCCTTGGAGAAGGACTTGCGGTCGCCACGGGTCTGCATCGCGGCGAGCGAACCCATGCCGCGGTACGACTTGAACTGCTTGCCGTTGATGAAGAGCAGTTCGCCCGGGGACTCCTCGCAGCCCGCCAGCAGCGAGCCGAGCATCACGGTGTCCGCGCCGGCCACCAGGGCCTTGGCGATGTCGCCGGAGTACTGCAGACCGCCGTCGCCGATGACCGGGACACCGGCCGCCTTGGCGGCGAGCGAGGCCTCGTAGATGGCGGTGACCTGCGGGACTCCGATGCCGGCGACGACACGGGTGGTGCAGATGGAGCCGGGGCCGACGCCGACCTTGATGCCGTCGGCACCGGCGTCGATCAGCGACTGGGCGCCGTCACGGGTGGCGATGTTGCCGCCGATGACGTCGACGCCGGAGGCGTTCGACTTGATCTTGGCGACCATGTCGCCGACCAGCCGGGAGTGACCGTGGGCGGTGTCGACGACGATGAAGTCGACGCCCGCCTCGATCAGTGCCTGGGCCCGCTCGAAGGCGTCGCCCGCGACACCGACGGCCGCGCCGACCAGCAGCCGGCCTTCCTTGTCCTTCGCGGCGTTCGGGTACTTCTCGGCCTTGACGAAGTCCTTGACGGTGATGAGGCCCTTGAGGACCCCCGCCTCGTCGACCAGCGGAAGCTTCTCGATCTTGTGGCGGCGCAGCAGTTCCATGGCGTCCACGCCGGAGATGCCGACCTTGCCGGTGACCAGCGGCATCGGCGTCATGACCTCGCGCACCTGGCGCGTACGGTCCGACTCGAAGGCCATGTCACGGTTGGTGACGATGCCGAGCAGCTTGCCCGCGGTGTCGGTGACCGGGACGCCACTGATGCGGAACTTGGCGCACAGCTCGTCGGCGTCGCGCAGCGTCGCGTCCGGGTGCACCGTGATGGGGTCGGTCACCATGCCGGACTCGGAGCGCTTGACCAGGTCGACCTGGTTGGCCTGGTCGGCGATGGAGAGGTTGCGGTGCAGCACACCGGCGCCACCCTGCCGGGCCATGGCGATCGCCATGCGGGCCTCGGTGACCTTGTCCATCGCGGCGGAGAGCAGCGGGATGTTCACCCGCACGTTCTTGGAGATGTACGAGGAGGTGTCGATCTGGTCGGGCGCCATGTCGGACGCGCCGGGCAGCAGCAGCACGTCGTCGTATGTCAGCCCGAGCGTCGCGAATTTCTCGGGCACTCCGTCGACGTTTGCAGTCATGACACCTTCCCCAAATGGCCTTGATCGGTGCGGATGTCCATGCTAACGGCCTTCGGGGGTGTCTCATTCCACGAGCAAGATCACCTAGAGGTTCTGTAGCTTCGTACGGACATCGGCAGTGAGCCGGCTCACTGCTCCGCGAGGGCCCGCAACCTGCTCAGCGCCCGGTGCTGGGCGACCCGGACCGCGCCCGGTGACATGCCGAGCATCTGTCCGGTCTCCTCGGCGGTCAGGCCGACCGCGACCCGCAGAACGAGCAGCTCACGCTGGTTGTCCGGGAGGTTGGCGAGAAGCTTCTTGGCCCAGGCGGCATCGCTGCTGAGCAGGGCGCGCTCCTCGGGCCCGAGCGAATCGTCGGGGCGCTCGGGCATCTCGTCGGAAGGCACGGCCGTCGATCCCGGTTGGCGCATGGCGGCCCGCTGGAGATCGGCGACCTTGTGGCCCGCGATGGCGAAGACGAAGGCTTCGAAGGGCCTGCCGGTGTCCTTGTAGCGCGGCAGCGCCATCAGCACCGCGACACAGACCTCCTGCGCCAGGTCCTCCACGAAGTGGCGGGCATCACCGGGCAGCCGGTTCAGCCGGGACCTGCAGTAGCGCAGCGCGAGGGGGTGGACATGGGCCAGCAGGTCGTGCGTGGCCTGCGCGTCCCCCTCGACAGCACGGTGCACCAGTGCACCGATCACCGTCGTCTCGTCGTCGCGCATCGGACCATGGTGCCTCGGAGCCTCGTCTTCCGCTCCGCCGCGTCCGTAGTTGTGCACCGAAGCGTTATGAGCGGGTGCGCCGGAAGTCATGTCCTGCGCCCTCCCCTTCCGCTCGACCGAATCGTTCCCGAGGAACTCCACGCCTCAAGGATGCGTCATCGGCCGGGAAGCGTCACATACCGTCGGCGCGCAGGGCACCACCGGCGGGGCGGAGCCCGCCCCGCGCACGTCGGTCACCCCACCCCGTCCGCCGGTGGGCGGACGGGGAACCGCACGGCTGCCGGCCATGACAGGACCTCAGCGGACCAGGCCCCAGCGGAAACCGAGCGCGACGGCGTGCGCCCGGTCCGAGGCACCGAGTTTCTTGAACAGACGCCTGGCGTGCGTCTTCACCGTGTCCTCGGAGAGGAAGAGCTCACGGCCGATCTCGGCGTTCGAGCGGCCGTGGCTCATCCCTTCGAGCACCTGGATCTCACGCGCGGTGAGCGTCGGCGCCGCACCCATCTCGGCCGACCGCAGCCGGCGCGGGGCGAGCCGCCACGTCGGATCGGCCAGCGCCTGGGTGACGGTGGCCCTCAGCTCCGCGCGGGAGGCGTCCTTGTGCAGATATCCGCGGGCCCCGGCGGCGACGGCGAGCGCGACACCGTCCAGGTCCTCGGCGACGGTCAGCATGATGATCCTGGCGCCGGGATCGGCGGAGAGCAGCCGCCGGACCGTCTCCACACCCCCCAGACCGGGCATGCGTACGTCCATCAGAATCAGATCCGAACGGTCGGCGCCCCAGCGGCGGAGGACTTCCTCGCCGTTGGCCGCCGTCGTCACACGCTCGACGCCGGGCACGGTCGCGACCGCGCGACGAAGCGCTTCTCGGGCAAGCGGGGAGTCGTCGCAGACGAGGACGGATGTCATGACCGTCCTCCGCAGCTGATGCGCGTCACCTTGAGCCTCCAGGCTGTTACAAGTCGTCACCTGAGCGGTTGACGCTCTCGGACATCTGCCCGATCGCTTTTTCTGTCAACCGCCTCCGCCCTCTCAACGATGGTCACTCGAAAGAGTTACGGGTCGGACGGCCGGGTTCGGCACTCTACGTGAGGACGCGTGCACACAGGAGAGCGGCGCGGATCATCCAACAGTCAACCGAAACTCCTCATCAAAATATGCCCCATTTAGCGGGTTTTCTTCCCTTTTGCTGGTGTCTGTGGCTAGATTCGCAATCAGTCATATTTACATCTACTTACACCGTAGATGTAAATGTCATGGACACGGTCACCAATGGACGACAACGACGATTCCGACGCAGCATGGTTTCGAGGGGACAAGCAATGGCAGATTTCTCCCGCCTTCCCGGACCCAACGCCGATCTGTGGGACTGGCAACTGTTGGCGGCCTGCCGCGGGGTCGACAGCTCGCTGTTCTTCCACCCGGAGGGTGAACGCGGGGCGGCACGGAGCGCCCGCGAGAACTCGGCAAAAGAGGTCTGTATGCGATGCCCGGTACGTGCCGAGTGCGCGGCCCACGCACTCGCGGTACGAGAGCCCTACGGAGTGTGGGGCGGACTGACCGAGGACGAACGCGAGGAGCTCATGGGACGGGCCCGCAATCGTCTGATCGCGGCGGCGCCGTCGGGCGTTCCGTCCCCGACGGGGCACGGTTGATCCCGCCCACCCCGCCCAGTAACTAAAAAAACGTTTCCGCATTTCACCCGGCCACCGAGGGGGCCGGGTCACAGGCAGGCCCCCTCAGCGGGCGGCCGCCAGGGACAGCCGGTCCAAGGTGGCCGCCACCGCCGGCACCTGGGCCAGGTCGGGCAGGGTCAGGGCGACGATCTCGCGCTCGATGGCCGGTTCCACCGTCACCGTGCGGGCCCCCTTGGGACGCACCGACTCGATCGCCAGCTCCGGCAGTACGGCCACTCCCAGTCCGGCGCCGACGAGACCGACGACCGCCGGGTAGTCGTCGGTGGCGAAGTCGATCCGGGGCGTGAAGCCGGACTCCTCGCAGACCTCCACCAGCTGGCGGCGGCAGCGCGGGCAGCCCGCGATCCACGACTCCTCGGCCAGTTCGGCGATGCCGACCGCGGCCGAACCGGACAGCCGGTGCCCCTCGGGGACCAGGCCGATCAGCCGGTCGGTGAGCAGCGGGCGCACGACCAGGTCGTCCCACTCGGCGCCGGGGACGCCGTAGCGGAACGCCAGCGCGATGTCGCAGTCGCCCTCGCGCAGCATCTCGACCGAGCGCGGCGGCTCGGCCTCGACCAGGGAGACCCGGGTGCCGGGGTGGGCCGCGCGCAGCGCCGCGAGGGCGCCGGGGACCAGGGTGGAGCTGCCGCTGGGAAAGGAGACCAGCCGGACCCGGCCGGCCCGCAGTCCGGCGATCGCGGCGACCTCCTCCTCGGCGGCGGTGAGCCCGGCGAGGATGCCGGAGGCGTGCCGGACCAGGGCCTCGCCCGCCTGGGTGAGCCGCATCTCGCGGCCCGTGCGGATCAGCAGGGTGGTCCCCGCGGAGGCCTCCAGCGCCTTCATCTGCTGGCTGACCGCGGGCTGGGTGCAGCCCAGTTCGCGGGCGGCGGCGGAGAACGAGCCGGTGGCGGCCACGGCGCGCAGGACACGGAGATGACGGGCTTCGATCACCCTTCAACCATAAGCCGCTCTTGGGTCGGATGCGAATTATTACCGTGCATCTTTGGGGTCGACATGGTGACGGCCTGGTGCACGACAGGGAGTGGATCGGGAGCCCGCTCGCCATCGCGCACCGGGCCGTTAGCGTTTCCCGCATGAAGCCGATGAAGTTGCTCACCGTGAACATGGGACGGCCGAAGACCGTCGACTACACCGACGCCCCCGGCGGCGCGACCGGGATCGACAAGCGGCCGGTCGACGGCCCGGTACGTGTCACCGACCCCGGTCCCAAGGGCACCGGCGGCAGCGGACTGGCCGGGGACGCGGTGTGCGATCTGCGCCATCACGGCGGCTCCGACCAGGCCGTGTACGCCTTCGCCCGTGAGGAACTCGACGCCTGGGAGCGGGAGCTCGGCCGGCCGCTGCCCAATGGCGCGTTCGGCGAGAACCTGACGACCAGCGGGCTGGACGTGAGCGGCGCGAAGATCGGCGAGCGTTGGCGGATCGGTCCGGAACTGGTGCTGGAGGTCGCGTCGAGCCGGATTCCGTGCCGTACGTTCGCCGCCCATCTCGACGAGCGGGGCTGGGTCAAGCGGTTCACACGGGCGGCCGCCCCCGGCGCGTACCTGCGGGTCGTCGAGCCGGGCTCGATCCGCGCCGGGGACCCGGTCGAGATCGTGCACCGGCCCGGCCACGACGTCACCGTGGACCTGGAGTTCCGGGCCACGACGACGCGGCGCGAGCTGCTCCCGGAGCTGCTCGCGGCGCGCGACGCGCTGCATCCCGAGACGCTGAGTGCCGCGCTCAAGTACGTGGAGAAGACGGAGAAGGAGGCGGCGGGCGCCTGATCGCGGAGGGGGCGCGGGGCGTCGGTGCCTGTCCGGCCGTGATCCGCCGGACAGGCACTAACGTGCCGCTCATGACGACTGCACTGATTACGGGCGCGACCGCGGGGATCGGAGCCGCCTTCGCGCGGCGGCTGGCGGCCGACGGGCACAACCTGGTGCTGGTGGCACGCGACACCGAACGGCTGCGCGAGCAGGCGACGGAGTTGCACGACCGGCACGGCATCGAGGCCGAGGTGCTCCCGGCCGACCTGTCCGAGGACAAGGGCATCGCCGCGGTCGAGGACCGCTTGACGGACCGTCACCACCCGGTCGACCTGCTGGTCAACAACGCCGGGTTCGGCAACAAGGGGCGCTACCTGGACGTGCCCATGGCCGATGAGCTGAAGATGCTGAAGGTGCACTGCGAGGCGGTACTGCGACTGACCTCGGCGGCCGCGGCCGGGATGCGGGAGCGCGGGCGGGGCGGGGTCGTCAACGTGGCCTCGGTGGCGGCGTTCGTGCCGCGCGGGACGTACGGCGCGTCCAAGGCGTGGGTCGTGCAGTTCACCCAGGGCGCGGCGAAGGACCTGACGGATTCGGGGGTGCGGCTGATGGCGCTGTGCCCCGGTTTCGTACGGACGGAGTTCCACCAGCGGGCCGGGATGGGGACCGGCAACATCCCCGGCTGGATGTGGCTCGACGCGGACAAGCTCGTGGCGGCGGCCCTGGTGGACCTGGCGCGCGGCAGGTCGGTCTCGGTGCCGGACCCGCGGTACAAGGCGTTGATGGGGCTCGTGAAGCTGACGCCGCGCGGCCTGCTCGGAGGGGTCACCTCCAAGACAGGCCGCAAGTACGGTCCTCGATGAGCGGTCGGTTACCGCACTCCCCGGCCCGCGTAGGCGCCGATGTTGGGGGCGCCGGGCTTCAGCTCGTTGCCGAAGTAGTCCTTGCCGCCGTTGTTCTCGATGACGGCTCCGGCGGCGAGGGCGGGCGAGCCAGCGCCGAGCCGGAAGTCCGGGCGGAGCTTCGGGTCGGCCGTGATGCCGCCGGGGTCGGGACGCGTCATGTCGATGCCGTAGAAGGCGTTGTGGTCGAAGGAGAGCCCGGCCGTCGGGTTCTTGAAGGCGTAGCCGCCGGTGCCCTCGCTCACGAAGACGTTGTTCCGGACGGACAGTTCGTGCTGGGTGGTGGCCGGGCTGCCGGCGTCGTCCTGGACGAGGTAGCCGGGGATCTGCTCCTTGTTGTGGAAGGTGTTGTTGTAGATCTCCGTGCCGAGGATCGGGCCCCAGCAGTTCTGGATCAGGCGGGCGCCGTCGTCACGGCTGACGTTGTAGCGGGCGACCGTGCCGATGGTCTTCGCGCCGCTGTACGGGCAGATCAGCAGGAATCCGCCCCTGTTGTCGTGGCTGTAGTTGTACTGGAAGACCGTGTTCTGCGAGGCGCCGTCGGCGTCGAAGGACATCCCGTCGTGGGTGTTCCCGCCGCCCGAGACCTCGTTGTACTCGACGGTCGTGTCGTCGGTGTTGAAGGTCCAGATGCCCGCGTTGGCGGAGGGCGAGCGGAGCTGGAAGCCGTCGACCCGGTTGTGGTCGACGCGGGCGCCGCTGGTGGTGTCGAGCTTCATGCCGTCGCCGGCCAGGGACTTCAGCGTGTTGTGGTGGACGCGGACACCGGTGCTCGGCGTCCACTCCCCCGGGTAGACGTCCGGGTCCTGCTGCTGGCCGACCAGATCGCGCTTGGAGAAGGTCGACTTGAAGTAGATACCCTCGCGGTCGACGTCCTCGATGCGGTTGTGCCCGATGTCCAGGCCGTCGTACCAGCTGGCCTTCGCCATGCCCAGGACCGCGATGTGGATCGCGCTGGAGCCGGACACCGTCTTGTAGTCGCCGCCACGCACATCGTGGATGTAGAGGCCGGAGATGTCGAAGCCGCGGGCGACGCCGTAGTCGGTGAGGCGGAGACGGACGCCGTTGCGCTCGCTGCCGGGGGCGGCGGCGTTGGTGATCTCCAGGTCCTTGAGGTGCACGTACTGCGTGTTGGAGAGCAGGACGACATCGTGGGCGCCCGCTCCGTCGAGCCTGGCGCGGGCCGGGCCGTTCCCGTAGTCGGCGATGGTGAACGGGGCACGGGCGGAGCCGGTGCCCTCGGGGGCGAGGGTGCCGGTGCAGGTGGCGCCGCGCTTGAAGAGCAGCCGGTCGCCGGGTCCGTAGGTGTGCGCGTTGGCCTCGGCGAGCGTGGTCCAGGGGTGCTGCTTGCTGCCGGTGGCGCCGGCCGGCGCGGCGGCACAGTCGACATGGAAGGTGCGGCCGGCGGGCGCGGCCTGTGCGGCGCTCTGACCGGCGACGGTCAGCCCGGCGGCGGCCGTCAGGGCCGCGAGCGCCGCGGCGGTGACGCGATGTCTCACAATTCCTCCGTACGAACAGTCAGGGACGGGACGAGTCGGCATCGCCGGAATCCTGGACTCGGATTGATCGAACGTCAATGGATTGCGTTTGAATGATCGAAACTCCCATCGTTCGATCACGTTGCTCTAGGGTCGGAGAAGGGCCCCGGCAACGGCCGGACCGGGGACCGGGCCACACACTGCGAGGGGACCGCTGCCGTGCGCGAAAGTGCTGCTGAACGACATGACCGCCTGCTGGGACTGGTACGGGAACGGGGCTCGGCCCGGGTCTCGGACCTGGCCTCGCAGCTGGGCGTCTCGCCCGTCACCGTGCGCCGGGACGTGGAGGAGCTGGCCGGCCGGGGTCTGCTCGACCGGGTCCACGGCTCGGTCTCCTGGCCTCAGGACGCCGCCCCCGTGTCCGCCGCGGGGGCCGGCGGCAGCGGCATGGTCCTCGGCATGCTCGCGCCCTCGTCGACGTACTACTTCGCCGAGGTCATCCGCGGGGCCCACGAGGCGGCCGCCCGCGCCGGGGCCCGGCTGATCCTGCGGATCTCCGACTACCGGCCGCAGGAGGACCAGGCCCGCACCGAGGGCCTGCTCTCCGCCGGGGCCGAGGGCCTGCTGGTCGCCCCGGGCTGGCAGCACCCCGGCGATCCCGCGGCATTCGGCGACTGGATCGCCTCGCTGCCGGTGCCGACCGTCCTGCTGGAGCGCAGGCCCACCGCGGGCTCCCCGCTGGACGGCCTGGACCGGGTCTGCTCGGACCACGCGCACGGGGTGCTGCTCGCCGTACGCCACCTGGTGGACCTCGGCCACGGGGCGCCGCTGCTGATGGCCCGCGCGGACTCCCCGACCGCCGTCGCGGTGCGGTCCGGGTACGCGGAGGCCCTGGCCCTGCTCGGGCTGGACGCACCGCAGGACGTGATCGAGTCCGTACCGGCGGAACTCGCTCCGGACGCCTTCGAGCAGGCCGTGCAGGCACTGCGCGAGGCGGTCCGCTCGGGCGTGGCGACGGCGGCGCTGATCCACAACGACGTGGACGCGATCCAGGTCGTGCAGCGCCTGGCCGAACTGGGTGTACGGGTGCCGGACGATCTGGCGCTGATCGCCTACGACGACGAGGTGGCCGCGCTCGCGGACATCCCGCTCACCGCGGTGGCGCCGCCCAAGCGCGACGTGGGCCGCCATGCCACGGAACTGCTGGTCGAGCGGCTCGGACAGGCTGCGGGCGCACCCCGGCGCCATCTGACGCTGCTGCCGCAGCTGCGGGTCCGGGACTCGTGCGGGGCGCGCCTCCCGTAGGCCGCGGACGGGCGGTGGCCCGCGCCCCACGGGCGCAGGCGGCGACGGCGATCCCGGAACGAGCTCCGGAGCCGGCGTTCCCGCGGTGCCCGCGAACCGCTCACACAGGGCATTCCACCCACTTCCGTACGCAACTTATCTGATCTTTTTTCGATCAATCGCTCTTTCGCTCTTGACTTCGGTCACGGCTGGTCCAAGGATCACGGCCAACGCCAATGTCGTCGCCTGTTCAGGAGCCTCGCTGTGAGCCGCAGTTCGAGCAGAACGTCCCTCGCCGTAGTCGGCGCCGCCACCGCCCTCGCCGTTCTCACGGCCTGTGGCGGCAGCGGCGACGGCGATGCCGCCGCCGGAAGCGACGGCAAGCCCGTCAGCATCACCTTCTGGGGCTGGGCCAAGGGGTCCAAGGAGGTCGTCGACGCGTTCAACGCCTCGCACAAGGACATCAAGGTGGTGTACGAGGAGATCCCGTCCGGCAACGCGGGCGGCTACGCCAAGATCTCCAACGCGGTGAAGGCGGGCAACGCGCCGGACCTGGTCTCCATCGAGTACCCGCAGCTTCCGGAGTACGTCAGCCAGGGCGCGCTCCAGGACATCGGCCAGTACTTCACCGAGGACATCCGGAAGAAGCTGCTGCCGCAGGCGGTCGAACTGACCACGCTCGGCGGCAAGAACTGGGCCGTCCCGTTCGACGCCTCCCCGCAGTCCTTCTACTACCGCAAGGACCTGTTCGAGAAGTACGGCGTCGAGGTCCCCAAGACCTGGGCCGACTTCCGCAAGGCCGCCGAGAAGGTGAAGAAGGCCGACAAGAACGCCCGCATCGGCACCTTCTTCCCCGACGACCCGACCACGTTCCAGGCGATGGCCTGGCAGGCGGGCGCCCAGTGGTACAGGCCCGAGGGCGACACCTGGAAGGTGACCACGGCCGACGCGGCCACCGACAAGGTCGCCGACTACTGGCAGGGCCTGCTCGACGACGACCTGATCCGCGCCAACGCCTCGTTCAGCCCCGAGTGGACCAACTCGCTCAAGAACGGCGGCACCGTCGGCTACCTCGGCGCCGCCTGGGGCGCGGGCGTCCTCAAGGGAACGCTGCCCGAGCAGAGCGGCAAGTGGGCCGTCGCCCCGATGCCCAGCTGGGACGGCAAGCCCGCCAGCGGCATGCTCGGCGGCTCCACCTTCGCGGTGACGAAGACCAGCAAGAAGGCCGAGGCCGCGGTCGAGTTCGCCACCTGGATGTCGACCACCGAGGAAGGCATCAAGGCCCGTATCGAGTCCGGCACTTCGAGCGCCTTCCCGGCCGCGGCGGCGCTGCGCCCGGTGGCGAAGAAGGCCTTCGACGCGGACTTCTACGGCGGCGAGGACATCTACCAGGTGTTCGAGGGCGCCGCGACGTCCATCGGCCCGAACTGGAGCTGGGGCCCGACGACCGGCACCACGAACACCACCATGAAGGACCAGTTCGGCAAGGTCGCCAGTGGCGGCACCACGATCAAGGACGCGGTGAAGGCCGGGCACGACGCCACGGTCGCCGAGCTGAAGAAGCGCGGTCTGAAGGTCGAGGACGCAGGCTGATGAAGCGCGCCCGGACGACCAGAGCCGCCGCCATCCTGCTGGGGCCCTTCTTCGTACTGTTCACCGTGGCCATGGTGCTGCCGATCGGATACGCGGTCTGGCTCAGCCTGTTCACCGAGAAACAGTCCGGCCTGGGCTTCGGCGGCACCGAGACCGTCTTCAGCGGACTCGACAACTACACGGCGGCCCTGGGCGACCGGGCGTTCCGCGAGGGCTTCGGCGTACTCCTCGGATACTGCCTGTTCTATATTCCGCTGCTGCTCATCGGGGCCCTCGCCCTCGCCCTGCTGCTGGACTCCGCGCTGGCCCGCGCCCGCAGGTTCTTCCAGCTCGCGCTCTTCCTGCCGCACGCAGTACCCGGCATCATCGCCGCGCTGATCTGGGTCTACCTCTACACACCCCAGCTCAGCCCCGTGGTCAGCGCCATGGAGTCCGGCGGAATCGGCTTCGACTTCTTCTCTCCCGAGGGCGCCCTCCCCTCCGTCGTCAACATCGCCCTGTGGGAATGGCTCGGCTACAACATGGTGATCTTCTACGCCGCGTTGCAGGCCATCGACCGCTCCGTGCTCGAAGCGGCCACGGTCGACGGGGCCGGTGCCTGGCGCGTCGCGCTCAGCATCAAGGTGCCGCTGATCCGCGCCTCGGTCGTGATGGTCGCGCTGTTCACGGTCATCGGCTCGCTCCAGTTGTTCACCGAGCCGCTGATCCTCAACAAGGGAACCGGTTCCGCCGTCTCCTCCACCTGGACGCCGAACATGTACGCCTACACCGCGGCCTTCGAACGCAACGACTACGGTCTCGCCGCGGCCGCCTCCATCCTGCTGGCGCTCACGGCCGCGCTGCTGTCCTTCGTCGTCACCCGCTTCACCGGCCGGAAGGGCAAGAAAGCATGAACTCCCCCGCCTCCCGCGGCCGCTGGATGTCGAAGACCGCGGTCAACGGCTTCCTTCTGCTCGCCGTCGTCTACATGCTCTTCCCCCTCGTCTGGCTGGTCACCGCCGCCACGAAGGACACCGGCGGTCTGCTCGCGGGCAACGCGTTCTCCTTCGAGGGCTTCAACCTCGGCGAGAACCTGTCGAACCTGGCCTCCTACGGCGACGGCATCTACTTCCGCTGGTACCTCAACAGCCTCCTCTACGCGGGCGGCGGGGCGATCGTCTGCTCGCTGATCTGCGTCGCCGCGGGGTACGCCTTCGACAAGTACGAATTCCGGGGCAAGGAGAAGCTGTTCGGCCTCGTGCTGATGGGCGTGCTCGTCCCCACCACGGCGCTCGCCCTGCCGATGTATCTCCTGGCCTCCAAGACCGGCCTGGTCAACACCTACTGGTCCGTGCTGATACCGGTGCTGGTCAACCCGTTCGGCGTGTACCTCGCCCGGGTGTTCAGCACCGGCTACATACCGAACGAGGCCCTGGAGGCCGCCCGTATCGACGGTGCCGGCGAGCTGCGCGTCTTCTGGTCCATCGGGCTGCGCATGGTCATGCCGGGCTTCGTGACCGTCTTCCTCTTCCAGTTCACCGCGATCTGGAACAACTTCTTCCTCCCTCTCGTGATGCTCTCGGACCGCAAGCTCTTCCCGCTGAGCCTCGGCCTGTACTCCTGGAACACCAACACCCATGGCGAGCCGAGCTTCTATCCGCTCGTCGTCACCGGCTCGCTCCTCGCCGTCATCCCCCTGATCGTCGCCTTCGTCTCGCTGCAGCGGCACTGGAAGGCCGGTCTGACCGCCGGCAGCGTCAAGTGACCACCGCGCGAGCCCTGAGGAGTACGAGTTCCACCATGCCCCACGCCACCGACAACCGGCCGACCGCCCTGCTCGCGATGGGCCCCGGCGTCGCCGACCGCCTGCTCGCCGACCGCCATCGCACCCGGCTCGCCGCCCTCACCCGCACCGACCCGTACCTCGTCGCCCACGACCTGGCCGATCCGACGCCCGAGGTGGCCGCCGCGTTCGCCGAGGCCGAGGTGCTGTTCACCTGCTGGGGCGCGACTCCGCTCACCGCCGAGGTGCTGTCGGCCGCGCCCCGGCTGCGCGCCGTGGTGCACGCGGCGGGTTCCGTGAAGCACCACATCACCGACGCCTGCTGGGAGCGCGGGCTCGCCGTCACCACGGCGGCCGGGGCCAACGCGCTGCCCGTCGCCGAGTTCACCCTCGCCGCGATCCTCTTCGCGGGCAAGCGGGTCCTGCACTCCGCGGACCGCTACCGCACCCTGCGCGCCGACCACGACTGGCTCGCGGAACTCGACGGCTGGGGCAACTACGGCCGTACGGTCGGCATCATCGGCGCCTCCCGCATCGGCCGGCGCGTGATCGAGCTGCTGCGCCCCTTCGATCTGGACGTCCTGCTGTACGACCCGTACGTGGACGGTCCGGAGGCGGCGCGGCTCGGTGTACGGCTCACCTCGCTCGACGAGCTGTGCGCGAGCAGTTCCGTCGTTTCGGTGCACGCGCCGCAGCTTCCGGAGACGCGCCATCTCGTCGGCGCGGCCCAGCTGTCGGCCATGGCGACCGGGACGACGCTGATCAACACGGCGCGGGGTTCGCTGGTCGACGAGGAGGCGCTGCTGCCCGAGCTGACGGCCGGTCGGCTGCACGCGGTGCTGGATGTGACGGAACCCGAACTCCCGCCCGCGCACTCGCCGTTGTACGACCTGCCGAATGTACTGCTCACGCCGCATGTCGCGGGTTCGCTGGGCGACGAGCTGCACCGGATGGCCGACCAGGCGCTGGACGAGACGGAACGGTACGTACGGGGTCTGCCCTTCGCGGACCCGGTGCTGCCGGAAGTGCTGCCGCACTCGGCCTGACGCGGGCTCCGGCTGCCCGCACCTCCCCTGCGGCGTCCCGGCCCGAGGGCGCCGCACATGCCGAGGCCCGGTACCCCGCGACGGGGCTTGGGTTCTAGGGGTCTTCGCAACACCGCCTGGTTTTAGGTGGTGAGTAGATCACGTAGACGCTCGGCTGGGGTATCCCAGTCGAGCGTCTTG
>NZ_JBIURS010000010.1:0-341462 GCF_044740965.1 Streptomyces sp. NPDC088252 | reverse complement strand
CCCCGGCGGGGGCGGGCGCCGGGGGCCCCGGCCCCCCTCCGGGCCGGGGCGGGGGCGCCCCCACCCGGGGGGGGGGGGGGGCGGCCGCGGGGGGGGGGGGGGGGGGGGGGCCGGGCCCCCCCCCCACGACCGAGGACGAACGGCGTCTACTCCGTCGGCTCGATCCCGGCCCGCCGCAGCCCGTACGTGTAGGCGTCCTCCAGCGCCTGCCAGGACGCCGCGATGACGTTCTCCGCGACGCCGACCGTCGCCCAGTCGCCGTTGCCGTCGCCCGTGGTGATGAGGACTCGGGTGGTGGACTCGGTGCCGGTGCGGCCTTCGAGGATGCGGACCTTGTAGTCGACCAGCTCCAGCTTGGCGAGCTGCGGGTAGATCCGCTCCAGGGCGACGCGCAGAGCCCGGTCGAGCGCGTTGACCGGGCCGTTGCCCTCGGCGGTGGCGACGATGCGCTCGCCCTTGGCCCAGAGCTTCACGGTCGCCTCGTTGGCGTGCGTGCCGTCGGGGCGGTCCTCGACGATGGCACGCCAGGACTCGGTGCGGAAGTAGCGGCGTACCCGCCCCTCGGCCTCGGCGCGCAGCAGCAGCTCGAAGGAGGCGTCGGCGGCCTCGTACGTGTAGCCCTTGAGCTCGCGTTCCTTGACGCGCTCGACGACCCGGCCGACGAGTTCGCGGTCGCCGCCGAGGTCGATGCCGAGCTCCTTGCCCTTGAGCTCGATGGAGGCACGGCCGGCCATGTCGGAGACCAGCATCCGCATGGTGTTGCCGACCAGCGCGGGATCGATGTGCTGGTAGAGGTCGGGGTCGACCTTGATCGCGGAAGCGTGCAGTCCGGCCTTGTGGGCGAAGGCGGAAACACCCACATAGGGCTGGTGGGTGGAGGGCGTCAGGTTGACGACCTCGGCGATCGCGTGCGAGACGCGGGTCATGTCGGCGAGGGCGCCCTCGGGCAGGACGGTCTTGCCGTACTTCAGTTCCAGGGCGGCGACGACGGGGAAGAGGTTGGCGTTGCCGACCCGCTCGCCGTATCCGTTGGCGGTGCACTGGACGTGGGTGGCGCCCGCGTCGACGGCGGCGAGGGTGTTGGCGACGGCGCAGCCGGTGTCGTCCTGGGCGTGGATGCCGAGCCGGGCGCCGGTGTCGGCGAGCACGGTGGAGACGACGGCCTGGACCTGGGCGGGAAGCATGCCGCCGTTGGTGTCGCAGAGGATCACGACGTCGGCGCCGGCCTCGTGGGCGACGCGGACGACGGACTTGGCGTACTCGGGATTGGCGCGGTAGCCGTCGAAGAAGTGCTCGCAGTCCACGAAGACCCGGCGGCCCTGCTCGCGAAGGAAGGAGACGGTGTCGCGGACCATCTCCAGGTTCTCTTCGAGGGTGGTGCGCAGCGCGAGCTCCACATGGCGGTCGTGGGACTTCGCGACCAGCGTGATCACGGGGGCGCCGGACTCCAACAAGGCCTTGACCTGCGGGTCCTCGGAGGCCTTGCCGCCGGCCCTGCGGGTCGCACCGAAGGCGACCAGCTCGGCGTTCTCGAACTCGATCTCCCGCTGGGCACGGGCGAAGAACTCGGTGTCGCGGGGGTTGGCGCCGGGCCAGCCTCCCTCGATGAAGCCCACGCCGAAGTTGTCCAGGTGCCGGGCGATGGTCAGCTTGTCCGCGACCGTCAGGTTGATGCCTTCACGCTGGGCGCCGTCGCGCAGCGTGGTGTCGAAGACATGGAAACTGTCGTCGGTGGCCTTGGCCTTGGTGGTCATGCTGGTCTGACTCCTGTCGGATGAGTGGATCCGGACGTTCAGGCTCCACTTGCCCCCATCATCCCGCGCGCCTCGTCCCGGCCGAGGTGAGGGCCGGAAAACGAAAAAACCCCTCGCGGGTGCGAGAGGTCTGCGCGCGGGTCTGGGGCACGGTGGCCGTGCCGTACATGGTGGTACG
This sequence comes from Streptomyces sp. NPDC088252, assembly GCF_044740965.1. NCBI lineage: Bacteria > Bacillati > Actinomycetota > Actinomycetes > Kitasatosporales > Streptomycetaceae > Streptomyces > Streptomyces sp. NPDC088252. The sequence continues at coordinate 339,530 of NZ_JBIURS010000010.1, read as the reverse complement.
GACGGTCACTGCGGACCGGCGCGCCTGTTGCCAATAATCATGACGAACGAGGACACGGAAGCAGTCTTGCACAGGGCCGCCTCCGTGCCGTGCCCCGTCTCAGGATGCGGGCGTCGCACTCGTCGCGCCGGACGGCTCCGTCCGCCCGTGCGCGGACTCGTCGGCGCCGACCCGGCCCAGGTCGATGTCGCGGGTCTCGCGCATGGTCAGGTAGACGACCAGGGAGACCGCGGCGCAGCCCGCCACGTACCAGTAGAACCCGGACTCGACGCCCGCCTTCTTGAACCAGAGCGCCACGTATTCGGCGGTGCCGCCGAAGAGCGCGTTGGCGATGGCGTACGGGAGGGCGACGCCCAGGGCCCGGACGCCGGTCGGGAAGAGCTCGGCCTTCACACAGGCGTTGATCGAGGTGTACCCGGTGACGACGACCAGGGCGAGCAGCGCCAGGCCGAAGGCGGGCCAGAAGGTGCCGGCGTGCCTGAGCATCGTCATGATCGGCACGGTCAGGAAGGTGGAGCCGATCGCGAAGGTGATCAGCAGCGGGCGGCGGCCGATCCGGTCGGAGAGCAGACCGGCCAGGGGCTGGATGCACATGAAGACGAACAGGGCGCAGAAGCTGACGAGCGAGGCGGTGGACTTCTCCATGCCCGCACTCTTGGAAAGGAACTTGGTGAGGTACGTCGTGTACGTGTAGTACGCCACGGTCCCGCCCATGGTCAGCGCCATCACCAGGAACGCCTCGCGCTTGTGCTGCCACAGCGCCTTCAGCGTGCCGCGGTCCGCCTGCTCGGCGGCGCCGGACTCCGCGTACACCTCGGTCTCCAGCATGGAGCGGCGCAGATAGAAGACGACCGCGGCGCCGAGCGCGCCGACGATGAACGGGATGCGCCAGCCCCAGCTGTGCAGCGCCGCGTCGGACATGTTGCGCTGCAGGACGATCTGGAGGCCGAGGCCGATGAGCTGGCCCGCGGTCATGGACACGTACTGGAAGCTGGAGGCGAAGCCGCGCCGGTGGGGCGCGGACGCCTCGGTCAGATAGGTGGCGCTGGCGGCGTACTCGCCCCCGACGGAGAGGCCCTGGAGCAGCCTGGCCACCAGCAGGACGGCCACCCCGCCGTATCCCGCGACGTCGTACGTCGGCGCGACGGCGATGAGGATCGCGGAGGCCGACATGAGGGTGACGGTGAGGGTGAGCGCCGCCTTGCGGCCCCTGCGGTCACCGATGCGGCCGAGCATCCAGCCGCCGACCGGCCTCATGAAGAAGCCGACGGCGAAGATGCCCATGGTGTTCATGAGATTGGCGGTCTCATTGCCTTCGGGGAAGAACGAATCCGCGAAGTAGACCGCGAAGGTCGCGTACACGAACCAGTCGAACCACTCGACCATGTTGCCCGCCGAGCCGACCCAGATCTTCTTCCACTGCTCTCGTCCCATGGTCCGTCACCGTGCCCGAACAGCCGGGAGCACAACAAGGGCCGGGCGCGCAACGATCACGCGTACTTACGTTCGTTTCGTTCACCGCGGTGGGTGCGGCTCCGCGGCGATGAGCGAATCGTCGATGAACTCCCTGACCTGTTCGAGGACTTGAGAGCGTCCGGTGCCGGGGATGCCGACGGCGACATGGACGCTGAACCCGTCGAGCAGGGCGCGCAGCCGGGTCGCGAACCGCTCGGCGTCGACCGTACGGAACTCGCCGCGCGAGGCGCCCTCGGCCAGCAGCGCCACCAGGTCGCGGTGCCAGGCGCCCTCGATCGCGGCCTGCCGGGCGCGTGCGTCGTCGTCCGCGCTCCGCGAACGGTTCCAGACCTCCAGCCAGAGCGTCCAGTGCGGATCTCGGTGACCGTCGGGAAGGTACAGATCGATGTACGCGTCCAGCCGTTCGCGCACCGTCACCCGCCCGGACAGCAGGGTGCGCCGCTGTGCGCCGAGCCGTCCCTCGCTCCACTCCAGGGCCTGGAGCAGCAGCTCGTCCTTGGTGCGGAAGTAGTAGAGGAGATGTCCGCTGCTCATGCCGACCTCACGGCCGAGACCGGCCATCGTGAGGCCGTCCAGACCCCGTTCGGCGATGGTGGCCATGGCGGCGGCCAGCAGTTCCTCGCGGGGCGGGGCGGTGTTGCGACGGCGTGGAGCGGGGGGCACGGTTCAGACCTTCGGCTGCTGCTGGGTGATGCAGTGGATGCCTCCACCGCCGGCAAAGATCGTACGTGCGTCGACGAGCGTCACCGTACGGTCGGGGAACAGCTCGCCGAAGACGGCCGCCGCTTCCTTGTCGCGCGGGTCGTCGAAGGCGCAGAGGATCACGCCGTCGTTGCAGAGGTAGTGATTGATGTAGGAGTAGTCGACCCACTCGCCGTCGGCCTCCAGCACGGTGGGTGCCAGGACCTCCACGACGTTCAGGGAGCGGCCCCTGGCGTCGGTCGCGGCGCGCAGGACGCGGACGGTCTCCCGGGTGATCTCGTGGTCGGGGTGGGCCGGGTCCGGCTGGACATGGGCGACGACCGTGCCGGGGCGGACGAAGGCGGCGACGATGTCGACATGACCGAGGGTGCCGTACATCCCGTAGTCACCGGCCAGCCCGCGGGGCAGCCAGATGGCCTTCTCGGTGCCGAGCCGGGCGTGGATCTCGGCCTCGACCTGCGCGCGGCTCCACTCGGGGTTGCGTTCCTTGCCGAGCTGGACGGTCTCGGTGAGCAGGACGGTGCCCTCGCCGTCGACGTGGATGGCGCCGCCCTCGTTGACGAGCGGGGAGCTGTGCACGGGGACGGCGGCGAGCTCGGCGACGGAGCGGGCGATGTGCCGGTCGTGCTCCCAGCGGGCCCAGTCCTGGGCGCCCCAGCCGTTGAACGTCCAGTCGACCGCGGCCAGTCGGTGCCCGTCGGTGACGAAGGTGGGACCGATGTCCCGCATCCAGGCGTCGTCGAGCGGGCGGACGGCCAGCTCGATGTCCGGGCCGAGGAGGGCGCGGGCGCTGTCCTCCTGACCGGGGCCGACGAGCATCGTCACGGGTTCGAAGCGGCGGACCGCGCGGGCGACAGTGGCCCAGGCGGCGCGCGCCTCGTCCAGTTCGGCGTCGGTGTCGAAGGTGGGGTTGGGGCCCGGCCAGGCCATCCAGGTGCGTTCGTGCGGGGCCCACTCGGGCGGCATGCGGAAGGTCATGAAGTGTCCTAGGGGGCGTCAGAGGAAGTAGAGGCGGTTGAGGGAGACGGAGTCGGCGGGCTCGGAGCGCAGCGGATCGCCGTCCAGGGTGACCAGGCCGCTGCGGGCGTCCACGGCGACCTCTCCGGTGCGGGAGTTGTGGACGAGGTCGCCGGGGCCGATGCCGCGGGTGTCGCGCACCCCGACACGGCGTCGGCGCGTGGGCATCAGGTCGGCGCCGAGCTGGGTGGCGGCCTGCGAGACGAAGGCCACGGAGAGATCGGCCGCGGTGGCTCCGTACGCCCCGAACTGCGGCCCGAGGACGAGGGGTTCGCAGGTGTCGGTGGCGGCGTTCGGGTCGCCCGTGACTCCGTACGCCGGGAAGCCGGACTTCAGCACGAGCTGTGGTTTCGCGCCGAAGAACTCCGGACGCCACAGCACGAGGTCGGCGAGCTTCCCGATCTCGATGGAGCCGATCTCGTGCGAGAGGCCGTGGGCGATGGCGGGGTTGATGGTGAGCTTCGCGATGTAGCGCAGCACCCGGGCGTTGTCGTCCGCGGGACCGTCGCCGTCCATCGGGCCGAACTCGGCCTTCATCTTCCCGGCCATCGCGAAGGTGCGGCGCACCGTCTCGCCGGCCCGTCCCATGCCCTGCGCGTCGGAGGAGGTGATGCCGATGGCACCCAGATCGTGCAGGACGTCCTCGGCGCCCATCGTCCCGGCGCGGATGCGGTCGCGGGCCATGGCCGCGTCGCCCGGCAGGTCCGTCTTGAGGTCGTGGACGGAGACGATCATCCCGTAGTGCTCGGCGACGGCGTCCCGGCCGAAGGGCAGTGTGGGATTGGTGGACGAGCCGATGACGTTCTCGACGCCCGCCATCTTCAGGACGTTGGGGACGTGACCGCCGCCGCAGCCCTCGATGTGGAAGGCGTGGATGGTGCGGCCCTCCAGGACCCGCAGGGTGTCCTCGACCGACAGGCACTCGTTCAGCCCGTCGCTGTGCAGGGCGACCTGCACGTCGTGCTCCTCGGCGACCCGCAGCGCGGTGTCCAGGGCGCGGGTGTGGGCGCCCATGTCCTCGTGGACCTTGAAGCCGCAGGCCCCGCCCTCCGCGAGCGCCTCGACCAGCGGGGCCTGGTGGGAGGACGAACCGCGGCCCAGGAAGCCGATGTTGACCGGCCAGGCGTCGAAGGCGTTGAAGGCGTGGCGCAGGGCCCACGGCGAGTTGACGCCGACACCCCAGACCGGGCCGAACTCCTGGCCGATGATCGTGGTGACGCCGGAGGCGAGCGAGGCCTCCATGATCCGTGGCGAGAGCAGATGGACATGGGTGTCGACGGCGCCCGCCGTCGCGATCATTCCCTCACCGGAGACGATGGTCGTCCCCGTGCCGACGACGACGTCGACACCGTCCAGCGTGTCGGGATTGCCGGCCCGTCCGACGGCCGCGATCCGGCCCTCGCGGATACCGATCGACACCTTGCGGATGCCCTGCACGGCGTCGATGACCAGCACATTGCTGATGACGACGTCGCAGGTGTCCCGGACGGCCGCGGCCTTGAGGTGCAGCCCGTCGCGGGCGGTCTTGCCGAATCCGGCGAGGAACTCCTCGCCGTACCGCTGCGCGTCGGACTCCACGCGGACGGTCAGCCCGGAGTCACCGAGCCTGACCCGGTCCCCGGCGCGCGGGCCGTGCACGGAGGCGTACTCGTACGGATCGATGCTCATCGCTCGGCTCCCAGATATCCACAGGCCGCGGCGCGCCGCAGGGCCTCCTCGCGTGCGCCGGGCGCGTCGAGCGGCCCGTCCACCAGACCGGCGAACCCGACGGCGATCCGGTCACCGCCGATGGGCACGAGACCGACCTCGACCGACTCCCCCGGCCCGAAGCGGACGGAGGACCCGGCGGGGACGCACAGCCGCATCCCGTACGCCGCGGCCCGGTCGAAGTCGAGCCGCGGGTTGGCCTCGAAGAAGTGGAAGTGCGACGTGACGGAGACCGGGACGGTCGCCGTGTTGTGGACGGTCAGCCGCGCCGCAGGCTCCGGCTCGGGCGTGGCGGGGCCGGGGACGACGGCGCCGGGCGCGTCGTCGCCGAGCCCGTCGCCCAGGGGCCGGGAGACCACGGCGAGCCGCGAACCGTCGTCGAAGACGGCCTCCACATGGACCTCGGTCACGACGTCGGCGACCCCGGGCAGCACGTCGTCGGGCCCGAGCACGGACCGCCCCGCCTCGATGGCCTCCGCGAGCCTGCGCCCGTCGCGGGCCGCCTCGCAGACCGTGTCCGCGATCAGAGCGGTCGCCTCGGGCACGTTCAGCCTCAGCCCTCGGGCGCGGCGGGCCCGAGCCAGTTCGGCGGCATTGAACAGCAGCAGCCGGTCACGTTCCGTCGGGGTCAGTCGCACGCCAGAACACCTCCTGTTTAGAGCAACACTCTAACCGCGAGACAGGGGTGAGCAAAAGTTCGATCGCGTCACTTTTGAGCAGCGCTCCAACAGTGCGACCGCTTCGGGCACACGACGAAGGCCGCGCCCGGCAGGGAACCGGGCGCGGCCTTCGTCGTGTGCGGAAAAGAAATCAGCCGAGCGGGTGCATCCAGCCGTGGGTGTCCTCGGCGATGCCGCGCTGGATGTCGAGCAGGCGCTCGCGCAGCTTCACCGTGACCTCGCCGGGCACGCCGTCGCTCTGGGCCCACTCGCCGCCCGCGGACTTGACGGTGCCGACGGGGGTGATGACGGCGGCGGTGCCGCAGGCGAAGACCTCGGTGAGGGTGCCGTTCTCGGTGTCGGCCCGCCACTGGTCGATCGAGACACGGCCCTCCTCGGACTCGTAGCCGAGGTCGCGGGCGACCTTGAGCAGCGAGTCACGGGTGACGCCGGCGAGCAGCGAGCCGGTCAGGGCCGGGGTGATGATCTTGTTCCCGTACACGAAGTACAGGTTCATCCCACCGAGTTCCTCGACCCACTTGTGCTCGACCGCGTCGAGGTACGCGACCTGGTCGCAGCCCTTCGCGGTGGCCTCGGCCTGGGCGAGCAGGGACGCGGCGTAGTTGCCGCCGGTCTTGGCGTCGCCCATGCCGCCGGGGACGGCCCGCACCCGGTCCTCCGAGAGCCAGATCGAGACCGGCTTGACGCCACCGGGGAAGTACGCGCCGGCGGGCGAGGCGATCACCAGGAACAGGTACTCGTTGGCGGGCTTCACCCCGAGACCGACCTCGGTCGCGATCATGAACGGGCGCAGGTAGAGCGACTCCTCGCCGCCGTGGGTCGGAACCCACGCCTTGTCCTGCTGGACGAGCGCGTCACAGGCCGCGATGAACGTCTCGACGGGCAGTTCCGGCATGGCGAGCCGGTGCGCGGACGCCTGGAAGCGCTTGGCGTTGGCCTCGGGACGGAACGTGGCGACCGAGCCGTCGGGCTGGCGGTAGGCCTTGAGGCCCTCGAAGATCTCCTGCGCGTAGTGCAGGGTCATGTTGGCGGGGTCGATCGACAGCGGTGCGTACGGGACGAGCTGGGCGTCGTGCCAGCCGCGGCCTTCGGTCCACTTGATCGTCACCATGTGATCGGTGAAGTAGCGGCCGAATCCGGGCTTGACCAGGATCGCCTCGCGCTCCGCGTCGGACAGCGGATTCGAGGAGGGCTTGAGCTCGATCGTGGGCGTCGTCATGAGTGCGTGTCCTTCACGTCGTGTGTGTTGGACCGCGCTCGCGCCGCTCCTGCCGGGCAGGTGCTAGGACGTCCGAGCTTCAGTGCGAGCGACGGCCCCGTTCGATTATCGCTCCCGGGTGGCCGTGCACGAAATGACGCGAATGCGGTCCGTGGTCGATGGTTGCATCCGGGGCCGCACAGGAGAAGCCGCCGGGTGCGATTGCGACCCGGCGGCTTCGAAACGGAGTCGTCGGGTCAGCTCGCTACTCGTACCGCGAGCGCGTCGCCGATCTGATCGGTCGTACGGGTCGTCGCACCGTCGCGCTCCGCGAGGTCGGCGGAGACGGCGTCCTCGATGCGCACGGCCTCGGCCTCGTAGCCGAGGTGGCGCAGCAGGAGGGCGACGGAGAGAACCGTGGCGGTCGGGTCGGCCTTGCCCTGGCCCGCGATGTCGGGGGCAGAGCCGTGGACCGGCTCGAACATCGACGGGAAGGTGCCCGTCGGGTTGATGTTGCCGGACGCGGCCAGGCCGATGCCGCCGGTCACGGCAGCGGCGAGGTCGGTGAGGATGTCACCGAAGAGGTTGTCGGTGACGATGACGTCGAAGCGCTCCGGCTGGGTGACGAAGAAGATCGTCGCGGCGTCGACGTGCAGATAGTCGGTGTGGACCTCGGGATACTCGGTCGCGACCCGGTCGAAGATGTTCTTCCACATGTGGCCCGCGTACACGAGGACGTTGTTCTTGTGGACCAGCGTCAGCTTCTTGCGCGGGCGGGAGTTCGCCCGCTCGAAGGCGTCACGGACGACGCGCTCGACGCCGTACGCGGTGTTCACGCTGACCTCGGTGGCGACCTCGGCCGACGTACCGGTGCGCAGCGAACCGCCGTTGCCGGTGTACGGGCCCTCGGTGCCCTCGCGGACGACGACGAAGTCGATGTCCGGGCGGCCGGCCAGCGGGGTCGCGGTGTTCGGGAACAGCTTCGACGGCCGCAGGTTGATGAAGTGGTCGAAGGCGAACCGCAGCTTCAGCAGGAGCCCGCGCTCCAGGACACCGGAGGGCACGGAGGGGTCACCGATCGCGCCGAGCAGGATGGCGTCGTGGCCCTTGAGGGCTGCCAGTTCCGCGTCCGGAAGGGTTTCGCCGGTACGGTGCCAGCGCCGGGCGCCGAGGTCGTACTCCTTGGTCTCCAGCTTCACATCCTGCGGGAGAACAGCGTTGAGGACCTTGAGGCCCTGGGCCACGACCTCCTGGCCGATACCGTCACCGGGGATCACTGCGAGATTGATGCTGCGAGACATGTCCGCACCTTACTGCGCGTCCCACCCCATGACACGTCACGTCCACCATACGGACACATGGGGAGCTGTGCGTGTACCGTTCACCCACTCGATGGGACGGCGTCGGGCGGCGGGTGGATGTTCTGCCCCATGGACATCCCCCGTTTCGGAATTCCCGAGAAACTCGCCGGTCGCATGAGCATGGCCGAGCAGCACGAATATCTGCGTACCCGGCTGACCCGGCGTGGCGCGCTCCGTGCGGGCGTGGCGACCGCGGCCGTCGCCGGTGCCGGTCTCGGCACCTCTCTCGCCACCCCGCCCGCCCACGCCGCCGGTACCGTCCTCACCTCGCGTCGCACCTCCACCCAGGTGGACGGTTCGTTGGTGGCGCCGTTCGGCCGGCACCTGGCGTACGGGGCCGACCCGAAGACGCAGATGGCGGTCTATTGGCAGGTCCCGTTCGCCGTAGAGCGACCGTACATCCGCACCGGCCTCAAGCCGTGGGCGCTGAGCCACCGGATCGACGCGGAGGTGCGCCACCTCACCACGCCCGAGCTGAACGGGGCCGCGCTCGCCGAGTCGGGCGAACGGATCGACCACTTCGAGATCAGCCGCGGCTGAGCGCCCGCCGAGGGTCGGCGGAGCGGCGCTCCCCGGGCCGGTCCCGCCGACCGGCCCGGCAGCCGGTCGAGGGGGCGCCGCCGGTCTCTCGGCGACTCGTGCAAGCACTTCGTACAGGCGGCTCGTACCGACGCCTCGTACCGACGCCCCGTGCAGGCGACCCGTCTCAGTGGCCCGTGGAGCCGCCGTTGTCCCGGCGGTCGAGGGCCCGCTGCAGGGCGGCGGCGGCGTTCTTGCGCTCCGACTGGGTCGGACGGTGGGTGTGACGGACGCGGCGGACAGTCGTCTCGGCCATGGTGGATCGACTCCTTGAGATCGCGAGGATTTCGAGATCGAAAAACCGTGAAAGTGATTTCGAGATCGGGATTTCGAGGCGCCGGAAGGGGCGGGAAGCGGGCGCCGCAGGGGTTGCCTGCACGGGGCGCGCGCTCACGACCGCCAGTCGCTGGATCTAGCGAGACGTTCGGCTTCTACAAAGCTAAGGCAGTCCGGCCGGTCTGTCTCCACAATTACTCGGACTTCCTACTATCTGAGACGGAGGTTTACGGCTGACCGCCCGCAGTTCCCGGACCTGGGCCCGGAGTGTGAGCGATCGTGCCTGCTCAGAGGCGGTGACATGGCCGATCCAGCACGTCGGACGCCCCGGCTTGGGAGCGGTGATCCTGACCGTCTCTGGTGCTGCTTCGGGTGACGACACCTGCCTGATCGCCATGCCGGGACCACGGGACGTCATCGGGAGCGCCCCCGGGACTCATCCCACGCGCTGACCGAACTCCTGCACCCCCACCACGCGCAGCAGTCGCAGCCGCTCGTGGGCCTCGCTGCCCGGCCGCGCCGTATGGATGACCAGCCTCTGCCCGCAGGCCGCGCTGAGCAGCACCTCGCACTCCAGGTCCAGGAGTCCGACGACCGGATGCAGGAACCGCTTGTGCTCCGCGCGCCGCAGCGCCACCCGATGCTCCGTCCACAACGCCTCGAACTCCGCGCTCGCCGCGCGCAGTTCCCCGACCAGGGCGCCCAGCCGGGCGTCGTCGGGACGGGCCGCGGACACGGCGCGGAGCTGGGCCACATGGATGCGGGAGTGCGTCTCGTGGTCCTCGGGCGGGAAGAGCGTCCGCGCGGCCGGTTCGGTGAACCAGGACCGGACGACGTTGTGCCCCGGCCGTTTCTCACCGACCAGTGCGACGGCCATGGCGTTCTGCGCCAGTATCTCGCCCCGGTCGCTGAAGACCTGGGCGGGCGCGTCGTGCAGCCGGTCGAGGACCATCAGCAGACCGGGACGCACATGCTGCGTGGGTCCGTGCCGGTCGCGCGGAGGTTCCTCCCCCGCCAGATGGAAGAGATGGTCGCGCTCGTCCTCGCTCAGCCGCAGCGCCCGCGCCAGCGCGGACAGCATCTGGCGCGAGGGGCGCGAACCGCGGCTCTGCTCCAGGCGCGTGTAGTGGTCCACGGACGCACCGGTGAGCTGGGCGACCTCCTCCCGCCGCAGCCCCGGCGTACGCCTGCGGGAGCCCGCGGTGAGGCCGACGTCGGCCGGTTCGAGGCGGGCGCGGCAGCGGCGCAGGAAGTCGGCGAGTTCGGTTCTGTCGAGGTCCACGCGCACATCATCGTCGAAGGCCCGATCCCGTATCCAGGGAGAGCCGGTCCCTGGATGACCGCGTCTCTCCCGCCGCTCCCCGGCCCGCCGCAGAGTGATCACGACAGGCCGCCGGCACACGGCGGTGACGGACGGAAGGAACCGATGATGCTGACTCTGGTGACGGGCGTGACGGGCGAGGTCGGACGGCGTTTCGTCCCCCGGCTGCTCAAGCGGACCGCGGCCGGCGACACGGTCCGGGTGATCGTCAGGGACGCCAAGCGGGGAGAGCGGTACGCGGCGCTGGGAGCGGAGGTCGTCGTGGGCGATCTGCGGGACCCCGAGGACGTGGCGAAGGCGGTGGCCGGGACGGATGCGGTGGCGAACATCGCGGCGGCGTTCCGGGAGGTGCCGGACGACGAGATGTGGGCGGTCAACCGTGACGCGGCCCTGCTGCTCGCACGGGCGGCGGTGAAGGCGGGCACGGGCAGGTTCGTCCAGGTCAGCACCAATCTCGCGTACGGTACGGGGCGCGGCAGGCCGCTCACGGAGGACGACGCGACGGTGCCCGGCGGCCCCATGTGGGGTGCGTACGCGCAGTCCAAGGCGGCCGCCGAGGAGGGCCTTCTCGCCCTGCACCGCGAGCACGGGCTCGATGTCCGGATCGCCGTCCTGCCCTTCGTGTACGGGGAGGGTGACCCGCACCTCGCGCAGTCGATGCAGTGGGTGGGCGGCTGGGCCGCGACACAGCGTCTGGCGATGGTGCATCACGCGGACATCGCGCAGGCCCTGTTGCGACTGCTGTTCGCTCCCGGCCTGGCCGGCCGCCGCTACAACTTCTCGGACGACGCCCCGGTCACGGCGGTGGAGCTGCACCGGCTCAACGGGGTGCCGGTGCCGGCCGAACTGGCGGACCGGGTCGACCCCGACCCCTGGTACGGACTGATGTCGACCGCTCGGGCCCGCGACGAGCTGGGCTACCGGCCGCTGTATCCGTCGGTGTGGACGGCCCGGGACGCGGGCGCGCTGTAGGGAGCCGGCCGCGGGTCGTGGGGCGCCGGAGTGCGGGCTCCGGCGACGGGCGGGCTCCGCTCAGAGCACGTCCCCGTCCCGCCAGTCGAAGACGAGGGTCCCGGACACCCCGGGCAGTGCGCGGCCGGCCCGACCGCGGACGTAGGTGCTGCCCTCCTCGTCCGGCAGCATCTCCACCCCGTGCCTTCCCTGCACGGCGATCCGTCCCGGCCACACCTGCCAGCCGCGTCCCGCGTACAGCGCCGCCCCTGCGGCCGACGCGGACAGGGCCCCGAAGACGTACGCCCCGTCGACGACCTGTTCCAGCGCGGCCATCACCCGCCCGCCGAGCCCCTCCCGGCGCCGGTCGGCGCGGACGGCCACGGCCTCCACGTAGCCGACCCGGTACGAGCGGTCCTCGTGGATCACCCGGCGCTGGACGACGCTGCCGTGCGCGAGGAGCCCGCTGTCGTCCCGCACGAGGGCGTGGACGCCGCCGAGGGCGTGGTCCCAGTCGTCGGCGCTGAACTCCCCCTCGAAGGCCGTGTCCAGGAGGGCGCGGATCTCGTCGAGGTCGGCGGGAGTCAGCCGGTGGGTGTGCGTGGTGCGCAGGATCGGGTCGATCGGCTCGGTCATGCGCACCATCCTCCCGGACACCACGGCCGCCGGGGGGCCCGTAGCCGTCGCGCGCCGGGGGCCGTGCGCCGCACGGGAGTCGGCCCCTGGAACGGCCTCCCCGCCCCGGGCCCCCGGTACGGGCCCATGACCTGCCCGCTCCGCGGACACCGACCGGCCGGACGCGCCGTTTCTGTCCGACGACCCCCTGGTCCGGACCTGCCGTCGACGCCACACTGCCGACATGTCTGACACCACAGCCCTGCCCCCGCGGTGGAATCCCACCCATGGAGAGCCGTACCGGCCGGTCCCCTACCGTCCCGAGCGGGCCCCGGCCGATGAGTCCCTTTCCCGTTCCGCGGAGTTGCGACGCCGGATGGACGAGCGCAGAACCGTACGCCGGTTCTCCGCAGATCCCGTGCCGGAGCAGGTCGTGAAGGACGCGATCGCCTGCGCCGCGACCGCCCCGTCGGGCGCCCATCAGCAGCCGTGGACGTTCGTCCTGGTCAAGGACCCCGAGGTGCGGCGGCGCATCCGGGAGGCGGCCGAGCACGAGGAGCGGATCAGCTACGACGGCAGGCTCGGCGAGGAGTGGCTGGCGGCGCTGCGGCCGCTGGGCACGGATTCCGTCAAGGCGCACATGACGGATGCCCCGGCCCTCGTCGTGGTGTTCCAGCAGCGGTACTGGATGGGCGAGGACGGCACCCGGCGCAAGCACTACTACGTCGACGAGTCCGTCGGGATCGCGGTCGGGGTGCTGCTCTCGGCCCTGCACCTGGCGGGCCTGGCCGCGCTGATCCACACGCCGAGCCCGATGCGGTTCCTGCGGGAGGTGCTGGACCGCCCGGAGAACGAGAAGGCGTTCGCGGTGATCCCGGTCGGGTATCCCGCGGACGACTGCGAGGTGCCCGGCCTGGTGCGGAAGTCCCTGGACCAGGTGCTCGTGGAGATCTGAACCCGCCGGTCCGAGCGCCGGTCCCCGATGGAAACCGCCTCCCGGCCGGCAGGGGAACCGGGCGGGAGGCGGGACTCGTGGCGGGGCGCCGGGATACGGCGCCCCGGAGGGGTCAGCCCTGGTGGGGGTAGGTGTAGTCGGTCGGCGGAACCAGCGTCTCCTTGATGGCCCGGGTCAGGGTCCAGCGCTGCAGGTTCTGCGGGGCACCGGCCTTGTCGTTGGTACCCGAGGCACGGCCGCCGCCGAAGGGCTGCTGGCCGACGACGGCGCCGGTCGACTTGTCGTTGATGTAGAAGTTGCCCGCGGCGTACCGCAGCTTCTCCATGGTGTGCGCGGCCGCGGCGCGGTCGTTCGCGATGACGGAACCGGTCAGCGCGTAGTCGGAGACCGACTCCATCTGCTCCAGCATCTCGTCGTACTTGTCGTCCTCGTAGACGTGCACGGCGAGGATCGGGCCGAAGTACTCGGTCGTGAAGACCTCGTTCGAGGCGTCGGTGCACTCGATGACGGTCGGACGGACGAAGTAGCCCACCGAGTCGTCGTACGTGCCGCCCGCGATGATCGTGCAGGACGGGTCCGACTTGGCGCGGTCGATCGCGGCCTTGTTCTTGGCGAACGAACGCTCGTCGATGACGGCGCCGATGAAGTTCGACAGGTCGGTGACGTCACCCATGGTGATGGAGTCGACCTCGGCGGCGAACCTCTCCTTGAAACCGGAGTTCCAGATGGAGGCGGGGACGTACGCACGGGACGAGGCCGAGCACTTCTGGCCCTGGAACTCGAAGGAGCCACGGGTCAGCGCGGTCTTCAGGACGGCGTGGTCGGCCGACGGGTGGGCGACGACGAAGTCCTTGCCGCCGGTCTCGCCGACGAGCCGCGGGTAGGTGCGGTAGTTGGCGATGTTGTTGCCGACCGTCTTCCACAGGTGCTGGAAGGTGGGGGTCGAGCCGGTGAAGTGGATACCGGCCAGGTCGCGGTGGTTCAGGGCCACCTCGGAGACGGCGATGCCGTCGCCCGTCACCAGGTTGATGACGCCCTTGGGCAGGCCCGCCTCTTCCAGGAGCTGCATCAGCAGCACGGCGGCGTGGGTCTGCGTCGGGGACGGCTTCCACACCACGACGTTGCCCATGAGGGCGGGGGCGGTGGGCAGGTTGCCCGCGATGGCCGTGAAGTTGAACGGCGTGATCGCGTAGACGAAGCCCTCCAGCGGGCGGTGGTCCATGCGGTTCCACACGCCCGGCGAGTTGGCCGGGGGCTGCTCGGCGAGGATCTGGCGCGCGTAGTGCACATTGAAGCGCCAGAAGTCGACGAGCTCGCAGGGGGTGTCGATCTCGGCCTGCTGGGCGGTCTTGGACTGACCGAGCATCGTGGACGCGGCCAGCGTCTCGCGCCAGGGGCCGGACAGCAGCTCGGCGGCGCGCAGGATGATCGCGGCGCGGTCGTCGAAGGACATCGCGCGCCAGGCCGGGGCGGCGGCCAGCGCGGCGTCGATCGCGTCCTGGGCGTCCTGCTGCGTGGCAGCGGCGAACGTACCGATGACGGCCTTGTGGTTGTGCGGCTGCACGACGTCGAAGCGCTCGCCGCCGCCCATCCGCTTCTCGCCGCCGATGGTCATCGGAAGGTCGATCGGGTTCTGGCCGAGCTCCTTGAGCTTCGCCTCCAGGCGGGCGCGCTCCGGGGAGCCCGGGGCGTAGGAGTGGACCGGCTCGTTGACCGGCGCGGGGACCTGGGTCACAGCGTCCATGAGTGCCTTGTCTCCTTGTGTCAGGGGGTGAGGGTCAGCCGGGCAGGTCAGCCCTTGGTGAGGATGGAGCGGCCGAAGAACAGCAGGTTCGCCGGCTTCTCCGCGAGACGGCGCATGAAGTAGCCGTACCAGTCGGTGCCGTATGCCGTGTAGACGCGCATCCGGTGGCCCTCGGCCGCGAGCCGGACGTGCTCGTCGCTGCGGATGCCGTACAGCATCTGGAACTCGTACTCGTCCAGCTTGCGCCCTGCCTTGCGGGCCAGCTCCTGGGAGATGGCGATCAGACGCGGGTCGTGCGACCCGATCATCGGGTAGCCCTCGCCCTCCATCAGGGTCTTCAGGATGCGGACGTACGCCTTGTCGATCTCGGCCTTGTCCTGGTACGCGACGGAGGCGGGCTCCTTGTAGGCGCCCTTCACGATGCGGACGCGGCTGCCGGCGGCGGCCAGGCGGCGGGCGTCCTCCTCGGTGCGGAACAGGTAGGCCTGGATCACGCAGCCGGTCTGCGGGAAGTCCTTCCGCAGCTCCTCGTGGATGGCGAACATCGAGTCGAGGGTGGTGTGATCCTCTGCGTCCAGCGTGACCGTGGTGCCGATCGCGGCGGCGGCCTCGACGACCGGGCGGACGTTGGCGAGCGCCAGCTCGTGGCCCCCGTCCAGCGACTGGCCGAACATCGAGAGCTTGACGGACATCTCGGCCCTGGTGCCCAGGCCCAGGTCCTTGAGACGGTCGACCAGTTCGAGGTAGGCGTCGCGGGCGGCGGCGGCCTGCTCGGGGGTGGTGATGTCCTCGCCGACCACGTCGAGGGTGACTTCGAGACCCTTGTCGGCGGCGTCCTCGATGACCCGGACGACCTGGTCGACGGTCTCACCGGCGATGAACCGGTCGACGACCTGCTTGGTGCCAGGTGCGGCCGAGATGAAACGGCGCATCCTGTCGCTGCGGGACGCGGCGAGAATCACGGGACCCAGCACGGGGCACCTCCACGGAAAGTACGAACGAAGGCCGTACCGGCAGAGGGGGAACAAAGCGGTACAGCACGGAGAACCACCGTGAAATCTAAGGATCCCTCCGATCGTGTGCCATCGACAGCTGTCACGCATCCGTTCCCGGGTTCTCAGACATATGTCTGAAGGGGTGCGAGAATGACCGGGTGAAGGGCGATTACCAGGAGCTGGTCGACGAGATCTCCGGGCTGCTCGGCGCCCCCGCGACGCTGGAGAACCGGGATTTCGGCCTGGTCGCCTTCGGTGCGCACGACAGCGACGACGACACGGCGATGGACCCGGTCCGCACCCGCTCGATCCTGACCCGGCGCTCAACACCCGCGGTCCGCGCCTGGTTCGAGGGCTTCGGCATCGCCCGCGCCACCGGCCCGGTGCGGATTCCGGCCGCCCCGGAGGCCGGGGTGTTCCGGGACCGGATCTGTCTGCCGGTGCGCCATCGGGGGGTCGTGCTCGGATACGTGTGGCTGCTCGACGCGGACCCCGGGCCGACGGACGAGCAGCTGGCGGCGGCGATGGAGGTGGCGGCCCGGATCGGGGGGCTGCTCTCCGACGAGGCGCGGGCGGGCACGGACCTGTCCCGGGAGTTCGGTGCGGTCCTCACCGCCGCGCGGGGCTGGCAGCGCGACATGGCGGTGGCCGCGTTGCAGGAGGCGCTGGGCCGGGACGCGGAGGGGCTGCACACGGTGGTGTGCGTGACCCCGTGGCCGGACGATCCGCCGTCGGTCCGCACGGTGTCGGCGGCGGCCGCGCTGTCCTCGATCCCCGCTCCGGAGGCGGCCCGGGCCCCCTCGCTGGCCGCGCTGATCCGGCTGCGCTCCACCGATGTCCTCGACCCGGCGCTCAGCGCCGCGGACCGGCTGCGTGCCGGCGCGGGCCGGGACGCCACCGCCGGGGTCGCGGTGCCCCGGCGGGGGCTGGCGGACCTGGCCGGGGCCTGGCACGAGGCCTCGGCCGCGGCCCGCGCGGCGGCGGCCGAGGCCCGCTTCGGCCCGGTCGCCGAGTGGTCGGCGATCGGCCCCTACCGGATGCTGACCGCTCTCCCCGCCCAGGCGCACGCCGACCCTGCGGTCCGCGCCCTGCTCACCCCGTCGCACAGGGATCTGGCCCGCACCGCCGAGGTGTTCCTCGACTGCGCGGGCCAGGCGTCCCGGACGGCCGCCGCACTCGGCATCCACCGCCAGACGCTCTACTACCGGCTCTCCCGGGTCGAGCGGCTCACCGGCCTCGATCTGAACGACGGCGAGGACCGGCTGCTGCTGCACATGGCGCTCAAGGGCGCGCGGCTCTGACCCGGCGCGCCTTACGGGCGGGGGCCGCGACCCGCTTCCGACTCACCTGGTACGCACGGGACATGGGCTGGATCACCGCACCGGGTGCGCCGACCCGGCACCGGCACATCTCCCCACCCGCCCGGCGGGAACGGGGCCGGGCCCGCCGCCGCCCCGGCACCGGCGCCTGCGCGCCCGCCCGGCACCCGACGACGAAGCCGCTGCCGCAGACCCTGCCCGCATACGCCCCCGCTACTGCACCCGCCCCTCAAGGACCGCCTTCAGTCCGTCCGTCAGGTCCTGGGCGGAAGGTGCCGAGTCACTGTCCATCAGCCACTGCACCATCACCCCGGCGAGCAGCGCCTGGCAGAACAGCCCCGCCACCCGCGCCTTCTCCGGGTCCGTCTCCGGGTCGATGCCGAGCATGTTCTCGGCGAGCCCGTCACGGCCCTCGCGCTGCGGACCCACCAGAGCCTTCTTCAGCTCGGGGTCCTGGTCGATCCGGGAGACGACCTCCATCTGGAGCTGCCAGACGGAACGGGTCTGCTCATAGCTCTCGATCACCCGCTCCCAGGTGTCGCGGAACTGGTCCAGCGGCGACCGGGGCCCGCCGTCGGCTTCCGCGACCTCGTCCGGCTGCTCGGTGAGCACATCGCCCCACTCCTCCGTCACCTTGAGGAAGGCGAGATTGAGCAGAGCCTCCTTCGAACCGTAGTGGTAGCCGATGGAGGCGAGATTCGTACCGGAGGCGGCCACGATGTCACGGGCGGTCGTCCGGGCGTACCCCTTGTCCAGCAGGCAGCGCTTGGCGCCTTCGAGCAGATCCTCACGATGTCCCATGGAAAGCAGCGTACCCGGCACACAGACGTTCGTGTAAAACGTACGTCTAGATACCGGGTACGCGAGGCCAGGGGGCCGTCAGTCGGTCAGGTTCACCGTGCGGGCCGACGCGGCACCGATCTCCGTGGCGATCTCGGCGAGCACCGACGACGGGACGTCGTCGTCGACGGTGAGCACGACCAGCGCCTCGCCGCCCGCGCCCGTCCGCGAGACCTGCATGCCCGCGATGTTCAGACCGGCCTCGCCGAGAATCCGGCCGACCGTGCCGACGACACCGGGACGGTCCTCGTAACGCAGCACCACCATGTGGTCGGCCAGCGCCAGGTCCACGTCGTACTCGCCGACGGCGACGATCTTCTGGAGGTGCTTGGGCCCGGCGAGCGTGCCGGAGACCGAGATCTCCTCGCCGTCCGAGAGCGTGCCGCGCACGGTGACCATATTGCGGTGGTCCGGCGACTCGGAGCTGGTCGTGAGGCGGACCTCGACACCGCGCTCCTGCGCGAAGAGCGGCGCGTTGACATAGGACACGGTCTCGTCGACGACGTCCTCGAAGACGCCCTTGAGCGCGGAGAGTTCGAGCACCTTGACGTCGTGCTGGGTGATCTCGCCGTACACCTCGACGTCGAGGCGGACCGCGACCTCGCCCGCGAGCGCGGTGAAGATCCGGCCGAGCTTCTCGGCGAGCGGCAGGCCCGGACGCACGTCCTCGGCGATCACGCCGCCCTGGACGTTGACCGCGTCCGGCACGAGCTCACCGGCGAGGGCCAGCCGTACGGACTTGGCGACCGCGATGCCCGCCTTCTCCTGGGCCTCGTCGGTGGAGGCGCCGAGGTGCGGGGTGCAGACCACCTGGTCGAACTCGAACAGCGGGGAGTCCGTGCAGGGCTCCTTCGCGTACACGTCGAGACCGGCGCCGGCGACCCGGCCCTCCTTGAGGGCGGAGGCGAGCGCCTCCTCGTCGACGATGCCACCGCGCGCGGCGTTGACGATGCGCACCGAGGGCTTCACCTTGTGCAGCGCCTCGTGGCCGATCAGGCCGATCGTCTCGGGAGTCTTGGGCAGGTGCACGGTGATGAAGTCCGCGACCTCCAGCAGCTCGTCCAGCGCGAGCAGCTTGACACCCATCTGGGCGGCGCGCGCGGGTTGCACATAGGGGTCGTACGCGACGATCTTCATGCCGAAGGCCGACATGCGCTGTGCGACCAGGACACCGATGCGGCCGAGGCCGACGACGCCGAGGGTCTTCTCGCTCAGCTCGACGCCGGTGTACTTGGAGCGCTTCCACTCACCGTTCTTGAGGGCGGTGTTGGCCTGCGGGATGTTGCGCGCGGTGGCGACCAGCAGACCGCAGGCCAGCTCGGCGGCGGTGACGATGTTGGACGTTGGTGCGTTGACGACCATCACGCCGGCCTTGGTGGCGGCGGAGACGTCGACGTTGTCCAGACCGACGCCGGCCCGGGCGACGACCTTGAGCTTCTTCGCGGCGGCGATGGCCTCGGCGTCGACCTTGGTGGCGGAGCGCACCAGGATGGCGTCGACGTCGGCGATCACGGGGAGGAGTTCGGCGCGGTCCGCGCCGTTGCAGTGCCGGATTTCGAAATCCGGACCCAGGGCGTCAACCGTGGCAGGCGACAGCTCTTCAGCGATGAGTACGACAGGTTTCGAGCTCACGTGAGTCCTCACAGGTCCAGTGCGGACGGCCGTCCCGACGGCCGCAGGCGGTGGAGGGGCTTGCCGCGTGGAAGACGCACGACACTGTGGGCCTGACGCGTGTATGTGTGGAGAAGTGTAGTCATGCGCCAGGGCGCATACTGCGCCCCGATGGAAGGATCACCCACACGGGGGTGGACGACTTGTACACACGTACGGCGCCGCCTCTTCCAGCGGTGAAGGAAAACGCCCCGGGGGGGCAGGTCCTCGGACCCGCCCCCCGGGGGTGTCGGTGTTACGCGTCCTCGTCGTTGACCCAGCTCATGAGCTTGCGCAGCTCGCGGCCGGTGGTCTCCAGGAGGTGGTCGCTGTCCGCCTTCTTGTACTCGTTGTACTTGGGCAGACCGTTGTGGTACTCGGCCATCCAGTTCTTGGCGAAGGTGCCGTCCTGGATCTCCGCGAGGACCTTCTTCATCTCCGCCTTGGTGGCGTCCGTGATGATCCGCGGGCCGGTGACGTAGTCGCCCCACTCGGCGGTCTCCGAGATGGACCAGCGCATCTTCTCCAGGCCGCCCTCGTACATGAGGTCCACGATGAGCTTCAGCTCGTGCAGGCACTCGAAGTACGCGATCTCCGGCTGGTAACCGGCCTCGGTCAGGGTCTCGAAACCGGCCTTGACCAGAGCGGCGGTACCGCCGCAGAGCACGGCCTGCTCACCGAAGAGGTCGGTCTCGGTCTCCTCGGTGAAGGTCGTCTTGATGACGCCGGCGCGGGTGCCGCCGATGCCCTTCGCGTACGACAGGGCGAGCGCCAGGCCGTTCCCCGAGGCGTCCTGCTCGACGGCCACGATGCAGGGAACGCCGCGGCCCTCCTCGTACTGACGGCGGACCAGGTGGCCCGGACCCTTCGGGGCGACCATGCAGACGTCGACGTTGGCCGGCGGCTTGATGAAGTCGAAGCGGATGTTCAGGCCGTGGCCGAAGAACAGCGCGTCGCCGTCCTTGAGGTTGTCCTTGATGGACTCCTCGTAGACCTGGGCCTGGATCGGGTCCGGGACGAGGATCATGATGACGTCGGCCTCGGCTGCGGCCTCGGACGGGGTCACCACGCGCAGGCCCTGCTCCTCGGCCTTGGCCTTCGACTTGGAGCCCTCGTGCAGACCGACACGGACGTCGACACCCGAGTCACGCAGCGACAGCGCGTGGGCGTGGCCCTGGCTGCCGTAGCCGATGACCGCGACCTTGCGGCCCTGGATGATGGACAGGTCGGCATCGTCGTCGTAGAACAGCTCGGCCACTGGGTCTCTCCTTGGTGTGCAGGTGTTGCGTCCCACCGTACGGCGGGGTGCTTGAGATGCGTTTTCGGGTCTCGCCATACGGGCGGCGAGGGGCGGCGCCCCGGTGCCGCAGCAGCGGGCCGGGCCCGTGCGGGGCTGGGCCGTGCGGGGCTAGGCCGTGCGGTCGAGGGCGCGCAGCGAACGGTCGGTGATCGAGCGCGCGCCGCGCCCTATGGCGATGGTGCCGGACTGGACCAGCTCCTTGATGCCGTACTGCTCCAGCATCTTGAGCATGGCCTCCAGTTTGTCGGCGCCGCCGGTCGCCTCGATCGTGACGGCCTCCGGGGAGACGTCCACGGTCTTGGCGCGGAACAGCTGGACGATCTCGACGATCTGGGAGCGGGTCTCGTTGTCTGCGCGGACCTTCACCAGGACGAGCTCACGCTGGATCGCAGCGGTCGGCTCCAGTTCGACGATCTTGAGGACGTTCACCAGCTTGTTGAGCTGCTTGGTCACCTGCTCAAGAGGCAGGTCCTCGACACTGACGACGATGGTGATGCGCGAGATGTCGGGGTGTTCGGTGGTGCCGACCGCGAGCGAGTCGATGTTGAAGCCGCGGCGGGAGAACAGCGCGGTGATCCGGGCGAGGACACCGGGCTTGTTCTCGACCAGGACGGAGAGCGTGTGCTTGGTGGACATGGAGTCGGTCTCTCTCTGTCTCTCAGTCGTCTTCGTTGTCGCCGAAGTCGGGGCGGACCCCGCGGGCGGCCATGACCTCGTCGTTGGAGGTGCCTGCGGCGACCATCGGCCACACCATGGCGTCCTCGTGGACGATGAAGTCGATCACGACGGGGCGGTCGTTGATGGAATTGGCCTCTTCGATGACCTTGTCCAGCTCGGCCGGATCCTCGCAGCGGATCGCGTGGCAGCCCATGGCCTCGGACAGCTTGACGAAGTCGGGGACGCGGGTGCCCTTCGCCGGGACGCCCTCGGTATCGGCACCGGAGTGCAGCACGGTGTTGGAGTACCGCTGGTTGTAGAACAGGGTCTGCCACTGGCGGACCATCCCGAGCGCGCCGTTGTTGATGATGGCGACCTTGATCGGGATGTTGTTGAGCGCGCAGGTGGTGAGTTCCTGGTTGGTCATCTGGAAGCAGCCGTCGCCGTCGATCGCCCAGACCGTGCGGTCCGGCATGCCGGCCTTGGCGCCCATCGCGGCCGGGACCGCGTAGCCCATCGTTCCGGCACCGCCGGAGTTCAGCCAGGTGGCGGGCTGCTCGTACTGGATGAAGTGCGAGGCCCACATCTGGTGCTGGCCGACGCCCGCCGCGAAGATCGTGCCCTCGGGGGCGAGCTGTCCGATGCGTTGGATGACCTGCTGCGGCGAGAGGCTGCCGTCCTCGGGCTGGTCATAGCCGAGCGGGTAGGTGTCGCGCCAGCGGTTGAGGTCCTTCCACCATGCGGCGTAGTCACCGACGTGACCGTCGTTGTGCTCGGCCTGGACGGCCTGGACCAGATCGGCCAGGACCTCGCGGGCATCGCCCACGATCGGGACGTCGGCGGCGCGGTTCTTGCCGATCTCGGCCGGGTCGATGTCGGCGTGGACGATCTTGGCGTACGGGGCGAAGCTGTCCAGCCTGCCGGTGACGCGGTCGTCGAAGCGGGCTCCGAGGGCGACGATCAGGTCGGCCTTCTGCAGCGCGGTGACGGCGGTGACCGCACCGTGCATGCCCGGCATTCCGACGTGCAGCGGGTGGCTGTCGGGGAATGCGCCGAGCGCCATCAGTGTGGTGGTGACGGGCGCTCCGGTGAGCTCGGCGAGGACCTTCAGTTCGGCGGTGGCCCCCGCCTTGATGACACCGCCGCCGACGTAGAGCACCGGGCGCCTGGCCTGGGTGATCAGCTTGGCGGCTTCACGGATCTGCTTGGCGTGCGGCTTGGTGACCGGGCGGTAGCCGGGCAGGTCCTGGGTGGGCGGCCAGCTGAACGTGGTCTGCGCCTGGAGGGCGTCCTTGGCGATGTCGACGAGGACGGGGCCCGGACGGCCGGTGGAGGCGATGTGGAAGGCCTCGGCGATGGTGTGCGGGATGTCCTCGGCCTTGGTGACCAGGAAGTTGTGTTTGGTGACCGGCATGGTGATGCCGCAGATGTCGGCTTCCTGGAACGCGTCCGTGCCGATGGCCTTGGAGGCGACCTGGCCGGTGATCGCGACCAGCGGGACGGAGTCCATGTGGGCGTCGGCGATCGGCGTGACCAGGTTGGTGGCGCCGGGGCCCGAGGTAGCCATGCAGACGCCGACCTTGCCGGTGGCCTGCGCGTAGCCGGTGGCGGCGTGTCCCGCGCCCTGCTCGTGGCGGACCAGCACATGACGGACCCGGGTGGAGTCCATCATCGGGTCGTACGCCGGAAGGATGGCGCCGCCGGGAATGCCGAATACCGTGTCGGCACCCACTTCCTCAAGAGACCGGATGAGGGACTGCGCACCCGTGACGTGCTCAACGGTGGCGGCGGACGATCCGCCGTTACGGGCCCGCGGCTGGGGATGGTGGGCCCCGGTGGCCTGCTCGGTCATCGGCATTCTCTTCTCGAAGCTGAGGGTTCTTGCGGGTGTTTTGCGACGTTTTGCGTGGTTCCAGTGCAACAAAAAACCCCTCGTGCCGTGAGGCAAGCGAGGGGAGCGCGTCGGAGTGGTCTGCAGAGTGTCTACGAGGGACTCAGCTTCAGCCGACGCGCTTTCCAAGTACGAGAATTCGGGTGCGCATGGCAATGACCCTCTCTCCGACGCACACGGCGTGTCAAGTGGGTGGGACGGGCGTCTCAGAATGTGAGCCGCTGAGGCGGGGGATCGAGCCACCGGCCAGCACCGGCTGGGCGGCGGCGCTGCCGGGCACCGGGAACTCGCCCCGGGCCAGGGCACGGCGCAGCCGGTACTCGTCGAGCGGCCCGGAGAAGGCCATTCCCTGACCGTGCGTACAGCCCATGGCGCGCAGCGCGAGGACCTGTTCCGGTACGTCGACCCCGTCGGCCACGGACTGCATGCCGAGGTCGCAGGCGATACGCAGGAGGCCGCTGGTGATCTTGTGCAGTCGGGCGGATTCCACGACTCCCTCGACGAGACCGCGATCCAGCTTCAGTACGTCGATGGGGAGCCGGCGCAGGGCGTTGATCGCCGCGTAGCCGCTGCCGAAGCCGTCGAGCGCGATGCGGACGCCGAGCCGGCGGAGCGCGACGAGGCGCTGTTCGAGTTCGTCGAAGGAGATCCGGGGGTCGCTGTCGGACACCTCGATCATCAGGGCACCTGAGGGCAGGCTGTGCCGGGTGAGCAGCGCCTCGATGGAACCGAACGGCATCCCCTTGTCGAGGAGCCTGCGGGCGGAGAGCCGCACGGCGACGGAGACCGGGTGCCCGGCCCTGGCCCGGTCGGCGGCCTGCTCGACGGCCTCTTCGAGGAGCCAGCGGCCGAGCTCGGCGGTGCGGTCGCTGTCCTCGGCGACGCGGAGGAATTCGGCCGGGGTGAACAGGATCCCCTGCGCCGAACGCCAGCGGGCCTGTGCGGCGACGGCGACGACGGTGCCACTGGCGAGATGCACCACGGGCTGATGGAGCAGGGCGAACTCGCCGTCGCGCAGGGCGGTGCGCAGCCGGGCCGCCAGCTCGGAGCGGCGGACGACTTCGGCCTGCATCTGCGGGGCGTACAGCTCGACGCGGTCCTTGCCGCTCGCCTTGGCGCGGTACATGGCGAGGTCGGCGTTGCGCATGAGGTCGCTGGGGGTGATGCCGGGTTCGGCGAAGGCGACCCCGATGGACGCGGCGACCCGGACCTCACCGGCACTGACGCGGTACGGCTGGGAGAGGGTCAGGCGCAGCCGGTCGGCGATCTCGTGGACCTGGCATTCCCGGGCGGACTGGTCACGGGTACCGTCGCCGAGGATGATGGCCGCGAATTCGTCCCCGCCGAGGCGGGCCGCGGTGTCACCGGCCCGCACGGACTCGTGGAGGCGGCGGGCGGCCTGGATGAGGAGCTCGTCGCCCGCCTGGTGGCCGAGGCGGTCGTTGACCGCCTTGAAGCCGTCGAGGTCGATGAAGAGCACGGCGGTGCCGGGGTCGCCGGAGCGGCGGCCGCCGAGGGCCTGGCGGACCCGCTGGGTGAACAGGGCGCGGTTGGGCAGGTCGGTGAGCGGGTCGTGCTCGGCGTTGTGCTGCAACTGCGCCTGCAACCGCACCCGTTCGGTGACATCGCGGCTGTTGAGGATCAGCCCGCCCTGATGGCGGTTGACCGTGGACTCGACGTTGAGCCAGTCCCCCGTACCGGATCTGAAGCGGCACTCGATCCGGGTGGCGGGTTCCTCGCCCGGAGGGGCGGCGAGGAACCGGCGCACCTCGTGGACCACTCGTCCCAGATCCTCGGGGTGGATGATCGAGGCGAGTTCGGCGCCGACCAGGTCGTCGGCGTCACGCCCGTACACCCCGGCGGCGGCGGGGCTCACGTACCGCAGGACGCCGGTCGGGGCGGCGATCATGATGACGTCGCTGGACCCCTGCACCAGGGAGCGGAAGTGGTTCTCCTTCTGCGCCAGTTCCTGGGTGAGGGCGATGTTGTCGACAAGCATGATGCCCTGCCGGACGACCAGGGCGAGCACCACCGTGCAGCCGGTGAAGACCACGACGCGGTCCACTCGGCGACCCTCGATGACGTTGTAGAGAATGCCGAGGGTGCAGACGGCGGCGGCGAGATACGGCGTCAGCGCGGCCAGCGATCCCGCGATGGGGCGGCTGGTCGGGCGGGGCGCGTCGCGCGGCGGGAGAGCGTCGTCCGCCGTGCTGTGGGCGCCCCAGGGCGCGTACGCGAGGAGCAGGGAACCGCCGAACCAGCCTGCGTCCAGCAGTTGGCCGGAGTGATAGCTCTGGCGCAGCAGCGGAGAGGTGAACAGGGCGTCGCACAGGACCGTCAGGGCGAGGGCGACGATGGCGGTGTTCACCGCGGAGCGGTTGGCGTTGGACCGCCGGAAGTGCAGGGCCAGCACCATGGAGACCAGCACGATGTCGAGCAGCGGGTAGGCCAGCGAGAGCGCCGCGCGGGCCACGCTCGCCCCTTCGGCGTCCACGAGGTGGGCGGTGTGGGCGAGGGCGAGGCTCCAGGAGAGCGTGAGCAGCGAGCCGCCGATCAGCCAGGAGTCCAGGGCGAGACAGACCCAGCCGGCCCGGGTGACGGGGCGTTTGGCGAGGACGAGCAGCCCGACGATGGCGGGAGGGGCGAAGCAGAGGAAGAAGACATCGGCGAGGGAGGGGCTGGGCACCGAGCGCCCGAGCACCACCTCGTACCAGCCCCAGACCGCGTTGCCCCCGGCGGCCATGAACGAGGAGATCGAGAACAGCAGCCAGGCGGGCCGGAACCGGTCGCCGGCGGACCGCGCGTAGAGAAAGCAGGAGACGGCCGCGATCAGCGCGGCGGCGCTGAGGCCGAAGTCCCCCATGAAGAGTGCCAGTTCCGAGGAACCCCAGCCGAGGGCGGCCCCCACCGCGTACCCGCCGCAGACGAGGCCGAGCAGGATCTGCGGAACCAGTGCGGACGCGCCGCCGACGGTCGACCGCCGGGAGAGGAACGCCCCGAGCGCTCCGGCCGGCGCGCTCATCGGGGCGCACCCCACGCCGGGGCCCGCTCCGGATCCGCCGTCCACGTCACGACACCCGGCACCCGCACCCGGCGCGCCACCGGGCCCGTCCGGGCGCCCGCGGCACGCGGACGGCGCGCCGCGCAAGACGCCGCGACACCCACCGCGCGGGCGGACGGGGGGAGAACCGGAGCACACCCCGGTCGCCGTCGACCACTCCGCGGTACCGGATCGTTCGCCCATCGGCCGTACATCGCCCGTCGCCCCCTCGTGTGTTGCGTCCTCCCCGGCGCCGTCCCCTCCTCGGCGCAGCGCCCCTTTCGGGACGATACACCAGACCAGTCACGCAGGGACATAGCTTATATACACTCAGTGACGAAGAAGGGGATTGTCGGCACTGTGCGCATCCGTTCGGACTCGCAGCGTGGTCAGTCCATGACGCGTACGACGTTCCGCACCGGCTCGCCCGAGGCGAATCGATTCAGCTGCCCGGCCACCAGACGCTTGGCGCGCGGCAGGAACGCCGAGGAACTGCCACCCACGTGCGGAGTGATCAGGACGTTCGGAGCATGCCAGAGGGGGTGGCCGGCGGGCAGGGGTTCGGGGTCGGTGACGTCCAGGGCGGCGCGCAGCCGCCCTGATCCGAGTTCGAGGAGCAGCGCCCCGGTGTCGACGACACCGCCCCGTGCGACGTTCACGAGCAGCGCCCCGTCCGGCATCGCGGCGAGGAACTCCGCGCCCACCAGCCCTTGTGTGGAGGGATTCAACGGGGTGGACAGCACGACGACGTCGGCCTCGGGCAGGAGTGCGGGCAGATCGTCGAGTGCGCGTACGGGGCCGCGCGCTGTCGCCCGTGCGGAGCGCGCGACGCGCGCCACCCGCGCACACTCGAACGGCGCGAGCCTGTCCTCGATGGCGGCGCCGATCGATCCGTACCCCACGATCAGTACGGACTTGTCGGCGAGGGCGGGGTAGAAGCCGGCCCGCCACTCCTCCTTGGCCTGGCCGTGGACGAACCCGGGGAAGCCGCGCAGGGAGGCGAGGATCAGGGCGAGCGCGAGCTCCGCGGTCGACGCCTCGTGGACCCCCTTGGCATTGCACAGCCGCACCCCGGCCGGCAGCAGGCCGAGGCCCGGCTCGACATGGTCGATGCCCGCGGTGAGCGTCTGCACGACCCGCACCCGTGTCATGTCGGCGAGCGGACGGACCGCGATCTCGGAACCCTTCATGTACGGCACCACGTAGAACGCGCAGTCGGCCGGGTCGGCGGGGTAGTCCCGCTCGCCGTCCCAGAACCGGTAGTCGAAACCGTCGGGGAGTCCTTCGATCTCATCGGCGGGAAGAGGCAGCCATACGTCGGGAATCTTCTTCGAAGTCATGGTCAGGAGGCTAACGGCCTGGTCCACGACAGCGAGCGGGCTCCCGGCGCGATGCGGCTTCGCCTCCGGCGTTGTCGTCGGTCGACGACGCTCCGCGTCGCCTCCCTCCTCCGCCTCGGATCCGAAGCCGCATGACGCCGCTCGCCGATCCACTCTCCATCGTGCAGCAGGCCGTAACTGCCGTGATCGCCGGGAGGCTGCGCGCGGGGTCGCGGTCGGCAGAGGCTACGTTGGGGGTGCGTTGTGGTCCCGCGACGGCGGGACCTAGGAAAGGTTCGGGGAGTTGGAGCGCAGGAGTCTCGGGGCGGCGGCGCTCGCCGTGGGTGCGGTCGGCCTTGGCTGTATGCCGATGAGCTGGGCGTACAGCGCCTCGCAGCAGCGCGGTGACCGTGCGTTGCGAGCGGTGCACGCCGCGCTCGACGCGGGGGTGCAACTGCTCGACACGGCCGACATGTACGGCCCCTTCACCAATGAGCTGCTGGTGGGCCGGGCGTTGAAGGGCCGCAGGTCCGAGGCCTTCGTCTCCACCAAGTGCGGGCTGCTGGTGGGCGATCAGCACATCGTCGCCAACGGCCGCCCCGGCTATGTGCGGCGGGCCTGCGACGCCTCGCTGCGGCGGCTCCAGACCGATGTGATCGATCTGTACCAGCTGCACCGGGCCGATCCCGAGGTGCCGGTGGAGGAGACCTGGGGCGCGATGGCGGAGCTGGTGACCGCCGGCAAGGTGCGGGCGCTCGGGCTCTGTGCCGTCGGGGCGCGGGCCTCACGTCGGCCGGGTGCCCGCATGTATGACGAAACGATCCGTCAGCTGGATCGGGTGCAGCAGGTCTTCCCGGTGAGCGCGGTGCAGGCCGAGCTCTCGGTCTGGTCCCCGGAGGCGCTGGAGTCACTGCTTCCGTGGTGCTCGGCGCGGGGCGTGGGGCTGCTGGCGGCGATGCCCCTGGGGAACGGATATCTGACGGGGACACTGACCCCTGGACAGGGCTTCGAACCGCAGGACCTGCGGGCCAGGCATCCGCGGTTCACGGCCGAGATGATGGCGGCGAACCAGCCGGTGGTGGTCGGCCTGCGGCGGATCGCCGAGCGCCACGGGGCGACCGCCGCACAGGTGGCACTCGCCTGGGTGCTTCGGCAGGGGTCGCACGTGGTGCCGGTGCCCGGGACCAAGCGGGAGCACTGGGCGGTGGAGAACGCGGGGGCGGCCGGGCTGACGCTGACCGCGCAGGATCTGGTGGAGATCTCCCGGCTGCCCGCGGCGCGGGGGTCGTGGGACTGATCAGCGGACCGTCTTCGTGATCGCCCATGGAGAAACTCGGCGCGCACGGGAACCCGGGGCGGGGCCGCGGTGTAAGAACAGTAGTCGGCTGGCCGTCGAAGGGATCGATGCTGTGCGCGGTGTTCTGTTCGGATCTGTACGAGGCCCCGTGGGGCGTCGCCGAGGCGGGCGCCGGGGGGCGGTGGCCGCGTTGGCGGCGGGCACGCTGGTGCTGGCCGCGGGGTGCTCCCCGGACAACGGCGTGGCCGGTCCGGCCGGCGGCGGAGGCATGCCGTCGGCGTCCCGCCCCTCGCCGACCGCCTCTGGCCCGTCGGCCGCCCCGTCCCCGTCGACCGACCTGCCGCCCGCGAAGGGCTCGGTGAAGGTGGTCTCCACGCTCACCGAGGGTCTCGACTCGCCGTGGGGGCTGGCCGAGCTGCCCGGCGGCGATCTGCTGGTCTCCTCGCGCGACAAGGGCACGATCACCCGGATCGACGCGAAGAACGGCAAGAAGACACTGCTGGGCGCCGTGCCCGGGGTGTCACCGGGCGGCGAGGGCGGGCTGCTGGGCATCGCGGTCTCCCCCACGTACGGTTCGGACCATCTGGTGTACGCGTACTTCACGACCGCGTCCGACAACCGCATCGCACGCATGCAGTACGACGAGAACGGCACCACGCCGGGCCGGCTGCTGGGTGCCCCGGACACGATCCTCCGGGGCATCCCGAAGGGCTCGATCCACAACGGCGGGCGGATCGCCTTCGGCCCGGACCACATGCTGTACGCGGGCACCGGGGAGACGGGGGACCGCGAGCTCGCGCAGGACAAGAAGTCGCTGGCCGGCAAGATCCTGCGGATGACCCCCGACGGTCTGCCGCTGCACGGCAATCCGGAGGCCGACTCCGTGGTGTATTCGTACGGACACCGCAATGTGGAGGGGCTGGCCTGGGACGGGCACGAGCAGTTGTGGGCATCCGAATTCGGGCAGGACACCTGGGACGAGCTGAACCGGATCGTGTCGGGAGGGAACTACGGCTGGCCGGAGGTCGAGGGCAAGGCGGGGAAGAAGGGTTTCATCGATCCCGTGGCACAGTGGAAGCCGTCCGAGGCGTCTCCGAGCGGGATCGCGTTCGCCGAGGGCTCGATCTGGATGGCGGCTCTGCGCGGTGAGCGGCTTTGGCGGATTCCGTTGTCCGGCAAGGGGGACGGGGAACCCCTGGCGGCCCCGCAAGCGTTCCTCAGGGGGAAGTACGGCCGTCTGCGCACCGTGCTCACCGCGGGCGGCAACAGGCTCTGGCTCGTCACGAGCAATACGGACACCCGTGGCACCCCGAAGCCGGGAGACGACAGGATCCTGGTGCTGGAGGTGCGGTAGCGGCTACAGCAGGTGAAAGGGCGTGCGACGGGTGTTCAACTTCTTCGAGGAACTCTTCGCGCCGGGCCGCAGGCATGCCGCCGAGGAGCAGAAGCGCCTGGAGCTGACCCGGGTGGACCTCGGCGTCGGCGACCCGGGGCGCGGGCCGATAGACCTGGCCTCCGGAAAGGTGATCGTCAGGGCCTCCGGTACCGGTGCCGACAGGAGCCCCGGCACCGGCGGTGGTCCCGAGGCCGGTGGTGGGACGCCATCCGGCCAGGACCGGGCCGCAAACGCTCCGGACGAGGCGTCCGGGCCCGATGCGTCAAGCGCTCCGGGGGCCGTTCCGGTCAGGCGGTGGAAGGTCCTTCCGGACGCGCGGTCACAGAGGGCCGGCCCGGATGCATCGCCGCAGGAGGACGGTGGTGGCCGGGGCGCGGCTCCCTGACCGGGGAATCGGGCCGGGCGCCCCGGGGCCGTTCCAGGACCGGGAGGCGCTCCCGGGGTCAGGGGGCGCTCCCCGTCGGGTACAGGCGCAGCCGGTGGGCCAGCGCGGCCGCCTCGCCGCGGCTGGCGACGCCGAGCTTGGCGAGGATGTTCGAGACGTGCACGCTCGCGGTCTTGGGCGATATGTAGAGCTCCTCGGCGATTCTGCGGTTGGTGTGACCGGCGGCGACCAGACGGTGCACATCCTGTTCGCGTCGTGTCAGCCCGAAGGACTCCACCGCCGCCGCGGCCGCCTCGCGCAGGTGGTCCTCGGTCTGCTCGCGGTCCATGGCCTCGTCGGAGCCGCCGTCCCGGGCGGGGACGGTGACGGCGGCGGGCATCTCGTGCGTCGTGCCGGATGCCGGGGTCCGGTCGGGCGGGGTGAGCGTGACACGGGCCCGGCCGGCCAGCAACTCGATGGCCTCGGTCAACGGGCGTGCGTCGAGCCGCCGGGCGGTCCGGTGGGCGTCGCGCAGCAGCGTGGTGACCGCGGACCGGTCGCCGGAGGCGATGAGGAGGGCCTCGGCCCAGCGGTGACGGATCTGGGCCAGCTCGTACGGGCGTTGCAGAGGGGCGAAGGCGGCGGCGGCGCGGGACCAGTGGTCGGGGGTGTCGAGGCCCTCGGCCCTGGCCAGTTCGGCGTCGACCAGGAGACCGTAGGCGGCCCAGATGGGGATGAGCATCGGCAGCCGCTTCAGGTGGGTCCGGATGCTCGCGAGGATCGCGGGACGGCCGGGTTCGGCGGCGGGCAGACCCCGGGCGTCGGCCTCGGCGGCGGCGGCGACATGGAGCAGCGGCAGCGCATAGCGCTGGGTGCCGGGCGGGAAGCCCTCCTTCGCCTGGGCCTCGAACGCGGCCCGCGCCTCGGAAAGCCTGCCCTGTTGCACGGCGAGGGCCATGGCATGGCGCACGGGGGAGATGAGGAGCTGCGGCTGCGGGTCACGTGATCCGAAATAGCGCCGGGTCAGGGCGAGTTGGAACTCGGCCTCGGCCAGGTCACCCCGGACGAGGGCCAGTTCGGTACGGCGTGCGGCGACGAACCCCTGCGCCTTGCTGGACTGGGCGGCGCGGGCCGCCGCGTCGGTGGTGGCCCGGCTCTCGTCCCAGTGACCGAGGGAGAAGAGCGAGGTCGCCTGGTTGCAGCGGACCCATGCCTCCATGTCGACGATGCCGTGGCTGCGGCTGATCTCGATGCCGTGGTCGGCGGCCGCCACGGCTTCCAGGGAGCGCCCCATGGCTTCGAGGGTGGAGGGGAGGTTGATGCCGGCCCGGCTCATGATGCCGACCAGGTGCAGTTCGTCGGCGCGGTCGCGGACCGCGTACATCTCGGCGATGCCCTCGTCGACACCACCCGCGTCGGCGGTGAGCCAGCCACGGGTCAGTCTGGCGTGCAGTTCGATGTACTCGTCGCCGACGAGTCGGGCGTACTCCACGGCACGGTCGACGGCGCGCAGCGTCTCGGGGCCCGGCCGGTGCAGGGCGCCCCAGCCCGCCACGCTCATCAGGACGTCGGCATGGACGACGGACGGGGGCAGGCCCCGGACCAACTCCTGGGCGTTGGCCAGTTCCTGCCATCCGTCACCACGGGTGAGGTCCTGCATCAGCCGGGAGCGCTGGACCCAGAACCAGGCCGCACGCAGCGGGTCGTCCTCGCCGTCGAGAACGCGCATGGCCTTCTTGGCGATGGCCAGGGCGCGTTCGCGTTCGCCGCCGAACCGGGCGGCGACGGTGGCCTCGGCCATCAGGTCGATATAGCGCAGCGGGGTGGTCTCGGGGTCGCAGCCGCAGGCCGGGTAGCCCTCGGCGTAGTCGATGGGGCGCAGGGTGCGGCGCACGCTGTCGGGAGCGTCGTCCCACAGCTCCATCGCCCGCTCCAGCAGACGGAGTTGCTCGGAGAAGGCGTAGCGCCGACGGGCCTCGACCGAGGCCTTCAGTACGGCGGGCAGGGCCTTGGCCGCGTCGTGCGCGCCGTACCAGTAGCTGGCGAGCCGGGTGGCGCGTTCACCGGCGCGGACCAGTGCGGGGTCGATCTCCAGCGCTTCCGCGTACCGCCGGTTGAGCCGGGAGCGCTCGCCGGGCAGCAGATCGTCACTGACGGCTTCGCGGACCAGGGAGTGCCGGAAGCGGTAGCCGTTGCCCTCCGGGGTGGTGAGCAGCAGATTGGCGCCGACGGCCGCCCGCAGCGCCCCGATGAGCTCGTCCTCGCCCAGGCCCGCGACCGCGGCGAGCAGTTCGTACTCGACGGCGGAACCGCCCTCGGCCACGATCCGGGCGATCTTCTGCGCGTCCTCGGGGAGCGCTTCGACGCGGACGAGCAGGAGGTCGCGCAGTGAGTCGGAGAGCCGGGAGCGGTCGCCGCTCTCCAGACTGCAGGCGAGTTCCTCGACGAAGAAGGCGTTGCCGTCGGAGCGTTCGAAGATCTCGTCCACGAGGGCGGCCTCGGGGGTGGCGGCGAGGATGCCGGTGAGCTGGCGGCAGACCTCGGCCCGGTTGAAACGGGCGAGTTCGATCCGGCGGACGGTACGGAGCCGGTCCAGTTCGGCGATGAGGGGGCGCAAGGGGTGGCGGCGGTGGATGTCGTCGGAGCGGTAGGTGCCGATCACGACGAGGCGCCCGCTGCGCACGGTGCGGAAGAGGTAGGCCAGGAGATGCCGGGTGGAGGCATCGGCCCAGTGCAGGTCCTCCAGGACGAGAACGATCGCGCGCTGCGCGGAGATGCGCTCCAGGAGTCTGGCGGTGAGTTCGAAGAGTCGGGCGGTGCTGTGCTCGTCGGTCGCGTCCCGGTCGGCCTCGCCGAGTTCGGGGAGCAGCCGGGCGAGTTCGCCCTCCTGACCGGCACAGGCCGCGGCCATCTCGTCGGGCAGGGTACGGCGCAGGGCGCGCAGGGCCGTGGAGAACGGGGCGTAGGGCAGACCGTCGGCGCCGATCTCGACACAGCCGCCGACGGCGACGACGGCCTCGCGGCGCACCGCCGCCGCGAGGAACTCCTCGACCAGCCGGGTCTTTCCGACCCCCGCCTCGCCCCCGACGAGCAGCGCCTGCGGCTCGCCGCCGGGGTGGTCGGCCCGGCC
The DNA here is from genome assembly GCF_044740965.1 of Streptomyces sp. NPDC088252. NCBI lineage: Bacteria > Bacillati > Actinomycetota > Actinomycetes > Kitasatosporales > Streptomycetaceae > Streptomyces > Streptomyces sp. NPDC088252. The sequence continues at coordinate 305,750 of NZ_JBIURS010000010.1, read as the reverse complement.
GGTGCCCTCGGCGCCGACGCGGGTGAGCGCGTCGACGAGCGAGGCGAATTCACCTGCGCGGCCGACGAACACCGGACTGACGGACCTGGTCTCCACGTCGCCGAGCATCGCACACGGGTCCGACGGTCCGGGCAACGGAATCGGTTCGTCCGACATGACGACGGCCGTCACACGGCCGCTACGCGGCGTGGACGAACCGGTCCCTGTCCGTACTCACCGGCCTCTCCGCCTCCTTGCGCACGGCATCCCGGGCGGTCCGGCGAGCGGCCCGGCGGGCGCGGCGTGCTTCCCCGGCGAGCCGCTCCCGCTCGGCCCGGCGCAGCAGTTCGGCCGCTTTCACCTGGTGCAGTTCGAGCGTGTACATGTCTTCTCCCTGAGGACGACGGCCCGTTCGGGCCTGGGGGCGGCAGTGCCTCTGCCGTGCTCCCACTCTCGTCTGCCAGGGGGTGCCGCCACATCGGGCGAGTTCCGCATCTTCTGGGGCCGGGGGGCCTTAGCCGGGTGCGGACACCGCCGCATACGGCGCGGGGCATGCCGGCTCGATGCCTTAGGGCCTTCCGTTCGGACCAGGCCGGATCAGCGATCGGGCACGCGAGCCCGGCATGATCCGAACAGAAGACCTCAGGGTCCGGGGCGGTGCGTACTCACTTGCTGATGGCCGTGGTCGGCAGGGACACGATGAGGTCGAAGTACATACCGATGGAGAGCACCACACCGAGGACGCCGAGCGCGATGCCGGCGGTCGCCACGGCCCGCACCCAGCCGGGCTGCGGGTGCGGGGAGGGCGCGCCGAAGGCCGGGCGTACCAGGGCGAAGACGCCGACCAGGACGGCGAGCAGCGCGAAGAGGCCGTTGACCAGCGCCGTGGCGTGCCAGGCGTCGCCGTAGATCTCGGAGATCTGCTGGGCCGCGGAACCGCCGGTCGAGGTCTTGATCTGCCCGATGAGGGTCTCGCGCTCGGCGGCGATCTTGCCGGTCCAGGACCCGCTGAGCGCGACGACGCCGAGACCGGCGGCGGCCACGGCCGCGGCGGCCGCGCCGCGACCGGACGGCCCCTTGTCGGAGTCCTCGAACCCGGAGTCCTCGATCTCGAAGTCCGTGAACTCGGAGCTCTCGGACTCGGAGCCCTTGAGGCCCGGGTCCTTGCGGTCGCCGTCCGTGGGGCCTGATTCCCCGGGTCCGGCGTCCGGGCCGAGATCCTGCGCGGGCTCCGGGGCGGCGGCCGCCGCCGTGTCTCCGGCGGCCACCGCGCGCGCTCCCCCGGCTTCGGCCGCTCCCTTGTCGAGGCTGTGCGCCGTGTCCTCGTGGGCGGTCTCCTCGGCACCCGTCTTCTCGGTATCGGAAGCAACGGGGCCGGTGGGGGTAGTGAGGTCAGTGGGGCTGGTGGGAGTCCTGGGGTTCATGTCCCGCACGCTAGGCGGCCCGGATGAGAACCCTCTTAACGCCCGCCTCCGGCCGCCCTCAGCCCGTCGCGACCCCTCCGGCCGCCGTCAGGCGTTCCGTGCCCGCCACTCCGGTGCCAGCACGGACCAGATCTCCGAGTCGTGCCGCTCGCCGCGATACAGGTAGTTCTCGCGTATGACCCCGTCCCGCTTCATGCCGAGCCGCTCGGCCACGGCGATGCTGCGGGTGTTCGCGGCGGACGCGTCCCACTCCACGCGGTGCATGCCGCGCTCGAACACCGCCCAGTCGATCAGCTTCCGAGCCGCCCGGGTGATCAGCCCGCGCCCTTGCGCCGCCGGTTCCAGCCAGCAGCCGACCTCGCAGTTCCCGGACTCCGTGTCGAAGACCCGGAAAAGGACGCCGCCGACGAGGGTGCCGTCCAGCCAGATGCCGTAGAGCCGTCCCGTGTCGGCCGCCTGCTTCTCCGCGTACCGCCGGAGCAGGGCACGCGCCGAGTCCAGGTCGGTGGCGAAGGAGGCGAAGGCGATCCAGGGATCGACGAGCTCGCGGGCCCGGTCCACGTGGGCGAGGAACTCCTCCGCCTGCCAGATCTCCAACGGCCGCAGTTCGGCTCCGTCGTCGCCCAGGGATATCGCGAACATCATGCTCCTTCTCGAACCGCTTCCACCGCGTGCGCCGACTGCGCCACGTCCACCGGATCCACCGGTTGTGCGGCCTGTGGGATCTTCGCACGCGGCGCGCGGCAGTCGGGGGACTCGATGCTGATCCGCGGCAGCCGCCGGTCCAGCCAGCCCGGCAGCCACCAGTTCGCGCCGCCCAGCAGATGCATGACCGCGGGGACCAGCAGGGTGCGGAGAACGAAGGCGTCGAGTGCCACGGCCGCGGCCAACGCGATGCCGAACATGGCGATGACCCGGTCCCCGCTGAGGACGAACGCGAGGAAGACCGAAATCATGATCACGGCCGCGGAGTTGATCACGCGGCTGGTCTCGGCGAGGCCGACCCGGACCGCCCGTCTGTTGTCGCCGGTCTCCAGCCACTCCTCGTACATCCGCCCCACCAGGAACACCTGGTAGTCCATGGAGAGCCCGAAGAGCACGGACACCATGATCACCGGAAGGAACGGCTCGATGGGACCGGAACTGCCCAGTCCCAGCAGCTCGCTCCCCCACCCCCACTGGAAGATCGCGACGACGACTCCGAACGAGGAGGCGACCGCCGCCACGTTCATCGCGGCGGCCTTCAGCGGGATACCGATCGACCGGAAGGCCATCAGCAGGAGCAGACAGCCGAGCCCTATGACGACACCGACGAAGAGCGGAAGTTTGCCGATGATGATCCGGGCGAAGTCGTCGTAGCTGGCCGTCACCCCGCCCACATGGGCCCGGAGCGAGGTGTTCGCCTCGGCCCGTGGGAGGACGTCCGTGCGCAGCCGGTCGACGAGCGCGCTGGTCTCCTGCGACTGCGGGGACGACTTCGGTACGACGGTGACGAAGGCCGTACCGCCGTCGGCGTTGTACGTGACCGGGCCGACCGAGGCCACCCCGTGGGTGGCCCGCAGCGTGGCCGGCAGGCCGTCCATCGCGAGCCGGTCGCCCGCGCCGTCGAGCTTCGCGGCGATCGTCAACGGGCCGTTGACCCCGGGGCCGAATCCGTCGGCCAGCAGGTCGTACGCCTGCCGGGTGGTCGACGACGAGGGGTTGTTGCCCTGGTCGGAGGTGCCCAGATGCAGGGAGAACGTGGGCAGCGCCAGGACCAGCATCACCACGGCGGCGCACGCCCCGAGCAGCTTGGGGTGGCGTTCGACGAAGGCGGACCAGCGGGCGGCGAAGCCGGTGGGCAGTTCGGGCTGCGGCCCGCGTTCGGCGAGTTGTCTGCGCTCACGCCGGCTCAACGCCCGCATGCCGATGAAGGACAGCAGGGCGGGCAGCAGGGTCACGGAGGCGGCCACGGTCAGGACGACGGTGAGCGAGGCGGCGACCGCCACACCATTGAGGAAGCCGAGCCGCAGGATCAGCATGCCGAGCAGTGCGACGCAGACGGTGGCTCCGGCGAAGACGACGGCCCGCCCGGTCGTCGCGACGGCGTTCCGCGCCGCCTCGGTGACCGTCATGCCTCTGCGCAGGCCGGTGCGATGCCGGGTGACGATGAACAGCGCATAGTCGATACCCACGCCGAGCCCTATCAGCATGCCCAGCATGGGTGCGAAGTCGGCGACGGTCATCACATGGCCGAGCAGCACGATGCCCGCGTACGCCGTTCCGACGGAGACGAGGGCGGTGGCGATGGGCAGGATGCTGGCGGCGAGCGAGCCGAAGGCCAGGAACAGCACGACCGCCGCGACGACGACCCCGATGGCCTCACTGAAGTGGACGGAAGGCGCATCGGTGAGGGCCACGGCCGAGCCGCCCAGTTCCACCTGGAGATGGTCGCCCGCGGCCGCCTTCGCGGTGTCGACGACTGCCTGCGCCTGCTGCACTGGGATGTCTTCGGACTGATGGTCGAAGGTGACCGTGGCGTAGGCGGTGTGTCCGTCCTCGCTGATCTGCCCGGCTCCGGACTCCCCGTACGGCCCGGTGACGGCTCCGACGCCGGGCAGTGCCTCGACCTCATGCAGGGTCCGGGTCATCGTCTGGCGGACATCGGCGGCCCGCACGGTGGAGTCGGTGGTGTGCCAGACGATGGTGTCGGTGTCACCGCCGAGGTCCGTGAAGCCGTTCTTGAGGAGCTCGGCGGCCCGGCCGGACTCCGTACCGGGCGCCTCGTAGTCGTTGGAGTACGCGGAACCCGCGAAGCCCGCCGCGGTGGCCGCACCGCCGAGGGCGAGGAGCCAGATGAGAACGGCGACGAGGCGGTGCCTGATGCACCAGCGGGCAATGGCAGCCAACGGATGTGCTCCCTGAGGGTTCGCGGCTCATCAGCGGAACAAAACATGAATTGTCCGCAAAGAACACATGACCTGAGAACTGCCACTCTGGCAGCCGTTGGTGATCATTTGTCCCTTTCGTGGCCATACTCACAATGGCTTCGGGACACACCGCGGATTCCCGGCTCGCGTGGCCTCCGGACGCGCGACGACCTTTGGGGACCGTGGCCTCCGGACGCACGAGGCGTCGGGCCCCGCCTCGACCTCGTCGCGCACCGCCGTATCGGGCCCCACCCCGGCGACCGGCTCTCAGCCGGTCAGCCGCTCCTCCTCCGCCTCCGGTTCCGCCTCGAACCGCTCCTCGATCTCCGCCATGCCCTTCGCCACGACCTCCGCCAGGTGGACGGGGCAGGCCAGCGGCCCGCTGTCGGAGGCCGGGTCGGGGGCGGGGCAGATGTCGGGGGCGTAGAGGTGCGCGATGCGGGCCATGCGGTCGGCGGTGCGCTCGTACCGGGGCGCGTGGCCGTCGTCGTGGGCGCACGCCTCGCCGGGCGGGGTGGCGACAGCGGTACGCAGGACATCAAGGATCTCCCGGGCCGCCCCGTACGGCAGTTCCAGGGACTCGGCCGCCGTTCCCATCAGGAGCAGCAGCACGGACCGGTCGAGCGCCGGTCCGTCGGGGCCGAGCTCCTCGTACCGCCTGGCCGCCCAGAGCGCCGCTTCCGCGGAGGCGTTCTCGTCCTTGAACGGGACATGGCGCTCGCTCAGCGGTCCGATGTCGAGGCGGCCGTCGGGGCGCAGGTACACCGCGTCCAGATGGGCCGTCTCCCGGGTGCCGAAGAGTGCGTCGACCGCCCCGCGCAGATGGTCACGGGCCTCGACGGCGAGGGCGCGCAGGAAGGTGGTGCAGGTCCATGCCTCCAGCGAGGCACCGTATCCGTCCTCGTGCTCCTCGCGCAGGAGCGCCCGGCCGCCGGGGCTCTGCAGGTGGATGCCCTCGGCGGCCTGCTGGTCGCTGCCGGAGCTCAGCGCCGGGTGCTCGCCGTCGCCGTGCGCGCACGCCGTGTCCGGCAGCAGCTGCAGTACGGACTCCAGGCCCTCGATCATGTCGTCGAGCAGCGACCGCTGCCTGACCCGGCCCGACGCCGCGTACCAGCAGTTGGCGTGGGCGACGACGACATAGCCGGCGAGAGCGGCCCGCGAGAGGGTGGCAGGCGGCATGGCATGGACGTCCAGGTCCCGGAACGGATCGCCGTTCGGATAGTCGTTGAGCACGCTCCCCAGGCTGCTGATGCTGCTCCGGTGGTCCTCCGGGACGATGTCGGGAATGCCCTCCACACTGCCCGGCAGGATCACATCGGCGGCTGTCCGCGCCCAGCCGGCGGCGTTGCGCGGGCAGGTCTCGGCCCCGTCCGGGGCGAGCGGAACCCGGACGTCCGGCGCGTCGCGCAGCGCGCTCGCGTCCGTGTCCCACCTCTCCAGGGTCCCGGTGTACGGGTGAGCCGCGTGCCCGCAGCCGTCGGCCCCCGGGAACCGCGCGTCCAGGGCCTTCGCCGCGGCGGCGAGCGCGTCCACCACGGCCCGCTCGACGGGAGCGCCGCGCCGTCCGAGGACGTACGGCGCCATGTGCACCAGACCGAGGGTGAGCTGGACCGCCTGCTCGCCGCCCGGTTCGGCGGCGAGCAGGCGGGCGCACTCCAGAACGACGGGGTCCGCCTCCTCGGGAGCGGCGTCCGGCGCGACCCCGGCCCATTTCTCGATCAGTTCACTCATGATCGAGGAAACGCGGCCCGCGCTCCGGCGGTTCCGTCGAGCATCGAACTCCCGTACGCAAAGGGCCCCGCCGACCGGACCTGCCGGCCCGTCAGCCGTCAGCCGGAGACGCTCACCCGGCCGTTCTCGATGTGCCCCATCAGCCTGCGGCGGAAGGCGTCGTCCCCGTCGACGGTGACGGCCAGGTCGTACCAGCCGTGCGCGTCGGCCGCCGAGTGCACCACCGTACGGCTGCGGCCGGGCTTGACCTTGACCTTCCTGGTCCAGTCCCGCAGATCCGCCTCTTCGACGTATCCGAGCGGCCGTACGGTGAAGGTGAGCGTGGTCCGTCCCGTGTTGCGCAGGGTGAGGTGCAGGTCCCGCTCGTGCGCGTCGATCCGCGAGGCGACCTCGGCCCCGGCGGAGACACCGTCCTTCCCGGGCCCGGCGAACTCGCGCCGGAAGCCGTTCGGTCCCGTCACCGTGAACCGGTACGCCGCACCGGTGATCGGCACCGTCCATTGTGCGGTGCCCGTTACGTCCCGGTGCTGCGGAGCGGGGAACTCACCCGCGTACGGGTACAGCGCGAAGTGTGCGGACGAGCGCCCCGTGTTGCTGAGGGCCACCCGCACCGCCCCGTCCACCAGCTTCGCCTGGGCGTCCGGCTGGTACGGCAGCGCACGGGCCGGGCGCGCCCCGGGCTCCTGTACCGGCATCTGCTGCACGAGCGGCGGCTTCGGCGCCCAGCGTCCGCTGAACGGCGGGATGACGCCCGGCTGTTCCACCTCCGGCCGGCGACGCCCGCGCGTGAAGTCGAAGGCGGAGGTCAGATCACCGGTGACGGTGCGCCGCCAGTCACTGATGTTCGGCTCCTTCACCCCGGTCCAGCGTTCCAGGAAACGGATCACGGAGGTGTGGTCGAAGACCTCGGAGCAGACGTAACCGCCGACGGTCCACGGCGACACGACGAGCAGCGGCACCCGCATCCCGAGACCGGTGGGCTTGCCCTCCCACTGCTCCTCCGTGACCTCGGGCGGTGCGACCGGCGGCGGCACGTGGTCGAAGAAGCCGTCGTTCTCGTCGTAGTTGATGAGGACGACGGTGTGGCGCCACACGTCGGGGTGCTTGCCCAGCGCGTCCAGGACCTTGTAGACGATCGTCGCGCTGTGGATCGGCGAGGAGACGCTCGGGTGCTCGGAGTCGACGGCCGACGGCACCAGATACGAGACCTCGGGCAGCGTCCCCGCCGCCACGTCCTTGGCGAACTCATCGGCCAGCGTTCCGGTCTCCACCCGGCGCAGCGCCCGCTCGAAGAGGCTGCGTTCGGCCTTGTCCAGGGTGGCGACACCCTCTTCGAGCAGACCGAACAGCCGCTCCCGCTCCGCGGCACCGGCGTCCCGTATCGCGGAGTAGAACGACTCCATGTACGTATGGCCGCCGGTCTTCGCGAGTGCCTTGCGGGCGATCGCCTTGAAGGTGGCGAAGAACTCGATCTGGTTGTCGGTGAAGTTCTCCCACTCGGTGTACGTACGCCAGCTGTGCCCGGCCCTCTCCAGCCGCTCCGCGTACGTGCCCCAGCCGTAGCCGGGGTGCGTGCCCTCGTCGTACGCGTCGTTCCCGACGGCCCGCTTGCCGTTCGCCTCGTTGCCCGTCTTCCCGCTCCACAGGTGGTTGCGGTTGGGGCTGGTCGAGGAGTGGATGGAGGAGTGGTAGGCGTCGCAGACCGTGAAGGTGTCGGCCAGTTCGTAGTGCAGCGGGATGTCACGGCGGTCGTAGTACGCCATGGTGGCGGCCGTCTTCGCGGTCACCCAGCCGTTCATCCACCCCCCGGCCCATGCCTTGCCGCCACCGCTCCAGGAGTGGTCGAGCGCGCCGATGTACTGGAGGTCCTTCTTCTGCGTCTCGGCGGCGTCGCGCACCGGGAACGGCAGCACGGAGGTGCCCGCCGCGGCGGGCTGCTCGAAGACCGGCTTGCCGGAGGGAAGCTCGACGGCGTTGCGGTCACCGAAGCCGCGTACGCCCCGGAGCGTCCCGAAGTAATGATCGAAGGAACGATTCTCCTGCATCAGGATCACCACATGCTTGATGGCCCCGAGCCCGTCGCCGCCACCGGACCCCGCCGAGTGCGCCGGCTGCGCGGCCATCGCTGCCTGCAGCGACGGCGGCAGCAGCGATCCCGCCGCCGCGACGCCGAGCGCACCGCCGCCGAGCGCGAAGAGCCGCCGCCGTGAAATGTCCGTGGTCAAGTGAGCCTCCCGAGTCCGGTCGTACAGCCCGGAAACTAATCAAGCCAGGTGGCGCCGGGAAGGATTTCGTACGGCCCCGTGGTGAACGTCCAACAGGTCGGCCGGGAAAGTCCAACCGCGCTCCGGGACGGATCACACCCCGATCAGCCGCAGCGCCCCCCACAGCGCGAGGGTCGACACGCCGAGTGTCGCCGGTACGGTCAGCAGCCCGAGCCGGGTGAAGCGGCCGAGGTCGGGCGCGGCACCGTGGCTGTGCAGGATGCGGCGCCAGAGCAGGGTGGCGAGCGAGCCGACGTAGGTGAGGTTCGGGCCGAGGTTCACCCCGATCAGGGCCGCGAGGACCGGTCCGGGACCGGCCGCCGCGACGACCGGGAGCAGGGCGAGGATCGCGGGCAGGTTGTTGATCAGGTTGGCGAGCACGGCCGCCACCGCGGCCACCGCCAGCAGGGCGGGAAGTGACGAGCCGTCCGGCAGGAAGGTTTCGACGCCGGTGCCGAGGCCGTTGTCGACCACGGCCTCGACCACGACGCCCAGCGCCAGCACGAACAGGCAGAACAGCGGGTTCGCGGAGCGGACGAGGCCCTTCACCGTGGTCTCGCGCCGCACCAGCGCACGGACCGCCAGCACCCCGGCACCGGCCAGCGCCGCCCACAGCGGTTCCACGCCCGCGAACGAGGTGACGACGAAGCCGCCCAGGGTCAGGGCGAGGACGACGAGCGTGAAGACGGGGGCGTCGGGACGCTCCTCCTGCGGCTTCGGCGGATACGCGCCGGCTGCCAGATCGGCGGCGAAGACCCGGCGGAAGACGACGTACTCGACGGCGACGGCGGCCAGCCACGGCAGGGCCATCAGCGCGGCGAAGCGGGTGAAGGAGAGGCCGCTCGCGGTGAACGCCAGGAGGTTGGTGAGATTGGATACCGGCAGCAGCAGGGAGGCCGAGTTGGCCAGGTGCGCACAGGCGTAGACGTGCGGGCGGGGCCGGGCGCCGACGCGGGCGGCGGTGGCGAGGACGACGGGGGTCAGCAGAACCACCGTCGCGTCGAGGCTGAGCACGGCGGTGATCACCGAGGCGAGGACGAAGACGCCGCCGAGCAGAGGGCCGGTCCGGCCGCCGCAGGCCCGTGCGACCAGGTCACCGGCGGCCGTGAACAGCCCTTCGTCCGCACAGAGCTGGGCCAGCACCAGGATCGCCGCGAGGAAGCCGACGACCGGCAGCAGGCTGTCCACCTGATCACGGGCCTGGGACCAGGGGACCGCACCGGCCGCGGTCACCAGCACGGCCGCGGGTACGGCGACGGTCGCCTCCGGCAGCCCCCGGGGGCGTACGACGGCGAAGGCCAGTACGCCGAGCAGGAGCACGACGGAGACGATCTCGGCAGTGATGGTGTTCAGCGGACCGGGGACTCTCTGGACGGGTGAAGGGGCGGCGCACCCGTCCCACGGATGCGCCGCCCCTTCAAGGACGTGCGGAAACCGCCCGCGCAGGGGCCGGGATCAGCCCTCGACGCCGAGCTTCTCCAGGATCAGCTCACGCACCCGGGCCGCGTCCGCCTGGCCGCGGGTGGCCTTCATGACCGCGCCGACGAGCGCGCCCGCGGCCGCGACCTTGCCGCCGCGGATCTTGTCCGCGATGGCCGCGTTGGCGGCGATGGCCTCGTCCACGGCGGCGCCCAGCGCGCCCTCGTCGGAGACGACCTTCAGGCCGCGCTTCTCGACGACGGTGTCCGGGTCGCCCTCACCCGCGAGGACGCCCTCGATCACCTGGCGTGCCAGCTTGTCGTTGAGGTCGCCCGAGGTGACGAGCTCGGCCACCCTGGCGACCTGCACCGGGGTGATCGGCAGCTCGTCGAGGCCGCGGCCGGTCTCGTTGGCGTTACGGGCCAGCTCGCCCATCCACCACTTGCGCGCCTGGTCCGAGGGGGCGCCCGCGTCGGTCGTGGCGACGATCAGGTCGACCGCGCCCGCGTTGAGGATGGACTGCATGTCGTGCTCGGAGACACCCCACTCCTCCTTCAGCCGGTTGCGGCGCACCCGCGGCATCTCGGGGAGTCCCTTGCGGAGCTCCTCGACCCACTCACGGGCCGGGGCGACCGGCACCAGGTCGGGCTCGGGGAAGTAGCGGTAGTCCTCGGCGTTGTCCTTGATGCGGCCGGCCGTGGTGGAGCCGTCCTCCTCGTGGAAGTGCCGGGTCTCCTGCACGACCGTGCCGCCCGAGCTCAGCACCGCGGCGTGGCGCTGGATCTCGAAGCGGGCGGCGCGCTCGACGGAACGCAGCGAGTTCACGTTCTTCGTCTCGGAGCGCGTGCCGAACGTCTCGGTGCCGTTGGGGCGCAGCGACAGGTTGACGTCGCAGCGCATCTGGCCCATTTCCATCCGGGCCTCGGAGACGCCGAGCGCCTTGATGAGCTCGCGGAGCTCGGCGACGTACGCCTTGGCGACCTCGGGGGCGCGTGCGCCCGCTCCCTCGATCGGCTTGGTGACGATCTCGATGAGCGGGATGCCGGCGCGGTTGTAGTCGAGCAGGGAGTGGGACGCGCCCTGGATACGGCCGGTGGCACCGCCGACGTGGGTCGACTTGCCGGTGTCCTCCTCCATGTGGGCACGCTCGATCTGCACCCGGAAGATCTCCCCGTCCTCCAACTGGACGTCCAGATAGCCGTTGTAGGCGATCGGCTCGTCGTACTGGGAGGTCTGGAAGTTCTTCGGCATGTCCGGATAGAAGTAGTTCTTCCGGGCGAAGCGGCACCACTCGGCGATCTCGCAGTTCAGCGCGAGACCGATCTTGATGGCGGACTCGACGCCGATCTCGTTGACGACCGGCAGCGCGCCGGGCAGGCCGAGACAGACCGGGCAGGTCTGGGAGTTGGCGTCCTGCTTGAGCTCGGTCGAGCAGCCGCAGAACATCTTGGTCTTGGTGCCGAGCTCGACATGGACCTCCAGGCCCATGACGGGGTCGTAGGACGCGAGCGCGTCCTCGTACGACACCAGGTCGGTGACAGTCACGGTGAAACTTCCCTCTCAGCCCAGCAGTACGTCGTCATCGCCGAGGCGCTTGAGTTCGCGCAGCAGCAGGGCGAGACCGGTGGCGATGGCGGCGGCGGAGACAACGGCGTCGATCAGTTGGAGCGTGTCGTGCTCGACGCGGGCCTTCCTGGCCTGCTTGATGACGCCCACCGCTCCGAAGGCGGTGGTGCCGATGGACAGGTACGTACCGGTCTTGGACTTCTTGAAGCCCTTGGCCTTGGTCAGTGCGCTCACAGTGACGGAGCCTCCTCCAGCAGCGGGTGTCCCCACTTTTCCACGAAGGCTGCCTCGACGGCGGCTCCGACCTTGTAGAGACGGTCGTCCTTCATGGCGGGGGCGATGATCTGCAGTCCGACCGGCAGACCGTCCTCCGGGGCCAGGCCGCAGGGCAGCGACATGGCGGAGTTCCCGGCGAGGTTGGTCGGAATGGTGCACAGGTCCGCGAGATACATCGCCATCGGGTCGTCGGCGCGCTCGCCGATCGGGAAGGCGGTGGTGGGCGTCGTCGGGGAGACGATCACGTCGACCTGCTCGAAGGCCTTCTCGAAGTCCTGCGTGATGAGGGTGCGGACCTTCTGTGCCGAGCCGTAGTACGCGTCGTAGTAGCCGGAGCTGAGCGCGTACGTACCGAGGATGACGCGGCGCTTGACCTCGTCACCGAAGCCGGCCTCACGGGTGAGCGCGGTGACGTCCTCGGCGGACCTCGTGCCGTCGTCGCCGACGCGCAGGCCGTAACGCATGGCGTCGAAGCGGGCCAGGTTGGAGGAGCACTCGGACGGCGCGATCAGGTAGTACGCCGACAGCGCGAGGTCGAAGGAGGGGCAGTCCAGCTCGACGATCGTGGCACCGAGCGACTTCAGCAGCTCGACCGACTCGTTGAAGCGCTGGACGACACCGGCCTGGTAGCCCTCACCGGCGAACTGCTTGACGACTCCGACGCGCATGCCCTCGACGCTGCCGTTGCGGGCGGCCTCGACGACCGGCGGGACCGGGGCGTCGATGGACGTCGAGTCCATCGGGTCGTGCCCGGCGATCACCTCGTGCAGCAGGGCCGCGTCCAGAACGGTACGGGCGCAGGGGCCGCCCTGGTCCAGGGAGCTGGAGAACGCCACCATGCCGTAGCGGGAGACGCCGCCGTAGGTGGGCTTGACGCCGACGGTGCCGGTGACGGCGGCGGGCTGGCGGATGGAACCGCCGGTGTCCGTGCCGATGGCGAGCGGGGCCTCGTACGACGCGAGCGCGGCCGAGGAGCCGCCGCCGGAACCGCCCGGGATACGGGTGAGGTCCCACGGGTTGCCGGTCGGGCCGTAGGCACTGTTCTCGGTGGAGGACCCCATGGCGAACTCGTCCATGTTGGTCTTGCCGAGGATCACGACGTCGGCGGCCTTCAGCCTCTTGGTGAGGGTCGCGTCGTACGGCGGGATCCAGCCTTCGAGGATCTTGGAACCGACGGTGGTCGGCATGCCCTCCGTGGTGAAGATGTCCTTCAGCGCCAGCGGGACACCGGCCAGCGGGCCCAGCTTCTCGCCGGCGGCCTTCTTCGCGTCGACGGCACGGGCCTGCGCGAGCGCCCCCTCGCGGTCGATGTGCAGGAAGGCATGGACCTTCTCGTCGACCGCGTCGATCCGGGCCAGATGGGCCTCGGTGACCTGGACGGCCGTGAGCTCGCCGGACGCGATCTTCTCGGCGATCTCGGCCGCGGTGAGCTTGATGATGGTGCTGTTGTCCGTCATGGCTGTTAGTCCTCCCCCAGGATCTGCGGCACCTTGAAACGCTGCTGCTCCTGGGCCGGGGCGCCGGAGAGCGCCTGCTCGGGGGTGAGCGACGGACGGACCTCGTCCGCGCGCATGACGTTGGTCAGCGGCAGCGGGTGGGAGGTCGGCGGTACGTCTTGGTCGGCGACCTCGGAGACGCGGGCGACCGCGCCGATGATGTCGTCGAGCTGACCGGCGAAGTGATCGAGCTCTTCGCCCTTCAGCTCCAGACGCGCCAGCCGGGCGAGGTGGGCGACCTCCTCGCGCGTGATGCCAGGCATGCAGCGATCCTCAGGGGTTGGTGTGTGGTTTTGGCCCAATCCTATGGTGTCGGCCGCGGCCGCTCCCGCCACCCGGGCGAACGCCCTGGTCGGACGCCGGATTCGGGTCCGCCCGGGATCGGGCGGCACAACGGCCGCCGACACCCGGGTACGCGCCTCCGGATCGCGCGCCCCCGTCCCCCGCGCTCGCACCGTCGCCGCGTCGCGCCCGGCATGGGGTTCGACGCAGGCCGGTGCCCCGCGCTCACGTCGGTAGCGGCCTCGCGCCCGGCGAGTGGTTCGGCGCCGGGCCGGTGCCCCGCGCTCACGTCGTCGCGGGCCTCGGCTTGACCGCCCGCCCGGACGCCCGCTGCTCCAGCTCGGGCTTCGCGCCCGCGGCTGCCGCGGCGGCGGCCGCCGCCGCAGCCGCGGCCAGCTCCGCCGGCCGACGCCAGCCGTGCTCGCCCCGCGCCCGCAGCCAGGCCGTCGCCTCCTGCGGCGGCATGGCCGCGGCGACCAGCCACCCCTGCACCGCATCGCACCGCAGATCCCGCAGCCGCTCCCAGGTCTCGTCGTCCTCGACCCCCTCGGCGACGACCAGCAGGCCGAGCGAGTGGGCCAGGTCGATGGTGCAGCGGACGATCTCCGCGTCCTCGTTGTCCACGGCCAGACGGGCCACGAACGAGCGGTCGATCTTCAGCTCGCTGACGGGCAGCCGACGCAGATGGACCAGCGAGGAGTACCCCGTGCCGAAGTCGTCGAGGGACATCTTCACGCCGTGCCCGGTCAGCCCGGCGAGGGTGTCGGCGGCCCGCTGCGGGTCCTCCAGCAGCACATGTTCCGTTATCTCCAGCTGCAGTGCCCCGGCCGGGACGCCGTGCCGGGCGAGCCGGGCCGCCACACCGCCCGCGAATCCGGGAGTGTGCACGTCGCGCGGGGAGACGTTGACCGCCACGGGCACGAACAGCCCCTGCGCCCGCCACCGGGCGACCTGCGCCAGCGCCGTCTCCAGGACGTACTCCGTCAGGTGCGGCATCAGGCCGGACGACTCCGCGATGGCGATGAACTCGTCCGGGGGGACCCGCCCGCGCTCCGGATGCACCCAGCGGACCAGCGCTTCGAGGCCGGCCACCTGTCCGTCGAAGCGGACCTTCGGCTGGTAGTGGAGCTCCACCTCGCCGGCGTCCAGCGCGCGCCGCAGATCACCGAGCAGCCCGAGCCGGTCCGGGGTGTTGCTGTCCCGCTTCGACTCGTACACCTCGACACCCGTACGGTCGCGCTTGGCCTGGTACATCGCCACGTCCGCGCGCCTGAGCAGCCCTTCGGCGTCCAGCGCGTGGTCCGGGTGGACGGCGACCCCGGCGCTGGCCTCCAGCACCAGGGTCAGACCGTCGAGGTCCAGCGGGGAGGACAGTTCGGCGACGAGGTGGCGGGCGACCCGCTGGGCGCTGGTGGTCGAGTCCGCGGTCGGCAGGAGCACCGCGAATTCGTCACCGCCGAGCCGCGCGGCCTCCGCCCCCCGTGGGAGCGCGAGTCGCAGGCGTTCCGCTATCTGCAGCAGCAGCCGGTCCCCCGCCAGATGCCCGAGGGTGTCGTTGACCGCACGGAACCGGTCGAGGTCGATCAGGACGAGAGCGGATCTGGCGCCGACGGACGCGGCGTCCTCCAGGGCCGTCCAGGTGCGCTCCAGCAGCCACTGCCGGTTGGGCAGTCCGGTCAGCGGGTCGCGCAGCTGCTCCTCGGCCCGCGCGCGGGCTATCCAGAGGGTGGAGTCCAGGGCGATCAGGGGGACCGCGAAGAGCGGCAGGAGTACGGGCATGGCCATCGCCACCACGCAGATCAACGGTGCGATGCCGAGGAGGGCGACCGCGACGAGGCCCTGGCGCAGCAGCGCGGTGCGGGCGACGGT
The DNA here is from genome assembly GCF_044740965.1 of Streptomyces sp. NPDC088252. Taxonomy (NCBI): domain Bacteria; kingdom Bacillati; phylum Actinomycetota; class Actinomycetes; order Kitasatosporales; family Streptomycetaceae; genus Streptomyces; species Streptomyces sp. NPDC088252. Next base: position 290,535 of record NZ_JBIURS010000010.1, on the reverse strand, counting down.
GGGCAGTCCGCCGCCCTGGGGTGCCCGTGCGTACCACAGCAGGACCCGGGTGACCAGAAGATAGGTGGAGGCGGCCAGAAGGACCTCGGGGACGGCGGCGATGCCCCAGTCGAGTGGCCGCCAGGGCGATTCGACGGTCTGGACGTCGCCGAACGCGGCGAGCACCAGGGCCGCCGCGCCTATCCCCAGGATGTCCACGGCGCCGTGCAGCAGCCCCTGCCACCAGCGGTGTCTGCGGGCCGCGCCGACGAGGACGACGACGACCAGGCTGACCAGACCGGCGGGCACCCAGCCGTAGAGGAGCAGCACGGCGAGAGTGAGGGCGGCCCCGGAACCGGTGCCGCCCCACCATCGGTCGCGTCCGAGCGCGACCAGGTGGCCGACGACGATTCCGGTGAGGACGGCCAGGGACCACCCGACCCTGCCGTCGGGGAAGAGCGCGCGTCCCTCGCTCACGGTCCGGTAGAAACCGGTCGTGAGCTGAACAACGGCGATCACCACGAAGACGGCACCCACTTTGGGCGTGAGGCCGACGAAACCTTGCAGCCGCGACACCGGTGCGGCGCTCTCGGTCGGTTTCATTCCGTCCCTCTCACAGCCGGCGGTGCCGATGTCGCCTGATGGTTCAGCTCCATGCCACCACGACCCGATTTCCCACCTCGCGGCCGGGCACGGCAGTTGCATCTCTCAACAGTAGGCCGCGGAACGCTTCCACGGGCAGCGCTCTACAGCTCTTGCCCGAATGCGAACCAACCGTCCGTCAGCATCTGCTATGCGCCGATCGGGTGAACCCGATCCACCGGCGACGACCTCTGCCCCCGTCCGTCCCCCTACACCCTTTCTGTACACCCTTGTTCACTGTTCACCCATCGATCGATCACGATGTGGGGTTCTCCGACGGGGATCTGTCCCATTGCGTTAATTCTTCCGCGAAGATCCCGCCATATTCCGCCTGTTTTCGGTCAGCGATCTGTCCTATTCCGCAGGTTCCCCGACAGTCACGGCCGCGGCGCGCGCCGCGTCAGGCCCCTCTTCGAGCAGCACGGCGAAACCGCCCTCGTCCAGCACGGGCACCTTCAGTTGCATCGCCTTGTCGTACTTCGAACCGGGGTTGTCACCGACGACCACGAAAGAGGTCTTCTTCGAGACGGATCCCGTCACCTTCGCCCCCCGGCTCTGGAGCGCGTCCTTCGCGCCGTCCCTGGTGTGTCCGGACAGCGTGCCGGTGACGACGACGGTGAGGCCTTCGAGCGGGCGCGGACCCACGTCCTCCCCCGGCCCCTCGTCCTCCATCCGGACTCCGGCCTCCCGCCACTTGCGCAGGATCTCCCGGTGCCAGTCCTCGGCGAACCACTGCTTCACCGAGGCGGCGATGGTGGAACCGACCCCGTCGGCCTCGGCCAGTTCCTTCTCGGACGCCTCGTCGATCCGGTCGATGGAGCGGAACTGACGGGCCAGCTCCTCGGCCGCGATCGGGCCCACATGACGGATGGAGAGGCCGGTGAGAATCCGGGCCAACGGGGCTTCCTTGGCCGCGGCCACGGCGTCGAGCATGGCGAGGGCGTTCTTCTTCGGCTCGCCCTGCTGGTTGGCGAAGACCCACGCGGTCTTCTCCTCGCCGGTCTTCGGGTCGCGCTTGGGCAATCCGCTGTCCTGGTCCAGGACATAGGCCCGGATCGGCAGCAACTGCTCGACGGTCAGACCGAAGAGATCGCCCTCGTCGCGCAGCGGTGGCTCGGCGGGCTCCAAGGGCTTCGTCAGAGCCGCTGCCGCGACATAGCCGAAGTGATCGATGTCGAGGCTCTTACGACCCGCGAGATAGGCGAGGCGCTCGCGCAACTGTGCCGGGCAGGAACGCGCGTTGGGGCAGCGGACATCGATGTCGGCCTCCTTCATGGGCCGCAGCTCCGTGCCGCACTCGGGACAGTGCGTCGGCATCACGAACGCCCGCTCGGTGCCGTCGCGCAGATCGACGACCGGACCGAGGATCTCCGGGATCACGTCGCCGGCCTTGCGGAGCACCACCGTGTCCCCGATGAGGACGCCCTTCGCCTTCACCACGTTCTGGTTGTGCAGGGTGGCGAACTCGACCTCGGAACCCGCCACCTCGACCGGCTCGACCTGCGCGTACGGCGTGACCCGCCCGGTGCGTCCGACGCCGACCCGGATGTTGACCAGCTTGGTGTTGACCTCCTCCGGCGGGTACTTCCACGCGATCGCCCAGCGCGGTGCGCGCGAGGTGGAGCCCAGTCGGCCCTGGAGCGGGATCTCGTCCAGCTTGACGACGACGCCGTCGATCTCGTGCTCCACGGAGTGCCGGTTCTCGCCGAAGTACGCGATGAACTCCCGTACCTCGTCCAGGGAGGCCACCACCTTGTTGTGCCTGGCGGTGGGCAGACCCCACTCGTGGAGCAGCTCGTAGGCGTGCGAGAGGCAGTCGATGTCGAAGCCCTCACGGGCGCCGATGCCGTGCACCACCATGTGCAGCGGGCGGGTGGCGGTGACCTTCGGGTCCTTCTGACGCAGCGAACCGGCCGCCGCGTTGCGCGGGTTGGCGAAGGGCTTGTCCTCGGCCTCGACGAGCCGGGCGTTGAGCTCCTCGAAGGCTTCCATCGGGAAGAAGACCTCACCGCGGATCTCGACCAGCGCCGGGACACGGTCGCCCTTCAGCCGGTGCGGGATCTCGGCGATCGTGCGGACATTGGGGGTGATGTCCTCGCCGGTACGGCCGTCACCACGGGTCGCCGCCCGGGTCAGCCGCCCGTGCTCGTAGGTGAGGTTGACCGCGAGACCGTCGACCTTCAGCTCGCACAGGAAGTGGTAGTCGGTGGTGCCGACGTCCTTGGCGATCCGCTCGCCCCAGGACGCCAACTCGACGTCGCTGAAGGCGTTGTCCAGTGAGAGCATCCGCTCGCGGTGCTCGACGGAGGTGAACTGCGTCTGGTACGGCCCCGCGACCTTCTGCGTCGGCGAATCCGGCGTACGCAACTGCGGATACGTCTCCTCCAGGGCCTCCAGCCCACGCATCAGCCGGTCGAACTCGGCATCGCTCACGACCGGCTGGTCGTTCACGTAGTACCGGAAGCGGTGCTCCTCGATCTGCTCGGCCAGGAGCGCGTGCTGCTCCCGGGCCTGTGCGGGCACCGCCATCTGCTGTTCGCCGGCCATCGTCTCGTCCTCCCGTTACCCGTTGCCCCGTTACTCAGGGTTGTCTGCGAGCGATCTCGCGGCCCGGACGCAGTGGGCGAGCGCGGCGCGCGCGTACGCGGGCGAGGCACCCGCGAGCCCGCACGAAGGGGTGATCACCACGGACTGCGACAGAGTCCCCGGATTCAGCCCCAGCCTGCGCCACAGCGTCCTGACACCCATGACGCTACCTCCCGGGTCGGACAATGCGCCCGAGGCCGGGTCGGTGCCCGGCACCACCCCGAGGAAGAGCTGGGTGCCGCCCTCGACCGCTTCCCCGATCGCTTCCTCGTCACGCTCGGTGAGCAACGAGAAGTCGAAGGAGATGCCGTCGGCCCCCGCCCGGCGCAACAGCCCGAACGGCACCTCGGGCGCGCAGGTGTGCACCACCGTCGCCCCGTCCCCGCCCGCGGCCAGGACATCGCGCAGGGTCCCCTCCACGATCTGGCGGTCGACGGCCCGGTGGGTGCGGTACCCGCTCGCCGTCCTGATCCGTCCGCGCAGTACGGCGGTCAGTGACGGTTCGTCGAGCTGGAGGATCACCTCGGCGCCGGGCACCCTGCGCCGTACCTCGCCGAGGTGGTCGCGGAGCCCCTCGGCCAGTGAGCCCGCCAGGTCCCGGCAGGCCCCCGGGTCCCCGAGCGCGGCCTCGCCGCCCCGCCGTTCCAGCGCGGCGGCCAGGGTCCAGGGCCCGACGGCCTGGACCTTGAGCGGCCCCTCGTAGCCCTGGGTGAACTCCTCCAGCGCGTCGAGGTCCTCGCCGAGCCAGGACCTGGCCCGGCGGGTGTCGCGTCCGGGCCGGTCGCTGATCCGCCAGCCGCTGGGCTCGACATGCCCGTACAGGTCGACGAGGAGCCCGATGGTCCGCCCGATCATGTCCGCACCGGGCCCGCGGGCCGGCAGTTCCGCCAGATGCGGCAGGCCCTCGCCGTCCCCGAAGGACCCGGTGACGGTCTTCGCCGCCTCCCGTGCGTCTCCCCCGGGCATGGAACCGATCCCGGTGGCCGGGCACCCGCTGAACTTGCTCTTGTCGCTCACGTGGGAAGCCTACGGTCCGAGCGCCCGCGCCCGTCGCGGGGCGGCCCGTCACGGGCGAGGGCGGTCCGGCCCCCACGAGGCGGCCCGGGGCTCCTGGGGACGGCATCGCGCGCGACACCCCGGCACCGCCGGGTCCCAGGGCTCAGTGCCCGGGGCGCACCGTGAGGTCGTTGACCTCCGCGTCGCGCGGGAGGTCGATGGCCATCAGGATGGTGGTGGCGATCGACTCCGGGTCGATCCAGCGGGAGGCGTCGTACTCCTTGCCCTCCTGCTGGTGGACCTTGGCCTGCATGGGGCTGGCGGTGCGCCCCGGGTAGACGGAGGTCACCCGGACGCCATTGGCGTGCTCCTCCTGGCGCAACGAGTCGGCGAGCGCCTTCAGGCCGTGCTTGCTCGCGGCGTACGCGCTCCACTCGGCGTGCGCGGCGAGGCCGGCACCCGAGTTCACGAAGAGCACATGGCCCTGGGAGACGCGCAGCTGCGGCAGGAAGAGCCTGGTCAGCTCGGCGGGTGCGACCAGGTTGGCGTTCAGCTGGAAGTGCCACGCCTTGGGCGTGAGGTCACCGACCCTGCCGAGCTCGACGACGCCCGCGACGTGCAACAGCGAGTCGACCCGCTCCGGCATCGCCTGCTGGGCGAACGCCCAGGAGAGCCGGTCCGGGTTGGAGAGGTCACCGACGAGCGTACGGGCGCCGGGGTGGAGCGCGGCCAGCTCCTTCGCGCGGCCGGCGTCACGGGCCAGCAGCACGGCCTCGTCGCCGCGCTCCAGTAGACGACGGGTGACGGCTGCGCCGATGCCGGAGCCGGCGCCGGTGATGACATGGGTGGACATCCCGCCATGATCTCACCCGTCATCGCGTCACCGCAGGCCGGACCACTCCTCCAGGTAGGCCAGGGCGCCCACGCCGTCCTTCGCGAAGAACACCAGGTCGGTCAGCGGGAGGGGCAGGAAACCCTCGTCCTCCATCCGCTGGAACTGCTGGCGGAGCCCGTCGTAGAAGCCCGCCGTGTTGAGCAGGACGACCGGCTTGTCGTGCTTGCCGTGCTTCTTGAGCTCCAGGATCTCGGTCGCCTCGTCGAGCGTCCCGGTACCGCCCACCATGATCACGACCGCGTCCGCCTTCTCCAGGAGCAGCGCCTTGCGCTCGGCGAGATCGCGCGCGATCACCATCTCGTCCGCGTTGCTCCGGGCCTTGGCGGCCAGGAAGTCGACCGACACCCCGACCAACCGGCCGCCCGATTCCTGCACCCCGTCGGCGACGACCTTCATCAGGCCGCTCTCCGACCCTCCCCAGACCAGCGTGTGGCCGCCCCTGCCGAGCAGCTCGGCGAATTCGCGGGCCGGCTGGGTGTAGCGGTCGTCGAGGTCGGCGGCGGAGAGGAAGACGCAGATATTCATGCAGTAACCGTAAAGGGCACCACCGACAGCCCCGGCGGAGGGGGCGAACAGTCCCTCGGGGAGGGAGACCCCCCGGAAGGAATCCGTCGGGAATGGAAGCCGCCGGGAAGAAAACGGCGCGAGGCACGGCTGAACCTGACATGACTGCCACAGCAGGACACCACATCACGGTCGAACCCGGCACCGAGCATGTACGTGTGGTGCGCGACGGGCAGGTGCTCGCCGAGAGCCGGCGCCCGCTCGTCCTGCGCGAGACGGGTTGTCCGGCCCGCTACTACCTGCCGCCCGAGGACGTCCGCACGGAGCTGCTGACGGCCTCGGACACCCACACCCACTGCCCGTTCAAGGGCGAGGCCTCCTACTGGTCGCTGCCGGACGCGGCCGATCTCGTCTGGGCCTACCCCGAACCGAAGCCCGAAGTCGCCGCGATCAAGGGCCACTTCTGCTTCTACGACACCGAGACCGTCGACGAATGACCGTCAACCACCCTGGAGAATTGGGAGATCTCAAAAAATCCCGGCACCGGCGATGAGTTTTCGCGGGCGCCGCAGTCCACCCTCACATGGACAAGATTCTCTCCCGCGACGGCACCTTGATCGCGTATCGGCGCCGGGGTGAAGGGCCGCCGGTGATCCTGGTCGGCGGGGCTCTGAGCACGGCCGCGACCGACGCCCCCCTGGCACGGCTCCTCGCGCCCCGCCTCGGCGTCATCACGTACGACAGACGCGGCCGCGGCTCCAGCGGCGACAGCGGGCCGTACCGGGTGGAGCGCGAGATCGAGGACCTGGCCGCGCTCGTCGCGGCGGCCGGCGGACGGGCCTCGCTGTTCGGCACGGGGGCCGGCGGGGCGCTGGCCCTGGAGGCACAGGCCGCCGGGCTCCCCGTCGACCTTCTGGCGGTGTACGAGCCGCCCTACACCCCCGGCGCCTCGGGAGAGCGGTTCAAAGCCTGCTGCACGGCCCGGCTGCACCGGCTGCTGACCGCCGGGGACCGCGCCGGGGCCGTGGAGCTGTTCCTGTCCGTGACGGGCGTCCCGGCCGACATGATCGCCCGGATGCGGCGCGCGCCGCTGTGGCGGGACCTGGTGTCGATGGCGCACACCCTCGCGTACGACGACGCACTGCTCGGCGACGGATCGATCCCGGCCGAACGGTTCGCGTCCGTCGCGTCACGCACGCTGGTGGTCTGCGGCGGCTTCAGCCCGACCCCGGCCCGGCTCGCGACCCGCGCCCTCGCGGACGCCCTCCCGCGCGCCCGTCACCGCACCCTGACGGGCCAGACGCACGATCTGGCTCCCCATGCGGTGGCCCCGGTCCTGGCGGAGTTCTTCGGCAGGGACATGTTCGCGCGCCAGGTCTCCTGACCCCGGGGCCTTCGGGCCCCTCCTCGATCCGCCCCGCGCGGCCACGCCCGTACAGGGGTCGGACGTGGCCGAACGGGGCGTCGCCGCATCTGCGGCTCAGGCACCGAGCGCGAGCTCGAACCAGACGGTCTTTCCGCCCGGTCCGAGCGCCCCTTCCCCTATGGCGCACCCGCCCCACCGGTCGGCGACGAGTTCGAGGATGGCCATGCCTCGCCCGGCTTCGGCGTGGGGGTCGGCGGGCGGGGCGTACGGCTTGGGCAGGTCCGGGCTCATGTCCCGGACGCTGATCCGGAGCACGGGGTACCGCCACTGGAGCCGCACGGCGGCCGGCCCCTTGGTGTGCCGTACGGAGTTGGTGGTCAGCACGGACGTCAACAGCTCGGCGCGGTAACTGAGTTCGTCGAGTTCGTGAGCACCAAGGATGGCCCGGAGGGTCGTACGGGCGATGCGGGGGCTGCGCGGGTCGCAGGGGAAGGCGAGCTCGTACTGCCAGGGCTCGGCGAACGGGATGGGGGCGGGGTGCTGGTGGATGTGCGGGGCGTAGGGGGTGGGTTCAGCCCTCACGGGCACCTCCTGGGGCGCGTGCGAGTGGTCGAGTGGTCTCAAGTAGACGTGTGCCACGAGTGGTTGCGGTTGGGGTGGCGGTGGCAATGCCGGTCCGAGGCCCGCCGCTCCCGGGCGGGCGGGGTGGATCGGTGCGCTTCCGTCATCGACTGCGCGAGTGGCACGCATCACAGAGTAAGAGAGAAACTCATAACGGTGCTACCAAGTCACTCCGTAGAGTTAACTTCCCGCACTCGGTGGAACGTCGCACTCTGAATAGGCACACTGTGCGCGAACCAAGGAGAGGGCGCATGGCACCGCGACAGACCCCAACCATCCTGCAACGTCGATTCGGCATCGAACTTCGGCGGCTACGCGAAGGGGCAGGAATGACCGCCCCTGCAGCGGCCGATCTCCTGGGCACCGACCGCACAGTCATCTCCAACGTGGAAGCCGGCCGCTTCGGCATCAGCGAAGAGCGCCTGCATCGACTCGCCAGCATCTACGAGTGCAACGACTCCTCCCTTGTCGACGCACTGGCCGGGCTGACCGGCGGACGGAAGTCAGGCTGGTGGGAGGAGTACCGGGGCAAGATCCCGCCAGGCTTTCTGGACGTATCGGCCCTTGAGCACTACGCCGTGCGCCTACGAACCGTCCAGATCGCCCACCTTCCTGGCCTGTTTCATACCGAGGACCATGCACGCGCAATTTTCGAACTCTTCGTCCCGGCCATGCCACGCCTCGAAATCGAGCTACGCGTGGCACACCGCTTGGCCCGCCAGTCAGTGGTCACCGGAGAGCACCCGATCCCCTACACCGGCGTGATCCACGAAGCCGCGATCAGGATGCAGATCGGAGGCCTCGGTGTCACACGCGCTCAGCTTCTGCAGCTGCTGGATGCAAGTGAACGCCCCAATGTCACGCTGCACGTCATCCCGTTCGCAGCCGGCGGCTTCCCGCTCCTCGGCGACTCATCCGTCCTGTACGCAGAGGCTCCCAATCGGCATCTGGACACGGTGCAGTTGGACTCGCCCACCGGAGCCGTCTTCATCGATTCCCCAACACAGTTGGCGAACTTCCGTACCAGGCTGGACATGGTCGAGAAGGTGGCGTTGACTCCCGTCAAGTCCAGGGATATCATCCGCTCGGTCCTCAGAGAGTTGTAGAGGTGTCTCACGTGTCCGGCCTGCACTGGCAGAAGTCGTCGTTCTCCGACGCAGGAGGCAACAACTGCGTCGAGGTTGCCGCAGCAGAGGGCACAGACATCGCGATCCGCGAGAGCGAGAGCCCGGAACGCGTCGTCACGACGAACCGGGCCGCACTCCGTGCGCTGGTGCTCGGAGTGAAGGCCGACGGGATCGGTCTCAGCTGATCGAGAAACACCGAACTCCGGGAGAGACACCCGGACGGCCACCGCGTCAGGCCCGGCCTGGCGCCCCTGATTTGGTGGCGCACTTCCCCTTCGCCATCTGGTAGCGGCTCTGCTGCCGTTTCGGCGACCCTCCGAACGCAATCGAAAACGGGCGCACGTCGCACCTCGTATATTCCGATACCCGGACAACTTCAATGTGACGCCGGCGGAGGTGCGGTGGGTGGGAGGGGCAGGGAGATCCGTTCGGGCGGGCACCCATTCTTCCTGGATGTCGGCGCCGGTCAGGACAGAGGGATCGGCCCTCCCCTCTACCCGCAGCGGCGGCACCAGGGACGGTGTCGTCCACACGGGTGACCCCGCGTCGAGCAGGGCGGCCATGACCTCGCCTCAGACGCCGCAGGTACGCCAGGTCTTGTATCGGCTGTGGATGCTGGCCTGGTTGCCGATGCTCGCCCTGGCAGGCAAACCACGTCTCTGGGAGCCCCACCGCCTGCGACTTCGCCTGTTCTCCGCCGCCGCCCAGCTTGTCACCACCGGCCGCCGGCGATACCTGCGGTTCACCCGCCACTGGCCCTGGACCGACGTCATCACAGGCGCGATCCAGCGGCTCAACGCCCTCCCGAACCCTGAGTGATCAGAAACAACGACCCGTCCCAACGAGCCTGAACTGCATCACCGGAACGTGGAACCCGGCGCCCACCCGACGCGACAGCCGGGCCGCAGTTCTGCCAGTCACCAGCGCGACAGCCCAAAACGGACCGCCGGAAGATCCGGCAGCCCGCCACGAAAGATCCAGGCTATTGAGTAGTTACACCCAGCCCGCCGCTCCGTCATATCAACTGCTAAATGACGGGGTGGCGTTATATTTGACGGCGCATCACCCGATGGTATGATTGACATCGGTAAGATTGCTGAACTCACATATATACATACACACACATACGTACTGCATCAAACGCGCACTTGGTCGCCTGAACGAGGCGTTCAGGACCGTCCGAACCTGATGAGCCCGGGGTGCAAGGCACCCGAGACGCGTAGGCAAAGCAGTTTGGATGGCGCGACCTACATACATACTTCTGCATTTTTGAATCTTGCTGCACGGCGGCCCTCCCGGGGCCGCACCCGAGAACATCCGCGTACCGCGTCGGCGCAGGTGTCTCGTTCCGAACCGTTGGGTTCGGATCGAGGCTGCCTGCCCACCCGATCCGACCCATGACAGGGAAGGCAAGGGTCGGTGGACGACACCGCTACCAACACCATTCTCGCCACCGCTGGCGTGGCCTCGATCCTCCTCTTCGCTCTGAAGGGGCTGCTCGACCAGATCCCAGAGATGATGGACTCGGCCAGTCGAGTCCGCGACGCCTGGCAGCGCTTCAAGGGGCCCGAGCTTCCGCCCCGGATTGACGAGGAGCTGCCGCCCCCGGCACATGACGAGGAGCCGCCCATCGCCGCGTAGGTCGCCCCGGTCTCCGGCACCTGAGCCCCGTCCAGTCAATCCGACTGAGACGGGGCTCACTTGTGCCAGGTGGAGCTGCGCGACCGAGTGCGCTTGACCTACCATCAGTTCTGCGTGTGGGAGGTTGCAAGCTCTCGCACGCAGTCGAAGCCCTTTGCTTCGCTTCTTGTGATCTGCATCCAGATGGTGCAGGGCGTTCCAGGAGGCGCGAGACCGGGATGAGACAGGCGGGTTGGATACCTGCCGGTCACATCCAATCGATGTCGGCTCGCAAAGTCGCTTGAGGAGCATTCGACTCGCCACGGACTTAGCGCACCAACCACTGTATTGCCGAGCGCACCCGCCTCGGCCACTGAGACACCCAGCGTTGCGTCGAGCGTGGGGCTTCTCGGTTCGAGCCACTTCACCGTGGCCGAGCTGACGAATGCCCTGCGCAAGAGACCCGGCTCGGTCACCTGTCTGAAAGGTACTGAGACTGTTGGACGCGGCCGTGACGCTCGGCATCCTCGCATTCTTTGGTGTGCTGTCGATCCTGCTCTTCGCCATCCGAGGGTTCCTCGACCAGTTGCCCGACGTTTTCGCTTCGGCACGTCGTGCTCGGATCGCCTGGCGTGACCTGAGGCAGGAGCGCACTGAGGAAGAACAACCGGAGGGATCGCAGTCCCAGCCTTCCGCGTAGGTCGTCCCGGCCTCCGGTGGCACCACGGAGCGTACGAGCCCCCGCCCCGGCCCCCAGGCCCAGCGAGTACGCACGAGGCCCCCGGCGGTATCTCCGGGGGCCTCGTGCTGTTCAGCGGGCGGAACCGCCCGGCTCGATCTCACCGAGCCGCCGGGGCTCCTGCCCAGGCAAGAGGCGGTCGACCATCACCTCTGGACTCGACTGCATGTCGAGCGCCTTCATCGCTGCGGCCGAGTTGAGCCGGTCCTTGCGCTCCGGGTCGTCCACACGGTCAATGAAGATCGTGGCCATTTCGAGCTTGTGATCAACATCGATCTTGCCTTCGTTGTGCTCCGCCTGCTTCGTGAGGTTGGCCATCGTGCGCTTCGAATGCAACGCCAACGCTCCGCCCCCAACTGTGATCAGCGCACCCGTCAGGGCCGTAACGTACGGCAGGAAGCTGACGTCTGGGTTCCCGGCATACACGAGCGCCAGGACCGCCCCCGCAAGGATCACCAGAGCACCGCCCGTCATAAACCAAACGCTCAAGCGGAACGTCCACTCGGCTTGCTTGAGCGAGTGGTTCAGGAACTCAAAGTGGAACTTCTGCCGCTGCTCCGCCAACGACTCCGGTCGTGTGGACGCAGCCGCAGCGGGTTCGGCCCCACCTGACAGATCCTGGTCGGATGCGTGCTGGTCACCTTCAATCCGACCAAGGTTGATGGCCATGTTGCCAGCGGCGATGTAGTGGTTAATAGGCGTGCCGCGTTCCTCAGCGACCTTCGCAACCTCCGCAGCCGCCCGGACTATGGAGTCCACGTCCATCCGGCCCTCGTCCTGCGTCACGTGGTCCCCCGTCCGCTCCACTGGCGCTGCGTCAACTCCTTACAGCGTAGCGCCAGTGAGTGACCCACGGGCTCAGGCGGCGATGGCCAGGCGGAAGCGGATCGAAGCCAGAGCGGCACCCCCGGAGAGAGGTGTGGGCGAGCCTCTGGTGTGCGCGTTCATCGGTGGCCGGGGCGCGGCGGGACTTACCTGGCGCTGTTCGTCGAGCCCAGGTTCGAGAGCACTCCCGGTGGACCGCCGATGTCGTGAACCCGTCTACCAGGAGCTTCGCTTCGTAAGCCGTCCACCAACCGCCCGGCCACTCCGTCGGGTTGGAATGGGCTCTGTACCGGCCCCGCCGGTCAGCCGGCCGCCGCGGTCTCCCGCCGCACCGTCGTCGCGATCGTCGCCGAGCCGACGACGCGGGTGCCGTCGTAGAGCACGACCGCCTGGCCGGGGGCCACGCCCCGTACCGGCTCGGTGAAGGTGACGTTCAGCGTGCCGTCGACCAGTTCCGCCGTCACCTCGGTCTCGCCGCCGTGGGCGCGCAGCTGGGCGGTGTACGTGCCGGCGCCGGTCGGGGCGTTGCCGCACCAGCGGGGCCTGATGGCGGTGAGCGCGGTGACGTCGAGGGACTCGACCGGGCCGACCGTCACGGTGTTGTTCACCGGGGAGATGTCCAGGACGTAGCGCGGCTTGCCGTCCGGGGCGGGGTGGCCGATGCGCAGCCCCTTGCGCTGGCCGATGGTGAAGCCGAAGGCGCCCTCGTGGGTGCCGACCTTCGTGCCGGACTCGTCGACGATGTCGCCCTCGGCGGTACCGAGCCGGCTCGCCAGGAAGCCCTGCGTGTCGCCGTCGGCGATGAAGCAGATGTCGTGGCTGTCGGGCTTCTTGGCGACGGCGAGGCCCCGGCGCTCGGCCTCCGCGCGGATCTCGTCCTTGGTGGTGAGGGTGTCGCCGAGCGGGAACATCGCGTGGGCGAGCTGCTTCTCGTCCAGCACACCGAGGACGTACGACTGGTCCTTGGCCATGTCGGAGGCACGGTGCAGTTCGCGGCTGCCGTCCTCACGCAGTACGACCGTGGCGTAGTGGCCGGTGCACACGGCGTCGAAGCCGAGCGCGAGGGCCTTGTCGAGCAGCGCGGCGAATTTGATCTTCTCGTTGCAGCGCAGACACGGGTTCGGGGTGCGCCCCGCCTCGTACTCGGCGATGAAGTCGTCCACGACGTCCTCGCGGAAGCGTTCCGCCAGGTCCCAGACGTAGAACGGGATGCCGATGACGTCCGCGGCGCGGCGCGCGTCGCGGGAGTCCTCGATCGTGCAACAGCCGCGCGCCCCGGTACGGAAGGACTGCGGGTTCGCGGAGAGGGCGAGGTGCACACCGGTCACGTCGTGACCCGCCTCTGCGGCGCGGGCCGCGGCGACGGCGGAGTCGACACCGCCGGACATGGCGGCGAGCACACGGAGGGGGCGCTGGGAAGTCTGAGTCATAGCTCCACCAGAGTACGGGGCTCCGGGAACCGAACGCTCCCGGATATGCGTTGTGGATCACATGGGGACCAAGGGGACGGCGGGCGCCAAGGGCTCCGCGGCGGCGAAGCCCGGGCACGGCATCGGTCGGCGCGGGCTGCTGATCGGCGCCGCCGTCACGGCGGTGGGTACGGCCGCGCTGGCGCGGGAGAAGCTGGAGCGCGCCTGGTGGCGGCTGCCCGGGGTGGACAAGCCCCGGACGCCCGGCGAGGTGGACTTCGCGCGGGCCGAATGGATATCGGCGTCCCCGGCGAACTGGCGGCGAGCCGACCGCCCCGCGGACTATCCGGTCGACCGGGTGGTCATCCATGTCACCCAGGGCGGCTACCGGGGCGCGGTGAAGGCCTTCCAGGACCCGGGGCACGGGGCGGCGGCGCACTACGTGGTGCGCAAGGACGGCCATGTGACGCAGATGATCCGTGAGCTCGATGTGGCGTTCCACGCGGGGAACAGGTCGTACAACGAACGCAGCGTCGGCATCGAGCACGAGGGCTTCGTGGACCGTCCGCAGGACTTCACGGCGGCGATGTACGGGGCGTCGGCGCGGCTGGCGGCGGCGATATGCGGGCGGTACGGGATACCGGTGGACCGCGAGCACATCATCGGGCACGTGGAAGTGCCGGGCACGGATCACACCGATCCGGGGAAGCACTGGGACTGGGACCGCTATCTGAAGCTGGTCCGGGCGGCACGTGCGAAGCCGTCCGGCGCCTGAGGACGGAGCGGCTGGGGGACGGGCCCGGTTTCAGCTGAGTCCCGCCGTCCGTGCCCGCTCCACCGCCGGTCCGATCGCGCGGGCCACCTCGTCGATGTCCTGCTTGGTGGACGTGTGGCCGAGCGAGAAGCGCAGAGTGCCCCGGGCCAGGTCCGGGTCGGTGCCGGTGGCCAGCAGGACATGGCTCGGCTGGGCGATTCCGGCGGTGCACGCGGAGCCGGTGGAGCATTCGATGCCCTGGGCGTCCAGCAGCAGGAGCAGGGAGTCGCCCTCGCAGCCGGGGAAGCTGAAGTGGGCGTTGGCGGGGAGTCGGCCGCCCGGGGCCGGGTCGCCGCCGAGGACGGCGTCCGGCACGGCGGCCAGCACGGCTGCGACCAGATCGTCGCGAAGGCCGCCGATCTCCCGGGCGAATTCCTCGCGGCCGTCGGCGGCCAGACGCCCCGCGAGGGCGAAGGCGGCGATGGCGGGCACGTCGAGCGTCCCGGAGCGCACGTGCCGCTCCTGACCACCGCCGTGAAGTACGGGTACGGGGGTGTACGCGCGGCCGAGCAGCAGCGCGCCGATGCCGAACGGTCCGCCGATCTTGTGCGCGCTGACCGTCATCGCGGCCAGCCCGGACCGGGCGAAGTCGACTTCCAGCTGCCCGAACGCCTGGACCGCGTCGGCATGCATCGGTACGTCGAACTCACGGGCCACGGAGGCCAGTTCACGTACCGGCATGATCGTGCCGATCTCGTTGTTGGCCCACATCACCGTGACCATCGCGACGTCGTCGGGGTCGCGGAGGATCGCCTCGCGCAGCACGTCGGGGTGGACGCGTCCATGCTGATCGACGGGGAGGTATTCGACGTTCGCGCCCTCGTGTTCGGCGAGCCAGTCCACGGCGTCCAGCACCGCGTGGTGCTCGACCGGGCTGGCCAGCACCCGGGTGCGACGGGGGTCGGCGGCGCGGCGGGCCCAGTACAGGCCCTTCACCGCGAGGTTGTCGGCCTCGGTGCCGCCGGAGGTGAAGACCACCTCGCTGGGGCGTGCGCCGAGGGCGTCGGCGAGGGTCTCTCTCGACTCCTCGACGGTACGGCGGGCCCGGCGCCCGGCGGCGTGCAGTGAGGACGCGTTACCGGTGACGGCGAGCTGGGCGGTCATCGCCGCGATCGCCTCCGGAAGCATCGGCGTGGTCGCGGCGTGGTCGAGGTAGGCCATGGTGGGCTCGATTCTACGAGCCCTCGGTGGGGCGTATGCCGGGCGCATCGCAGCCCGGTGCCCGCGCATCGGGCAGGGCACTCGATCGCGCACCCCGATCCGGAGCCCGATCCGGTCAGGGACGGCGTCGACGGAGCCCGCCGGTGCGGGCCGTCGGCGCCGGCTGCCGAGTGCGGGCCGTGCGTCTCGGCCGTACGTCTCGGCCGTACGTCTCGGCCTCGGTCAGCCGACGAAGTTCCAGGAGACGGTTCCGTTGCTGGTGACCAGGAGGGCCAACACCACGAGGTCGGCGATGCCGAGGGCGAGCCCGAGGAAGGCACGACCGCGCCGGGAGGTGGAACGGGCGAGGGCGATGACCGCCATGACGATGGCTGCCGGGCCGAGCAGGATGTTCATCACCAGCAGGCCGACGAGCCCGAGCACGAAGGAGGCGACGGCAAGCCCGTCGGCGTCCCGGGCACGGCCCGTCCGCCCGCCCGGCGGGGTCCCGGCACCGATCTCGGTGCCGGTGCCGACGCCGATGCCGGTGCCGCCGGCGGGCTTTCCGGCGGGGCGGCGGACGGATGCGGTGAGTGTCATGGTGCGAGCTCCTTCAATCGGTGATCGGACGATCGGCGATCGGGCATTCGGCAACCGGAAGGGAATGCGGGGGCAATGCGGACAGACGGTCACCGGGGCCCGCGCTGCGCCCCCCGCCACTCCCGTACGGCGAAGATCAGCAACCAGCAGCCGATCATGGCGGCGAGCGCGAAGGTGAGCGGGAGCGGAATCTGGACCACCGCTCCGAGTACGACTCCGAGCAGGAGCAGGGCGGCGACGAGGACGACCATGTTCAGCCTTTCTGCGGGCTCTCCACGAGCACTTGAGAGTACGACTGTTCACTGACCACTCAGTCTAGACCGCTTCCTCCTTCCCCACCCCGGAGAACAGTTGTTTACTGAATGGCATGAGTCACACCGTCGGCATCCGCCGGACCCAGAAGCTGAGGACCCGCCAGGCGCTCCTGGACGCCGCGCTCGGACTCCTGGAGCACCAGAGCCTCAGCAGCCTGGGACTGCGCGAGGTGACCCGGGCCGCGGGACTCACACCCACCGCCTTCTACCGGCACTTCGACGACACCGCCCGACTCGGCGTGGCACTCGTCGAGGAGACACTGGGCAGCCTGCACGGGGTGATCGGCGCGACACTCGCCGAGACCGGCGACAGCGAGGAGCGGCTGGAGCGCGGCGTGGAGCTGATCACACGTCATGTACGTGAGCAGCCGGCCCACTTCCGCTTCATCGCCCGTGAGCAGCACGGCGGCGTGGGCCCGGTCCGCGAGGCCATAGCGGCCCAACTGCGAGGCTTCGCCGAGGAGGTGGCCGCGGCACTCGCCGAGGAGCCGCAGTCCCGGGGCTGGAGCGACGAGGACCTGCTGATGCTGGGCGGCCTGTACGTCGACCACATGGTGATCACGGCCTCGGCCCTGCTGGACGCGGGGCCGGGCGGCGAGCAGCGGGTGGCGGAGGTGGCCCGCCGCCGGCTGAGACTCGTCACCCGCGGCAGGCTGCACTGGCTGGACGACGCGGACATCTGAGGCCCGCCCGGAACCGGTCCGCCGGACCCGCCGGGGTGCGCACGCAATCCCATCGGCCCCGCGCGCGACCTCATCCGCCCTCCGCGTCCGGCCCGCGGCCCGCTTCTCCGTACAGCGCCACGACCGCCGCCGCGTGACGGGCGAGCACGGTCCGCGCCTCCGGCGGGGAGAGCACTTCGAGGTTCGGGCCGAAGGAGAGCAGGGAGCGGGCCCACTCCACCGAGTCGACGGCCAGCTCGGCCCGCACCCACTCCCCCTCCTCCTCGGGCCGCGGCTCCCCGATCAGCGCCCCGGCGTGCAGGCGTACGAACAGATCGAGCCGGGAACGGTGCACACGCACCCGCAGCCGTACGCCGCCGGGCCGCTCCTCGACCTGCTTGCGCAACGCGTCCCACAGCTCCGCGAGCTCCACCCCGGGCCGGCGCACGACCGCGTCGTCGGTGGGGGCGGCCCGTCGCACCCGGTCCGCCCTGAAGAGCTGCGGCACCCCGTCGCGGTCCGCGACCAGGTACCAGACGCCCGCCTTCACGACGAGGCCGTACGGATCGACGGTGTAGGCACGCGGGGTCCGCGTACCGCTGTGCCGGTAGTCCAGCCGCAACCGTCGGTCGGCGAACACGGCCTCGTGCAGTTCGGCGACATCCACGACCGGGCGCGGGCCGCTCATCCAGCGCACCGGGTCGACCAGGATGCGTCTGCTGGTCAGTTCGGCGGCGGGCCGGTGCGGCGCGGGCAGGGCGGCCATCACCTTGCGCAGCGCGGACCCGAGCGCGGCGTCGAGGCCGAGCGCGGCATGGGCGCCCTGCGCGGCGAGGACGAACAGGGCGCGCGCCTCGTCGGCGGTGAGCCCGGTGACGTCCGTACGGAACCCCGGCAGCAGCGCGATGCCGCCGTGCCGGCCCCGCTCGGCGTAGACGGGGACACCGGCGGCCGAGAGTGCCTCGATGTCGCGGTAGATGGTGCGCACGGAGACTTCGAGGCGCTCGGCGAGCTCACCGGCGGGCACGCGGCCGCGGGTCTGGAGCAGCAGGAGGATCGAGAGCAGCCGGTCGGATTTCACGCCACTAGCTTCCTCCGCGGCCGCGCTCGCCGGTGCGCCGCACCCGTACGGGCTACGCGCGGGGTGCCCGCGCCAGTTGGCGGGACTGGGCCACCAGCCGGTCCGCGCTGTCCCAGACGTCCGCGTCCTCCTCCAGGTAACCGCCCGCCAGGTTGCGGGTGGTGATGGAGACACGCAGCGGGCCGGGGGCGGGGCGGCAGCGGATGTGGGTGGTGAGTTCGACGGTCGGCGTCCAGCCCTTGAGGCCCAGCTCGAACGAGGTGGGGGGCAGTGCGTCGACGGTCAGCAGCAGCGAGAGCGGGTCGGCGTCGCGGCCGTCCGCGAGACCGAACCAGCCGCGCATCTCGCCCTTGCCCGAGGGGGCGCCGACGGCCCAGCCGACCGTCGCCGGGTCGAGCTTGATGTCGAGCCGCTCGGTGATGGCGGAGCTGCCGGGGATCGGGGCCGGACCGTCGGCCGGGCCGAGGCAGTGCGCCGGCGGCGGGATGGCCGGCGGCTTCGCCGAGGTGCGCACCTCGTCGGACAGCGTGCCCAGATCACCGTAGGTGGCGATCACCCGGATGCGCTCGACCTCGGTGCCGTCCTGCGCGTACTGGAAGAGGGAGGCCTGGCCGGTGGAGAGGGTGCGGCCGGTGCGGACCGTCTGGGTGCGGATCACCGCGGGCCCCGGGACGGAGGCGGTGAGGTAGTGCGCGGAGACCGAGAAGGGGTCCGGGTGCGGCAGGGCCTCGCCCAGCGCACGGCCGAGCATGGCGAGCAGGTAGCCGCCGTTGACCGCGTGGATGATCGTCCATCCGGCGGAGAGCTCGGCGTCGTAGACGCCTTCTCCTCGAAGGGTGACGGCGGTGTCGCGGTCGAACTCGCTGTCGCCGATGGTCGCCTGCGCGGTCCGCGCGACCTGCTCTGCTGCGTGTGCCATGCGAGGCACCGTACACCGATATTATTACTGAGCGGTAGCTTTTTTGTGGCCGGAAGATGTCGGCGGCGCGCGTCGTCGACCGGCCCGCGAGAGCCGTGTCAGGTGGTCGCGGGTCCCTCCTCGGCCGTCGCCGACCGCCGGTTGTAGGCGCGCGGTGCCCGCCAGTGGAAGCGCATCGCGAGCAGCCGCAGCAGGAACGCCAGGATCACCGCGGTGCCGCTGGTGAAGGCGTTGAGCACGCCGAAGCGGATGCACAGCACGATCATCGTGGCGCCGACGATCGCGGGCACCGCGTACAGGTCGCGGTCCCAGCGCAACAGCGAAGGCACCTCGTTGGCCAGCACGTCGCGCAGCACACCGCCGCCGACCGCGGTGGCCAGCCCCAGGGCCGCCGACGCCGTGAGGCCGAGACCGTAGGCGTACGCCTTGACCGTGCCCGTGACGCAGAACAGCCCGAGACCGGCCGCGTCGAAGACGTTGACGCCGACCTGGATCCGTTCGACGTGCGGATGCAGGAAGAACACCAGGCCGGCGGCGAGGAGCGGGGTGGTGAAGTAGCCGAGGTCCGTGAAGGCCGCAGGCGGGACCGCACCGATGACGATGTCACGGAACAGCCCCCCGCCCAGCGCGGTCACCTCGGCAAGCACCGCGATGCCGAAGACATCGAAGTTCTTGCGTACGGCGAGCAGTGCGCCGGAGATCGCGAAGACGAAGATCCCGGCGATGTCGAGCGCATGCTGGACGGAGGGCGTGAACAGTTCATTGAGCACCGGGCAATTGTGCCGGTACTACTCCTTCGGACCGCCCTCCGGCGTATCGGACGATCCGGTGCCGCCGTCCGGGGCGGCTTCCTCGGCCTCCTCGGCCTCGGGCTTCCGCGCCGCGGCTGACTCCGGATCCTCCGCCGTGGCGGCCTGCGGCTCCGCCGCCGTGACGGCCTTGGCCTCCTGCGCCCCGTCCGGCTCCGGCGGCCCCGTCGTGACGATCTCGATCGCCTCGCGCGCCGCCGCCGTCACCGTCTCACCGGGCACCTGGTCGGGCGCGTTCTCCGGGTGGTGGCAGGCCACCTGGTGTCCGGTCTTCAGCGCGACCAGCGGCGGCTCCTGCGTCTTGCAGACCTCCGTGGCCTTCCAGCACCGGGTGTGGAATCGGCAGCCGCTGGGCGGCGAGATCGGCGACGGCACGTCGCCCTTCAGCAGGATGCGCTCGCTCTTGGCCGAACGGCGCTTCGGGTCCGGAATCGGAACCGCCGAGAGCAGCGCCTTGGTGTACGGGTGCATCGGCGCCTTGTAGAGCGACTCGCGGTCGGCCAGCTCCACGATCTTGCCGAGGTACATCACCGCGATCCGGTCCGAGACGTGCCGGACGACCGACAGGTCATGGGCGATGATCACGTACGTGAGACCCAGCTCGGTCTGGAGGTCGTCGAGCAGGTTCACGACCTGGGCCTGGATGGAGACGTCCAGCGCCGAGACCGGCTCGTCCGCCACGACCAGCTTGGGGTTGAGCGCGAGCGCTCGCGCGATCCCGATGCGCTGGCGCTGGCCGCCGGAGAACTCGTGCGGATAGCGGTTGTAGTGCTCGGGGTTGAGGCCCACGACCTCCAGCAGCCGTTGCACCTCCTTCCTCACGCCGCCCTCGGGCGTGACGCCCTGCAGCTTGAAGGGGGCGCCCACGATCGTGCCGATCGTGTGCCGGGGGTTCAGCGAGGAGTACGGGTCCTGGAAGATCATCTGCATGTCGCGGCGCATCGGGCGCATGGCACCGACGCCGAGGTGCGTGATGTCCCTCCCCTCGAACTCGATCTTCCCCGCGGTGGGTTCGAGCAGCCGGGTGATCAGCCGGCCCATCGTCGACTTTCCGCAGCCGGACTCCCCGACCACGCCCAGGGTCTCTCCCGAGCGCACCTCGAAGTCGATCCCGTCGACCGCCTTCACGGCACCGGCGTTGCGCTGCAGCATCCCCTTCTTGAGAGGGAAGTGCTTCTGCAGCCCGGTCACCTTGAGCAGCACCTCGCGGGAGGCGGCGTCCTCGGCCGCCGCGCCGCTCCCTGCAGACCTCTGCGCCGGAACGTCCACGCCCTTGTCCTCGCTCGTCACGGCCTTGTCCTCGCTCACAGCTTGGGCGCAATCTCTTCGGTCCAGATACGCTCCCGCTGCTCCTGCGACATGTGGCAGGCCGCCCAGTGCCGGCTGCCGACCTCCTGCAGCTCGGGCCGAACGGTGCGGGTCACGTCGTCCTTGGGTACGTCCGCGTACGGACAGCGCGGGTTGAAGGCGCAGCCCGAGGGGATGTTGATGAGCGACGGCGGGGACCCCTTGACCGGGATGAGCCGGTCGGTCTGGTCGCGGTCGAGGCGCGGCATCGAGCCCAGCAGACCCCAGGTGTAGGGGTGCCGGGGCTCGTAGAACACCTTCTCGGCCGGTCCGCGCTCCACGCAGCGCCCGCCGTACATCACCAGGAGGTCGTCGGCGAGCTCCGCCACGACCCCCAGGTCGTGGGTGATGATGATGACCGCGGAGCCGAACTCCTTCTGCAGGTCCCTGATCAGGTCGAGGATCTGCGCCTGGACGGTCACGTCGAGCGCGGTCGTCGGTTCGTCGGCGATCAGCAGCTCGGGGTTGTTGACCAGCGACATGGCGATCATCGCGCGCTGGCGCATCCCGCCGGAGAACTCGTGCGGGTAGCTGTCGACACGCTTGTCGGGCTGCGGGATGCCGACCCGGTCGAGCATCTCGATCGCACGCTTGCGGGCGGTCTTCTTGTCCACGTCGTGGTGGACCCGGTACGCCTCCACGATCTGCTTGCCGATCGTGTAGTACGGGTGCAGCGCGGAGAGCGGGTCCTGGAAGATCATGGCCATGTCCCGGCCGCGCAGCCTGCGCACCTCGTCCGGGTCCGCGGACAGCAGTTCCTTGCCGTCCAGCCAGATCTCGCCGGAGACCTGCGCCTTGCGCTTTCCGTACTGGCCCGTGGTGTGCAGGCCCATGATGCCCAGCGACGTGACGGACTTGCCGGAGCCGGACTCGCCGACGATGCCGAGGGTCTTGCCCTTCTCCAGCTGGAAGTTGAGCCCGTCGACGGACTTGACCAGGCCGTCGTCGGTCGGGAAGTGCACCTTGAGGTCGCGCACTTCGAGGAAGGCGGTGGGAGCGGGCGAGCCGGCCGGGGCGGGTTCGCCCAGCGCGGCACCGCTCTTGTGCAGTTCGGTCATCCCAGCCTCACTCGCGGGTCGATGACGGCGTACAGAATGTCGACGACGAGGTTGGCGACGGCGATCGCGAGAGCCGCGAACAGGGTGACGCCGAGAATCACCGGCAGGTCCTTGCTGCTGATGGCCTGGACCGCCGCGAGCCCGAGCCCCGGCAGGTTGAACGTGGACTCGGTGAGGACGGCGCCACCGAGGAGCACGCCGATGTCGAGGCCGAAGACGGTGAGGATCGGGGTCATCGCCGAACGCAGGGCGTGCCGGGTGATGACGGTGCCCTCGCCCAGACCCTTGGCACGGGCGGTACGGATGTAGTCCTCGCCGAGCACTTCGAGCATGGTGGCTCTGGTGAGCCGGGCGTACATCGCGGCGTTCAGGAAGGCGAGCACGATCCACGGCAGGACCAGTGTCTGGAACCAGGTGCCGATGCCGTCGTCCGTGGAGAGGTTGTCGGCGATGTGCACCCAGCCGAGGTTGTGCACGAACAGGCCCATCGCGACCATGCCGGTGAAGAAGATCGGCAGGGAGACGCCGCCGAGGGCGGTGGTCATCGCGGCACGGTCCCAGATGCTGCCGCGCCGCAGCGCGGACACGACACCGGTGGCGACCCCGCCGAGGAGCCACAGGACGCAGGCGCCGGCGGCGAGCGCGCCGGTGACGGGCAGGGCGTCCTTGAGCGTGGTCCAGACCGGTACCTCGGTGCGGAAGGAGTACCCGAAGCAGGGTGCGGCGCAGTGGGTGACGTCGTCACCGTTGGCGTAGTCGCGCCCCAGCGGGATGCCCTTGACGAAGTCCCAGAACTGGACGAGAAGGGGGTCGTCGAGACCCAGTTTGACCCGGATGCCTGCGAGCTGCTCGGCACCCGTGGCCTTGCCTGCGAACAGGACGGCGACGTCCTGACCCGCCCACTTGGGCAGCATGAAGAAGATGGTGAAGGTCGCGAGCAGTACGACGAGCACCATGATGACTACGGCGAACAGGCGCCGGATGAGATAAGCAAGCACTGTGCGCGGCCCGGCGGTGGCCGGGGCCCTTTATGGGAGCTCCCGGCCACGGCCACGGCCATCACCTGCCCTTCGGACTGGCGGGTTTCGGCGGCGGTGGTGCAGTCAACCAGGTCGACTGCAAATGCTGTTGACTACAGCGACTACTTGACGACGCCGAGCGAGACGTAGTCGTAACGGCCGCTGTAGGCGTCGGACATGTAGACGTTGGTCAGTCGATCGCCGCGCCAGGTGATGTTCTTCTCGTAGAGGAAAGGCATCCAATCGGCCTGGTCGAGGATTCGCTTGTCGAGAGCCTTGTAGATCTCGCCGGCCTTGTCCGGGTCGGTCTCCGCGATCGCGTTGTCGAAGAGCTTGTCGATCTGCGGGTCCTTGATCTGCGACTCGTTGTAGTTACCGGTCTCCGACAGGAACCGGCTGTCCCACAGCGGCTGTCCGAAGCCCTGGCCGGACGGGAAGTCCGGACCCCAGCCGCTCATCGTCATGCCGTAGCCGCGCTTCTTCACGACGGTCGGCGAGCCGGTGATGCTGGAGGTCTCGGCACCGTCCAGCGCATCGACCTCGACCTGGATGCCTACCTTCTTGAGCTGTGCCTGCAGAGCCTCGGCCGCGTCGACCTCGCCCGGGTTGTTCGTACGAGCGGTGATCTTCGTGGCGAAGCCACTCGGCTGACCACACTGCTTCAGCTCATCCTTTGCCTTGGCCTCGTCCGGCTTGCCCTTGCGCGCGAGGACGCCGTACGGGTCGTAGTCGCTGTGACCCTTGATGGAGACCGGAAGCGTGCTGTTGGCGATCTCACCACCGGCGATCTCACCACCACGGGTCTGCTGAAGGCTCGCGAAGTTCGTGGCGTAGAAGACGGCCTTGCGGCAGTGGACGTTGTCCAGCGGCTTCGCCGTGTGGACCAGCGCGACATAGCGGACGAAGGCCGTCTGCATGTTGTCGACGCTGCCCTTGTGGTCCTGGACGGCGGTGACGCGGCCGGACTGGGTCATCCCGGTGCCGTTGAGGTCGACGTCGTAGTCCCCCTCCATCAGCTTCTTGTCGTTCTCTTCCTTGTTGGCGGAGAACGTCACGGTGATCTTGTCCGGCAGCGCAGGGCGCAGCGGGTCCGAGGACTTCTGCCACTTGTCGTTACGGACGAGCACGATGCTCTTGCCCGCCTGGTACGTCTCGAACTTGTACGGGCCCGAGGAGAACGGCCGCTGGGTGTACTTCGCCTTGGTGTCCTTCGACGCCTTCACGGGCGTGCCGGACGGCATGGCGAGGAACTGCTCGAAGTCACCGTTGGGCTTGGGCAGCTTGAAGACGATGGTGCTGTCATCGGGCGTCTCGATCGCCTTCAGACCGAGCCTGTCCGGGGACGAGTCCTTGTAGGGGCCCTTGTACTCGCCCTTCGGGTCCAGCGTCTGCTTCAGATACTGCGGGCCACCGGTGATGGTGTCCGTCGCCCAGATGCGCTCGATGCCGTACTTGACGTCCTTGGAAGTCAGCTTGGAGCCGTCCTCCCAAGTGAGGCCGTCCCGCAGCTTGTACGTGTACGTCTTGCCGCCGTCGGTGATCTCACCGGGGCCGGTGGCGAGGTCGCCGACCAGCTTGGTGGAAGCGGCGCCCGGCTTGGTGTCGTACGTGACCAGCTGGCGGGTGTAGAAGCGCATGAAGTCCCACACCATGCCGTAGTAGGCACGCTGGGGGTCGGCGGAGTCGAGGTCCTGCTTGGCGATCATCTTCAGCGTTCCACCCTTTTTGGTGGACGCGTTGGCGACCTTGTTGAACGCCGCGTTGAAGCCGGCACCCTTCGACTTGCTGTCGCCGCCGTTGCCGCCGCCGCACGCCGTGGTGGTCATCAGCGCCGCGACCACGAGGGCCGCACCAGCGGTGAGCCGTCGTTTCGAGGTAACTGTGGGCATTTTCTCGCAACCTCCGAGATCGCGGTCCCAGGCCATTGCTTGCCGGAGAACCATGGGAAGAGCCACCTGACAGTGCGGCAGGGGCAAGTCGTGGACTATCGGGTCCCCTTGGGATCCAGGGCGTCGCGCAGCCCGTCCCCGAAGAGGTTGAAGGCCAACACGGTGATGAAGATCGTCACACCGGGGAAAACCATGAACATCGGGTCGTGCTCGTACGTCTCCAGGGCGTCCCGCAGCATTCCGCCCCAGGAGGCGGTGGGCGGCCGCACACCGGCACCGAGGAAGCTGAGGGCCGCTTCGGTGAGGATGTTCGTGGGGATCATGAGCGTCGCGTAGACGGTGATCGGCGCCACCAGGTTCGGTAGCAGTTCACGGAAGAGGATGTGCACTCTCCCGCCACCGAGGCTGCGCGCCGCCTCCACGTATTCGCGTTCACGCAGCGAAAGTGTCTGCCCCCTGACGATGCGTCCCACATAGGGCCATCCGAAGAAGCCGATGACGGCGACCAGTACGGCGACGCGCACCCCGGTGCCGGTGAGCCCCAGCAGATCGTCGGGGAGGACCGAGACGAGGGAGATGATGAACAGCAGCTGCGGGAAGGACAGCAACACGTCCATCACCCGGCTGATCAGAGCGTCCACCCAGCCACCGAAGTAGCCGGCGACGATGCCGAAGAATGTGCCGAGCGCCACGGCGACCAGGGCCGCCAGGAACGCCACCATCATCGAGATCCGGGCGCCATAGACGATGCGGCTGAAGACGTCGCGCCCCTTGTTGGGCTCGACACCGAAGAGGAAGTCGCCGCTCATGCCGCCGAGCCCGTCCTTGGGCAGGTTCGTCAGCGGGTCCAGCATCTCCTGATGGAAGTCGTTCGGCGGGTGCCCCAACAGGCCCACGATCAGGGGCGCGAAGACGGCCACAACAATCAGGACGAGGACAACGATGCCACCCGACAGCGCAACCTTGTCCTGCTTGAGGCGGTTCCAGGCAATCTGCTTGAGGGAGCGCCCCTCGACCTTCTTCGTCCCGGAGTCGACTGCGGGACCGCCGGTCGCGATCGGGTCCGCTTCCGTGGTCGGCTCGTGCAGTGGTGCCGTCATCGTGGCAAGGACCCCTCTCAACCGGCGGTGGCCGGGCCGAACTGGCCGCTGTGGCGGCGCGATCAGTCAGTCGTACGCAGAGGCGGCAAGACGCCCTTGCTGCGGGAGTCTTCATTGCCGCCGCGACAGGTAGCCATAGCGTCAGGCGAATGGATGCCTAACCGTGATGCGGTCAGGGGTGTTCCGTTATCCGGACGGATGTGAACGCCCCTCGAACACGGGCCAGTTGAGGCGGAAGAGGGGCACGCACGCAGATTCGCACCGCTTTCACCACCAGACGTCCCCAGCGCGGAAATCCCGGACATGGAGAGCGAGATGCACCGGGAAGCCGTGAACACGCACCCGCATTTCGGGAGTTGAACCTCTATGGGTATGTCCCGGGAATCAGGAACGTACACCTGCATTCCGGGCACACCGGGCTCACGCGGTCGCATCACGGGCGCTCGGCGCCTTCGGGGGCATCCACGGGTGCCCGGAACTTCCGGACGCCCGGAACCCTGGTCCGCATCCACGGGCACCGGGAACGGCCGACGCGCCTACGGACGCCGGGAACGCACGGTGCGCCGACAAGCACCAGCGCCGGGAACGGCCGGTGCGCCACGGACACCGGGTACGGCCGGCCGCGCACCCCTACCGGTACGCGCGACTGCGACGGCCCGCGCTCAGTACGCGCCCTGCGGCGGCGGATAGCCGTAGCCCGCCACCGGGGCCGCCGGGGCATGGGCCTCGCGGTCGTAGAACGGACGGGCGTTGGCGCGCAGCCACATCGCGACCGGGTCGTACTCGTCGGACATCGCGACGGTGGAGACGGGCAGCCCGTCCGGGACCGCGCCGATCGACTGCTGCATCATCGCGCGCACCGCGTCGACCGAGGTCTGGCTCGTGTCGTACAGGTCGAGGCCGATGGCGAGATAGGGGACGCCGAGCGCGGGCTGCACCCAGGCGCGGCGCAGCGAGCGGATCGCGGGGGTGTGGTGGGCGTTCTGCGCGAGCAGCGCGTAGAACTGCGGGATCTCGATGGCCGGCTCGGTGAGCCGGAGGGGGCCCGCGGGCATCCGGTCGAGGCCGGTGGCGATCCGGCGCAGATCCAGCCAGGGGATGCCGATCCCGCCGCCCGGGGCGTGCGGATTGAGCCAGATGCCCCAGCGGTCGGGGAAGAGGGCACGGGCGATGTCGCGCCCGCCGACCAGTTCATGGGCCCGGTTCCAGCCACTGGCCGAGAGCTCCTGGGCGGAGGTCACACAGGGGGCGTAGCCGAGACCGTCGATCTCCATGTTTCCGTACTGGGCGTCGGGCGAGCCCGCCTGGCCGTGCCAGAGGAGCATCCAGATCCGGCCGTTCACCAGGGCCTGCAGCAGCGCCTCGTACGCGTCGTAGCGTCCCGGCGTCACTTGGCGCAGCATGTGCTCGACCTGCCCGGCCGCTGCGGTGCCTGACGCACTCACCTGGTCCCGCCCCTCTTCGATCCACTGTGTCGGCCCGCCGCCCCGGGGCACACGGGTGCGGCATGGTGTCTGGGCACCAGCCATCAAACCAGCTTATGCGTCGGTCCTGACACCGACTTGACGCCATGGACCGACGTGGCAGGCGGCTCCGGAGCCGTCGGCGTGCTACCGGGTCTCGCGCCGATAGAACGGCCGGACCTTCTCCCGTATCCAGTCGCCGACCGGGTCCTGTGCCACGTCGAGCAGGACCAGGTTGACCGGCCAGGGCACCTCGACCCGGCCCAGCGCACGGCCGAGGGCGTCCATCGGGGCGTTGCGTCCGGCGCCCTCCCAGGTGGAGAACTCGACCCCTATGAAGAGGACGGGCTCGCCGCCCTCGATGCTGGCCAGCGTCCGGCGGGCGGTGAGCACGACGCCGCTCTCCTCGAATTCGCCGGCCGCCGCGGCGAGGAAGTCGACGGGCTCCTCCTGCCAGGACGGTTCGTACAGCCGGACCCGGCCGCCGCTGGCCGGCCCGTCCAGCGGGGTGCGTCCGGCGCGGCAGAGCTCGGCCACGGCGGGCGGCGGCAGCGGCATCCCGACGGCGCCGCCCGGATTCACCGCGATACCGAGCTGCGGGGGCAGGCCGCGGGCGAAGTCGCGGGCGGGCGCGACGGTGAAGGACATATGGGTGCCGACGCAGGCGAGGAACTGCTGTTCGGAGCTGAACACGGGAACGAACGCGGCGCCGTCGATCTCCAGCGTCGGCAGGTCCAGGTCCGGGGAGTCGGGTCCGCCGCCATTGGGCAGGGGCACCCAGACCTGGCTGCGCCCGAGCACCTCGACGAGCCGTCCGCCCGCCTCCGGGCTGCCGACCGAGGCCATCAGCACCTCTTCGAGCTCATTGGCCGGCCATCCGCTCTGCGGATGGGACTGGACCTGCGCCGGAATGTCCACTGCTTCCCCTTCTTGCCCGAGCCTTCCCGCAGAAGATTAACGTCCGGCCGCCCGCCTCTTCGGTGCCGTGGCGAACGTGATCCGGGCCAGCGCCCCCGCCGCCTCGCGGTCCAGCAGCACCGCCGAGGCGCAGCCGGGCGGCAGCAGGCCGCTCTCGGCGCCCCGCAGCAGCTTCCCCACCGCCCTGCGATGCCGGGCGAACGCGTATCCGGAGACACCCCGTCCGCGCTCCCGCTGGCCCTCCTTCGCCGTCTGCGGCGTGACGTCGAGCAGGACGAGATGGAGGACGCGGCCCCGGCGCCGGGCGTCACGGGCCAGCCAGCCGCGCACCCACGCCTGGGTTCCGCAGTCGTGGACGACGACGGACTCGCCGGAGCGCAGCGCCCGCCACAGTCCCCGGTAGTGGGCGGCGCGGACCAGCGGGCGGTAGAGGGCGTACGGGAGTAAGCGGGGCATCACCCGGGCCCAGCGGTCCCGGGTGTCCTGGGAGTCGATGGCGCGGGCCGTCGTCACCGTCCGCCGGATGAGCGTCGATTTGCCGCTGCCGGGCAGTCCGGAGACCACCACCACGTCGCCCGCCGCGAAGTGCAGGCTGCGCGGGCCACGCCCGGCCCGCGCCCGCAGGTCGCGTACGACGGGCGTGCGTGGGTCGAGCGTCTCGCCGGCCGGGATCCCCGGCTGTGCGGGCATCGCGTCGTGCGCGACTCCCGCGGTTGTCGCGTACCGCTGCAACGTCATCGCCCTCCCCCTGTCGGGTCACCCGCGTATGCCTCTGAAGTGTAAAGAAAAGGTAATGCGACACAACCGTCCACGCCGTCGATTCCGAAGGGGGACCGGGGCCCCACTCCAACGGAATGCGTGCGATGATGACCCGGCCAACTACATAAAGGCCGCTTGAATCCGCGCGGGAGAGTTCCGGTCACTGCATGTGCCGGGCGCCGAAGGAGCAAGTTCCTCCCTTGAATCTCTCAGGCCCCGTACCGCGTGGATGAGGCAGATCTGAAAAGCGGGCCGCTCCGCGGCTCCACCCAAGGTGCAAGCCGAACCCCTCAGGGGGCTCTCGGCGAACCTCTCAGGTTCCGATGACAGATGGGGAGGGATTGTCCTCGTCGTCATGCCCCGGGAGTCACATCCATGAGCACCGCCCCCCGTCTCACCGCCCTCGATGCCCTGCACCGTTCGCTGGGCGCGACCATGACCGACTTCGCGGGCTGGGACATGCCCCTGCGGTACGCCAGTGAGCGCGACGAGCACAACGCGGTGCGCACCAGGGCCGGTCTCTTCGACCTGTCCCACATGGGCGAGATCACCGTCACCGGCTCCGAGGCCGCGGCCTTCCTGAACTTCGCGCTGGTCGGCAACATCGGCACCGTCGCCGTGGGCCGCGCCCGCTACACCATGATCTGCGCCGAGGACGGCGGCATCCTGGACGACCTGATCGTCTACCGCCTCGGTGACGACGAGTACATGGTCGTCGCCAACGCCGGGAACGCCCAGATCGTGCTGGACGCGCTGACCGCGCGGGCCGACGGCTTCGACGCCGCGGTGCGCGACGACCGCGACGCGTACGCACTGCTCGCCGTCCAGGGCCCGGAGTCCCCCGCCATCCTGGCCTCGGTCACCGACGCAGACCTGGACGGGCTGAAGTACTACGCCGGTCTGCCCGGCACGGTCGCCGGTGTGCCCGCGCTGATCGCCCGCACCGGCTACACCGGCGAGGACGGCTTCGAGCTGTTCGTCGCCCCCGAGCACGCCGAGCAGCTGTGGAAGGCCCTCACCGAGGCCGGCGCCTCCCACGGCCTGATCCCGTGCGGGCTCTCCTGCCGCGACACGCTGCGCCTGGAGGCGGGCATGCCGCTCTACGGGCACGAGCTGACCACCGAGCTGACCCCCTTCGACGCCGGCCTCGGCCGGGTCGTGAAGTTCGAGAAGGAGGGCGACTTCGTCGGCCGCGAGGCCCTGACGGCCGCCGCCGAGCGCGCCGAGACCGCCCCGCCCCGCAAGCTGGTCGGGCTGATCGCCGAGGGCCGCCGGGTGCCGCGCGCCGG
This sequence comes from Streptomyces sp. NPDC088252, assembly GCF_044740965.1. Taxonomy (NCBI): domain Bacteria; kingdom Bacillati; phylum Actinomycetota; class Actinomycetes; order Kitasatosporales; family Streptomycetaceae; genus Streptomyces; species Streptomyces sp. NPDC088252. The sequence continues at coordinate 260,045 of NZ_JBIURS010000010.1, read as the reverse complement.
TTTTTCCGTGGTCGCCGGGGGCGAGATCATCGGCGAGGTCACCTCGGGCGCTCCGTCGCCCACCCTGGGCAAGCCGATCGCCATCGCGTACGTGGACGCCGCGCACGCCACGCCCGGCACCACGGGCGTCGGGGTGGACATCCGGGGCAGCCACGAGCCGTACGAAGTCGTGGCGCTGCCCTTCTACAAGCGTCAGAAGTGACGTCCGCGCACCTCGGAAGTGACGCATTCCCGTCTCACACCGTAAGACCACCGTTCATCAGCACTCCCACGCGTACAGGAGAATTCAGGTCATGAGCAACCCCCAGCAGCTGCGTTACAGCAAGGAGCACGAGTGGCTGTCGGCCGTCGAGGACGGTGTGGCGACGATCGGCATCACCGAGTTCGCCGCCAACGCGCTCGGCGATGTCGTCTACGCCCAGCTCCCCGAGGTCGGTGACACGGTGACCGCGGGCGAGACCTGCGGCGAGCTGGAGTCGACCAAGTCGGTGAGCGACCTGTACTCGCCGGTGACCGGTGAGGTCACCGCCGCGAACCAGGACGTCGTGGACGACCCGTCGCTGGTGAACTCCGCTCCCTTCGAAGGCGGCTGGCTGTTCAAGGTACGTGTGGCGGAGGAGCCGAAGGACCTGCTCTCCGCCGACGAGTACACCGAGTTCTCCGGCAACTAAAGACCCCAAGGGACCACCTGATGTCGCTTCTCAACTCCTCCCTCCACGAGCTGGACCCGGACGTCGCCGCCGCCGTCGACGCCGAGCTCCACCGTCAGCAGTCCACCCTCGAAATGATCGCCTCGGAGAATTTCGCTCCGGTCGCGGTCATGGAGGCCCAGGGCTCCGTCCTCACCAACAAGTACGCCGAGGGCTACCCCGGCCGCCGCTACTACGGCGGCTGTGAGCACGTCGACGTCGTCGAGCAGATCGCCATCGACCGCATCAAGGCGCTGTTCGGCGCCGAGGCCGCGAACGTCCAGCCGCACTCCGGTGCGCAGGCCAACGCCGCCGCGATGTTCGCGCTGCTGAAGCCGGGCGACACGATCATGGGCCTGAACCTGGCCCACGGTGGTCACCTGACGCACGGCATGAAGATCAACTTCTCCGGCAAGCTCTACAACGTGGTCCCGTACCACGTCGACGAGAGCGGCGTCGTGGACATGGCCGAGGTCGAGCGTCTGGCCAAGGAGTCCAAGCCGAAGCTGATCGTCGCCGGTTGGTCCGCGTACCCGCGTCAGCTGGACTTCGCCGCCTTCCGCCGCATCGCGGACGAGGTCGGCGCGTACCTCATGGTCGACATGGCGCACTTCGCCGGCCTGGTGGCCGCGGGTCTGCACCCCAACCCGGTGCCGCACGCCCACGTCGTCACGACCACCACGCACAAGACCCTCGGCGGTCCGCGCGGTGGCGTCATCCTGTCGACGCAGGAGCTCGCCAAGAAGATCAACTCGGCGGTCTTCCCGGGCCAGCAGGGCGGTCCGCTGGAGCACGTGATCGCGGCCAAGGCGGTCTCGTTCAAGGTCGCGGCGACCGAGGAGTTCAAGGAGCGCCAGCAGCGCACCCTGGACGGCGCCCGCATCCTCGCCGAGCGGCTGGTCCAGCCGGACGTCACCGAGGTCGGTGTCTCCGTGCTGTCCGGCGGTACGGACGTCCACCTGGTCCTCGTCGACCTGCGCAACTCCGAGCTGGACGGCCAGCAGGCCGAGGACCGGCTGCACGAGCTGGGCATCACGGTCAACCGGAACGCCATCCCGAACGACCCGCGGCCGCCGATGGTCACCTCGGGTCTGCGGATCGGTACGCCCGCCCTGGCCACCCGCGGTTTCCAGGCCGAGGACTTCACCGAGGTCGCCGAGATCATCGCCTCCGCGCTCAAGCCGTCCTACGACGCGGACAGCCTGAAGGCCCGTGTCGTCGCGCTGGCCGAGAAGTTCCCGCTGTACCCCGGTCTGAAGTAGTCCGGGACGCGGCTCGTCCCGAGTAATACGGGACACAGTTCGTCACCTTTCGGGCGGGGCACCACGCACACTGGTCAGTGAGCGCGGTGCCCCATCCCTTGTCCCCGCTGCTCTTCGGGCCGACCGGTCCGTACCGCACCACCCGGCAGACAACGGCGTCTACCAACCCCTTAGGAGTCACCCGTGGCCATCTCGGTCTTCGACCTGTTCTCGATCGGCATCGGCCCGTCCAGCTCCCATACGGTCGGCCCGATGCGCGCCGCCCGCATGTTCGCGCGCCGGCTGAAGAACGAGGGCCTGATCGCCCACACCGTCTCGATACGGGCCGAGCTGTACGGCTCCCTCGGCGCGACCGGTCACGGCCACGGCACCCCCAAGGCCGTCCTGCTCGGCCTGGAGGGCGAGTCGCCCCGCACCGTCGACGTGGAATCCGCCGACGACCGGGTCGAGAGGATCCGCACCACCGGCCGGATCAATCTGCTCGGCATGCACGAGATCGACTTCGACGCCGACGAGCAGCTCGTCCTGCACCGCCGCAAGGCCCTGCCGTACCACGCCAACGGCATGACGATCTTCGCCTTCGACCGGGACGGCTCGACGCTGCTGGTGAAGACCTACTACTCGGTCGGCGGCGGCTTCGTGGTCGACGAGGACGCGGTGGGCGAGGACCGGATCGTTCTCGACGACACCGTGCTGAAGTACCCCTTCCGCACCGGCGACGAACTGCTGCGGCTCTCGAAGGACACCGGCCTGTCCATCTCCTCGCTGATGCTGGAGAACGAGAAGGCCTGGCGCACCGAGAACGAGATCCGCTCGGGGCTGCTGGACATCTGGCACGTCATGCAGGCCTGCGTCGCGCGCGGCATGTCCCGCGAGGGCATCCTGCCCGGCGGTCTCAAGGTCCGCCGCCGTGCCGCGACCACAGCGCGACAGCTGCGTGCCGAGGGCGATCCGCAGACCCATGCGATGGAGTGGATCACCCTCTACGCGATGGCGGTCAACGAGGAGAACGCGGCGGGCGGACGCGTCGTCACCGCACCCACCAACGGCGCCGCGGGCATCATCCCGGCCGTGCTGCACTACTACATGAACTTCGCGGCGGGCGGTGCCACCGAGGCGGAGAAGGAGGACGGCGTCGTCCGCTTCCTCCTGGCCGCCGGAGCCATCGGCATGCTCTTCAAGGAGAACGCCTCCATCTCCGGTGCCGAGGTCGGCTGCCAGGGCGAGGTCGGCTCCGCCTGCTCCATGGCCGCGGGCGCCCTCGCCGAGGTTCTGGGCGGTACCCCCGAGCAGGTCGAGAACGCCGCCGAGATCGGCATGGAACACAACCTCGGGCTGACCTGCGACCCGGTCGGCGGTCTCGTCCAGATCCCGTGCATCGAGCGCAACGGCATGGCCGCGGTCAAGGCCGTCACGGCGGCGAAGATGGCGCTGCGCGGCGACGGCAGCCACAAGGTCTCCCTGGACAAGGTCATCAAGACCATGAAGGAGACGGGCGCGGACATGAGCGTGAAGTACAAGGAGACGGCCCGGGGCGGGCTCGCGGTGAACATCATCGAGTGCTGAGCGACAGCATCGGTGCCCGGTCGGCCGCCGAAAAACGGAACCGGGACCGGTGACCCTCGCGCCCGGTTCCTTCCGGCCATCGGTGACCCTCGTGCCCGGCGTCGGACGGCGTCGAGCTCGACCTCCTCGTAGACCCGCTGCCACCAGGTGGCGACGTCGTCCCTGAAGGCGGCCGGGTCCTGGCCGCGGAGCCCGTCCCTGATCTTCGTTCCGAAGGCGACCCGGGCGGCTTCGGCCGGGTCGTCCTCCTCCTCGGGGTCGTCCGGCTCCAGTTCGCCGAAGTCGTCCAGGTGCTCGCTGCGGTGGTCCCACGCCGCCAAGTCGCGGCTGTGCGACACCAGGCGTGGCGGGAGCAGGTGGAGTATCTGGCCGAGGCCTCGGACCGCCCCGGCATCACCCTCCACGTACTGCCGTTCAGCGCCGGTCCGCACGGCCTGATGAGCACCGATGCGATGTTCCTGCGGCTGCCGGACGGTCGGACGGTGGCCTGCACCGAGAACGACGTACACGGTGAACTGATCAAGGAAGCAAGCAGGGTTGAACGTGTGCAGCGCAGACATGATGCGGCGCGTGCATCGAGGTGGGCGACGGCTTCCCCGCTGTCGTGCCCGTACGTGACAGCAAGAACTCGGGCGGCCCCGCGCTCATCTTCGAGTCGGCCGCCTGGTCGTCGTTCGTGACCGCCGCCAAGGGCGGGGAGTTCACCGTCCGAGCCATGCGACAGCATTCGCGCGACCGGCCCTCGCCAAGCGGCGTGGGCCGTTGTCGTGCCGGAGCGCAAGCGTTCCACAACTCAACTACGAAGCAGAGTGATTGACGTCCCGTCATGACGGTTTCGGCGTAACCTGACGAACCCGTGAGCCGGTCCGCGCGGGCTTCGCGGTCTGCGGGTGAGTGGATCCTCCGGCAGCGGGCAGTGTGGGAGATGTCCACGATCCGGGAGGGGGCCCGATGAGGCGTACAGAAGTGGCCAGACAGCTGGGCGGATTCGTACGGGAGCACCGCACCGACGGCGCGAAACGCCTGCGGCAGGCGGGCATCTGGCTGGTGGTCGGAGCGGCGGGCACAGCCGTCGGGCTGCCGGTGGCGATCGCGTCGGTGGGCACCGTCCACGGGGCTCCGAAGCTGGCGGGGCTGCTGCTCGGGGTCGGCCTGGTGGGGTGGGGGCTGGGGATCTGGCGCCTGGTGCAGGCGTTCCGTACCCGGGAACAGTCCTTCGACATCCATGAACGGGGGTTCACCCACCGCGTGGCGGGCGGTGCCATCGTCATCCCCTGGGAGGACGTGGCGCTGGTGAGCGCTTCCGGCGGCGACGGCCGTGCGCTCGCCGATGCCCGCGGCATGGGCTCCACGTGCGAGATACGACTGCGCAGCGGACGCCGGATCCGCGTGGACGCCTTCACCGAGGACATGCGGGAGCTGGCCACGGTGGTCCATCGCGCGGTTCATCTCGGAGAGTTCCCCCAGGGACGGGGCCGGGGCCGCTGACCGGCACTGCCGGAGGCCCACACGGCGAGGAGTGCGGCTGCGACGCCAAGCGCTCCTGATAGCCTCAGCAAGGGGCATTCCGTTTCGCCCCCTGTTTTGTTTTATCTACACCTTTCCCCTTTATGCTTTTTCCCTCCCTCTCCCCCTCCCTCCCCCTCCTTCTCCGCCGATCCGGGACGTGAGCGATGTCTGAGAACCCAAGTATCTGGGAAGTGCGGCTGGGTGTCTACGCCACTCAGCAGCAGGCCGAAGAGGTCGAGGAACGCATCGCCAGGCTGCTGTGCCCGGACCCGGACCACGCGCCGCCGTGCCCCATTCCGTGGTCGGCGTCCGTTCGCCACGTGCCGGGGCAGCCAGGGGAGAACGACTCCTACGCGGAGCTGATCGAACAGGCGGAGGCGGAGAAGCATCCCTGCCCGTAGCTGCCCGAACGACCCCAGGCGGCTCCGGACAGTCCTCCGGAGTGGTCCGGAGTGGTCCGGAGTGGTCCCAGGCACTCGTGATGCGTCGGCTCACGGAACCGAACGGACAATGACCTCTGAACAGTTGGCTCCCGAGGTACGCGACTGGCTCATCACAAACGGCTGGTCCCCGGGCCGCGACATCAAGGAGCGCGCAGACGAGCTCATTCAAGTGCGGGTACAGGACGCCCAGCGACAAGGATTCACCCTGACTCCGGCACCCGCCGCGGTGCACGTCATCCACACGTTCGGCCTGCTGCACCTTACCCATCCCACGGCGCAGCACATCGCCTGGATCATGGAACCGACCCTCGGGTACGAGGGCGATGCGAAAATCATCCAAGAACTGGCATTCGGACTGGGCACAGAACTTTTCCCTATTGGTTACGAGTCGTCCGAGTATGGAATTCTCTTGGTCGACGAAAGGGAACGCTTCTTCCACCTCCACCACACAGGCGGGTACTATTTGGGAGAAAACGCGGCGGATGCTTTCTCCCGATTCCTGATCGGCGCACCCGATCCTGACGCGGAGGATTTCTTTGCCTGAGCAGAATCCCTGCCGTGGCCTCTTCCCCGCTGATCGGCGGCCAGCGCGACGCAGCTCACGCCTCCCCGACAGAGACGTGACGCTCCGTCCCGGCCTGTGGCAGGTCAGGACGGCGGACGAATCGGGCCGTACGCCGGGGCCTCTGGCGGGCAGGGCCTCGGCAGAGTGGAACTATGTCTGCTTCGATGATGGTTCATCCGATGTGTGCGAGGGATGGGGAACGGGCGCGGAGATGCCCGTGATGCCGCCGTCCGAGTGTGCTCGGGGTGGCTTGACCCGTCATGGTTGATCTTCATGCCCTGCCCTCTGCCCCGCTCACCGTGGCGGCCGGCCAGGCGGCCTGCGCCGCACTGGATGTCGCAGCCAACGCCGCCACCGCCGCCGACTTGGTCCGCCGTGCCGGCGACCAGGGCGCCGATCTGCTGGTTCTGCCCGCCGAACCGCACTGCGGATACTGCGCGCGCATCCGAACTCGGAGTCCCCGTGACGGCCCCGACCAACACGGTCGGCGTGAACACCGACCGCGGCCCCGGCGAGACCCCGCAGATCTTTGGTGGAGGATGCCGGCGAACGCTCCTTCCCAGGGCCCTTAGCAGAGGATCTCCCATGCAGATCGCCGACTTCTTCCAGGAACTCTGGGCACCCTCGTTCGGAACTCCGAGGGGAAGTGTGCGGGACTTCCTTGCGCCGGCCTCTTACGAAGATGCCCAGCAGATCACTGAGTATCTGCTCGGAGGACACAGGATCTTCAGCGTCATGGGCTCCTCCGAAGACGTGCTCGGCTCCGGCAAGACCGTGCTCGGCGGCGACTCAATCTTCTCCGACGGAGACTGGATCTGGAGGGCAGACCTCTGGTTCTACGTCCGGACACACCGAGTAGAACTCCCCGAAGAATTCCTCGCACGGATCAGGCAGCACGACTATCTGGTGCCCGCCGAGAACGAGACCCAGATGATGGAGATCGCCAAATACGTCGATGTGAATCTCTGAGCAGCCGACCCGACCGGCTTCGTCCAGCCGGCCCCGCTCTTCAACGGCGAAGAGGCTCATCGGATCCTGATGACCCACCGGGTCCGCAGGTGGTCGGCCCGCCCCTCACGATCGTGCGCACGGAGCGAAGAGCGGCCGGAGGTCCTCGGGAGCCCCGTCACGCCGGGAGAACTCCTGTGCTTCGCGACCGGTGACAAGTGCGCCACGTTCGCACCTCCTTGCCCGCGCCTGTTCTTCGACGGCTGTGTCACAGCCTGTCCACAGCCACGAGGTACTCGATTGCTTCAGCACAGTGGAGTTGATAGGGATGGGGGGCACATTTGTTTGCTCAGGTTCGGCAGGGGGACTGGATGAAGTTCGACATGGGGGCCCAGGTTCTGACGACTCTGTCGTCGAAGTCGCGTGGGTCGAGTGATGATCTGGGTACGTTGATTCGTCAGTTGGTGCAGGCGGCGGCGCCGTTGGAGGGGAAGTTCAACGGTGCGGGGCGTGTGGCCTTCGATTCGTTCAAGAGCCGTTCGGACGAGATCACGGCTGCGTTGAACGGTTCGCTGTCGGCTCTCCTCGGTGGTCAGTCGGGGATGGAGCAGGCGTTCGGTTCGGGTGATCAGGAGCAGGGTGACAACGCGCGGCAGCATATGTCGGCGGCGAATTTCGATGCGGCGCGCTTCGGCGGCCGTTGATCACGGGGGGTTGGGTTTCTGATGGCTGGTGACGGTGACCGTCGTTCGTACGACACGGGCGCGTCGGCTGATGCGCAGGGCAACATCCAGGTGGTGATCGCGCGTCTGGAGGAAGTGATCGCCGCGCGGGACGCGCAGGTGAAGGCGGCGATGGCGGACTTCGCGGCCGATGGTGTGGCGGATGAGTACCACGGCAAGGAACTGCGGTGGAACCGCTCCTCGCAGGAGGTCAAGAACATCATCCAGCTGCTGAAGACGACGCTGGAGAAGAACGACGGCACGGCGCAGCACACGATCACTCGCGCGAAGGCCGCGGTCGACAACATCGGCTGAGTCGTTCCTGGTAGACGTCCGATTGGTTCGGCAGGCAGTTCACGGGGGTGTACTGGTGACTGGGTGGGATCTGAAGCCGCAGGGTATTTCGGGTGTGCTGAAGACGACGGGTGAGGTCTCGTCGAAGTTGCAGACGTATGCGACGTCGTACGGGGATCATCTGTCGTCGGCGGCGTCGAGTGCGGGCACGATCACCGCCGAGGGCGGCGGCGGTGGTGGCGGCGGTGGTGGCGGCAAGAACGGTGAGAAGGCCGTGGGCGGTCTTGTCGCACTGGCCCTGTCGCAGTTCGCGGAGCACACGACACCGGATCTGAAGTTCGTCGCGGCGCGGGCGGGCAAGTCGTTGCAGGGCGCGGTCGATGCGACCACCGCGTATCTGAACGGTGATCTCGACATGGCCGCCGAAGCGCAGCGCAAGGCACTCGGTGCGGTGGATCTGGATCCGAAGAAGCCCGGGGTGCAGTCCAGGTGATCAAGCCCGAAGCGATTCCGCAGTACACCGGCAATCTGGAACAGCTGGAGAAGGACCATGCCGGTCTGAAGACCGACGCCGGGCACATCCGGGACACCGGTTCGTCCGTCCACACCCATTTCCAGGGCCTGTCCGCTTACTACAAGGCCCCCGAGGCCGAGCAGCTGTTCGCGTCGACGAAACCGGTCAAGGACCGTGCCGACGGCTTCGCGGACGATCTGGAGAAGGTCGCCTCCTCGTTGTCCGACTACGCGACGGAGATCCGCCCGCTGGTCACGAAGCTGGAACAGCTGAAGGCGGACGCGACGAAGTTCGTGAACGCGAACAAGGACGACGACGACTGGGAGTACGACGAGGACAAGGTCGACGAGCACAACCAGCTCCGCGACGACATCACCGCGACGGTCGCCGCGTTCTGGGCGGCGGAGCGCACCTGCCACAACAAGATCACCGCCCTGATCCCCGGCGGGGTCCAGATGGTCGCGGGCGACGGATCCGAACGCAAGGACCAGTACGGGTTCAACGCCGACGACCTGAAGAACGCCAAACTCCCCTGGGGCGACCCGGTCGAGGAGAAGCACCATGTCTGGGAGGTCGGACACTGGGTCAAGTCGTTCGTCTGGGACGGACTGATCGTCGACGGGGTATGGGGCACCATCAAGGGCCTGGGCACCCTCGTCGGGTTCGGTGGCTGGGACGCCATGGGCCAGGCCTGGAAGGGACTGGCCCAGCTCGCCACCGGCCTCGTCATCACCGCGGTCCCCGGCGCCGGGACCCTGTTCTGGGCACTGCCCGACGACAAACTCCCCTCCTGGCTGCGTGACTCACGCACCGCGATGAAGGAGACCGGCAAGGCCCTGGTCGCCTGGGACGAGTGGGGCAAGAACCCCGGCCGGGCCGCCGGAGCCGTCACCTTCAACGTCCTGACCACCGTCTTCACCGGCGGCGCCGGCGGCGCCGCCGCAGGAGCCGGCAAAGCGGGTGCCGTCGCCAAAGCACTCTCCGTCGCGGGCAAGGCCGGCAAGGTCATCGACCCCATGACCTACATCGCCAAGGGCACAGGCGCCGGCCTCTCCAAGATCGGCGACATCACCAAAGGCCTCAAAGGCATCAGCAACATCGAAATCCCCAAACTCCCCGACGACGCGATCACCCTGCCCGAGGGCTCCTTCAAGCTCCCCGACGGCACCGTGCACCTCCCCGAGGGCGCGGCGATTCCCGAGGGCGGGGTCAAACTCCCCGACGGGAACATCAAGTTCCCCGACGACGCCCCCCTCCTGCCCGAGAACACCACCAAACTCCCCACCCACACCAACGTCCCCGTCCAGTACTTCGACCACGACGGCAACCTCCTCAACGAGCACGGCGACATCGTCCAGAGAGTCGAGGACGCGCCCAAGGAGGGCTCCCCCAACGTCCCGCACACGGACGGCACGGACCCCGCCACCCCTCACACCAACACCACGGACCCCGCCACCCCCGACGCCCAGGGCAGGGAACCGGCCCTGGTCGGCGTCGGCGCCCACACCGCGGACAATGTCGCGCACGTCGGCGCGAACGCGGGCGACAACGTCATCCACGTCGGCAGCGACCTCACCGACCCCGCCCACCTCGCCGACAACCTGCCCGGCACCCACAACCCGGCCGACAGCCTCCCCACCGGCCACGTGGGCGACAACCTGCCTCACGGCGAAGTCGGCAACCACCTCCCCGGTGGCCACGCCGACGACCTCGGACACGGCCCCACCGCCGGACACGAACCGCCCAACACTCACACCGGCGGCCACGGCGACGGCCCCAGCAGCCACGACACCGGCGGACACGGCAGCAGCGGACATGATGGACCTGGCAACCACGGCGACGGACCGGGCACCGGCGGCGACCACGTCCCGGACGGCTCCGGCGGCCACGGCGACGGGCCGGGCTTGCCCGAGGAACACGTCAACAGCCTCGACCACCCACCGTCGGAACCGTTGTCCGCGGTCAGGCCGGACGGCGCACGCTACGTCGATGAGCCCACCGCACACGCGGGGCAGGTTTACGACGAGATCCGGGCCACCCCCGACTCGGTGGACATTCCGGAGATCTCCAGGCACACCGGCATCGACGAATCCGTACTGAAACGGGTCAAGACACACCTGTTCCGTACCGAGCACGTGGTCGTCGCGGACAAGGGTGTCGCCCGGGAAGGGCTTTTCACCCCGCGCGATGACATCGGCGATCTCTGGAAGGCAGCTGGACAGCGTAGCCTGGACGCAGACGAGGCGCTCAAACTCCAGCGCCTTATTGCTCATGAATACATGGAAAGTCACCTCATGGAAGCGGGGCTCCCCTACGTCTTCGACCGCCCGCAGTCATGGGAGGTCGACATGGTGAACGGTGTCCCCGACGGCCATTACCGGGCCTGGCCCGAGAGCTGGGTGGACGCGGGAGCTCACGAACTCACGGTGAGCGAGCGCAAGGGCGGGTTCGCGCAGTGGGAAGGGCTCGGGCTCGATGCGCCGAAGATTGAGCTGGCGCCCGACCTCTCGAACATCAACGAGGTGATGGAGGCTGCCTTCCAGGAGCTCCGTTCGAAGGGACTGGACCTGAAATGACCGATGAATCGACGCTCGCCCTGCTGGAAAGGGTGCGTGCAGCCGACTGGTCCGGCGACTGGGATCACGCCTTCGAGCACGCGCAGTCCCGCCGCCTGCTGATGCACGAGTACCTTCGACGGTCTGCTCTGTGGGCGCAGGCATACGGCGCCGAGGGCGACTGGCCCTTCTTCGACGTCACTCAATACATCGACAAGGAGTTCCGGCTTCCACCGGCACTTGCCACAGAGCTCGACGAGTGCCTCAAGAAGGTCGCGTACAGCGCCCGGAAGACCTGCGGGGCGGCCGTACGACTTGCGGAGCTCCGCGCGCGGGGCGACATCGCGACGCCCGACCTGCCCGACCTCTACGAGCCCCTGATCCTCTTCTACGAGCGGGGCGGCGAGTTCCTTCAGGACGGGGCCGGATTTCTCGACCTGACCGGTGTGTCCATCAAGCCCCGCGGCCTTCGCCATCACCTCGTGGACCTGCCCTTCCTCACACTTGACAGGCGCACGCTGGACGCCCTGGACACCAAGGGACGGATCTCCTACCACGCGCCGGCCGACCGTTCGGGGCTCGTCGTGCGACGGCGCCTGCTCAAGGCCGGAGAGCAGCGCGACGAGGTCTTCACACAGGACTTGCGCTGGGAGCCTACGGACCTGCTCCGGCTCTCCGACGAGAAGAAGACCGATGCCGTTTACACGCAGATCGGCGACATCGAAGCGGCCGAGCTCATCCAGTCGGCCGTCCTCGGCGCCTCCCGCCCCTGACGCGTCGCGTCTCGACATGACACGAATCGACATCGACGACCCGGAATTCGAAATGGACGAAGGTGAGGTCGTCCTCTATCGAGGAGAGCGATTCACCGGCGAGGTCGTCGAATACCAAAAGGGTGCGCTGGTCAGCCTCGTCACCTACAAGGAAGGGGTTGAGGACGGCTCTTCCAAGGCGTGGTACATGGATGGGACCCTGAGGTCCGATGGAGTGCTGCGGGAAGGGCTCCCGGTCGGTGAGTCCAAGGATTGGCATCCCAACGGGAGGCCGGCCGCACGCGTGTTCATGAGCGCGAACGGACTGCGTCAGTTGGAGATCACCGAGTGGGACGACGCGGGGAACCTGACGAAGGAGTGGCGGGCCGAGCGCGGTTGATGCCGAGCCGGGTCGACATCGACGACCCCGGAGTCGACATGGATCAGGGGCAGCGCCTGTTGTACAGGGGGGAACTCTTCACCGGCGAGGTCGAGGAGCGTCTTGGCGATGCCGTGGTCAGTCTGGACTCCTACGTGGCGGGGGTGCAACACGGTCCCAGCCGCGAGTGGTACGAGGACGGCACTCTCCGTTCCGAGGCGACGGCCCGCGAGGGGCGTCCGGTAGGGGTGTCCAGGGAATGGCATCCGAACGGTGTGCTCGCCTCCGAGGTGGAGTTTTCCGAGGACGGTACGACCATGCTCGCCGAGCGCTGCCGAGACGAAGAGAGCCGGCCGACGAAGAACTGGAGCGCGAGCGAGGGCTGACTCCGGCCCCGTAGGCCAACGAGTGAACAGCGAACCGTCGCCACATCAGGCGCACGCCTGCGGTGCCGAGGAGGGCCGGCCGTTCTTCGACGTCCGCGAGTACATCGAGCCGGCTCACGCGTGACGTGGCGACGGATCTCGGTGAGTGGGCTGAACCTGAAATGACCGGCGACCGCCCACGCGTGGTGATCGAGCGGTTGCACACCATCAACTGGAGCGACGACTCCGCAGCGTATGAGCACGCGAATTCGCGTGCTCTGCTGATGCGTGAATACCTGCGCCGTGCGGCTCGGTGGGCGCAGGCGTACGGCGTTGAAAAGTCGTGGCCGTTCTTCGACATCGCGGAGCATGTCGCGCCTGAGGTCCGGACGCCGTCCGATGTCGCCGCTGAACTGGAAAAGGTGCTCACAGGCCTGGCTCCGTCCTCGCTCGAGAGGAGTGCCGGGGCGCCGTTCGGTGGGCCGTGCTGCGGAGCGCCCCGGCACCGGGTCGACGACGACCGGATGTATGACGAGGCGTTCACGCGCAACCTCCGCTGGCAGCCGATCGAATACCTCCGGTTGTACGTGCTCGGGCACAACGAGGTCGGCCACGTACCGATCACCGAGATCGAGGCCGCCGCATTCATCGAATCGACGACCAAGACGCTCATCGGATCCTGATGACCCACCGGGTCCGCAGGTGGTCGGCCCGCCCCTCACGATCGTGTGCACGGCGTGAAAAGAGACCGAAGATCCTCGGGAGCCCCGTCACGCCCGGAGGACTCCCGTCCTCCGCGATCCGGTCAAGTGCCGTGTTTCCGCACCTCATTGCTGTGCCGCGCTTCGGCAGCCGTTTCACAGCCTGTCCACAGCCTTGAGGCCCTCGATTGCTTCACCGGCGGCACCGGCGGCGCCGGCGGCGCCGCCGCAGGAGCCGGCAAAGCGGGTGCCGTCGCCAAAGCACTCTCCGTCGCGGGCAAGGCCGGCAAGGTCATCGACCCCATGACCTACATCGCCAAGGGCACAGGCGCCGGCCTCTCCAAGATCGGCGACATCACCAAAGGCCTCAAAGGCATCAGCAACATCGAAATCCCCAAACTCCCCGACGGTTCGGTGCAGTTGCCCGACGGGCGCTTGCTGGAACCCAACGGCAATTTGGTCACCCCGAACGGTGTCATCGACACGACCCCGATCCCGCACGACACGGTCCCCCATACATCGGGCCTGCCGTCGTCCTGGCAGATTCAGCAGCCGGTGCCGACGGGCGTCCACGCGGGAAGCGGCTTCCCCGACGTGGCGCCGCACACCCCCGGCGGCGGCTTCGACAATGTGCCGTACGGTCCGGCCAACCACGTCCCGGGCGGCGTACCCAACCACATACCGAACGGATCGTTCGGCCCCGCCCCGGCACACTTCGACCCGGCCAACCACGTCCCGGGCGGCGTCGGCAGTCACGTTCCCACCAACCACTTCCCCACCGGCGCCGGGCACGACATCCCCGGTCACACGGCTCCGGGGCACGATCTGCCGCCCACCGGGCCGCACGGGCCGGGCCACGACCTGCCCCACGGCACCCAGCACAGCCCGGACGCCCCGCACACCCCGGGCCACGACGGCCCGGGAACGCACGGGCACGACGGTTCGCACGGTGGCGGCCACGACACCTCGCACGGCGGGCACGCGGACGACGTGGCCGCGCACGCCGACGACGCGGCGCACGCCGGTGACCACAGTGGCCACAGCGGCCACGTCGACCCGCACAGCGCGGCCGACGACCTCACGCACGGCGCCGACGACGCGACGGCCGCCGGCCACCACGGTGGGGACGGGGTGGGGAACGGCGGTCCGGGCGACGGTTTCACGTACACCCCGCACATCTCCGCCGACGACTTCGACGACCTCACGACGGCCGAGAAGCACCGGGTCGCCGCAGCCGAACTCACGGAGGGAACGGTCCCGTTCCCCGACGACACGGCGGCGATCAAGTACGGTCAGGACTATTGGAACGACTACGTGGACAACCTGGACCCGTCCGCGAAGCAGGCTCTCTGGGACTACACCGGTGAGACGTTCCCGTCGTACCACGACATGAACGGTCATCTGCGCGGTACTCCGGGATTCGGTCCGAAGCCGGAGGTGCTGCACGACATCGCCGAAATGGACAGGGTCATGTCGACGCGTCCCGTGCCCGACGACATCATGGTCGTCCGGGGTACGGGGCTGGGCCACCTCAAGCTGGACTCCCCGCTCGACATGCTGGGCAAGACGTACCCGGACAAGGGCTACACCTCCACGTCTCTCGGCAACCACCCGGTGTCCGGCTTCGCCGGCAAGGAGGCGATCCTGCACCTCCGCGTGCCGAAGGGGACGCCCGCCCTGTGGCTGGAGAAGGTCTCCAAGTTCGACGTGTCGGAGCGCGAGCTGCTCCTGGCCCGCGGTTCCGAGTTCAAGGTGACCCGCGTCTTTATGGAGAATGGCCAGGTCCAGGTCTACGGGGAAGTCCTGCCGCCGAACAAGGGAGTGGTACACGAATGAGCAGCGAGCAGCGGCCCAATCCGCGGCTGAACGAGGATCTGTTGTTCGACGAGGCGCCCGGCGGGCCGCCGCGCTACGGCTCCCGGTCCCACAAGCCCGTCCAGTACCTGACGGTGGCGGACAGGGACGGCGAGACGATCGGCTACGTATGGGCGAACGACGAGGACGACGCCGCCGGTTGGCTGGTCCGCAAGGCGGGCGGCGACGAGGCGTTCAACAAGGGTGCGAGGTGGGCCCGGAAGCTCCACGACGCGAAGGCCCGGGGTATCGCCCCGACGGCCGCCCTGGCGGAGATGATCGAGGAATCGGATCCCTCGAAGAGCAGCCATGTCGTGCCCGGCTCCCTGACCGAGGCGCCGAACGTCGATGTGGTCAGGAGTCTCGCCGCCGCGAGCTGACCATGACGTACGAATCCGAGGCACCGCGCTACCGCGCCGGGACCGACAAGCCGGTTCATCACCTCACCGTCGCCGATGTCCGCGGCGAGGCAATGGGCTACCTGTGGGCCAACGACGCGGACGACGCCGCCGGTTGGTGCCTGCGGCCCGCCGGTGACCGGGCCGGGTTCGACGAGGGGCTCGAATGGTCCGCGAAACTCAACACGGCCAAGGCGCGCGGGCTCCTTCCCACGGCCGCGCTCGCCGAGCTGGCCCGTGACTCGGACCCGAGGCGCGTCAGCCATGTCGTCCCGGACTCCCTGACCACGGCCCCGACCCTGGCCGCGCTCACGGAGCTTGCCCGCGTCGTCACCGAGGCCGACGACCGGCGTCTGCTGGCTCAGCTCGACCGCGAGAACGCCGACTCGTGGCACGAGTTGGGGGAAGCGCTCGCCGCGCTCACCGACGAGGACCGCGCCGTGCGGTGGTCCGAGGGCGGGCAGCGGCCCGACGGCACCCGGCGGATGAGCCACCCGCTCCACAGCGAGCGGCTCCAACGCCTGGTGCACGCACTGTCCGCCGTCGGCGCGGTGACTCCCGCGTACCTGTGGCAGGACAACCCGCCGCCGGCCGTGCCCGCCGACGGACGGCTGGGCCCGGCGGACGCGGTGCGCGCGGCCACGGCCGTGGTGCGCGGGGAACGGTTCTCCGACGGGACGATCGCCCAGGCGGCGGAGAGCGGTCTTCTCGACGCCGTGGCAGAGTCGTTGTGCGCTTGGTACGAGCGCGTGGCCGACGGTCCGCGGGACGATCCCTGACGCATACGGAATGCGCGTTCGCCGTGCCCCCTCGTGCCGCAACCTGGGCTGTACTGCCTGCTCGCCCATGCCTTATGTTGCAGGAGTGAATTAGGGGTATCCCGTACGGTGCCCGGCGACTGATGCGGAATGTGCCGCTCCCCGGAACTCACGGGAGAGACCCGGCCCCGGCCGCCGTTCCTCGCGCCGACGGCCGCTGACGTAACGACCACGACCGACACCACGTACGACTGAGGCAACGGACGACGAGACGAATGGCACGGGATTACGACAGCCAGCTTCTGGAGTCGGTGGCGGTACGCCGGCGCAGGATGCGGGACGCGCTGTTGTTCGGCGCGCAGCGGGCGCGGCGTACGGCGGACGAGCGGCTCGGGAAGGTGTTCGCGGGGATCGCCATCGCCGCCGTGCTGTGTGCGGGATGTATCGGATGGTCCTTTGTCCAGAACATGTTGGAGAAGCAGAAGGCCGAGCAGCAGAAGCAGCAGCGCCAGGAGCAGCAGTACCAGCAGCCCGCGAAATCACCACAACCGGAGAAAAATGGGGAATCGACGAAGAATCCCCAATAGCTCGATAGCTCCGGCCCATTCAGAAAGAGTTCTCCACAAAGGGGCCGGAGAAGGCGCTAGTAGCATGGGCACGCCAAGCTGCCCGACTCCTCAAACGTCGCGATGATAGGTTCCCGTAAAGTGGTGAGCACAGCAACGACTTCCCGGGCGCAGCTCAGCCGGGTGACCCTGGTCGGCGAACGACGCCGGGCCGATATCGTCCTGCCGTCCGATACGCCGATCGGGCAACTGCTGCCGGACATTCTGCAGTTGCTGGACGACCGGGCCGCAGCGCGTCCGATGACACGACAGTTGATCACGTCTGACGGCTCCGCGCTGCCGCACGACAGCACACTGTCCTCGGCCGGGATCGCGGACGGTGCCGTACTGCGTCTCGTCCGGGCCCACTCCGCGCCCCCCGCCCCGGTCGTGCACGACGTCACCGATCTGGTGGCCGACGACCTCGATCTGCAGGCCTGGCGCTGGCGTCCCGCCGCGCGGCGGACCAGTGCGGGTGTGGCGTCGGTGGCCTTCGCGGTGGTCGCCGCGCTGCTCGCCCGTCGTGAGTTCGCGCTCGAAACGCTGACCGGCGCCCTCGTGGCCACGACGGTCGTCCTGCTGGCGGCCGGTGCGCTCTTTTCGAGGATCGGGCAGGGCAACCGGGGCCTGGCGACCGCGCTCCTGCTCGCGTCCGGCAGCCTCGGCATCGTCACCGCGTGGACCGCCGCCGATGCCTACGACTGGTCGGGAACCGCACGGCTCGCGGCCGTCGCGGGCGCGATCGTGCTGATGCTGGTCCTGCTCGGCTACTTCTCACCGCTCGGCCGCGGCGGACTCATCGGCGCCGCCGCGACCACCGCGATCGTCGTGGTGTGGGAGGCCGTTGCCGTCGTCCAGGACGATCCGGCCCGGCTCGGCGCCGTCATGGCCGTCTTCTCCGTGGTGCTCCTCGGGCTGCTTCCCCGGCTCGCACTGGCGGCGTCCGGGCTCACCGCCCTCGACGACCGCCGGTCCGGCGGCGTTTCCGTCAGCCGCCACCAGGTGGGCAACGCGCTCGCGGCCACTCACCGCGGCCTGGCCCTCGCGACGGTGGTCACCGCGGTCTCCGCGGCGGCCGGCGGCTGGCTGCTCACCCTGGCGGACAAGCCGTCCGTGTGGACCGTGGCGCTCCCCTCGCTCGTCGCTCTCGTGCTGCTCTCCCGGGCGCGGGCCTTCCCGTTGGTCGCCGAGGTCGTGGCGCTCTTCGCCGCCGCCGCGATCCTGGTCGTGCGCCTCGTCATGCTGTGGACGCAGCACGCGGGGGGTGCCGGGCCGCTCGCCCTGCTGTGCGTGGCCGCGGTGCTGCCGCTGTTCGTCCTGGCGGTGCAGCCGCCCGAGCATGTGCAGGTCCGGCTGCGGCGCATGGCCGATCTGGTCGAATCCATCGGCGTGGTGGGGCTCTTCCCGCTCGCCGTCGGTGTGTTCGGCGTGTACGGACAGCTGCTCAACAAGTTCTGACTCGACGCGCAGGTGCTCCGGGCGGGGCAGCAGGGCGAAAAAGAAGGGCAGACATGCCGAACGAAGACAACTGGCAGGGCGACGTACTGCGCGCCATGAGGGGCGGTGCCGCCCAGGAGAGCGCGCAGGGCCCCGGCGGGCAGGGGTACGGTGCCCCCGCGCAGGGGCAGGGCGGTCAGCCGTACGCCGCCCCCGCGCCGAACCCCGGCCTCCCCGCACAGGGCGCCCCCGCTCACGGGGCGCCCCTACAGCAGGTCGGCCACCAGCAACCGCAGCAGGCAGCCGCCCCGTACCCCGGACCGCAGGAACAGCAGCACGCCCAGCAGGCAGCCCCATCTCCCGGCTACCCCGAACAGCAACGGCCACAGCCGCCCCAGCGCCCCGGCCCCGCCGAACCGCAGCAGGCGGCGCCCCACCCCGTCGGTCAGCCGCAGCCGCAGCAGGCCCGGGCCGCGTACACCCCCGGCACCCGCCCCCACCGCACCCCCGACTCCCGGCCCGTGGTGGACAAGGGCCTCGCCGCCGTCGGCCGCAAGGCGCGCCATGGCGAGCCCTTCGCCGCTCGGGCGGCGCGCGCCCTGCGCGTGAGCGTGTCCTCGTCGGCCGCCCGCGAGGTCGCCCGGACCACCGCCACCGCCGAGATGCTCCAGCAGCCCGTGACGACCGGTCGGCAGATCGCCGTCACCTCGATCCGCGGCGGCGCGGGCAAGTCGACCGTCGCCGCGCTGCTCGGCACCGCGTACGCGCACTACCGCCAGGACCCGGTCCTCTTCGTCGAGGCCGACCCGGCGCTCGGTTCGCTGCCGCTGCGGCTCGGCGCCGAGACGCTGCGCTGGACCACCGGCGACCTGGCGGGCATCATCGAGCCGCAGATGTCGCTGATGGACATCACCGGCTATCTCGTGCAGCTGCCCGGCAATGCCTGGCTGCTGCCCGGCAGCCAGGGCCAGATCGGCGCGATGCTGGACAGCAGGGCGTACGAGCGGGTCATGGTCTCGCTGCGCCGGTACTTCGGCGTCACCGTCGTCGACTGCGAGACGCTGCCCGCCGAGGTCGCCCGGGTCGCGCTCTCCGCCGCGCAGGCCCGCGTGCTGGCCGCCCCCGCCACGCTGGAGGGCATCACCAGTACGTACGCGGTGCTGCAGTGGATGCAGTCGCTGCCCCGGCAGGTGATCGCCGGCACGGTCGTCGTGCTCAGCGCACTCGTGCCGCATCCCGGACTCGACCTCGCCGAGGCCGCCGAGAAGCTCAAGGCGACCGGAGCGGGCGTCCAGGTCCTGCCGTACGACCGGCATCTGGCGGCCGGCGGCGCGATCCGTACCGAACTCCTCGCGCACGCGACCAGGGAGGCCGCCACCCGTCTCGCCGCGGACGTGTTCCGGCTCTCCCAGCAGCACCACTGACCACGACCGGCAGCACCAACGACCACGACCGGGGCACCACCGACGAGGGTCGGCGGCACCGCCGATCCCCGGTCGCCCACTGATCCCCGATGCCGAGCCCGACCCCGAGTGACGGACGACGATGAGTACCCGACTGATCCACCGCCCGGCCAGGACCACCCGGCCGCCGGCCGCCTCCGAGGCACGCACCATCGAGGCCCCGCCGAACCTGCCCGAGGGCAAGTCGGGCAACATCGCGATGTCGCTGTTGCCCGTCGCCGGTGTGATGTCCTCGGTCGTGATGATGACGGTCGTGCGCAACAGTCAGTTCGCCGGGCTCGGCGCGATCATCCTCGTCGTCACCGTCATCGGGTCCGTCGCGCTCGTCTTCTCGCAGCGCGGCAAGGCACAGCGCACCCGCCGCACCCAGCGCGAGGCCTACCTCGCCTATCTGGAGGACCTGCGCGAGGAGCTGTCCGTCGAGGAACGCGAACGGGCGGAACGGGCCGATGTCCTCAACCCCCCGCCGCACGCGCTGTACGACATAGTGCGCGACCCGGCCCGGGTGTGGGAGCGCCGCCGTCTCGACGGCGACTTCCTGCGGGTGCGCGTCGGTACCGGTGAGATGCCGGTACGCGATCTGAAGGTCGCCCAGCAGGGCTCGTCGGTCCTCTCCCCGCCCGACACGTTCATGCTCAACGAGGCGTCGGCGCTGATGGACCGGTTCCGTACCGGCACCGAACTGCCGCTCACCGTCCCGCTCGACCGGGTCGGCAACATCAGCGTCATCGGCCCGCGCGAGGACTGCCTGCGCGTCGCGCGCGCCCTGCTCGTCCAGACCGCCGCCACCCACGCCCCGGACGACGTGGCGATGGCCCTCGCCGTGCCCGGCGACCGGCTGGCCGACTGGGAGTGGGCCAAGTGGATGCCGCACCTGCTCGACCCGGAGCAGTTCGACGGTCCTGTCGCCGCGCGCCGGATCGCCCCCTCGGCGCCCCGGCTCGCCCGTCAGATCGGCCCGGAGCTGCGTCGTCGCGCCTCGTACGCGGCCGAGGTGCGGCGCGGTCTGTCCGGCAAGGACGCGCTGTCCATGACGTCCCGGCTGCTCGTCGTCACCGACGGGCACGGCGAGGACGCCGTCGACCTGCCGCGCCCGGACGACGCGGTCGGCCTGCGCGAGATGAGCGTCAGCGTGCTGCATCTGCTCGAACACCGGGTGCAGGAGCCGGGACACGTCAGCGTCCGGATCACCGTCGACGGCGACGCGGTGGTGATCGAGGATCTGCGGGAGCAGGAACCGATCAGTGCCCGCGGCACCGTGGACGAGGTCGGCGTCCCGTTCGCCGAGGGGCTGGCCCGGATGCTGGCGCCGATGCGGCTGTCCGCCGAGTCCCTCGTCGACGCCCCGCTGTCGGGGCCTGTCGACTTCGCGGATCTGCTCGGCATCGACGACGTGGCACAGCTCGATCTGTCACGTCTGTGGGCGCCGCGCGGCGAACGGGCCTTCCTGCGCGTGCCGATCGGCATCAGCGACTCCCACCAGCCGGTGCTCCTCGACCTGAAGGAGTCCTCCGAGCTGGGCATGGGCCCGCACGGGCTGTGCGTCGGCGCCACGGGTTCCGGCAAATCGGAACTGCTGCGCACCCTCGTCCTGGCCCTGGTGGCCACGCACCCGCCGGAGGATCTCGCCCTCGTCCTCGTCGACTACAAGGGCGGTGCGACCTTCGCGCCGTTCGCCGACCTGCCGCACGTGGCCGGTGTCATCACCAACCTGGAGAACCAGGCGGGCCTCGTCGAGCGGGTGCACGCCTCGCTCGCCGGTGAGGTCAAGCGCCGTCAGCAGGTCCTGAAGGACGCGGGCAATGTCGCCGACATCGGTGACTACGCGGCGCTGCGCGCGGACCGGCGGCCCGATCTGGACCCGCTGCCGCATCTGTTCGTCGTCATCGACGAGTTCGGTGAACTCCTCACCGCCAAGCCGGACTTCATCGACCTGTTCCTGTCGATCGGGCGCATCGGCCGCTCCATCGGGGTGCATCTGCTGCTGTCCAGCCAGCGCATCGAGGGCGGCAGGCTCAAGGGCCTGGACACCTATCTCTCGTACCGGCTCGGTCTGCGCACCTTCTCCGCCGACGAGTCCCGTACGGTCCTGGACACCACGGATGCCTTCCATCTGCCGCCGCTGCCCGGATTCGGCTATCTGAAGGTCGACACCAGCCACTACGAGCGCTTCAAGGCGAGCTATGTCTCGGGCGCCTACCGGGGTCCGGTGGAGCGTACGGAGGAGGCCGACTCGGGTCCGCTCGCCCTTGAGTACAAGGCCTACAACACCTTGGCCGAGCCGGAGAGCACGGGCGAGGAGCCCAAGGTGCGGCGCCGGGAGACCGGGCCGACCGAGATGGGCGTCATCGTCGATCAGCTGCGTGACGCGGCCGGTCCGGTGCGCCGTATCTGGCTGCCTCCGCTGCCCGACGCCATCGCCCTGGACAAGGTCGCGGGTCCGCTGGAGGTGGGCTCGCGCGGAATGCAGCTCGCCAAGCGGCAAGGTCCGCTCCAGGTGCCGCTCGGGCTGCTGGACGACCCGACCAAGCAGTGGCAGGGCCAGTGGTACCTGGACCTGACGGTGGCGGGCGGTCACGCCGCGATCATCGGCGGCCCGCAGTCCGGCAAGACCACGCTCCTGCGCACGCTCGCCCTCTCGATCTCGCTGACCCACACCCCTCAGGAGGTCGGCGTCTACGGCCTCGATCTGGTCGGTGGCGGTCTCCAGGCCCTGTCGGGCCTGCCGCACGTGGGCGGGGTGGCCGGCCGGGCGGACCGGGAACGCGCGGCCCGTACCGTCGAGGAGGTACGGGGCATGCTCGCGATCCGTGAGGAGCTGTTCCGCGAGCACAGCATCGACTCCGTGGAGCAGTTGCGTTCCCTGCACGCCGCAGGCCGGCTGCCGCAGCTGGCGTCGGCCGAGATCGTGCTGATCATCGACGGGTTCGGCGCGCTGCGCGACGACTTCGACGAGCTGGACGACGCCGTGGTCGACATCCTCAAGCGCGGTGGCGGCTACGGCATCCATGTCGTCGCGGGCATGCTCCGCTGGAACGACGTGCGCATCGCCACCCAGTCGAACTTCGGCACCCGGGTCGAGCTGCGGCTGAACGACCCCAGCGAGTCCAGCATCGACCGCAAGCTCGCCCAGACCCTGTCGCCGGACGAACCGGGCCGCATCCTCACCGACGGCAAGCTCTTCGCGCAGGTCGCGCTGGCGCGTACGGACGGGCTGGCCGACACCTCGGACCTGGGCGCCGTCCTGGAGCACACGGCCCGTACGGTCCGTGCCACCTGGAGCGGCGAGGTCGCCCAGCCGGTACGGATCCTGCCGCACGTGCTGGAGCCGCATCTGCTGCCGGGCCCGGTCGCCGAGCCCCGACGGGTGCCGATCGGGCTGGACCAGACGGCGCTGGCGCCCGCCATGCTCGACCTGTTCCAGCACGACCAGCATCTGCTGATCATGGGCGACAGCGAGTGCGGCAAGACGAACCTGTTGAAGACCATCGCCGGTGGACTCATCGAGCGCTACGGCGAGGAGGAGCTGGTCTTCGCCGTCATGGACCCGCGGCGCGGCCTGCGCGGCGCGATTCCGGAGGAATTCCGGGGCGGTTACGCGTACAACCCCAAGATGTGTGCCGGCCTCGCCGCCGGTATCGCCACCGAGCTGGAGAAGCGGCTGCCCGACGACCGGGCGGACACGGAGGACCTGGAGCCGGGCAGTTGGGGCAGCGGTCCGCGGATCGTGATCCTCGTCGACGACTACGACGTGCTGACCACCGCGGGCCAGGCGCCGCTCGATCCGTTCCTGCCGTACATCCCGTCCGCGGTCGACATCGGGCTCCACTTCGTCCTGACGCGCCGGGTCGCGGGCGCGTCGCGCGGCATGTACGACCCGTTGGTGCTGGGGCTGCGCGAGTCGGGCTCCTCGGCGCTCCTGATGGCGGGCGACCGGAGCGAGGGGCAGCTGTTCCCCGGTGTGTACGCCGCGCAGCAGCCGCCGGGCCGCGGTGTGTTCGTCCAGAGGGGCCGGCCCCACCGCCTGATCCAGACCGTGTACACCGCCGAGTGACGCACCGGGGAGCCGTCCCGTACCCGCGGGGCGCGCCCCGCAGCGCATCCGCACCCCGGACGAAGAAGGAACGGCCGACCACATGACCAAGGACGTCATCGCCCTCACCACGCGCATGCCCGATCCGTTGACCGTGCTCGCGGGTCTGCTCTCGGGCGGCCCCGACAAGCTGGTGGGGACGGCGGGCGAGGATGCCGTCGTGCAGCTCTGCGACGAGCAGGGTCGTCCGCTCGTCTCCGTCGAGGCACCGCTGCTGGTGCAGGTCGCGGGCGAGGCCGAGCGGCTGCTGGGGGCCACCGCTCCCCCGGTCCCGTTCTGGTGGACGGAGGCCCGTGCCACCACCGGTGTCGAGGAGGCCGAGCTGCTCGCGGGGACCTTCGCGGCCCGGATCGCCACTCTGGCCGGGGGTTCCGCCTGGCCGCCGGAGGCCGCGCGTTCCCTCGCCGTGGTGAAGACCGACGGCGTGAGTGTCGCGCCCACGCCCGCCGCCGCGCAGCCCGCCGTGGACGCCCTCACCGACAAGGTGGCCGTCGTCATCCAGGACCGTCCGGTGATCGCCATGACGGCCTGGCTCTCGGACGCGTTCCGGGCCGCCGCCAACGCCGAACTGGGCCTCCAGATCGTCACCTCGCCGGGGGTCACGCTCTCGCCCGCCGTACGCAACAGCCTGAGCGGCTGGCCGTCGCGCTGGGTGGTGCAGGACGAGAAGGACGGCTACTACGACGGGCTGTCAGGTGCCGTACTGCGGTGGCAGAACGGTCTGTTCTCGCCGGTCGAGGCGGCCGACCCGGTGCCCGGGGACCCGCGTACTCCGGTGGCCGCCGCCTACCAGGAGGTCGCGAACACCGGCGAGCGTCAGCTGGCCGTCTCGTTCCGCACGGTCCACCCCGCCGACGACCGGCTGGTGCTCGGCGGGGCCGTGGAATCGGTGTGGCGCGAGCTGACCGGCGAGGCTCCGGCCGGCTGGGGCACCGCGGAACCCGCCAACCTGCCCTGGTCGCTGCGCCGGCTGACCGATGTCGCCTACGAGCGGGCGCCCGAGCCGACCTGGCTCGTGGTGGTCGGCAGCCCGGACCGGCCGGGCCTGGCGACGGTCCGCATCAGCCGTACGAAGGCCGGTGTGGAGGAGGACGTCACGCTGGCGTTCGGCTACGGACCCGACGAGGAGCCGCCGCTGGAGGCCCTGCCCCGGGCCGCGGAGATCCTCGCCACCCGTCATCACCTGCAGTCGATGCTCATCCAGCTCCGCAAGGCCCGCCGCGACCTGGCCGTTCCGCCGCGCTTCGAGGGGCCCGGTGTCCCGCTGGCCTTCGTGCTCGGCGCGGAGGAGGTCCGCGAGATGCCCGGCGACCGTGCCCGGCGCACTCCGCTGTCCGAGCCGCCGGTCCAGCTCGGCCCGAGTTCCCGTCCGTCGCTGTACTACCCGCTGCCGGGCGACCCGTCGGACCTGTCGGGGTGGCAGGACTTCGAGCGGCTGATGCGGCATCTGAAGGGCGCCTGAGCCTGCTGTGAAGCGCCCCGGCGGGGGATCACCGACTTGCCGGGGCGCTTCGGGGGCCGCACCGGAACGGCGCGAAATCGACGATTTTCGCGGCCGTCGGCGCGGCCGTCGCGTTGATCGTCTCACGTGGTCGCCGACCGCTCGGAGATGTTCATGCCTCCCTCACGACCACGCAATTTCGGTCACACATGACTTCCCTCCCTCGCACACTGGGGGTTGACTGGGAGTCACGCATGGTGATGCCACCGTCCTGCGCCAAGGGCGTTTGCCATCGCGGGCCCGCGGGCCCGGCCCCGATGCCCCGACCCCGGCGGAGGAGAGTGAGCAGGGATGACCCCCTCGACTCGTGCGGTGAGCCTTCGGCCGGGATCGCTCGGGAACGGGCGGTCCGTCTCCCCGTGCGTCATGGCTTTGACGCGTGAATTCGATCAGCTCGACGTTCGTATCATTCATCCGCATCGTTTCGACGAGGGGCATCAATGAGCCAGATCGCGCTGCCAGAGTTTCATATGCCGTTCCTGAGCGCCGGGTGCAATCCAGGAATCGAGGAGACCAGGAAGGCCGCATGGGAATGGGCCGAAACCAATGGTCTCACTCTCTCTCCGGTGGCCCACAAGAAGATGATCCGGACAAGGCCCGAACTCTGGATATCCCTCATATTCCCCACCGCTTCGCAGCAGCACCTCGATCTCTTCTGCCAGTGGCTCTTCTGGGCCTTCCTCGTCGATGACGAGTTCGACGACGGGCCCGCCGGACGGGATCCGCGCATGTGCGGGGCGGCGATCGACCGACTGGTGGCCGTGCTGGACGGCACACCGCCGCGCGGCGCCATGGAGCAGGCACTCGCGGGACTGCGGGCCCGGACGTACCCGGACCGCTCGACGCGCTGGATCCGGCAGTTCCGGCGGGACACGGTCGCCTGGTTGTGGACCTACTACGCCGAGGCCGTGGAACGGGCCGCCGGACAGGTGCCGACCAGGGCCGAATTCGTGAAGCACCGCCGGGATTCGGTGGCCATGCAGCCCTTCCTGGACCTGCATGAGATCACCGCCGGAATCGACCTCCCGGAATCTGCCCGCAGCCTTCCCGCGTATATCGCCCTGCGCAACGCCGTGACCGACCATTCGGGACTCTGCAACGATATCTGCTCCTTCGAGAAGGAGGCACTGCTCGGGTACGAGCACAATGCGGTACGCCTCATTCAGCGCGACCACGGATTGACTCTCCAGGAGGCGGTCGACGAGGCCGGGACGCAGCTCGCGGAGATAGCGGAACGGGTCCGGCGTGCCGAGCGGGAACTGATCGCGGAAATAGAGGCGGCCGGGATCCACGGCCCGACCCGTGCCGCGCTGGAGCGGTGCGTGCAGGACTACCGCGGGCTGGTCAGGGGCGACTTCGACTACCACGCCCGCGCGGAGCGCTACACCCGCCCCGATCTGGTGGAGGTCGACCGACGGGAGTCGCTGTCACGGTTCTTCGCCGCCTGACGGGCACCGGCGGGCCATGGCACGGGGGAGGCGGGAGCCCGACGCACCCGGGCGCAGCCGGATCCGGTCGCCCCCAGTGACGGCCACCGATCTGCTGCTGCGCGCCCCGTTGAACCGGGTGGCCGACGCCCGCGCCGATGCCTCGGGGGCACCCGGCCCGGGAGCCCCTGCCGTGGTGCACGCCCCGCGCGACGACGAACCGCGCGGCTGGGCCGCGTACCGCGGGAACGCCCGAGAGCCGTTCCGCCGTGACCGGAGGCGACGGGTCGACGGCCCCGGCCCGCGGGCCGGGGTCCTTCCGGCCGTCAGCCCTTGTTCTGCGCCGCCCAGAACTCGTCGAACGTGAGCAGCCCGTCGCCGTTGGCGTCGTGCGAGTTGATGACGGCCTGGGCCACCGGCTCGGTGACGTACGGGTCGCCGAGCTGAGCCATCACGCTCTTGTACTCGGCGGCCGATATGAGCCCGTCGCCGTTCAGATCGAACCGCTCGAATGCCTTGCGCGCCGACTCGATGTCCGCCACAGTTCCGCCCTTTCGTGATGCCTCACCCATGCCTGGCCGGGGTCCGACCAGTGTCTGACTGACGGGGGTCAGATTAACGGGCCCGGCGGATGGCGGTCGCGGCGGCCGGTCGTCGATCATGGGTGGGTGACCCGTCGCCCGGCGGGACACGACACGGCCGGGGAGCGGGACTCTGATGGACGACACACTGGTACGGATCCTGACCGATGCGGCGCACGGACGGTTTCCGCCTCCGGACGGGTCCACGACGGTGGTGGGGCAGCCCGACGCACGGGACGCGGGCGTGGTGGCGTTCACCGCGCACTCGGTGGTGTTCACCGACGAGGATCCCGGGTGGGTACGGGACGTCCTGGCCGCCACCCCCGGCGACGAGCTCGCCGCGACGATGAATCCGTACTTCCTGAGCGCCCTGCTGGCCCGGACCGGCCGGCACATGAACACCATCGATCTGCTCACGGTCGCGGACGCGCTGCCGGGCGAGCCGGAGATCGCGCTGCGGGAGATCGCGGACCCGGAGCATCCGCGGGTGGCACGGGCGATGAAGTACCGCGACGAGGTGCGGGTCTGGTCCGCCGACGGCGGTGTGGTGATCCTCGGCCGGGGTGTCGCGGGACGCTGGGAGACGGCGATCGAGGTGGCCGAGGAGGCGCGCGGTCGAGGCCTGGGCGAGCAACTGGCGCGTGCGGCCCGGCATCTGGTGCCGGACTCGGTGGTGTGGGCCCAGCAGTCGCCGGGGAACGCCCGCAGTGTGCGGACGTTCCAGGCGGCGGGCTACCGGCCGGTGGGCTCGGAGGCCCTGTGGGTCGCGGGGTGAGGGTCCGGCGGATCAGCTGCGCCACGGCTTGTAGTGCGGGTTGTCGACGCACTTGTTCATGATCTCGGTCTTGGTCGCCTGGTCGATGGGGCATGCCCCGACGATGAACGTGCGGTCGACGCCGCCGGGGAAGGCGACCTCCACCTGGTCGGAGTACTTGTGGGTGTCACCGATCGTCTTGTTCACGTCGATGCCGCCGGGAGCGTCGATGTAGTAGTTGAACTCGCTCTTCCAGCGCTTGTACAGGTCGTGGTCGTACGTGGTGGAGACGAACGGCGAGGGCTGGTTGACCAGGACGTACTTCTCCAGGTCGTACTGGCCGTAGACGATGTCCCTGGCGTGGAAGCCCTCGTCGAAGACGGCCTGCGGGCCCCGGCCGTCGGCCCGGTAGAGCTGGCGGCAGTTGTCCCGCCAGGAGGGGCGCGGGGTGATGCGGCGGATGTCCACCGGGTCGGCGGCAGCGAAGAGATGGTCGGCGACGACCGGGCAGCCACCGGGCTTGAACGCGACGGCCGCGGGAGCGGCGGCGGGGGCGGCCTCGGTGGCGGCGGCCGGGACGAGTACGGCGGAGAGTGCGACAACGGCGACTGCGGCCCGACGCCGCAGACGAGAAGTGATCATCATGACGGTCACTGTCTCGGCAGTGCGGTGCCGGGCCGTGGAGCGTCACCCGAAGGCGAGCGTGTCAGGCGGAGTATTGACGTCGGGCCGTCAGCGGAAGACGCCGGTGTGGCCCAGCGAGTACCGGCCCGGCTGCGGGTAGACGGCGAGTCCGTGCGGGCCGCTGCCCACCGGGATCCGGGCGAGCTGTTTGCCGGTGGAGGTGTCGATCGCGTACACCTCGGAGTTGTAACGGCCGCTCAGCCAGAGGACCTTGCCGTCCGTCGAGACCCCACCCATGTCCGGGCTGCCGCCGTGCGGCAGGCGCCACTTCTTCACCAGCTTGCGCTGGGCGAAGTCGAAGACGGAGATGGTGCCCTCGCCCCGGTTGGAGATGTACATCTCCTTGGAGTCGCGGCTGACGTAGAGGCCGTGGGCGCCCTTGCCGGTGGGCAGCAGCTTCGGGGTGGTGAACTTCTTCCCGTCCAGGACCCACACCCCGTTCGCGACCATGTCCGCGATGTAGAACGTACCGCCGTCGGGTGACAGCTTCACGTCCTGCGGCATCGCACCGCCGAACGGCAGCTTCTGCTGGGCGACGACCTTCATCTTCGCCGTGTCGACCTTGAGGAGTTCGCCGGAGAACTCGCAGGAGACGATGAAGTAGCGGCCGTCCGTCGAGAAGTCGGCGTGGTTGACTCCCGCGCATGTGACCGGGACGGCCTTGGCGGTCTTCATGGTGCGGGCGTCCCGGAAGACCAGTTGGCGATCCATCGAGGCCATCACCACGGCGTACTTGCCGTCGGGGGTGAAGTAGAGGTTGTACGGGTCGGAGACGGGGACCGTGCGGCCCTTCTTCCCGGTGGCGGGATCGATGGCCGTGAGGCTGTCACCGAGGTCGTTGTTGACCCAGAGGGTCTTCAGGTCCCAGGACGGGACGACGTGCTGAGGCTGGCGGCCGACCTTGATGGTCTGGATGACCTTGTACGTCGCGGGGTCGATGACCGACACCGTGTCGGAGTTGGTGTTGGGGACGTACACCCGGGACGGGAAGCCCTTGACCGCCGGAGAGAGTTTCCCCGGCCGGTCGGCCGCGTAGACGTCCTTGGCGTCGAGAACCGGCGGCATGCCGGGCAGCCCCGGCGGTGCGGGCGGGGTGAGTCCCTCTGGCGGTACGGCGGCCTCGCTGCCGACGGCCTCGACGTTCCCCTTCTCGGCCGGGGAGCCACAACCGGTGAGTACCGCGAGGAGGACGCCCCCGAGCAGGGCCGCGGTGTGCTTGGTGGAGGTAGACATCAGGTCAGCAGCTCCGTGGTCGTCACCGCGCGCAGTCGGCGGCGGTCGATTTCGGTGAGGAGGAGAGGCAGGGCGGCGACCGTGTCCGCGTAGCCGAAGTGCAGGCTCACCACCGATCCGTTGCGGATCTCCCCGGCCACCTTGCGGGTGACGGCCGCGGCGCCGGGAGAGGTGAAGTCGAGGGAGTCCACGTCGTACGAGAGGACGTGCGGGTAGCCCGCGGCAGCGGCGAGCCGCTGGACGAGCGGGGTGGCGTACCTGGCGCGCGAGGGCCGGAACCAGGTGCCGATGGAGCCGGTGAGCCGGCGCAGCCGCTGGGCGCAGCCGGTGATCTCCGCGTACGCCTCGGTCTCGCCCATCGAGGAGATGTCGACATGGTGCTGGGTGTGGTTGCCGAGGTCGTGCCCGCCGTCGAGGATGCGGCGGGCCATCTCGGGGTGCTCGTCGAGCCAGCTGCCGACGGCGAGGACGGTGATCCGGGCATGGGCCCGTTCGACCTCGGCGAGCACGGTCCGGGCGATGGCGGGGTCGCCCTGGCCGTGGAAGGTGAGGGCGACGCGGGCGCGGTCGCGGGGGCCGTGGTCGATCTGGGCCGGCTGTCCGGGGAGGCGGCGCGGGGTGGGCGCGGGGTGCGGGGCGGGATGCCCGGTGGACGTGGTGGTGGAGCGCTGCGGGCTCGCGGCGTTCCCGGCCGGCACGGTGGACTCGCCGCGCTCCGCGCATCCGGCAGTGAGGACACCGGCGAGGGCGGCCCCCGCTCCGGCGCACAGGGCGCTGCGGCGGTGCACCGGTCTGTCGGAGGCGTTCATGTGCAGAACAGTAGGCGCGAAACAGTCAGAAGATATTATTAAGGACTTATAGGTGAAGCGAATGAATCATTCGCCGAATCCCATAAGTATTCACACTTTTCCAGGCAAGTGACCCATCACACCTGTGATTCACATGAGATACGCCCCATAATATCAATCAATGCCCTTTTTGCGCCTTTGGCGGCGAGGTCGCCCATCTGCCATAGTCGGTCACACGACCGCACCGACCCGAGCCCGGTCGTCACAAGCGGCCGTGGACACACCCCCCATTTCACGGCCCCCACACAGCAGCCCCCGAAGCGCCCCACCACGGCGGACCGGGGGCTTCTGTGCATCCGGAACGGGGCCGCCGGGGTCAGCGGTCGGAGATCCGCATCTCGAACCACGTGGTCTTGCCGCGCGGCAGCAGGTCCACTCCCCACCGGTCGGAGAGCTTGTCGACGAGGAACAGCCCGCGCCCACTGACATCCATCGCCTGGACGGGCATCAGGCAGGGCAGCCCGCGCGAGGGGTCGCGCACCTCGATCCTGATCCAGCCGCGACGCCGCAGCATCCGCAGCCCGAAGACCCGGGCGCCGGTGTGCCGCACGGCGTTGCCGACGAGCTCCGAGACGAGCAGCACGGCATATTCGGCGGTCTGCGCAGGGAGCGCCCACTGACGCAGCACCACGCACGAGGTGAGCCGCCGGGCGGTGGCCGCGGACTCCGGGCGGGACGGCAGCCGGACCTCCCCCTCCGCCGGATTCCCGAACAACTCCAGCGCCTTGAACGCCTGTTCGTCCTCGATGGTCGGCATCCATCGCGCCGCCGTCGCGCCGCTGCGCGGTCGCGGCTGCTCCACACCCTCCAGGCCCGCCATGCACACCATCATGGCCGCAAGGCGGGCGCTCCGGGGCCGTTCCCAGGGAATCCGCACCCCGGAATACATCATTCCGCAGAGGTCGATCGGCATATGCCAGTGGCAGAATGACGCCCCTCACACCCCTGTTGACCTGCACGGATATCCCGTCCGGGCGACTTTGCCAGCCTCTTCGGACAGCCGGACCTCAAGGGCCCCTCAAGGTCCGGCCAATCCGCCCGCACGGATGAACCCGCGTCAACCTGTGCCCAACTGGCGTTCGCTCAGAGGAATTTGGCCTTGCCCGGCCCCTCTTCCACGAAGCTGCGCATTCCGCGCTCCCGGTCCTCGGTGGCGAACAGACCCGCGAACCAATTCCGCTCGATCGTGAGCCCGGTGTCGATGTCCGTCTCCAGCCCCGCGTCGACGGATTCCTTGGCGGCGCGCAGCGCGAGGGCCGGCCCCTTCGCCAGCCCGGCGGCCCAGGCGTGCGCCCGCTCGTACACCTCGGCGGCGGGCACCACGCGGTCCACCAGACCGATCGACAGGGCCTCCTCGGCCTTCACGTGGCGGCCGGTGAAGATCAGGTCCTTGGCCCGGGAGGGACCGATCAGCCGGGCGAGCCGCTGGGTGCCGCCCGCGCCGGGGATCAGCCCGAGCAGGATCTCCGGCTGGCCCAGCCGGGCGTTGTCGGCGGCGATCCTGAAGTCGGCGCAGAGCGCCAGCTCGCAGCCGCCGCCCAGCGCGTAGCCGGTGACTGCGGCGACGACGGGCTTGGGGATCCGGGCCACCGCGGTGAAGGAGTCCTGCAGCGCCTTGGACCGTACGACCATCGCCGTGTGGTCCATCGCCTGCATCTCCTTGATGTCCGCGCCCGCCGCGAACACCTTCTCGCCGCCGTAGAGGACCACGGCGCGGACGTCGTCGCGTCGGGTGGCCTCCTCGGCGAGTTCACGCAGCCGGTCCTGGGTGGCGACGTCCAGGGCGTTCATGGGCGGGCGGTCCAGCAGGATCGTGCCGACGCCGTCGCGTACTTCGAGGGTTACGGTCATGAGAGGCAGGTTACGGCCTGGTGCACGACAGCGAGCGGGCTCCGCCGCCCCTGACGCGAGCGGGCCCGGTGCTGTCGGTCACAGCTTGGGCCCGCTCGTGTTCCGTACGACGAGAGCTACTTGGTCCACTCCGCCCAGGACATGTTCCAGCCGTTGAGGCCGTTGTCCGGCTGGATCGTCCGGTCCTTGGAGTTCTTCACGACCACGACGTCGCCGATGAGCGAGTTGTCGAAGAACCAGGCCGCCGGGGTCTTCTTGCTCCACGCGCCGCGCACGTCCTGCAGACCGACACAGCCGTGGCTGGTGTTGGCCGAGCCGAAGACACCGGAGCCGCCCCAGTAGTTGCCGTGGATGAAGGTCCCCGAGGTGGACAGGCGCATCGCGTGCGGCACGTCCTTGATGTCGTACTCGCCGCCGAAGCCCACCGTGTCCCCGTTCATCCGGGTCACCTTGAGCTTCTCGCTGATGACCATCTGACCGTTGTACGTGGTGGTCGCGGGGGCGCCCGCCGAGATCGGGATGTCCTTGATCTGCTTGCCGTCGCGGACGACCTTCATCCGGTGCGTGCTCGCGTCGACGCTGCTGACCTGGCTGCGGCCGATGGTGAAGGAGATCGTCTTGGCCTGCTTGCCGTAGACACCGGGGCGTCCCTCGACGCCGTCGAGGTTGAGCTTCACGGTCACCTTGGTACCGGCGGCCCAGTACGCCTCGGGGCGGAAGTCGAGCCGGTCGTTGCCGAACCAGTGGCCCTCGATCGGTACGGACGGCTCGGCCGTCACCTTGATGGCCTTCTCGACCGCGGCCGGGTCGGTGATGCCCCGGGTGAAGTGGATGGAGACGGGCATGCCCACACCGACCGTGGAGCCGTCCTCCGGGGTGTACTGCCCGATGAAGGTGTTCTGCGGGACCAGCGTCGTGAAGCTGGTGTCCTTCGCCGACTCACGGCCCTTCGCGTCCTTGGCGACCGCGTGGACGCTGTACTTGGTCGCGGCGGCCAGATGCTGGTCCGGCGTCCAGCTCGCACCGTCCGCCGCGATCTTCCCCTCGACCTCGGCGCCCTTGGGGTCGGCGACCTTGACCGTGGTCAGCTTCCCCTGCGCGGCCGAGATCTTCAGTGCCCCGCTGGTGGCGACGGAGTCCGCCCCGTCCTTCGGCGCGACGGTCACCACGGCCTGCGAGGCCGTGGTGTCCTCGGTCTTTCCGCCCTTGCCCGCGTCACCGGCGTCTCCCCCGCCGCACGCGGTCACCAGGAACAGCACCGCGCCAAGTACCAGAGCCAGCGTCCCGGTGGCTCGCCGCTCGCGCCGCCCCCCGCTGTGCGCCCCGGCCGATGTCCCCGATATCGGCTGCCCGTTCAATGTGCTCGTCTCCCCTCACACGGCCCGGCCCCGCCAAGGCCCTGGGAACCCACAGGTTCCCGCCCCCGCGCGCTGCACATGCGCGCTCAGCGAAAGATAATCACACCGAACCGGCGGAGTTGACCCTGCGGATGTCACCGTTCAGTCCCAAGTTGTCCAGGACTTCACCAGGTGAGACGGAGGACGGCGTACCGCGGGGACCGGCCGGGGGCCCGTCCTCGTCCGCCGGACGGGCCCCCGGCCGCTCTGACGGCGCCTCAGCGCAGGGCGGAGCCGGCCTTCCACCGGGCCCAGCTCAGGTTCCAGCCTCCGAGCCCGTTGTCCGGTGCGACCTGCTTGTCCCTGGAGTTGACGACCTCGACCACGTCGCCGACGAGGGTCCGGTCGAAGAACCAGCCGGCCGGGGTGTCGTCGCCGCCGCCCTGCACGTCGCGCAGCCCGACGCAGCCGTGGCTGACGTTGGTCGAGCCGAAGACGCCCTCGTCCGACCAGTAGTTGCCGTGCAGGAAGGTGCCGGAGTCGGTGAGCCGGAGGGCGTGCGGGACGTCCTTGATGTCGTACTCGCCGCCGAAGCCGACGGTCCGGCCGTCCATCCGGGTCACGTCGTACATCTCGCTGACCACCATCTTGCCGTTGTACGTCTCCATGCCCGGGTAGCCCGCCGTGATCGGGACCGTCGACAGGAGCCGGCCGTCGCGGCGCACCTCCATGGTGTGGGCGGCCGCGTCCACCCGGGAGATCTGGGAACGGCCCACCTCGAAGGAGACCGTCTTGTCCTGGGAGCCGTAGACGTGCGGCGCGCCCTCCACGTCGCGCAGCCCCACCTTGACGGTGACCTCGGTGCCCGGCACCCAGTAGGCGGCGGGACGGAAGTCGAGGCGGCTGTCGCCGAACCAGTGCCCCACCACCTCGACCGCCGGATCCGCGCTCACCCGGATGGCGCGCTGCACGGCCGCACGATTCCTGACCGGGCGGTTGAAGTTGAACGAGACGATCATTCCGGTGCCGACCGTGGACCGGTTCTCCGGTGTGAAGTAGCCGATGAAGCGGTGCTCGGGGACGACCGTGGTGAAGGTGGTGTGGCGGGCCGAGCGGTGTCCGGCGCCGTCCAGGGCGACCGCGTCGACCCGGTACTTGGCGGCGAGCCCGAGCCGGGCCGGCTTCTCCCGGGGTGTCCAGGAGCGGCCGTCGCGCGCGATCCGGCCCGGTACCTCCTGGCTCTGCGCGTCCTCGATCCGCGTCACCCTGACGCTCTCCAGCCGCCCGTCGGGGACCTCCACCTCCATCCGGTCGTCGGGGCCGACGT
Organism: Streptomyces sp. NPDC088252; assembly: GCF_044740965.1. Lineage (NCBI taxonomy): Bacteria > Bacillati > Actinomycetota > Actinomycetes > Kitasatosporales > Streptomycetaceae > Streptomyces > Streptomyces sp. NPDC088252. The sequence continues at coordinate 224,630 of NZ_JBIURS010000010.1, read as the reverse complement.
TGCTGGCCCCGTCCTCCGGGACGATCCGGATCGCGTCCTGCGGGGAGCGCGCCTTCCCTTCGAAGACGGTTCCGGTGCCGGTGCAGCCGGTCAGCAGAGCCAGCACGACGAGCAGTCCTGCCCAAGTCGGCGCGGTGGCCGCGTTCGCCACCGCCCTCTTCGCTACGTGGTTCACGTCCCCCCAACGACGGGGGCCGGTCGGGGGAAACGTGAGCGCGGGCGCACGGGTGGGCAGAACAAGGGGGAGGACCACACTCGGGGAGCCGCGGCCGGGACGCCGTGCGCTCCTCTTCGGTGCGGATCCCCACGAGCCGCGGGAGGCGAGCAGGTGTCGAGCGCAGCCGAGCAGGAAGCAGCGCAGGAGACGGAGACGGCGCCCGTGCGGGAGCGCGCGCGACAGGCCGTGACGGGGCGTCCGCCCACCGTGTGGCCCGGCGCGCCGACACCGCTCGGAGCCCGCTTCCGGGTCGGCCCCGACGGCGTGGCGGGCACCAATTTCGCGCTCTGGGCGGGCGGCGCGGAGGCCGTCGAGCTCTGCCTCTTCGACGAGGAGGGAAACGAGACGCGCCTTGCGCTGACCGAGCTGACCCATGAGATCCGGCACGGATTCGTGCCGGGCGTACGGCCGGGCCGACGGTACGGCTACCGGGTGCACGGCCGCTGGGACCCCTGGACCGGTGCCCGGTGGAACGCGGCGAAACTGCTCCTCGATCCGTACGCCCGCGCCGTGGACGGCTCGTTCACCCTCCCGGCCGAGGTGTACGGCCATGTGAGGGACTGGCCGCACCAGCAGGTCGCGGACACCGTGCGCGACGAACGGGACTCCGCCCCGTACGTGCCGAAGGGTGTCGTCGTCCACGACGACGACGACTGGGCCGAGGACCGCCGCCCCAAGACCCCGTGGGCGGACTCCGTCATCTACGAGCTCCATGTGCGCGGCTTCACCAGGCTGCACCCCGGGATCCCGGAGGAACTGCGGGGCACCTACGCCGGTCTCGCCCATCCGGCGGCGCTCGACCATCTGCTCCGGCTCGGTGTGACGGCGGTGGAACTGCTGCCGGTACATCAGTTCGCCCACGAGGACCATCTGCTCAGGCGCGGCCTGCACAACTACTGGGGCTACAACTCCATCGGCTACTTCGCCCCGCACGCCGACTACTCGGCCAGCGGGACCGCCGGCCAGCAGGTCGGTGAGTTCAAGCGGATGGTGCGAGCCCTGCACGACGCCGGGATCGAGGTGATCCTCGACGTGGTCTACAACCACACCGCGGAGGCGAGCGAACTGGGCCCGATGCTGTCACTGCGCGGCATCGACAACCGTGGCTACTACCGCCTCCAGCCCGACGCCCGCAGGTACGCGGACTACACCGGCTGCGGCAACACCCTGCACGTGGTCCAGCCGCACGTCCTGCGGCTGATCACCGACTCGCTGCGCTACTGGGTCACGGAGATGGGCGTCGACGGATTCCGCTTCGATCTGGCGGCGGCGCTGGCCCGTTCGATGCACGACGTGGACATGCTCTCCCCGTTCCTCGCGGTGATCGCCCAGGACCCGGTGCTGCGCCGGGTGAAGCTGATCGCCGAGCCGTGGGACGTCGGCAACGGCGGCTACCAGGTGGGCGCCTTCCCCCCGCTGTGGACCGAGTGGAACGACCACTACCGCGACGCCGTACGGGACTTCTGGCGCGGCGCCCTGCCCGACGTACGGGATCTCGGCTACCGGCTGACCGGATCCAGCGATCTGTACGCCTGGGGCGGCCGGCGCCCGTACGCCTCGGTCAACTTCATCACCGCGCACGACGGCTTCACCCTGCGCGATCTGGTCAGCTACGAGCAGAAGCACAACGAGGCCAACGGCGAGGGCAACCGGGACGGCACCTCGGACAACCGGTCCTGGAACTGCGGGGCCGAGGGCGAGAGCGACGACCAAGGCGTCAACGCGCTGCGCCGCCGCCAGCTGCGCAATCTGCTCACCACTCTGCTGCTGTCCACCGGGGTGCCGATGCTGGTCGCGGGCGACGAGATGGGTCGCACACAGGGCGGCAACAACAACGCCTACTGCCAGGACAACGAGGTCGGCTGGGTGGACTGGTCGCTGCTCGACCAGCCCGAGTGGCGGGCGCTGACCGAGCTGACCTCACGGGTGCTCACCCTGCGCCACGGCCACCCGGTACTGCGCCGCCGCGCCTTCTTCTCCGGGCGGGCGCAGGCGGCGGACGGACTGCGGGACCTGGCGTGGTTCACCCGGCAGGGCGCGGAGATGACGGAGGAGGACTGGTACGCCCCGGCGGCCACGCTCGGGCTCTATCTCTCCGGGCGCGACATCCCCGGCCGGGACGCGCGCGGCGAACCGGTCACGGACGACAGCTTTCTGGCGATCCTGCACGCGGACCACCGGCCGAGCGGCTTCGTGCTCCCCGGGCCGCCCTGGGCGCAGAGCTACGAACTCGTCCTGGACACCTCGCGGGAGGACCAGGAGGCGGCCCCCGGCACCGTCCATCCCGGTGGCGGGACGCTGACCGTACCGGAGAGATCGGTGCTGCTGCTGCGGGTCGGGGAGTGAACGGCGGGGCGCGGGCGTCAGCCGAGGATGCCGCGGTCGTAGCCGATCGCGACGGCGGCGGCCCGGTCCTTGGCGCCCAGCTTGGCGAAGATGTGGGTGAGGTGTGTCTTCACCGTGGCCTCGCTGATGAACAGCTCGGCGGCTATCGCACGGTTCGAGGTGCCTTTCGCGACGAGTGCCAGCACCTCGCGCTCACGGGCCGACAGCGCGTCGTTGTCCGGGGCCGCCGGCCTGCGCACCCGTGAGACGAGGCGGGAGGCGACGGCGGGCGAGAGGACGGTGCGGCCATCGGCGGCGGCTCGGACGGCGTTGAACAACTCGTCGCGCGGGGCGTCCTTGAGCAGATAGCCGGTGGCACCGGCCTCGATCGCGGGCAGGGTGTCGGAGTCGGTGTCGTACGTGGTGAGGACGAGCACCTTGGACCGGTCACCGCGCCGGGCCAGTTCGGCGATGGCGGCTACTCCGCCGCCGCCCGGCATCCGCAGGTCCATCAGGACGACATCGGGGTCGAGCCGGGCCACGAGGTCGACACCCTCCACCCCGTTCGACGCCTCCCCGAGGACCCGGAACCCCGGGGCCGAATCGAACATGCCGCGCAGACCGTCCCGTACGACGGGGTGGTCGTCGACGACGACGAGCGTGATGACGCGTGCGGGTTCCTCAGCCATGGCAGGCCAACCGTACTGGTCATCGACTGTCCTGAACCAGTGGCACCCGGGCGCAGACCGCCGTGCCGCGGCCCGGCTCCGTCTCCACCTCGACGATGCCCGCGACGCGTTCGGCGCGGGCCCGCATGCCGCCGAGCCCGAAACCCCCCGCGCCGCTGTACGGCTGCAGGGCGGCCGGGTCGAAGCCGCGGCCGTCGTCCCGTACATCCAGGGTGAGTTCGTCGCCCATGAAGGAGAGGGTGACGCCGACCCGCGAGGCCCGTGCGTGGCGGCCGGTGTTGGCGAGGGCCTCCTCGGCGATGCGGAGCAGGGTGGCGGCTATCTCGTCGTGGACCGGCTCGACGGTCCCGGTGACGGTGAACTCGGCCCGGATCCCTTGGCGTTCCCCCCAGCCGGTGACCGTCTTCTTCAGCGCGCCCGGAAGGTCGTCGTGCTCCAGGGCGGCGGGGACCAGATCGTGGACCGAGCGGCGTGCCTCTCCCAGGCTGTGCCGGGCGAGGGCGGCCGCACGGTCGAGGTGCTGCCGGGCCAGTGCCGGGTCGGTGTCGGCGACCGAGGTCACCACCTGGAGCTGGGCGATGATGCCGGTCAGGCCCTGTGCGAGCGTGTCGTGGATCTCGGCGGCGAGCCGTCGCCGCTCGTCGGCGACGCCCGCTTCGCGGGCCTGGACGAGAAGTTGGGCGTGCAGGCCCGCGTTCTCCGCCATGGCCTGTTCGAGGCGGGCGTTGGCGGACTCCAGTTCGGCGATGGTGTCGACCCGGGCGCGGGTCTGCTCGGCCTCCCGGTCACCGATCTGGGCGAAGACCATGGTGAGGGTGGCGTGCAGGGCGAAGAGGACGCCGAAGGCGATCCAGTTCATGAGGTCGGCCGGCGGGAGGCCGCTGCCGGACTGCGCGCCCGCCATGATGACGGCGGTGACCAGCAGCCCGGCGCGCATGGCCCGTTGCGGAAGCAGCCGGCCGACGTCGAAGTAGCCGAGCACCGCGAACATGGAGAAGAACGGGTTGCACGAGGTCAGTGCGGCGGCGAGCAACGTCCGGGCGACGAAGTAGAACTGCGCCGCCCGCGACTGCGCGGGAACACTCGGACGGACCCGCCCCCACCAGAGTTGGAGGACGAGCGCCACCGGGACCAGCGCCGCGACGGCGTACACGTCCGAGCGGGACATGATGAGACCGGCGGACACGGCAGAGACCGCGGTGCCCAGGCCGAGCAGGCCGTACGGCCCGTACCGGAAGAACCGTTCCCACCACTGCGCGGCCGTCGTCGCTCCGGTCGCGCCCTCCTGTGCCGTGTCCCCCGCGTCCATGGGGGGATTCTCCCCCATGGACGTTCACTCCCACCGGAACAGCCGGGTCGCCAGCCCGGTCACCACGGCCGCCCACAGCGCCATGACGCCGAGCTGCACCCAGCCGGGCCAGCCGCCGGACGCCGCCCGGTCCAGTGCCTGGGAGGCCGCGCCGAACGGGGTGACCTCGACGATGCGCCGGAGCGTGTCGGGCATGGTCTGCACCGGGATCCAGACCCCGGCGGTGAACATCATCACGAAGTTGGCGACCGTTCCGATGGCGGAGGATGCCTTGGTGGTGCGGGAGAGCGCGCACAGCAGCGCGCCGAGGCTGAGGACGCTCGCGGTCGCCAGGAGCAGCGCCAGGACGTAGCCGAAGGGCTGTCCGGGCAGCCTCACGCCGAAGACGGCGCGGCCGACGGTCATCACCAGCGCGGCGGAGCCGAGAGCCGCGGCGCCGTGCAGGGCGATCTGCGCGGTGAGCAGGGCGGACGGCGGCACCGGAGTGGTCGACATCCGGCGCAGGATCCCGCGCTCGCGGTAGCCGGTGAGGACGGGCGGCATGGCCCCGATCCCGGCCATGATCACGGCGAGCAGCACCGACACCGGTACGTACAGATCGATGACGCGGCGGCCGCCGAGCGCCTCGTCGGGATCCCGGAAGGACGGGATCAGGCCGAGGATCGTCAGCAGCGCGGTCGGGAAGACGAGGATCCAGAACAGACTGCCGGGTTCGCGGAGGAAGAGCCGCGTCTCGGTCCTGAGCACCGCCGCCCATGGGGTCGGCGTGTCCGTCGCCGTGGCCGGGTTCGCCGTGGTCATCTCAGGCCGCCTGTTCTGTGAGGTCGAGGAAGGCGTCGTCGAGCGTTGCCTCGGTGACGCGGAGCTGGTGTGCGGTGATGCGGTGGCGGGCCAGCAGCGAGATCACCGCGTTGACCGTCTCGTCCGTGCCGTTGATGACGATCCGGCCGTCGTTCTGCTCGACGGAGACCGCGCCGGGCAGCAGGCCCAGCTCGGTGTCGTCGAGCGGCTGTGAAGGCGTGAAGGAGATGACCGTGGCGCTGCCGGCCCTGCTGATCAGGCCGGACGGGGTGTCCAGGGCGACGACCTTGCCCTTGTCGATCACGGCGAGACGGTCGCAGAGCCGGCTGGCCTCTTCCATGAAGTGGGTGACCAGAAGGACCGTCACGCCGCTGTCGCGTACGTCTTCGATCAGCTTCCAGGTGTCCCGGCGGGCCCGCGGGTCCAGACCCGTGGTCAGCTCGTCGAGGACCACGACCTTCGGGTTGCCGACCAGGGCGAGCGCGATGGACAGCCGCTGCTTCTGGCCGCCGGACAGTTTGGCGAACCTGGTTCCGTACTTGGTGTGCAGACCGAGCCGTTCGGCCAGCGCGCGCCAGTCGGCGGGCTCCGGGTAGAAGGCGCTGTACAGCTCCAGGACCTCGGCCACGGTCAGCTTGGGCTGGAGTTCGCTCTCCTGGAGTTGTGCGCCGAGCAGCCGGGTGACCCGGTCGTGGTCGGCGACGGGGTCGAGACCGGCGACGCGGACCGTTCCGGCGTCGGGAACCCGCAGCCCCTCGACGCACTCGACGGTGGTGGTCTTGCCCGCGCCGTTGGGTCCGAGGATCCCGAAGATCTCCCCCTCGTCGACGGCGAAACTCACTCCGTCCACGGCGGGGCGCCCGGCGTAGGCCTTGCGCACCCCGTCCACTTCGATGATTGCCATGCCCAAGAGCATCGTGTCGCGGGCACCGGCGCACCATCGTCCATCGCGCTCGAACGGACATCGGCCGATCGGTTGATACGGGGTACGACCTGCGGGTCCCACGGGATCCGGTCCGGGGCTCCGGCACCACCGGACGGCCGAAAAACCACATGAGCGATGTCAGTGGTGAACCGTAGGCTCACCTGCGATGCCCGAAAAAGATGCAGAGCCCAAGGAACGGTCCACCGTACGCTCACTGTTGCGGCTGTGGCCCTATGTGAAGCCGGTGCGGAACCGCATGTTCGGCGCCGCGCTGGTCGCGATAGTCGCCTCGTGCATCGGCCTGGTGATCCCTCTCGTACTGAAGTGGATCGTCGACGGCCCGGTGGCCGACCGTGATCCGGGGGGTGTCTGGCTGGGCGCGCTGTACCTCTTGCTGCTGGGCATCGCCGAGGCCCTGCTCTTCGGGATACGGCGGTGGCTGGTGGCCCGGCCGCTGGCGGGGGTCGAAGCGGCGATGCGGGCCGACCTGTACCGGCATCTGCAGCGGCTGCCGGTGGCGTTCCACGACCGCTGGCCGTCGGGGCAGTTGCTGTCACGCGGGACCACGGACCTGATGCTGCTGCGCATGTTCCTGGCCTTTCCGCTGACGTTCCTGCTGGTCAACGGCACGACGATCCTGGTCGGTTTCATCATTCTGCTGATGCAGCAGTGGACGCTGGGGCTGGTGCTGCTCGCCCCGGTGGTGCCGATGGTGATCATCTGCGCGATCTTCGAGACGAAGTACTCGCTCGTGGCGCGCAAGGCGCAGGACCAGGTCGGCGATCTGACGACGGTCGTCGAGGAGAGCGTGCTCGGCATCCGCATCATCAAGGGCTTCGGACGGCACCGCAGCCAGGCCCTCGCGTTCCGGGCCCTCTCGCAGCGGCTGCGGAGCACGGAGCTGGACAAGGCGCGTCTCCTCGCGGGCATCTGGGCCGCCATCACCACGATCCCGGAGCTGGCCATCGGGGCGGCGCTGGTCCTCGGCACGGTCCAGGTCGCGGACGGCGGGCTCTCGGCGGGCACCCTGGTCGCCTTCCTCTCCACGGCACTCGCGCTGCGGTGGCCGATCGAGTCGATCGGCTTCCTGCTGGCGATGAGCCAGGAGTCGGCGACGGCGACCGAGCGGTTCTTCGAGGTGATGGACGTGGCCGAGGAGGACGACGCGGCCACCGCCGACGGCCCGGCTCCGAAGGACACGCCGGGCCACGGCGAGATGGTCTTCGAGGGCGTGGAGTTCCGCTACCCCGACGCGCAGGCCGGTTCCGAACCCGTCCTGTCCAGGATCGATCTGCGCATCCGCCCCGGCGAGACCATGGCCCTGGTCGGGGCCACGGGTTCCGGGAAGACGACGCTCACCGCCCTCGTGCCCCGGCTGCACGAGGCCACCGCGGGACGGATCACGCTGGACGGCAGGGACATCACCACCATGCCCCGTCAGGAGTTGCGCGAGCTGGTGTCCGTGGCGTTCGAGGAGCCGACGCTCTTCTCGGCGACCGTCGGGGAGAACGTGCTGATGGGCGCCGAGGGCGCCGGGGAGGAAGAATTGCGGCGCGCGCTCTCGGTCGCGCAGGCCGACTTCGTCCACGACCTGCCCGAGGGCATCGGCACCCAGGTCGGCGAGCAGGGGCTCAGTCTCTCCGGCGGTCAGCGCCAGCGGCTCGCGCTGGCCCGCGCCGTGGTCGGCCGGCCGCGCTTCCTGGTGCTCGACGATCCGCTCTCCGCCCTGGACGTGCACACGGAGGCTCTGGTGGAGGCCGCCCTGCGGCAGGTGCTGGAGGAGACGACGGCGATCGTCGTCGCGCACCGTCCGTCCACCGTGATGCTGGCGGACCGGGTGGCGCTGCTGTCGGAGGGCCGGATCACCGCTGTCGGCACCCATCAGGAACTGCTGCGCGACAGTGCGGAGTACGCCTGGCTGATGGCGGGCGCCAAAAGCGCGCAGGAGGGTGCCCTCACCGAGGACGCCTTGCCCGACCCGTCCGCCGAGGACCGCCTCGTGCCGGACGTCCCCGCCGAGAAGGGCCGCACCCGATGACCAGTACGACGACGACCGGGCCCGCCGACCGGCGCGATGCGCGCAAGACGCCCGAGGGCCCGTCCCCCGCCGGCGGTGCCGGGGACCGGTTCGACCGGGACGATCTGCCCACGCCCCGTGGTGCGACCCGCGCACTGCTGATGTCCTTGCTCCTGCCGCACCGGGGCCGGGTGATGGTGTCCGCCCTGTTGCTGCTGGTCCAGCAGGCGGCGGTACAGGCGGGCCCGCTGCTCGTCGCGTACGCCATCGACAGCGGTGTGCCCGCCTTCCGGGACAAGGACTACGGGCCGCTGATCGCGGTGGCCGTGGGATACGCACTGTGCTCGGTGGCCGCGGGCGGCATGCAGTACGCGTTCATCCAGGCATCCGCCCGGATCAACCAGGACGTGCTGCTCGATCTGCGCGGGCGGATCTTCCGCCACGCACAGGCGCTGAGCGTGGACTTCCATGAGCGCTACACCTCGGGCCGGCTGATCTCCCGCTCCACCACGGATGTGGAGTCGCTGCGGGAACTGCTCAGCGAAGGTCTGCAGGAACTGATCGGCGTCATCCTGTCGTTCGTCTCCATCTCGCTGATGCTGCTCTGGCTGGACTTCGGTCTGGGCGCGGTCGCGGTGCTCTCCTTCGTTCCCCTGTATCTGCTGGTACGGCTCTACCAGCGGCGGGCCGGAGTGCTCTACGCGGCGCGGTCGACGGCGATCGCCGCGGTCATCGTGAAGTTCGCCGAGTCGATGAACGGCATCCGTCCCGTCCAGGCCTTCCGCCGCGAGCGGATCAACGACCGGCACTTCGAGGACCTCAACAGCACACACGCGTGGACGAACGGCGGCGCGCTGCTGGAGATGGCGCGCTATGTCGTCGGCTCCCGGCTGGTCGCGAACACGGCGGTCGCCGGGATCGTGCTCTGGGGTGCGTACCGCGTGGCGTCGGGCACCCTGGCGCTCGGTGTGCTGGCCGCGGCCGTGCTCTATCTGCGCCGGCTGTACGACCCGATCGACCGGCTCGGCATGTTCCTCAACTCCTACCAGTCGGCGGCGGCCTCGCTGGAGAAGATCGCGGGTCTGCTGGCGCAGGCCCCTTCCGTCCCCGAGCCGTCGAAGCCGCGGGAGCTGCCCGCGCTCACGGGTGAGCACCCGGGCCGCGAGGTCGTCTTCGACTCGGTGCGTTTCGCCTACCGCACGGGCGGCGAGGTGCTGCCGCGCTTCGACCTGACGGTGCCGGCCGGCCAGACCGTGGCCGTGGTCGGTTCGACGGGCGCGGGCAAGTCGACGCTCGCCAAGCTGCTGGCCCGCTTCTACGACCCGACCGACGGCCGGGTGCTGCTGGACGGCACCGACCTGCGGGACCTGGCCGTGCCCGAGTTGCGCCGGGGTGTGGTCCTGGTGACCCAGGAGGCGTTCCTGTTCTCCGGGACGGTCGCCGAGAACATCGCGCTCGGCAGCCCGGACGCGACCCGCGAGGAGATCGAGCAGGCCGCCAAGGCGATCGGCGCGCACGACTTCATCGCCGGTCTGCCCGAGGGATACGACACGGACGTGCGCAAGCGGGGCGGCCGGATCTCGGCCGGTCAGCGCCAACTGGTCGCGTTCGCCAGGGCCCTGTTGGCGAACCCGTCGGTGCTGATCCTCGACGAGGCGACGAGTTCCCTGGACATTCCCGGCGAACGCGCGGTGCAGCGGGCCATGGACACGGTGCTGCACGGCCGGACCGCGGTGGTGATCGCCCACCGCCTGTCGACGGTGGAGATCGCGGACCGGGTCCTGGTGATGGAGCACGGGCGCATCGTGGAGGACGGCGCCCCGGCCGAACTCATCGGCGGAACGGGCAGGTTCGCGGGCCTGCACCGCGCGTGGCGGGAGAGCCTGGTGTGACGGGAGGGCTTCAAGGATCCGCGACTCCGTGAGCAATTCCGCGTGACCATGAGCACCGTCCGAGCAAACCACCACTACGGAGCGGAGATCGAGGGCCTGCCGCAACGGCGACGGACTCAACGACTACCGCAACCAGCCCAGCCCCTACCAGGGCGTGGACGCCGGGAAGTGGCCGATCGCCGTCGACTCCGGTGACATCACCAAGGCGTACTTCCAGGACCCGGAGACGCGCGTCTGGCACGTCCTGGACTGGGAGCACGCGGCGGCTCTCCACGGTCCGGTCAGCCGGGAGGCGCCCACGGAGGGACACGCGACTGCCTGATCGCCGACGCCGTCAGTGTCCGGCCCGTCCGCGCCGTCCGCGACGACGCGGCTCAACGCCTCGTCGTGGACGGGGACGTTGCCCTGTAGCGCGTCGCAGTGGCAGCAGCCGTTGGACAACTGCGGCTTCACAGTTCGATGAGCCGGCTGTAGCGACTGCGGACGGCATCGCGCTCGCTGTCGGGCACAGGGTCGACCGCCAGAGCGATCGGCAGGAAGCCGGCGGACGGGCGGGGGCCGCTGTCGAAGCGCGCTCTCGCCGCGGCGATCTCCTGGTAGGTACCGATGGTGATGCGTCGTTCCGACGTGAAACTCGGCTCGCCGACGCGGCTGACGACGAACCCGCCGTGGCCGAAGACCTTGCGGCAGCTGTCCATGATGCGCCGAGCCGTGCCATCGTCATGGGTCATCACGTGCAGGGGCCCGGTTCCCCAGCACAGCCCGGCCACCATCGACACCACCACCAACAGGTCGCGCCCCGTCGGGCGAGGCAGGGCCCCGAGGGTGCTGCCGTTGCGGTAGAGCATCAACGTCATGGCGATGTGCTCCTCGCCGGGCACGGAACCCATGCCCCTTCGGACCACTTCCATGACCGCCATCAGGGCCTCCGGGTCGACCTCGGGCTCAGGACGTTCGACCGGGACCAGTGAGAACAACACCTCATCGCTGCGCGACAGTTCCCTGAGGCGTGCTTCGGTGACGGCGTCGTGCTTCGGGTCGACCGCTGTGGTCACCCCGACCAGGACATTCCCTGCTGTCCGTACTCGGGAGAGTCCGGCCGCGGAGATCTCCGCATGCCACGAAGTGCCTTCCAAGGGACCGCTCTCGGCCAGCACGGTCAGCCGCGTCGGTTCGAGACGCGCCTTGAGCCCTTCCACGTCGCGGGCCGACGAGGCCTGCCCGGGCGAGACGAATCCGGCACCCGCGTACGTGTTCAACGTGCCGATGCTCCAGGCCTTGCCGAACATGTTCGCCAACGCGTTCGTCCGGATCAGCACCGCCGCCTCGCACGACGGGTTCACGAGCAGCACGGGCGTCCCCCCTTGCCAGTCCACCACGCACGCCCGCCACGTCAGGTTGACCTTGAGGTTCTGGGCCTGCTCAGGCGTGTGGTGCACCCATGCCGACGGGCGGCATTCCTGATGATGGAGGGTGGCGAAGAGTCCGACGTTCACGTCGTCGATCGCGAGGTTGAGTACATCCGCGCCAGTGATCTCTTCGCCGCAGGTCAGGCAGTCCACGGGCACCAGGTTGTTCCGCAGTCTGTCCATCGTCTCGGTGCCGAGCTCCGCGCGGATGTCGTCGGCGACCTTGAGTTCATTGCGCATGAGGTTCCCCCAGGTTCTTCATGGTCGGGTTCAGGAGTGCGGCACGCTGAACTCCCAGTCCAGTTCCCACAGGCTCGCCGTGCCGTCGAGCCCGCCGACGAGCAGGTACCGCCCGTCCGGCGTCACCTGCAGGTCGAGCACCCCGCTCTGCCCTGTCTCAAGGGTGTGCACCACGTCACCGGTTCGGACGGACCGGACCGTCACGGTGCCCGCCAGATCGCCCGCGAAGACGAACCGGCCGTCCCGGCTCAGCGCCAGGCACACCAGCCGGTCCGACTGCTCGGCGAACGCGTGCACGCGATCCCCGGTGCCGGTCCACATGCGCAGGTACGGCGCTTCGTCCCCGCACGCGACGATCAGCCGGCCGTCGTCCGACACGCGTACGTCGCGCGGGGCATAGGCGTCATCGACCGGGATGTCGAGCAGGCAGCTGCCGTCGGCCAGGTCCCACAGCCGCAGGGAGTCGTCCGCCCCGGAGACCGCGGTGCGCCGGTCCGCGCTGATCCAGACGGCGTTGACGCGCGAGGTGTGTCCGGTGAGCGTGCGCAGGCGCCGTCCACCGGCCAGGTCCCAGACGTGGAGTACGTGAGCGGTGTCGGCCGCGACCACCCGGCTGAGGTCGGCGGAGATGGCTGCCGACGTGAGGATGTGCGGGTCGTCCGGGACGAGCGAAGCGACCTCCGCCCCCTCTGACGTCGACCAGACACGCATGGTTCCCGAGGACATCACTCCGGCAGCCCTGCGGCCTCCGGCGTCGAGCCTGGTCGCCAGCACCCCGTCGTCGAGGTCGAACAGTGTCGCACCGCTGTGCAGATCCCAGACGTTCGCCCCGAAGAGAGTCCCGCACGTCGCGTATCGACCGTCGTCGGAGAGACTCGTCCCCACCCTGCGCAGTGAGGTACCGGGGACGGACATCGTCCGTCTGATCCACGCCGTACGCAGTCCGGTTCGGGGGAACTGGTCCGCGAGTTCGCGCCAGGCACGGAGGAGCCGCACGTCACGCTCGTAGCCGGGTAACGCGCGGGCCTCTCCGAGAAGTTGGTGTGCGGAGCGGTAGTGGGTGGCGGCGATGGCCACCTCGGCCCGGGCCGTCAGCTCGCGCGCCCGGTCGCCGAAGTGGGTCAGGTCGACCACTGGACGGGGGCGGCTCACGCGCAGTGCGGCCGTGTACCGAACAGGAGCGCACAGTTCCCAGGAGCGGACGGTGTTGTCCGCGGCGACCGACCGCGCGTGGCGGCCGTCCGGGGAGAGCCAGACCGCGCACACCCCCGCCGTGTGCCCGTGCAGCGTACGAAGGCAGCGCAGTTCGGTGAGATCCCACAGGCAGACGGTGCCGTCCTCGTTCCCTGTCAACGCCCAGCGGGCCTCCTCGTCGAGAGCGAGCGCCGTGATGCCGGGGAGCGTCGTCACGCGACGCTCGCACTCGCCGGTCCGCACATTCCAGACCCGCACCATCGCGTCGTCACTCGCGACGACCACGCGCGCGCCGTCCGCGGTCCACGCCATGGCCGACACCCGCGCGCAGGATTGCGTGAGCGCACGGGAGAGGTCCGCGGAGCCGGGGCACACGAGATGCAGGCGGCCTTCAGTGTCTCCGTGGTACACGAGGAGCATGGCCCCGTCGGGGCTCACCTCCGCCATCGAGAAGGCCGCGCGTTTGTCCAAGAGCGCTCGGAGAACCAGCGCGCCGCGTGGCGCCGTCGTACCCTGCTGGAGATTCCAGCCGAGCAGTTCGCCGTCCCCCGTCACGGCATACGCTCTGGCCTGGTCAGGGGAGAGGCGTAGGGCACGGACGGTCTCGTTTCCGACCGGGGTGTACATACGGAGCGAGCGCCCTGTCGCGAAGTTCCACAGGCGGATGCACTCACCGCGGGCGAGCGTGAGCCCGAATGTGCCGTCGATGCTGCTGACATCGGCGGACCAGACCCCGCTGTTCCGGCAGCTGTGGAGACACTCCCCCGTGGACGCGTCCCACAGACGGGTCGCGCCGCTCGCGTCTCCGCTGATCACACGTGTTCCGTCCCGCGTGAATCCGGCCTGGCCGAAGGGCGGGAGGCCCGGGTCCGGGTACCAGGGCACGGACGTCGTCCCGGCGGCGGAGAAGTGACCGAGGTCCGGGGAGTCCAGAGCCTGCCGCGCGGAGCGCGTCTCCGGTTCATCGGCATGGTCACGCGCGACCAGTTCCAGGACCTCTCGCGCGCTGTCCACGGCGCCGCGCTCAAGATGCGCTTGCGCCGTCAACAGGTGTGCGTGCCAGGGCTCTTCGGCATGGCGGCCGGCGACGCGCAGGGCGGAGAGCATGGCGGCGTCACTGATTTCGCCGCGCCGCCACCGCAACAGTCCCGCGTTGTACGTTGCGTCGAGGTGCTGGGGATCCACTTCGAGTGCCTTGCGCAACTGGTCGTCGGCCTGCTCCTGTTGCCCGAGGTCAAGCAGGGACAGGGCGCGGTTGTTGTACTCGGCCGCCCTCAGTTCAGCCTGCGTGGGCGGTACGAGGAGCGGGGCCCCAGGGGCCAACTGGCCATGGATGGCCTCCAGTTCGCTCGCGATATCCGCCATCGAGCCGGGCCGGGACCTCGGGTTCTCCGCGAGGCAGCGGTCCAGTAGGAGAGCGAGGGATTCCGGCATCTGCCGTGTCGGTGCGTCGGCGGACGGAGAGCTGTCGTACGTCACGCGGGTCAGCGGTCCGACGGTGGTGGAGGACTGCGCCGACGCGGCCGCGCTGAACATCTCCCGCACGGACACCGCGAGGCTGTAGACGTCGGACGCCCTGCCCAGCGGCCTGCCCTGGAGCTGCTCCGGCGACGCGTACGCGGGAGTCAGACCGCCCACGGACGGACCCCCGGGGGCCGTGCTCAATGCCTGGGCGAGGCCGAAGTCCGTGATCTTCGCAACCCCGTCGACGCCGCTGTCGAGCAGCACGTTGGACGGTTTCACATCACGGTGCAACACGCCGCTGTCGTGGGCGAATTCGAGTCCGCGCGCCATCTGGCAGCTGATCCGCACGATGCGCGTGACGACCGTCTCCGGGTCCCCGGCGTACAGGGCGCCGGTGTCGATGGAATCGCGCAGGCTGCCGCCGCGAACGTACTCCGCGAACAGCCGCGGGACCCCGTTGAGCACGCGCACGTAGTAGCAACTGCAGACATTCGGGTGCAGCCCCAGGGAAACCCAGGTATGCGCTTCGGCCACGAAGCGTTCCACGTCGGTGGCGCGCGCCACGTGCTGCGGCAGCGGCGACTTGACCGCCAGGTCGATGCCCCATCCCAGGTGCCGCACACGGTGGACGACACCCATCCCTCCATGCCCTACGAGGCGGGTCAACTGGTAGAGCCCGTCGATCACATCACCGGTGTTCCACCCGGTCGACGGCTCCGCGGACGTACTCGTACTCATGTCTTCGTCTCCTCCACGCTGTCAGGCCCCGGGGGAAAGCGAGATCGCTTCAGCCGATGGAGAGAGACACGTGATCGTTGAGCACGACGGTGTCGTGTCTCTGGACAAGGACGACCGCGTCTCGACGCACATCGACGGTGTCGTCCCCGCGGAGCAGCACGGCATTGCCGGCGCCGCTCAGGTGGGTGTACGACCAGCCGTCATCGGAGAGTTCGAGGGCTCCGTGCGTGCGGCTGATGTCGGGCCGACTGATGCTGATGTCCTTGAGGCTGCGCCCAATCGTCACGTAATTCGATTCGGTGCGGTGCGTGGTCACCACGGTGTCGTCCACGACCACCGACACATCGAGGACGTCCTGGAGGGTGGGACCGCCCGCCGTCAGCTCGCCTTCGTACAGAACGCGCAGAGAGCGGGTGTCGGGGAAACGCAAGACGCTTCCGTCCGGAACAAACACGGTCGTGTCGGGGCGGATCCGCACCCCCTGGTCTTCGCCCGACACGACCGACACGACACAGTCCGAAGACTTCTGGACCCACTGGAAGCCGGGCCGCCCGTCGACGCTGTCGAACCAGCGGAAGGCCCCGACCACGGTGCCGCCGTCATCCGGCCTTCCCACGGCCGGTCCGTCCGCTGTCATGAAGAGCGGCAGGTCCAGCGGACGCCCGAGGTAGAACCGCGCCGCCTCGCCACCACGCCCCTCACGCTGTCCCTCAAGAAGCACAAGAGTGGCACCCGCTTGCGGGGAACTCTCGGCGACCAGCGGCACCCACACGCGCTGCTCCGCGGGCTCCGAGGACGTGCGCCGCAAGAAGCCGCGGGAGGCACTCACCCCCGCCGTCAATTCCAGCCAGCTGTACCGGACTTCGTCCTGACGGACGAAGAACCGGAACTCCCGACTGCCGACAACTGCACTGCGCCTGCCGGGAATTGTCCACTCCAGGTGGTCCGTTCCGATTCCGACGACGTTGCTGACCAGTTCCTGACGGCTCGTGGTCCGATTCACGCCGCCACCGACTGTGCCGATGCCCGGGGTGACCGAGACGTTCGCGCCGGTCGTCGCCTGGGTGTCTACGTACTCCACGGACGGTGACGGCGCACAGACCACCGGAGTCGGGCAGCCACGAGGCGCATGGAGCCGCGCGGAGACCACCAGGTCGAGTCCGGACCTCGCGTGCACGGACCGTACGGTGACGGGGACAGAGACGGCGAGGAAGCGCGACGCCTCACGCACCGACCCGGTGAGGCCTGCCTCTTCAAGCATCGATGCGGTCGCAGCATCGCAGTCAATCTCGCCTATGACGACCGCCGAAGCTCGTGCGGACCGGCCGCTGCCGTGTCCGTGCATCGATCAACCCCCTGTCCTCAGACTTGAGTTCAGCGCACATTCATCATGCCCGACATCACCGAGCGGGCACCATCTTGAAGTCCTCTGTGAAGATGCCGGTATGACGAGCTGTCTCGTTCTCGTGCCGTAGATCCCATGCCCCTCCCCTCCGGCGACAGTGATCATGCGGGAGCCTGCACTGCCCGGTGCATGCCCTGAGCGCCGGCCAGGGGGGTTTGGGGATCCCACTGGTTCTGCAGGATCAGTACCTCGACCTCGTTGTCGACCGTTGTCGCAAGCTCGCCGCCCCGCTTCCAGAAGGCACACGGCTTGATGTTGGACCCGAAGTCGCCGTACAGCGGATACCGGGCCTTGTCACGGATCGCGTCTCGGCGGCACTGCTCGGGGTCGCGCGGCCACGGACGGGTGTCGGCGCACAGCACGGCCCAAGCGCTCGCGGCGTCGTTGTCCGGGGGGGACGTCATGGGCGAACGCCGGTGGAACGGAGCCCGTGGCCCGCGCGGGCGTGCCGGACGGGCCGACTCCTCGCCCTCTGCCGCCTTCTTCAGCTCGGCGACCCTTTCGGCGGCTCTCTGTACGTGGAAGAACATGGCACGCAGCTCGGAGCGGATGTCGTCACCGGTGAGGGATACCTCGCCGGAGTCGATGGGCGTGCGGTGATGAGGTGCCGCAGCGTGTCACCCCCCTTGGCCCGGCACTTGTCGGCCACCGTGCGTGCCCACTCCACATCCTTCGCGAATGTCTCGGCCTTGTACGAGCGCTCGTCGTTCTTCTCGTCGTCGGTCAGACCGCAGCCGACGGGAGCGCTCTGTCCGGCGCCCCTCGGGTCGAACCCGATGAGGTCGTACTGTCTCTTCACCTTCTCGGGGAGGTTCAATTCCGGGTCGACGGGCATGTTCAGGCCCGGTCCGCCGGGTCCACCGGGGTTGAGCAGCAGAACGCCGCGACGTTCCTTTGCACTGCCTGCCTTCAGTCGGACACCGCAATATCGATCTTCTTGCCGCCGGGATCGCTGTAGTCCAGCGGCACCTTGAGAGTCGCGCACTGATAGGCGGCGGGGCTCACGGCGTCACAAGTGGGTTGGTTCCGCGCCGAGGCGGGCCTGAGTCTTTTCGGCCGGACGATGCGGGTGACGGGTGGCTGGAGCGGCTGGGTGGCGGCGCTCGGCTGCCTGCTGCTGGCGGCGGTCGTGTGCGTGGTGATCACGAACGCGCTGCAGTGGTTGGCGCCGAGGCTGTTGGGGCCGTCGTCGGCCGAGCGGCTCGCGCTGGCGGCCGAGCGGGAGCTGCGGCTGGCCGAACGCAACCGACTGGCCCACGAGTTGCACGACTCGATCGGCCACACACTGACGGCGGCCACGATCCAGGCGGCGGTGGCGGGCGAGATCCTCTCCGCCGACCCGGTGGCGGCGCGTGCCGCCCTGCGCAGCATCGAGGAGTCGGCTCGGGCCGCGCTGGAGGACCTGGACTACGTGCTGGGCGTGCTGCGCGAGGAGAAGGCGGAGACAGCGCCGACTCGGACCTTGGCCGACCTGCCCGAGCTGCTGGACCGGTTGCGGCACGCGGGCGCGGTGGTGGAGCCGGAGTTCTCGGGCGAGTCGGCACAGGTCCAGCGGACGGGCACGGACAGAGGTACGGGCCCGGGTGTCTTCCCGACGTCCGGGCACGGTCTGCCCGGCCTGGCCGAACGCGTGCGGCTGCTGCACGGTGAGATCGAGGCCGGCCCGGACGGCCCGGAGCGCTGGCGGCTGGCGGTCCGGCTGCCGGTACGGTTGCCGGCGTGATCGGCTCCGACGCGGGACAAGCCGTCACGACCGGCCCCGAGAGCTCAGCCGTCCTGACCGGCACCAGCACCAGCACCAGCACCAGCACCAGCACCAGCACCAGCACCAGCACCACGATCCCTGCCGGCACTCCCGTCACGCTCCTGATCGCGGACGACGACGAGGTGACCCGCAGCGGTCGCGCACCCTGCTCGCGGTACAGCCGGGGATCGAGGTGGTCGGGGAGGCCGTCGACGGCGTCGAGGCGGTCGAGCAGGCGCGGTGGCTGCGGCCGGACGTGGTCCTGATGGTTGTGCGGATGCCGCGTCGCAACGGGATCGAGGCCACCCGGCAACTCCTTGCCGAGTCGGCCGAACCGCCGCAGGTCGTGGTGATCACCACCTTCGAGAACGACGGCTACGTCATCGCCGCGCTCGGTGCGGGGGCCAGTGGGTTCGTGCTCAAGCGGCTTCCGGTCCGGCAGATCGCGGAAGCAGTGCGGGTGGTGGCGGCGGGGGAGGCGATCCTCTTCCCGGCGGCACTGCGCCGGATGGTCGCCGCCCGCCCGCTGGGCTCCACCGAGGCGTTGCCGCGGGCGGCGCTGACGGGGCGGGAGGAGGAGGTGCTGCGGCTGACGGCCACCGGCCTGTCCAACCCGGAGATCGCCGGGTCCCTCACGGTGAGCCTGGAGACGGTGAAGACGCACGTCGGGAACGTGCTGACCAAGCTCGGCGCGCAGAACCGGACCCACGCGGTGGTGATCGCGTACGAGTCCGGTCTGGTGGTGCCGGGCTTCGCCGGCTGACGCGCCCGGACGCGCGTCCGGTGCGCACGTCGCGGGTCCGTCCGCCGTGCGCACCGTTCGGCCCCTCGTCCGCCCCGTCCGGCGCGCGTGACCGGGGCGGAGCTGGTCTGCTGGATCCGGGGGGCGTCCGCCCATGACCCGGAGAGATCCAGATGAGCGTCTATCGAACCGCGCAGGTCGCCACCGCCGGTGGTCCGTTCGAGATCGTCGAACGCGAGGTGCCGCAGCCCGGACCCGGCCACGTACGGGTGGCCGTGGAGGCCTGCGGGGTCTGTCACAGCGACTCCCTCTTCGTGAACGGCGGGCTCCCGGGCGTGCGGTTTCCGGTGGTCCCCGGGCATGAGATCGCCGGGCGGATCGAGGAGCTCGGCGCGGGAGCGGAGAACGCCTGGCAGGTGGGCGACCGGGTGGCGGTGGGCTGGTTCGGCGGCAGTTGCGGCCACTGCACGCCCTGCAGGCAGGGCGACTTCGTGGTGTGCCGGTATCTGAAGGTGCCCGGGTGGGCGTACGACGGGGGCTATGCCGAAACGGTGGTCGCACCGGTGGACTCCCTGGCCCGGATCCCCGACGCACTGGCGGCGGCGGATGCGGCACCCATGGCCTGCGCGGGGGTGACCACGTACAACGGGCTGCGGCGCAGCTCCGCCCGGCCGGGTGACCTGGTCGCCGTGCTCGGCATCGGCGGCCTCGGACATCTGGGGGTGCAGTACGCGGCCGCGATGGGCTTCGAGACCGTGGCCATCGCCCGCGGAGCCGCCAAGGCCGACTTCGCCAAGGAGCTCGGTGCCCACCACTACGTCGACAGCACGGCGGACACCCCCGTCGCGGACGCGCTGCAGGCCCTCGGCGGCGCCAAGGCGGTCCTGGCCACCGCGGCCAACTCCGAGGCGATCTCGGCGACCGTGGACGGACTCTCCCCACGTGGGGAGCTGGTGGTCATCGGCGTGGACCCCGAACCGCTGGCCATCAGCCCGGCCCAGCTGATCATGAGCGGCAAGGTCGTCCGGGGCCACGCGTCGGGCACCGCGCAGGACGTGCAGGACACCCTGGCGTTCAGCGCCCTGCACGGAATCCGCCCGATGACCGAGACCGTGCCGCTGGACGCGGTGGACGAGGCGTACCGGAAGATGATGTCCGGCGCCGCCCGCTTCCGGATGGTGCTCACCACCCGCTGACGCACCCGGCCCCGCCCCGGGACGACGGCGCTTCACCTCGGCAGATGCGCCGCCGCCCGCTTCACCGGCCGGTGCGGACCCCGTGCCCCTGAGCAGGGCGACGGAGAGCACGGCGGCACCGGCCATCGCGAGGGCGGCTTCCGCCGCGGCCGTGTTCATGCTGTGGGTGAAAGCGCGGAACGCGGTGGGCAGGACCGTGTCCCGGATCCGGTGCGGAAGCTGCCGGGCCACCGCGACCGCGCCGGACAGCGTCTCCCGCGCGGCCTCGGGTACGGAGGTCGCGGTGCCGCGCATGTCACGGCCGTACACGGCGGCGCCGACCGAACCGAGCAGCGCCGTCCCAGGGCGCCGCCGCGTTCCTGACCCGATTCGAGGACGGCGGCGGCGGAGCCCGCCTGCTCGGGCGGCGCGGCACCGAGGGCGAGTTCATTGGCGAGCGTCATCGCGGAGACCAGCCCGCCCGCGTGGACGGCCGACCCGGCGAGTGTCATCCACAGCGGCGAGTCCGTCCCGATCCGGGTGAGCGAGAGGAAGCCCGCGGCGGAGACGAGGAACCCGCCGCCCATGACGTACCCGCGGTCGAAGCGCCGGGCGAGCGCCCCGCCCACCGGGGCGGCCACCACGACGCCGAGGGAGGGCACGGGGCTCCACATCGCCACCAAGGCGCTGTCGGCGCTGCGCCGCGAAGGCCTCGTACGGGCGGTGCCGGGGGTCGGCACGGTGGTCGCCGAACGTCCCGCTCCGGGGGTCGCCGGCGCGGGGACCGGCCCCGCCCTGGGCCGTGAGCGGATCGTGCGCACCGCCATCGAACTGGCCGACGCCGAGGGGCTTCCCGCCGTGTCCATGCGCCGGGTCGCGACCACTCCGTCCACCTCCACCATGGCGCTGTACCGCCATGTGCCGGGCAAGACCGAGCTGGTCCGGCTGATGTCCGACGAGGTCTTCGGGGAACGACCGCCGGGCGCCGCGCCCCGTGACTGGCGGCCGGGGCCGGAACTCGCCGCCCGGTGGCTGCGGTCGGTGTACGGGCGCCATCCGTGGATGGCACAGGCCGTGGCTTCCTTCACCCGGCCGACAGCGTCCCCGCACACCATGCGGTACGCGGAGTGGGTACTGCACGCCCTGGCCGGCACCGGGCTGCCGCCGTACACGAAGCTGCACATCCATCTCACCCCTTTCGCCCACGTCCAGGGACTGGCCATGGCCGGCGACATGGAGACACAGGCACGGCAGGACACCGGGCTCTCCGCCGCGGAGTGGATGGTAAGAAATGAGCCACAGTTCGATGCCATCTCGGCCAGCGGCGACTACCCGTTCCTCAACTCGCTGTTCGAACACGATGAGTTCGAGCTCGACCTGGACTCACTCTTCGAATTCGGGCTGCGACGCACGCTGGACGGCATCGCGGTGATGATCGGCGAAACGTCCGCTTAACGAACATGACCTTTACGGCAACGGACGACTTCCGGCCAACTTGTTGACGCGGTCCTGACAGGACCGTCCTCCGGCTGACACTCTTCACCCCGTTCTGCGCACTTCTCGCTCACCCCGGACGGCACGCCCTGCCGCCGGTACCCCCCTCGCAGAAGGAGTCCGCGTGAGATCCACGCCCAGCCGTCGTGCCACCGCGACCGGCGCTCTGATAGCCGCAGCAGCCCTCCTCGCCGTCGGCGTCCAGACCGGTACGGCCACCGCCACCCCCGGCACCACCGCGGCAGCGGCTGCGACCGCCGGCGCCAAGCACGGTGCCATGGCCAAGCAGCTCACCCCGTCCCAGCGTGCCGAGCTGATCCGTGAGGCCGACGCGACCAAGGCGGCCACGGCCAAGGAGCTCGGTCTCGGCTCGCAGGAGAAGCTCGTCGTCCGGGACGTCGTCCAGGACAACGACGGCACCACGCACACGCGTTACGAGCGCACCCTCGCCGGACTCCCGGTGCTCGGTGGCGACCTGGTCGTCGAGGCGTCCAAGGCCGGCGCGACCGAGAGCGTCACCAAGGCGTCCAGCGTCAGCAGCAACACGCTGAAGGCCGTGGACACGAAGGCCGACGTCGCCCCCGCCGCGGCCGAGAAGCAGGCACTCGGCCTCGCCAGGGCCGACGGCTCCAAGAAGACCGAGGCCGACCGGGCGCCCCGCAAGGTGGTCTGGATGGCCCAGGGCAAGCCGCAGCTCGCCTACGAGACCGTCGTCGGCGGCCTCCAGAAGGACGGCACCCCCAACGAGCTGCACGTCATCACGGACGCGACCTCCGGCGCGAAGCTGTACGAGTGGCAGGCGGT
Source organism: Streptomyces sp. NPDC088252 (assembly GCF_044740965.1). Taxonomy (NCBI): domain Bacteria; kingdom Bacillati; phylum Actinomycetota; class Actinomycetes; order Kitasatosporales; family Streptomycetaceae; genus Streptomyces; species Streptomyces sp. NPDC088252. The sequence continues at coordinate 202,046 of NZ_JBIURS010000010.1, read as the reverse complement.
CGAGAACGGCGTCGGCAACACCGAGTACAGCGGCCAGGTCACCCTCGGCACCGCGCCGTCGTACACGCTGACCGACACGGGCCGCGGCAACCACAAGACGTACAACCTGAACCACGGCTCCTCCGGAACCGGGACACTGTTCACCAACTCCACCGACGTCTGGGGCAACGGCTCGCCGTCGAACGCCGAGACGGCCGCCGCCGACGCGCACTACGGCGCGGCGGAGACCTGGGACTACTACAAGAACGTCCACGGCCGCACCGGCATCCGGGGCGACGGCGTCGGCGCGTACTCCCGCGTCCACTACGGCAACAACTACGTCAACGCCTTCTGGCAGGACAGCTGCTTCTGCATGACGTACGGCGACGGCAGCGGCAACGCGAACCCGCTGACCGCCCTCGACGTGGCCGCGCACGAGATGACGCACGGCGTCACCGCCGCCACCGCGGGCCTGGTGTACAGCGGTGAGTCCGGTGGTCTCAACGAGGCGACCAGCGACATCATGGCCACCGCGGTCGAGTTCTACGCCAACAACGCCACCGACCAGGGCGACTACCTCATCGGCGAGAAGATCGACATCAACGGCGACGGCACCCCGCTGCGCTACATGGACAAGCCGAGCAAGGACGGCGCGTCCAAGGACGCGTGGTACTCGGGCATCGGCAACGTCGACGTCCACTACTCCTCGGGTCCGGCGAACCACTTCTTCTACCTGCTCTCGGAGGGCAGCGGCGCCAAGACCATCAACGGCGTCAACTACGACTCGCCGACCTCCGACGGCCTGCCGGTGACCGGCATCGGCCGCGACAAGGCCGCGCAGATCTGGTTCAAGGCGCTCACCACCAAGTTCACCTCCACCACGAACTACGCGGCGGCCCGCACCGGCACCCTCGCCGCGGCCGGTGAGCTGTACGGCACGACCAGCGCCGAGTACAAGGCCGTCGGCGACGCCTGGGCCGGCATCAACGTCGGCACCCGTGACGGCGGCGGCAACCCGGACCCGGGCGGCAAGGTCTTCGAGAACGCCACCTCGGTCGCCATCCCGGACCACGGCGCGGCCGTCACCAGCTCGGTCAACGTCACCGGTATCACCGGCAACGCGCCCAGCGCCCTCAAGGTCGGCGTGGACATCACCCACAGCTGGCGCGGTGACCTGGTCATCGACCTCGTCGCCCCGAACGGGACGACCTACCGGCTGAAGAACTCCTCGATCTCCGACTCGGCGGCCAACGTCCAGACCACCTACACGGTCAACGCCTCGGCCGTGGCGGCGAACGGCACCTGGAAGCTCAAGGTCCAGGACGTCTACACGGGCGACACCGGCAAGATCAACAGCTTCAAGCTGACCTTCTGAACCCGGAGCCGGGCCTGGTCCGGCAACGAACGCCCGGGAGGAGCTCTCGCTCCTCCCGGGCGTTCCCCTGTGCGCGGCGGGCACCAGTCACTCGGGGTTGTTCGCGTGGGTCAGGGTCTCCCAGGCGACGAACAGGTTGTTGGACCCGGCGGGCCGCTGCTGCTCGGTGAGGGCCCGGGTGTTGGTCATGGCGATGCCCATCCGGTTGTGCAGGGCGTTGAAGCCGGCCTCGATGACGGGGCCGAGGCCGTCCTTCAGGGTTCCGCCGCACAACGACGTGGGAACCGCGGCACCGAGCTGGTACTTGGCGTGCAGCCCCAGTGCGTGCCGCAGGCGGTCGGCGATCTCGGGGGACAGGTCCTGGCCCTGGATCCGGCCGGTCTCGGCGATGTGGGAGATGGCGGAGAGTCCGTACCCGGTGTGCGTGAGATCGCGGCAGGTCTCCTGGGAGAGACCGTCGATGAAGGTCGACTGCCCCTGCCAGTACTTGACGGTCTTGTCGCGGGTGTCGAGCCCGCTGCCCGGCGCGGTCCTCGGCAGGGCCCCGTCGGACGTCAGATAGATGTACGCGGGAACGCGCCCGCGGAACGTGGCGACCGCCTTGTCGTAGGAGGTCCGGTCCTCAACTCGCCCGACAGCCGATGGAGTTCATAGATGTGGACATCGAATCCGATGGTGAACTCCGCAGCGGGTGAGGAAACTAAAGCCATGCATGGAACACGTCAAGGCGCGGCGTTCGAGGAACGAAGGAGCCCGGCACCACGGGGATGCCGGGCCCGGAAGGAGGTGCGTCAGCGCATCACCAGGCCCGCGCCGTCCCCCAGCGTCTCCGCGGGCAGTGCCACCAGACCGAGTTCCGCACCGGTGGCCAGGAGCGGATGCGTGGGGAGCACCCGCACCGTGTAGCCGTACGGCCCGGTGCGGTCGAGGGCCAGCGGTCCCTCGTACAGCCAGCGTCCCTCCAGATCCTGGCCTCCGGCGGGCTTCAGCGGAAACATCTGCGCGTCCGAGATCCCGTCGGCCGCGTCCACCCGGCCGGCCACCGCCTGCACCTCCACGTCGTCCGGCTCCAGTACCCCGAGGGCGATCCTGACCCGCACCACCAGCGCCGAGCCCAGCTCGGCCGAGCCGCCCGCGGCGTCCGGCGCCACGGCCTCCACATGGTCGACGACGACCCGCGGCCACGCGGCGCGAACCCTGGCCTTCCAGCCGGCGAGCTGCCGCGCGGTGCCGGGATCCAGTGCTCGCTGGGCGCGCGCGGCGGGCGCGTACAGGCGCTCCACGTACTCGGACACCATGCGCCCCGCCAGGACCTTGGGTCCGAGGGTGCCCACCGTACGGCGGACCATCTCGATCCAGCGCTCGGGGAGCCCGTCGCCGCCCCGGTCGTAGAAGCGCGGAGCGACCCGGTCCTCGATGAGTTCGTAGAGGGCGCCCGCCTCCAGATCGTCACGGCGGTCCTCGTCCAGGGCCAGACCGTCGGCCGTGGGGATCGCCCATCCGAAGTCCGGCTCGAACCACTCGTCCCACCAGCCGTCCAGGACCGAGAGGTTGAGGCAGCCGTTGAGCGCGGCCTTCATGCCGCTCGTACCACAGGCCTCCAGAGGCCGCAGCGGGTTGTTGAGCCAGACGTCGCAGCCCGGGTAGAGCTTCTGCGCCATGGCCATCCCGTAGTCCGGCAGGAACACGATGCGATGGCGCACCCGGGGATCGTCGGAGAACCGCACCAGCTCCTGGACCAGCCGCTTTCCGCTGTCGTCGGCGGGGTGGGCCTTGCCGGCGACGACGATCTGGACCGGGCGCTCCGGGTGGAGCAGCAGTTCCCGCAGCCGGTCGCGGTCGCGCAGCATCAGCGTCAGCCGCTTGTACGAGGGCACCCGCCGGGCGAAGCCGATCGTCAGCACGTCCGGGTCCAGCACGCCGTCGATCCAGCCGAGTTCGGCCGGTTCCGCGCCCCGGGTGCGCCAGGAGGCATGGAGCCGCTCGCGCACCTCGGCGACCAGCTGTCCGCGCAGGTGCCGCCGCAGGTCCCAGATCTCCCGGTCCGGGATCTCGGCTGCGGAGTCCCAGCGTCCCGGGGTGCCGCCGTACCGGTTGCGCAGCCGGAGGACCTCGGGTGCGACCCACGTGGGTGCGTGGACGCCGTTGGTCACCGAGGTGATCGGCACTTCCGCCGCGTCGAAGCCCGGCCACAGTCCGGCGAACATCTCCCGGCTGACCGAGCCGTGGAGGGTCGAGACCCCGTTGGCCCGCTGGGCGAGCCGCAGCCCCATCACCGCCATGTTGAAGAGCCGGGGTTCGCCGCCCGGGTAGGTCTCCATGCCCAGTTGCAGGATGCGTTCGACACTCACGCCCAGGAGCTCGCCGTCGTCCCCGAAGTGCCGGGCGACCAGCTCGCGGTCGAACCGGTCGATCCCGGCGGGCACGGGTGTGTGGGTGGTGAAGACCGTGCCGGCCCGCACCGACTCCACCGCGGAGTCGAAGTCCAGTCCATTGTCCGAGAGTTCACGGACGCGTTCGAGTCCGAGGAAACCGGCGTGCCCCTCGTTGGTGTGGAACACCTCCGGCGCGGGATGTCCCGTGAGGCGGCAGTACGTCCGCACGGCCCGTACGCCGCCGATGCCGAGGAGCATCTCCTGGAGCAGCCGGTGCTCGCTGCCACCGCCGTACAGCCGGTCGGTCACCTCGCGCTCGCCCGGCGCGTTCTCCTCCACGCCGGAGTCGAGCATCAGCAGCGGTACGCGCCCCACCTGGGCCTGCCAGATGTGGGCGTGCAGCGAGCGGCCGCCGGGAAGCGTGAGCACCACCCGGCTGGGGGTGCCGTCGGCCTCGCGCATCAAGGTGAGCGGGAGCTCGTTCGGATCGAGTACGGGATAGTGCTCCTGCTGCCAGCCGTCGCGGGACAGACTCTGGCGGAAGTAGCCGTGCCGGTAGAGCAGGCCGACCCCGATGAGAGGTACGCCCAGATCGCTGGCGGCCTTCAGATGGTCGCCGGCGAGGATGCCGAGGCCGCCGGAGTACTGGGGCAGCGCGGCGGTCACGCCGAACTCGGGTGAGAAGTACGCGACGGCGGCCGGGAGCCCGGCCCCTCGGGCCAGCTGTTCCTGGTACCACCTGGGCCCGTCCAGATAGTCCCGGAGGTCGGCGAAGACCTCGGTCAGCCGGTGCAGGAACTGCTGGTCCCGGGCCAGCTCGGCGAGCCGGCCAGCGGACACGGCACCGAGCAGCCGGACGGGGTCGCACTCCGCCGTCCGCCGCACCTGGGGGTCGACGGCCTGGAAGAGTTCACGGGTCTCGGTGTGCCAGGACCAGCGCAGATTGCGGGCGAGGTCGCTGAGCGGTTGAAGGGGATCGGGGAGAACGGGACGCACGGTGAATCGACGAATGGCCTTCACGCATTCCACCTCTACAGGGGACGTACGAATCCGACGGGACGCACCACGGGGTGCGTCTCTCCGTCACCCCCGACGTTAACGGCGGGCCGCACTCCGCAGCCACGGCGCGCGAACGGCTCACGGCGTGTGCCGCCGGACGGGGCGCCCGCACGGCCTCCGCTCCGGGGCGATCTCCGCGCTTCCCGCCCCACGCCTCATCCACCCCGCCTCTTTCGCACCCGGGGCCCCTCTCGACCGGTCGAGGCACACCGGTCACACGGGTAATGGCCGATTCCCTTCCCTCGTTCGGTCTTGTGGCACTTCGCACCAAGGAGAAAGCTGCCCAGTGGCGTCCGGAAGAGCACCGGTGAGCCCGCGCACGCGGGGCGGTCGTCGGCGCATTCAGGTCGTCGTGGATACGCCCGAGTAGTTGACACACCACCGGATTGGCCCCCCGAGATATGTGGGAAGGCTTCTTCGGTACACACTCCGAGCACATCCCAAGAGCACGCGAATGCCGCCCGAATGCAGCATGAATGCGAGGCACCTGCGGGACCGGTGTCCATCCGGTTTACCTCCGCGAAACACATCCGCACCCCAGCCATTCGAGTGCCATTCGAGTGAATGCGGACAGGAGCGGCCATGCCCACACCCCGTCAGCCGTCAACGGAGCAGCTAGAAAGGACGGACCCCATCGTTCGCGGTGCGCGAATTCCGCGCCCCGCGGCCGTGTCGCGCCCCGTTCAGCCCGAGCCCCAGTCCCCAGGTGATTCCATGATCGGTCGCATTCCCGTACTCGACGTCCGTCCCCTCGTCGACTGCGGCAGAAGGCCCGCCAAGGCCGTTGCCGGTGAGACCTTCCAGGTCACCGCGACCGTCTTCCGCGAGGGCCATGACGCCGTCGCCGCCAATGTGGTGCTGCTGGATCCGGCCGGGCGGCCCGGCCCCTGGACGCCGATGCGCGAACTCGCGCCCGGCACCGACCGCTGGGGCGCCGATGTCACCCCGGACTCCGAGGGCCGCTGGACGTATACGGTCGAGGCCTGGAGCGATCCGCTCGCCACCTGGCGGCAGCGCGCCGAGATCAAGATCCCGGCGGGGAGCGACACCGGGCTCGTCCTGGCGGAGGGCGCCGAACTGTACGAACGGGCCGCCAAGGGCGTACCCAAGCGGGACGGGCGCGAGGCGGTGCTGGCCGCCGCCGACGCGCTGCGCGACGAGTCCCGCCCGGCCGCCGCCCGGCTGGCCGCGGCGCTCGTCCCCGAGGCGCGAGCCGCCCTCACCCGTCACCCGCTGCGCGAACTGGTCACCGCTTCTCCCCCGCTCCCTCTGGTGGTCGAGCGCCGGCGGGCCCTGTTCGGTTCCTGGTACGAGCTGTTCCCCCGCTCGGAGGGGGCCAGGGTCGAACCGGCCGGGCGGGCCGCAGCGGCCGTGAAGGGCAGGGCGGGAAAGACGACGGCCCGCCCGGCGAGGATCGTCAGCGGCACCTTCCGTACAGCCGCCGAGCGGCTGCCCGCGGTCGCCGCCATGGGTTTCGACGTCGTCTATCTGCCGCCCATCCATCCCATCGGAACCACCCATCGCAAGGGCCCCAACAACTCGCTCTCCCCCGCTCCCCATGACGTGGGCGTGCCCTGGGCGATCGGTTCGGCCGAGGGCGGCCACGACGCCGTCCATCCCGAGCTCGGCACCCTCGACGACTTCGATCATTTCGTCGGAACCGCCCGCACCCTGCGCATGGAGATCGCGTTGGATTTCGCGCTCCAGTGTTCTCCCGACCATCCCTGGGTGGAGAAACATCCCGAGTGGTTCCACCATCGCGCGGACGGCACGATCGCCTACGCCGAGAATCCGCCGAAGAAATACCAGGACATCTATCCGATCGCCTTCGACAAGGATCTGGACGGACTGGTCGAGGAGAGCGTTCGCATTCTGCGGTTCTGGATGGATCACGGGGTGCGTATCTTCCGCGTGGACAATCCGCACACCAAACCGGTGGTCTTCTGGGAGAAGGTGATCACTGAAATCAACCGGACCGACCCGGATGTGATCTTCCTGGCCGAGGCATTCACCCGGCCCGCGATGATGCATGCGCTCGCCGCCATCGGCTTCCAGCAGTCGTACACGTATTTCACCTGGCGCAACAGCAAACAGGAGATCACCGATTACGTCACGGAGCTTTCGGGCGGGACCGCCTCCTACATGAGGCCCAACTTCTTCGTGAACACCCCGGACATCCTGCCCGGTTATCTCCAGGACGGGGGCCGTCCGGCCTTCGAGGCGCGAGCCGTTCTCGCCGCGACGCTCTCCCCGGCCTGGGGTGTGTACGCGGGCTACGAACTGTGCGAGAACACTCCGGTCCGTCCCGGCAGCGAGGAGTACCTCGACTCGGAGAAGTACGAGATCCGGGTCAGGGACTGGGAGTCGGCGGAGCGCGAGGGCCGCTCGCTGGCCCCGCTCATCACCCGGCTCAACCGCATCAGGCGCCGCCACCCGGCGCTGCAGCAACTGCGCGACGTGCACTTCCACTCCGTCGACAACGACGCGCTGCTCGCGTACAGCAAGCGCGCGGGTTCGAACACCGTTCTGGTGGTCGTCAACCTCGACCCGCACCACACCCAGGAGGCCACGGTCTCGTTGGACATGCCGCGACTCGGCCTCGACCGGCACGAGAGCGTGCCGGTGCGCGACGAGCTCACCGGCGTCACCTATCACTGGGGCAGGACCTTCTATGTGCGCCTGGAGCCGGGCGTCACGCCCGCACACATCGTCGTCCTGCGACCGTCCCCGCCGACCGGAGGGTCACCCACACCATGATCGTCAATGAGCCCGTCCACGACACGTTCGAGGACACCCCGGCCAAGGACCGCGATCCCGACTGGTTCAAGCGCGCCGTGTTCTACGAGGTCCTCGTCCGGTCCTTCCAGGACTCCAACGGCGACGGCATCGGCGACCTCAAGGGCATCACCGCCAAGCTGGACTATCTGCAGTGGCTCGGTGTCGACTGCCTCTGGCTGCCGCCGTTCTTCAAGTCGCCGCTGCGCGACGGAGGCTACGACGTCTCCGACTACACCGCCGTACTGCCGGAGTTCGGCGATCTGGCCGACTTCGTGGAGTTCGTCGACGCCGCGCACCAGCGCGGCATGCGCGTGATCATCGACTTCGTCATGAACCACACGAGCGATCAGCACGACTGGTTCCAACAGTCCCGGTCCGACCCGGAGGGGCCGTACGGCGATTACTACGTCTGGGCCGACGACGACAAGCAGTTCCCGGACGCCCGGATCATCTTCGTCGACACGGAGACGTCCAACTGGACCTTCGACCCGGTCCGCAAGCAGTACTACTGGCACCGGTTCTTCTCCCACCAGCCCGACCTCAACTACGAGAACCCGGCGGTGCAGGAGGAGATCATCTCCGCGCTGCGCTTCTGGCTGGACCTCGGCATCGACGGATTCCGCGTGGACGCCGTGCCGTACCTGTACCAGCGCGAGGGCACCAACTGCGAGAACCTCCCGGAGACGCACGACTTCCTCAAGCGCGTCCGCAAGGAGATCGACGCGCACTACCCGGACACCGTGCTGCTCGCCGAGGCCAACCAGTGGCCGGAGGACGTCGTCGACTACTTCGGCGAGTTCCAGGCCGGCGGCGACGAGTGCCACATGGCGTTCCACTTCCCCGTGATGCCCCGGATCTTCATGGCCGTCAGGCGCGAGAGCCGCTACCCGGTCTCCGAAATCCTGGCGAAGACCCCGGCGATCCCGAAGAACTGCCAGTGGGGCATCTTCCTGCGCAACCACGACGAGCTCACCCTCGAAATGGTCACGGACGAAGAGCGCGACTACATGTACGCGGAGTACGCCAAGGATCCGCGGATGCGCGCCAACATCGGTATCCGGCGGCGGCTGGCACCCCTGCTCGACAACGACCGCAACCAGATCGAGCTGTTCACGGCACTGCTGCTGTCCCTGCCCGGTTCCCCGATCCTCTACTACGGCGACGAGATCGGGATGGGTGACAACATCTGGCTGGGCGACCGGGACGCCGTGCGCACTCCGATGCAGTGGACGCCCGACCGCAACGCCGGATTCTCCTCCAGTGATCCCGGGCGGCTCTACCTGCCCACCATCATGGATCCGGTCTACGGCTACCAAGTCACCAATGTCGAGGCGTCGATGGCATCGCCGTCGTCGCTGCTGCACTGGACGCGGCGGATGATCGAGATCCGCAAGCAGAACCACGCCTTCGGACTCGGCTCGTTCAACGAACTGCCCTCGTCGAACCCGGCCGTGCTCGCCTTCACCCGGGAGCACGGGGACGATCTCGTGCTGTGCGTGCACAACTTCTCGCGGTTCGCGCAGCCCACGGAGCTCGATCTGCGGTCGTACGACGGGCGTCACCCGGTGGAGCTGATCGGCGGGGTGCGGTTCCCGGCCATCGGCCAGTGGCCCTACCTGCTGACTCTCGCGGGACACGGTTTCTACTGGTTCCGACTGCGCAAGGACGCGCCGCCGAGCTGACCCTGCGCCACCGCGCACCACCCACCGCGGGGCGGTTCCGCCGCCCCGCACGGGGCACCCTCTCCCCCATATCGAGCGCTTCCGGTCTCTTCCGGTCCCCTCCGGCGTTTCGATCCCTTCGAGTCGAGTCCGTACGGACCATCCTGACCCGACACGTCCCGCACAGCCGGACAGCTATTGCCGCAATCCGGGACACTCTTCGCATCCTGTGGTGTGCCCGGGGAAAGGACGCGATGCCATGTCGGAGGCTGCCTCCACCCGGGTCGCCCTGGCTGCCGCCAGCACAGCCCTGCTCCCGTCTCTCGCTCCCCTGCTGCATGAATGGCTGCCCAGACAGCGGTGGTTCGCGGGCAAGGGGCAGCCGATCACCGCGTTCTCGCTGGTGTCGGCGACCGAAATACTGCCGGTGGACACCGATTCCGCGGGCGCCCGGTCCGGGGCCGGGCTGTTGCATCTGCTGGTCCGGGCCCACCAGCCGTCCATGCCCGCCCAGTCACCGGACGACTGCTACCAACTGCTGCTCGGCGTAAGGGCCGCGCTGCCGGCCCGGCTGGCGCCCGCGCTCATCGGCCATGTGACAGACGGGCCGCTCGCGGGCCGCACCGTCTACGAGGGCCTGCACGACCCGCGTCTCGCCGCACTCCTGCTGGAGCGCTTCCGCACCCCGGGCACCCTCGGCGTCCTGCACTTCGACCGGGGCGGCGCCCCCATCACCGCACCGCTCGCACCACGCATGCTCGACACCGAGCAGTCCAACACCTCGCTCGTCTACGGCGACGCCTACATCCTCAAGATCTTCCGCCGGATCTTCCCCGGCACCAACCCGGATCTGGAACTGCCGCTCGCGCTCGCCCGCGAGGGCTGCGGACGGGTGCCCGCCCCCGTCGCCTGGTTCGAGGCCACCGCACCGAAACCGCTCACCCTCGGTGTGCTGCAGCCGTTCCTGCGCGGCGCGGAGGACGGCTGGCAGCTCGCCCTGCGCGCCCTGGCCTCGGGCCGCGACTTCACCGGCGAGGCCCACGCACTGGGCCGGGCCACCGCCGAGGTGCACACCGCGCTCGCCGCCGCCCTGCCGACGCCCGCCCTGCGCCGCGCCCAGACCGAGCATCTCGCCGCCGCGATGGTGCACAGGCTGGAGGCCGCCGCGCAGGCGGTACCGGCACTCGCGCCGTACGTCCCCGGACTGCGCACCGCCTTCGACGCGGTGTCCGCGCTGGGACACCGGGGCCACGGCTGGGCGGCACAGCGGGTCCACGGCGATCTCCACCTCGGCCAGACCCTGCGCGCGACCGACGGCTTCTGGTCACTGATCGACTTCGAGGGCGAACCGGCCCGACCGCTGTCCGAGCGCCGCCGGCCGCAGCCCCCGGTGCGCGACATCGCCGGCATGCTCCGCTCCTTCGACTACGCGGCCCGCTCGCACCGCCCGTGGAACGCCGAGTGGGCGGCGCGCTGCCGGACCGCCTACTGCGACGGGTACGCCAGGACCGCGGGGGTCGACCCGCGCAGCGAACCGGAGCTGCTGCGCGCCCACGAGACCGACAAGGCGGTCTACGAGGTGCTGTACGAGGCACGGCACCGGCCCGACTGGCTTCCGGTCCCGATGGCGGCGATCCACCGCCTGGCCGCCGTCGCCGACTGACGGCCCGGGTGCCGCCCGCCCGTTCGCGGCCCCGCCGTCGCCGCCCCGCTCCCCCGCACGGCCCGTGCCCATGCCGCCCCGTTCCGCCCCGACAACACCTCCGAGGAGGCTGTCCCTGTGACCGCCCGCAAGCCGTCCCGCAAGACGCCCGCCCCCACCGAGCCCGAGGTCCGCCAAGTCCGGCCGCCGACAACGGCGAGGGCGGCGTCCCCGGCCGCCTCCGACGCATCCGCCTCCGACACCCCTGCCGCCCCGGCCGCCTCCGGCGCCCCTGCCGAGCGGACGAAGCCGGCGGCCGAGCGGGCCACCGGTGCCGCACCGTCGCGCCCCGGGGAAGCCGTCGGCAGCCAGGGAGTACGCCGGGCACGCCCGCTCGACGCCGCCGACCGGGGCAGGCTGCTCTCCGGCGAGCACCACGCCCCGCACGACCTGCTCGGCGCCCATCCCGTGCGCGGCGGTGCGACCTTCCGGGTGCTGCGCCCGTACGCGCGATCCGTGACCGTCCTGGCCAAGGGGTTGCGGGCGCGGCTGCACGACGACGGCGACGGCCTCTTCTCGGGCCTGCTGCCGATGACCTCCATTCCCGAGTACCGGCTCCTGGTCGCCTACGAGGACGACGAGACAGAGGTGCAGGACCCGTACCGCTTCCTGCCCGCCCTCGGCGACCTCGATCTGCATCTGATCGGCGAGGGACGGCACGAGGAGCTGTGGACGGCCCTCGGCGCCCAGCCCATGGAACATCAGGGCGTCGTCGGCACCCGGTTCACCGTCTGGGCCCCCAATGCCCGCGGTGTGCGGGTCATCGGGAACTTCAACTACTGGGACGGCACCGGCTTCCCGATGCGTTCGCTCGGCTCCTCGGGGGTGTGGGAGCTGTTCCTGCCCGGGATCGGGGAGGGCACGCTCTACAAGTTCGACATCTGCCGCCCGGACGGTTCGCACACCAAGCGCGCCGACCCGATGGCCCGCCGCACCGAGGTGCCGCCCGCCACCGCCTCGATCGTGACGGCCTCGCACCACGAGTGGCGGGACCAGGAGTGGATGGCGCACCGCGGGGACGTACCGGTGCACGAGGCGCCGTTCTCCGTGTACGAGGTGCATCTGCCCTCCTGGCGACCCGGCCTGACGTATCGCCAGCTGGCCGCGCAACTCCCCTCGTACGTGAAGGACCTGGGGTTCACACATGTGGAGCTGATGCCGGTCTCCGAGCATCCCTTCGGCGGCTCCTGGGGCTATCAGGTCACCGGCTTCTACGCACCGACCTCGCGCATGGGCACACCGGACGACTTCCGCTTCCTCGTCGACGCGCTGCACCGGGCCGGAATCGGTGTCATCGTCGACTGGGTGCCGGCGCACTTCCCGCGCGACGACTGGGCGCTCGCGGAGTTCGACGGCCGCCCGCTGTACGAGCACTCCGACCCGTCGCGGGCGGCACACCCGGACTGGGGCACGCTGGAGTTCGACTACGGGCGCACGGAAGTGCGCAACTTCCTCGTGGCCAACGCCACTTACTGGTGCGAGGAGTTCCACGTCGACGGCCTGCGGGTCGACGCCGTCGCCTCGATGCTCTATCTCGACTACTCGCGCGGGAGCGGGCAGTGGTCGCCGAACGAGCGTGGTGGCCGGGAGAACCTGGACGCCGTCGCCTTCCTCCAGGAGATGAACGCCACCGTCTACCGGCGCAATCCGGGCGTCGTCACGATCGCCGAGGAGTCCACCGCCTGGAACGGCGTCACCCGCGCCACCCACGTCGTCGGCCCCGACGGTTTCGGCGGGCTGGGCTTCGGGCTGAAGTGGAACATGGGCTGGATGCACGACTCCCTGCAGTACGTGTCCAAGGAGCCGGTGCACCGCAAGTACCACCACGACGAGATGACCTTCTCGATGGTGTACGCGTACAGCGAGAACTACGTCCTGCCGATCTCGCACGACGAGGTGGTGCACGGGAAGCAGGCCCTGGTCAGCAAGATGCCGGGCGACTGGTGGCAGCGGCGCGCCAACCACCGGGCGTACCTCGGCTTCATGTGGGCCCACCCGGGCAAGCAACTCCTCTTCATGGGGCAGGAGTTCGCCCAGGGCGGGGAGTGGTCGGAGCGGCACGGCCCGGACTGGTGGCTTCTCGACCCCTCGTACGAGGCGGAGGGCGACCACCGGGGCGTGCGCACCCTGGTCGGTGACCTGAACGCGGTGTACGGCGCGACCCCGGCCCTCTGGCAGCGCGACACCGACCCGGGGGGCTTCGACTGGGTGGACGGCGGTGCGGCCGAGGACAACGCCTTCGCCTTCCTGCGCTACGACAAGCACGGTTCGCCGCTTCTCTCCGTCAGCAATTTCTCCCCCGTGGTGCGGCACGACTACCGCATCGGCGTCCCGGACGTCCTCGGTGACCAGGTCGCGTGGGCGGAGGTCCTCAACACGGACGCCGCGCGGTACGGCGGCAGCGACGTGCGTCATCCGGGACCGCTGAAGTCCGAACCGCTCACCTGGCACGGCCGCCCCGGCAGCATTCTGGTGACGCTGCCACCGCTGGCGACGGTCTGGTTCAAGCCGGTGTGAACCGAACGGGGCGGGGGCCCGCGACCGACCTCCGGCCGCGGGCCCCCCGCCCCATCGACGCGCTCAGCCCCGGAGCGCCTCGACCGTGCTCGCCCAGGAGTCGGCGCCGTGCCCCTTGGCGATGGCACGGTCGGAGACGGCCTTGATCGCCTCCAGCTGGGACGTGTCCAGGCCCCTGCCGGCGGCCGCGTGCAGCACGTGATCGACACCGGCGGTCATCATGGCGAGGTTGGCTCCGGCCCCGTCGTACCGCTTCGCATCGATGTCGACCGCCGTCCCGGCCACGATGGGCGGCAGGATGTCCACGATGGTCCGCAGATACGGCGCGATGGCCGCGGCGGGAATGCTCTCCGCCCCGGCCAGGGCGAAGGCGTGGACCAGCCCCGCCATGCTCCCGTAGAAGAAGTCCAGCATCGCCATGTCGTAGGCCGCGGCGAGTGCGTGCTCGGGCCCCAGGAACGGGACGTTGGCGCCGAGCGCCTTGAGCACGGCCTCGTGCCGGTCGTACGCGGACCGCGAACCCGAGTAGAAGATCAGCGCCTCCGGCCCGCCGACCACCTCGATCGGCACCATGATCGCACCCGCCAGGTAGTCGAGCGAATGCGCCTCGGCCCAGGCCGCGGAGGCACGGACCCGGTCCGGGGTGTCGGAGGTGAGATCGACCAGGGCACGCCCGGCGAGCGCGTCCGTCAACGGGGCCAGGATCTGCCGCGAGGCCTCGTGGTCGACAACACAGACGACCACCAATTCACTTGCCCGTACGGCCTCTTCGGCCGAAGCGGCCCGGACCGCGCCCCGGGCGACGAGCTCTTCGCCCTTGCCCGGGGAACGGTTCCAGACGGTGGTGCGGTGGCCGGCGTCCAGGAACGCGCCGGCGAGGGCCCGGCCCATGGCGCCGAGGCCGATGACGGTGACGGTGACGGGGTTCGTATGCGTAGTCATACGCGCCATGATCAACGCGGTGGATGCACCCGCCAAGAACCCACTTGTTTCTCAGATACCCACCAAAAGGAAAGCATCCAGGCCAGGGCGATCGAGGCTCGGAAGGGACTCGGGGTACATAAGGCCGCCTTCGAGCCCGAACCGGCATGCAGCATCATGTGGGCGTGATCACCATTCATCTGAAATACGAGATTGACGCCGACAAGCTTGAGGACTTCGAGGAGTACGGGCGCCGCTGGGTCGGGCTCGTCAACCGTTTCGGCGGGACGCACCACGGCTACTTCCTGCCGAGTGAGGGCGACAGCGACATCGCCTACGCCCTCTTCTCCTTTCCCAGTCTCGCCGCGTACGAGCAGTACCGCACGGACAGCATGTCCGACCCGGAGTGTCAGGATGCCTTCGAACTGGCTCGTAACACCCGCTGCATCAAGCGGTACGAGCGCCGCTTCCTGCGGCCGCTCGACGTCATGTCCTAAGGGGTGTCCCGTAATCCGTGGTGGATCAGTGCGCGGCGTCAGATGCGGTGCATCGCAAGGCGGAGGGACGTCCGCATACTGGATGTATGCGGACTTTCCGACAACGCGGCGAGGTGCCGTAGCTGTCGTCGCGCGCCCGCCAGGGATTACGGGACACCCCTTGGCCTCGCCGTTTCGCTCCGGGCGGGTGGGCTGGACCGATCGCGTCGGACCGGTGATTCCGGTTGCCGGCCTGCCTGTGGGCATGGCGGGGGCCCGGCGCGGTGGTCGGGTTCTCCGGGGTGCTTCGAGTCGTCGAAACGGCGAGGTCAAGCGAACACATCCGCCAAGAACCACAGCCGCAGGCCGGAATGATCGGGGACCGCACATCCCCGCTCGGCCAGCAGGGTACGTATCTCGCCGATCGCGCGAGTGGTCGTGGAACGGTCGACGCCGAACAGCAGCCCGAACACCGAGTGCGGAAGATCGTGCCGCAGGTGAATCAATGTGGCCGTCAACCGGTCGCCGAAAACCAGTTGGTGCCGGGCGCCGGCCCCCGCAGCCCGCTTCCTGACCCCACCGCGTGCTCCGTAACGGCGCCCTTCGACAACAGCCTGCCACGGCCTGGCCAACTCCTCGACCAAGCAAGCGAGATGATGCCGGGAGATCCCCGTGAAAACAGCCGATGCGCGCCCGGCCCGCGCTGCGGGCCGGGCGTACGGTGCACCAGGAGCCGATGAGCCCGGGTGTCGGTCCTGTACTGGTCACCCTGCCGCCCTTTGTACGCGGGCGGCGCGCTGCGCGGGCCTGACGCAGCACGGCGGCCTCGGTCGCCGCGGCCTGGCGGCGACACTGGGCGTGGGCCTGTTCGATCGCCCGCACCGCACCCGCACGCGACTTTCGTCAGGGCTCCCAATCATCCCCAGGGATGACTGCGCAGGTTACGGCTGCGCCCCAGGACTGTCCCTGGGACGGTCAGACGGGTTGACGTCCGGGCCGGTTTCCGTGGCGACGATGGAGGGGTCCTCATGACACGGCCGCTTGAGCCACCGTCGAAATCCGACCTCGTGCCGCCTCCGGCGGCCCGTATGTCCCGACAGGAGCTCCTCCCCGTGACCACCATCCACTTCGGCCTCCCCTCTGCCAGTTACGCCACGGCGGTGGCCGCCCGCGCCACGGGACTCACCAAGGTCTACGGGGAGGGAGGCACTCAGGTCGTCGCGCTCGACGCCTTGTCGGTCGAGTTCCACCAGGCCCAGTTCACCGCGATCACGGGCCCCTCCGGGTCCGGCAAATCGACGCTGATGCACTGCATGGCCGGGCTGGACACGATATCCGGGGGCTCCGCCCGCATCGGCGAGACCGAGCTGATCGGTCTGAAGGACAAGAAGCTCACCAGCTGCGCCGCGACAAGATCTGCTTCGTCTTCCAGGCGTTCAACCTGCTGCCGACGCTGTCCGCTCTGGAGAACATCACCCTGCCCATGGACATCGCGGGCCGTAAGCCGGACCACGCCCGGCTGGACCGCGTCGTGGCTACCGTCGGCCTCTCCGGCCGCCTCAATCACCGCCCGGGCCAGCTCTCCGGCGGCCGGCAGCAGCGCGTCGCGGTCGCCCGCGCGCTGGCCTCCCGGCCCGAGATCATCTTCGCGGACGAGCCCACCGGCAACCTCGACTCCCGCTCCGGCGCCGAGGTCCTCGGCTTACTCCGCGACTCCGTACGCGAGCTGGGCCAGACCGTCGTCATGGTCACCCATGCCCCCGTCGCCGCCTCCTACGCGGACCGTGTCGTCTTCCCCGCGGACGGCCGGATCGTCGACGACATGCCCGACCCGACCGCCGACAAGGTGCTGGAGCGGATGAAGGGCTTCGACGCCAAGGGACGCACCAACTGACCCCCCGGCAGCCGACCGCACTTCGCTCCTCTTCTCCAGGACTGACTCACCCATGTTCCGTACTGCCTTGCGCAATGTGCTCGCGCACAAGACCCGGCTGCTGATGACCGTCCTCGCCGTGATGCTCGGCGTGGCCTTCGTCTCCGGCACCCTGGTCTTCACCTCGACCATCTCCGAAGCCCTCCGCGACAGCGCCCTCAAGGGCTACGCCGGCGTCGACGTCGCCATCCAGCCGGACAGCTCCCAGACCGGCCCCGGTGCCCGGCCCTCCCTCGACCGGAAGCTGCTCGACCAGGCCGCCAAGGTGCCCGGCGCCGAATCGGCCTCCGGCACAGTCACAGGGTTCACCGCCATCGCTGACAAGAACGGCAAGCTGATCGGCCACGGATTCTCCACCCGCGGTGGCAACTACTACCCCGGCGCCGACGGCAAGGACCCCCGCTACCCGATGCGCGACGGCAGCGCCCCGCGCGGCACCGGCCAGATCGCCCTGGACTCCCGGACCGCCGACGAGGCCGGCTACAAGGTCGGCGACACCGTCCGCATCTCCGTCGACGGACCGGTCCGCAAGACCACGCTGACCGGCGTCTTCACCACCGACGACGGCGCGGTCACGGCCGGCGGCAGCCTCGCGCTGTTCGACAACGCCACCGCCCAGAAGCTGTTCACCGGCCCCGGCCGCTACAGCGAGATCCACGTCAAGGCCGCTCCGGGCACCTCGCAGGCCGCGCTGCTCTCGGAGATCGAGAAGGTCCTGCCCGCCAGGGGGGCCGACGCCGCCACCGGCAAGAAGCTCGCCGAGGAGGACGCCGAGCAGACCGAGAAGAGCATGGACAGCGTGAAGACGGGCCTCCTGGGCTTCGCCGGCATCGCGCTGTTCGTCGGCGTCTTCCTCATCGCCAACACCTTCACCATGCTGGTCGCCCAGCGCACCAAGGTGCTGGCGCTGATGCGCGCGGTCGGCGCGAGCCGCCGCCAGGTCACCCGCTCCGTGCTCATCGAGGCCGTGGTCGTCGGCGCGGTCGCCGCCGTCACGGGTCTGGCCATCGGCGTCGGCATCGGCGCCGGGATGCGCGCCCTGATGAGCAGCACCGGCGCGATCGTTCCCGACGGCCCGCTGGTCGTCTCCGTCTCCACCGTCCTCACCGCGCTGCTGGTCGGCGTCGGCGTGACCGTCCTCGCCGCCTGGCTGCCCGGCCGCCGCGCCGCGAAGGTCCCGCCGGTCGCCGCGATGAACAGCGTGCACGCCACCGCCACCACCAAGTCGCTGGCCGTCCGCAACACCGTCGGCGCGCTCTTCGCGGGCTCCGGTGTCGCCGCCGTGCTGGTCGCCACCGGCATGAAGGACGGCAAGACCGTGATGGGCCTGGGCGCGGTGCTGCTGCTGATCGGTGTGTTCGTCCTGACGCCGCTGCTGTCCCGTCCACTGATCGCCCTCGCCGGGCCCGCGCTCCGCGCGTTCGGCATCGTGGGCACCATCGCCCGGCAGAACGCGGTACGCAACCCCCACCGTACGGCGGCCACCGCCTCCGCCCTGATGGTGGGCCTGACCCTCATCACCGGTCTGACGGTGATCGGGAACAGCGTCCAGAAGGGTGTTGACAAGATGGCGAGGGATTCCCTCAAGGCCGACTACGTGGTGTCCATGGTCGGTATGACGCCGCTCTCCCCCGGGGTGGAGAAGAAGCTCTCCTCCCTCGACGAGGTCACCGCCTCCAGCGCGCTGCGCAGCTCCGCCGTCCGCATCGGCGGCAGGACCACATACCTGACCGGCGTCAACGGCGCGGCCTTCGGTGAGCTGACCCGTCTCGACTTCTCCTCCGGCTCCCTGGACGGCCTGGCCGGCGGCAACGCGGTGATCGACAGCGGCACGGCCAAGGAGAAGGGCTGGAAGGTCGGCTCCCGTCTCCCCGTGACGTTCGAGGACGGCAAGAAGGAGACCCTGACCGTCTCGGGGGTCTACAAGGGCAACGAGATGATCCGGCAGACCCTCGTCGACAACAGCGTCCTCGGCACGCACCAGAAGCACGTCAGCGACCTTCAGGTGATGGTCAAGACGAAGGGCGGCGCCACCGGGACCGCCAAGGACAAACTGATCGACGCGCTGGGCAAGAACCCCGCGATCTCCGTCCAGGACCAGGACGACGTCTCCGAGGGCATCTCCCAGTCGGTCAACCTGCTCCTGAACATGCTGTACGCGCTGCTGGCCATGGCCGTGATCATCGCCGTCCTCGGGGTCGTCAACACGCTGGCGATGTCGGTCTTCGAGCGCTCCCAGGAGATCGGCATGCTGCGCGCCATCGGCCTGGACCGCTCCGGCGTCAAGCGCATGGTGCGCCTGGAGTCGCTGGTGATCTCCCTGTTCGGCGGGGTGCTCGGCATCGGGCTCGGCGTGTTCTTCGGCTGGGCCGCCGGTGAGCTGATCCGCGCCTCGCTCACGACGTACGAGCTGGTCGTGCCTTGGGGCCGGATGGGCATCTTCTTCGCCCTGGCTGCCGTGGTCGGCATGCTGGCCGCGGTCTGGCCGGCCCGCCGCGCGGCGAAGCTGAACATGCCGGCGGCCATCAAGGCCGAGTGACCGCGTCGCCCGCACACCGCGAAGGGCCCCGGAACCGTACGCGGCGGTTTCCAGGGGTCGTCGCAACACGTGGTCGTGTTGATCAGGCCGTGAGCAACTCATACAGGCGCTCGGCTGGGGTTTCCCAGCCGAGCGTTTCGCGAGGACGGCCTTGAGCTGGTCGGCGTGGGCTGGCAGGGTCGCAGAAGTAGGCCGGGATGTCGGTGGCGAGGGTGAACTCCGGCGAGCCCCTTGCGACGAGGTACTCGCGCCCGCGCATCACGAAGGTCGCGATGCCCGCCTTGTCCGACTCCACCAGGGCCCTCTGGAGCAAGGCATACACCTTGCCGTACTGCTCGCTGCTGGAGGAGGGCTGGGAGATCGAGCCGGAGGACCTGGCGCACATCTCGCCGTATCTGGCTGGGCACATCAACCGGTTCGGCGAGTACAGCACGCGTCCGGCCCGAGGCATACGACCCGAAGCTGGACGCTGACATCAGCCGACATCGCCCCCGGTCGGCCCCACCCCCAAGGCAGGGGCGCCGAGCGCTGCTCTGATCCCCGGTTGAGGTCCGCCGTTCCCGACAGGGCCCGAGTGGAAGGGTTCGGCCGTACGCGCCGTCTCACGCCGGCGCGAACACGTCCTCCAACTCCTGGAGCAGCTTGCGCTTGGGCCGGGCGCCCACCATCGACTTCACGGGTTCGCCGGAGCGGAACACCATCAGGGTCGGCGTCGCCAGTACCGCGTACCTGCTCGCGATCCCGGGGCTGGTGTCGACGTCGACCTGGACGATCTTGATGCGTCCGGCCTCCTCGGCGGCGACGGCACCGAGGACGGGGGCGAGCTGACGGCACGGGCCGCACCAGTCGGCGGTGAATTGGACCAGGACGGGGAGGTCCGCCCCGAGCACCTCCGCGTCGAAGGTCGCGTCGGTGACCTCGGCCACACCCTCTGCCGCATGAATCATCTGTCATCCTCCCAGTTCACAACGTGGTTCCGGGCCGCCCGGAAGTTCTGCCGCGGCCTCCAGCTCGGCTCTCGCGAGCTGTGCGCCCACCTGGGCGCGTACCACCCGGAGCTGCTCGATGAGCGAGTCGAGCTCGCCGAGCTTGCGCCGGTAGACGGCGAGCGAGGCGGGGCAGGCGTCACCGGCCGGGTGGCCGGCGCGCAGGCACTCGACGAACGGCCGGGTCTCCTCCAGTTCGAACCCGAAGTCCTGCAGGGTCCGGATCTGCTGGACGAGGCGCAGATCGTCCTCGTCGTACGCGCGGTACCCGTTGTCGGCCCGCCGCGCGGGCAGCAGTCCACGTGACTCGTAGTACCGCAGGGTCCGCGTCGTCGTCCCGGCCCGTTCGGCCAGCTCCCCGATTCGCATGTCCTCGACCGTAGACCTTGACGCTGACGTCAAGGCAAGGAGGAAGCGCGGCAGAAGACGGCACAGGGCCGTCGCGGAGGCTTCCGCGACGGCCCTGTGCCGTGTGGTGTGGTCGGGGGTCCGGTGGCTAGCCCTTCGCCGCGGCCGGCTCCCGGTCGCCGTCGCGCGGCTCCGGAACGCTGTCCGTGCCGTCGCCGTGCCCGGCGTCCTGGTTGAGCATCTCGTCGTTCCACGGGAGCGCGCCGGAGAGGACCCGGTCCACCCGCTCCTTGTCGATCTCCTTGGTCCAGGTGCCGACCAGCACGGTGGCCACCGCGTTGCCCGCGAAGTTCGTCATGGCGCGGGCCTCGCTCATGAAGCGGTCGATGCCGACGATCAGCCCGACGCCGTCGACCAGTCCGGGGCGGTGCGACTGGAGGCCGCCCGCGAGGGTGGCGAGACCCGCGCCGGTGACGCCGGCCGCACCCTTCGAGGCGACGATCATGAAGAGGAGCAGCGAGACCTGCTCACCGCCGCTCAGCGGGTCACCCATCGCGTTGGCGATGAAGAGCGAGGACATCGTCAGGTAGATCGCGGTGCCGTCGAGGTTGAAGGAGTAGCCGGTCGGCACGGTGATGCCGACGACGGGCTTGCTGACACCCAGGTGCTCCATCTTCGCGATGAGCCGGGGCAGGGCGGACTCCGACGACGAAGTCGAGAGGATCAGCAGGAATTCGCGGCCCAGATACTTCAGCAGGGACCACAGGTTGATCCCCGCGACCAGTCGCAGGATGGCGCCGAGCACCACGAAGACGAAGATCGCGCAGGTGAGGTAGAAGCCGACCATGATGATCGCGAGGGACTTGAGCGCGTCGACCCCGGTCTCACCGACCACCGCCGCCATCGCGCCGAACGCGCCGACCGGGGCCGCCCACATGATCATGGCGAGGATCCGGAACACCAGGCGCTGGATGTGGCCGATGCCGCGCAGGACCGGTTCGCCCGCCGACCCCATGGCCTGGAGCGCGAAGCCCGCGAGGAGAGCGATGAGCAGGGTCTGCAGCACCTCGCCCCCGGTGAAGGCGGAGACCATCGTCGTCGGGATGATGCCGAGCAGGAAGTCGACGGTGGACTCGCTCGCGCCCGCTGCCTGCTTCTCGCCGGCGGCGCGCACCGCTTCCGTGAGGTGGAGGCCCTGGCCGGGCTCCAGGAGGTTGCCGACGAGCAGACCGATGGCGAGTGCGACGGTCGACATCACCAGGAAGTAGCCCAGGGCGAGGCCGCCGACCGCGCCGACCTTGGCGGCCTTGCGCACCGAACCGACGCCCAGCACGATCGTGCAGAAGATGATGGGCGAGATCATCATCTTGATCAGGTTCACGAAGCCGGTGCCGATCGGCTTGAGTTCGACGGCGACGTCCGGGGCCGCGAAGCCCACGAGGATGCCGAGGCCCACAGCCGCGATCACGGCGAGATACAGATAATGCGTACGGTCCCGCTTGGCGGCTGCCACTCCCACGGGGTTCTCCTCGGCTCGTCAGGGTCGCTCCCCCGTCCCTGGGGGGCTTGGCGACTATCCCGCCTCGCTGTGACGCCGGTCACTGTTACGTACATTTCGTTCATATGTTTTCGGCCAGGCACACTGTGGCCATGCGCTTCCCCCGTCCCCGTACCCGCCCGCGCAGCCTGGCCGGTCAGCTCTTCGCCATGCAGGTGGTGCTGCTCACGGCCGTGGTGGTCGGGTGTGCGTTCTTCACCTATGTCTCCGGCCGTGAGCAGGCGAAGCAGACCGCGACCCGGCAGGTCAGGGCCGCCGCGCTGGCGATCGCCGACTCGCCGTCCGTACGGGAGGCCATCCGCACCCCGGACCCGTCCGCCGTGCTGCAGCCGTACGCGGAGAAGGTGCGCGCGGACACCGGGATCGCCTTCGTCACGATCATGTCCCCGGACCGGGTCCGCTGGACGCACCCGGACGCCGGCCTGATCGGGGAGAAGTTCCTCGGGCACACCGCGCAGGCGCTGCGCGGCGAGACGTTCACCGAGACGTACACCGGCACGCTCGGCCCCTCGATCCGGGTCGTCACCCCGATCCGGGACGGCCGCCGGATCGTCGGTCTGGTCAGCGCGGGCATCACGGTCGACCGGGTCTCCTCGCAGGTGCGGGCGCAGCTCGGGGCGCTGGGGATGGCGGCGGGCGGGGCGCTCGCGCTCGGCGGCCTCGGGACGTATGTGATCAACGCCCGGCTCCGGCGGCACACGCACGGCATGAACGCGGCCGAGCTGAGCCGGATGCACGACTACCACCAGGCCACGCTGCACGCGGTGCGCGAGGGGCTGCTGATGCTCGACGGGCGGCGCCGGATCGCGTTGATCAACGACGCGGGCCGGGAGCTGCTCGGACTCGAACCGGAGGCGGTCGGACGCATGATCACCGAGCTGAATCTGCCGCCCCGGCTGACCGGTGCGCTGCTCGCCTCCGAGAAGCGGGTCGACGAGCTGCATCTGACGGCGGACCGGGTGATCGTGGTCAACACCCGCCCGGTGGTGGGCGGGGAGCAGCGCGGCACGGTGGTGACGCTGCGCGATCACACGGAACTCCAGGCGCTGTCCGGCGAGTTGGACTCCGAGCGGGGGTTCACCCAGGCGCTGCGCTCGCAGGCGCACGAGGCGGCGAACCGGCTGCACACCGTCGTCTCGCTGATCGAACTGGGGCGGGCCGAGGAGGCGGTGGGTTTCGCCACCGCGGAACTGGAGCTGGCCCAGGCCCTCACCGACCGGGTGGTGGACGCGGTCGCCGAGCCGGTGCTGGCGGCGCTGCTGCTCGGCAAGGCGGCGCAGGCGAACGAGCGGGGGGTGGAGCTGGTGCTGGCGGACGACAGTCTGATCGACGACGGCGCCCTGCCCGCGACGCTGCCGCACCGGGATCTGGTGACGGTCCTCGGCAATCTGATCGACAACGCGGTGGACGCGGCGTCGGAGGCGGTGGCCGGTGCGCCCGGTCCGGAATCCGTGCCCGCCCCGCGGACGGCCGGGCCGGGCCGGGCCGCCCGTGCGCGGGTCACCGTCACCGCGCTCGCGGACGAGGGCGAGCTGCTGCTGCGGGTCGCCGACTCCGGGGCCGGGATCGATCCGGACGACGCCTCCGAGGTGTTCGACCGGGGCTGGTCGACGCACGGCGCGGGCCGGGGCATCGGCCTGGCCCTCGTCCGGCAGGCGGTGCACCGCAACGGCGGGACGGTGACGCTGGACCGCGGCCCGGACGGCGGTGCCGAGTTCACGGTGCGATTGCCGCTGGCCGTCGGCGACCGCACGACGCACACCACGAAGGAGGCCACCGCATGATCCAGGTGCTGGTCGTCGGGACGATCCCGTCGCGGCGGACGCCCATCGGCTGTACGTGGGCCGGGTCCCCGGATTCACGGTGGCCGCGGTCGCGCACTCGCGCGCCGAGGCGGCGCGGGCGCTGGACCGCGTGCCGGTCGATCTGCTGCTGCTGGATCTCTATCTGCCCGACGGACACGGTCTGCAGTTGCTGCGCTCGCTGCGCGCGGCCGGGCACTCGGCCGATGTCATCGCGGTGACGTCGGCACGCGATCTCGCGGTGGTGCGGGAAGGGGTGTCGCTCGGTGTCGTCCAGTACGTGCTGAAGCCGTTCACCTTCGCGACGCTGCGCGACCGGCTGGTGCGCTACGCCGAGTTCCGCGCGGCGGCCGGTGAGGCGAGCGGCCAGGACGAGGTGGACCGGGCGCTCGGCGCACTGCGCGCCCCGCAGCCGTCCCGGCTGCCGAAGGGGCTGAGCGGCCCGACGCTGGAGGCCGTCACCCGCGTCCTGCGGGCCGCTCCGGACGGCGTGACCTCGGGTGCGGCCGGGGCGGAGCTGGGCATCTCGCGGATCACCGCGCGCCGATATCTGGAGCACCTGGTGACGGTGGGGCGCGCGGTGCGCAGCCCGCAGTACGGCCAGATCGGGCGTCCGGAGCTGTACTACCGGTGGGTGGCCCAGGGGCGCTGAGCCTGTGCGGCGCCGGACGCCTGTGCGGCGAGGAGCGCGAGGAAGCTCATCCACCGGTCGGCGGCCCTGTCGCCGGACGGCCCGGGCGGCAGGCCGGCGGACCGTGCGCCGGAGCCCCGCTGCCGGCTTGGCGGAGAGCCCGGTCCGGCGAGGAGCCCCCGGGTGTGTTCCCCCAGGGCGCCCGTTACCCGAAGGCGTCGAGGCCTGGGCCGAGGGTGACGGGGAAGCGGGCAGGGGGCTTGCACCGCACACGCGGGCCGACTAGGACGTTCCTACGAGCCGTGATATCGGTGGAACACACCGTAGTCAGGCCACCTGTTGACTCCTACGGTGGGGCCGTGCACCCCTCCCCGCCCTTCAACGCTCCCGCCGCGCGCCGACTCCGCGAGGCCCTGGGGATGCTTCCCGGCCATGTCGCGTACGGCCTCGGGGCCCAGTACGGACTCCGGGTCGGCACGGAGACGGTGGTTGCCTGGGAGCGCGGGCTCACCGTCCCGAGCGAGTACGAACTCACGGCACTGGCAGGGGTGCTGTGGTGCTCACCGGGTGAGCTGCTCACCGCCGCGCGCACTCTGCGGGAGCACCGGGTGGCCCGGGAGCTGGCCGCGGAGGAACTGGCGCGTCTGCTGGGGCTGAGCACCTCCGCGTATCTACGGATGGAGGAGTCGGGCCGCTGGCGCGGCAATGAACGCCAGTCCGCGGTGCTCAGCGAGGTGCTGGGGCTGACGGCCGCCGGGTTCGTGGCCGTGTCCGGCCGGGAGGAGGATCTGGCCGAGCTGTTGCGCGGCGCGGTGACGACGCGCTGGCAGGCGCATGTCCGGTCGGTGGCCAGGCTGGTTCCGCTGGAGCGCGGATTTCTGCAGGACGTGATGGAGCAGCTGCACACCGACTACCAGGCGCTGATGATGTCGACGCTCAGCTGGAGCAGCACCGGCACGGAACGCGCCGGGGCGACGGGCGACGCGGGGCGGGAGTTCCTGGCGGAGATCGTGGATCGGTTCTGGCGGACGGCGGGGGTGGAGGGGGCGAGCGCCTGAGAGCCTGTCGGGTGACCTCCGACCGGTCGGCCACGTGCGGGACCACCGGGTCGCAGCCCGTCCGCACCGCCTCGGTGGCCGCGGGCCGCAGGACGGCGAGCGGCCCCGACCGTCCGTGAAGGGAGACAGTCGGGGCCGTCGGCCACCGCTGGTGACGCTGCCGCGCGCGCCCGGGGTCAGAAGACCGATTCGGCCTCGTCCATCCGGTCCGCGGGCACCGTCTTGAGCCGGGTGATGGCGTCGGCGAGCGGAACCATCTCGATGTCGTTGCCGCGCAGGGCCGTCATCCGGCCGAAGTCGCCCCGGTGCGCGGCCTCCACCGCGTGCCAGCCGAAGCGGGTGGCGAGCACCCGGTCGTACGCGGTCGGCGTGCCGCCGCGCTGCACATGGCCGAGAATGACGGGCCGGGCCTCCTTGCCGAGCCGGGTCTCCAGCTCGATGGCCAGGCGGTTGCCGATGCCCTGGAAGCGCTCGTGACCGTACTGGTCGATCTCGCCCTTGGCGTACGGCATGGAGCCCTCGGCCGGGTGCGCGCCCTCGGCGACGCAGATGACCGCGAACTTCTTGCCGCGCGCGAAGCGCTCCTCGACCATCTTGACCAGGTCCTCGACCTGGAAGCGGCGCTCGGGGAGGCAGATGCCGTGCGCGCCGCCCGCCATTCCGGACTCCAGCGCGATCCAGCCGGCGTGCCGGCCCATCACCTCGACGACCATGACCCGCTGGTGCGATTCGGCGGTGGTCTTGAGGCGGTCTATGGCGTCGGTGGCGACGCCCACCGCCGTGTCGAAGCCGAACGTGCGGTCGGTGGCGGAGATGTCGTTGTCGATGGTCTTGGGAACACCGACGACGGGCATTCCGGCGTCCGACAGCATCCGCGCGGCGGTCAGAGTGCCTTCGCCGCCGATCGGGATCAGCGCGTCCATGCCGTAACGGCGGCTCAGCTCGGCGCAGTTCTCGGCGGCCTCGCGCAGCCGGTCGCGCTCCAGCCGGGCCGAACCGAGGATGGTCCCGCCACGGGCCAGGATGCCGCTGACCGCGTTGAGGTCGAGGGGGCGGAAGTGACCGTCGAGGAGTCCCTTGAACCCGTCCTCGAAGCCGATGACTTCATCGCCGTGACCCACCACGGCTCGGTGCACGACCGACCGGATCACTGCGTTCAGGCCTGGGCAGTCGCCGCCTGCGGTGAGAACTCCGATGCGCATCGTGCTGTATCTCCTGCTCGCTAGTGTCGTGCATTCCGGGGGCGACTACAGAATCCCCCGTACCGTGAGCCACCACGATTGTCCCACGTCAGGTCTGGACCTCGCGCTCCCGGCCGACGCGGGGTGCCCGCACGGGTGCCCCGCCGGACATGGCAGTGGATCCGACGGCGGTCCGACCGGACGGGCGGGGGGCCCGCACCCCTGCGCACACGGCCTCTCGCCCGGCGGGCGGCGCCTCGGCCCCCACGGGTATCGTCAACATGGCAATACCATCCCAAACCACAGAATTGGACGGGAGAGCACGCGTGACGCGCAGCGTGTACGTGACCGGTATCGACCGGGGAGACGGCCGCCAGGTCGTCGATCTGGGAGTCATGGAGCTCCTGACGCGTCAGGTGGACCGGGTCGGGGTGTTCCGGCCGCTCGTCCACGACGGACCCGACCGGCTGTTCGAACTGCTGCGGGCCCGCTACCGACTCCCCCAGGATCCCGCTTCGGCCTACGGTCTGGACTATCACGAGGCATCCGCGCTCCAGGCGGAACAGGGTACGGACGAGCTGGTCTCCCAGCTCGTCGAACGCTTCCACCAGGTGGCCCAGAAGTACGAGGTGGTGCTGGTCCTCGGCACGGACTTCGCCGCCACCCAGCTGCCCGACGAACTGGCGCTCAACGCCCGTCTCGCCAATGAGTTCGGCGCCTCCGTGATCACGGTGGTCGGCGGGAAGGACCAGACCGCGGAGTCCGTACGGGCCGAGGCCCGCAACGCCTACCGGGCGTACGCCGGTCTGGGCTGCGACGTCCTCGCGATGGTCGTGAACCGGGTGGCGGCCGAGGACCGCGATGCCATCGCCGAGCGGCTGGCGGCCCAGCTCCCCGTCCTCTGTTCCGTGCTGCCGGACGATGCCGCGCTCTCCGCGCCGACCGTCGCCCAGATCACCGCTGCGCTCGGCGGCACGGTGCTGCTCGGCGACGACTCCGGGCTGGCCAGGGACGCGCTGGACTTCGTCTTCGGCGGCGCGATGCTGCCGAACATGCTGAACGCGCTGACCCCGGGCTGTCTGGTGGTCACGCCCGGGGACCGGGCGGACCTGGTGATCGGGTCACTGGCCGCGCACAGCGCCGGGACCCCGCCGATCGCGGGTGTGCTGCTGACCCTGGACGAGCGTCCCGGCGAGGAGATACTCAAGCTGGCCGCGCGACTCGCACCGGGCACCCCGGTCGTCTCGGTGGCCGGCGGCTCCTTCCCCACCGCAGGGCAACTCTTCGCGATGGAAGGCAAGTTGAACGCGGCGACGCCCCGAAAGGCGGAGACCGCGCTCGGCCTCTTCGAGCGCCATGTGGACACCGGCGCCCTGCTGGACCGGATCTCGGTGGCCCGCAGCGGCCGTGTCACCCCGATGATGTTCGAGCACGAACTGCTGGAACAGGCCCGCGCCGACCGGCGCCGGGTCGTCCTGCCGGAAGGCACCGAGGAACGAGTGCTGCGCGCCGCCGACGTGCTGATGCGCCGCGACGTCTGCGACCTCACGCTCCTCGGTGACCCCGACGTCATCCGCAAGAAGGCCGCCGACCTCGGCATCGACCTCGCCGCCACCCAGCTCATCGACCCGCACTCCTCCGAACTGCGCCAGGCGTTCGCCGAGCGGTACGCACAACTGCGCGCGCATCGCGGGGTCACCCTGGAGCTGGCGTACGACGTCGTCGCGGACGTCAACTACTTCGGCACGCTGATGGTCCGGGAGGGGCTCGCGGACGGCATGGTCTCCGGGGCCGTGCACTCCACCGCGGCGACGATCCGCCCCGCTTTCGAGATCATCAGGACCAAGGGGGCCGCGCGGAGCGCGTCGGGCGGGGCGACGGGAGACGGGAAGGCCCCGGCGGACGCCTCGATCGTCTCCTCCGTCTTCTTCATGTGCCTCGCCGACAAGGTCCTGGTGTACGGCGACTGCGCGGTCAACCCCGACCCCGACGCGGCACAGCTCGCGGACATCGCGATCCAGTCGGCCGCCACCGCCGCCCGCTTCGGTGTGGAGCCGCGGATCGCCATGCTGTCGTACTCGACGGGCACCTCGGGATCGGGCGCCGACGTCGACAAGGTGCGCGAGGCGACGAACCGGGTCCGCGAGAGCCGGCCGGACCTCAGGATCGAGGGCCCCATCCAGTACGACGCCGCGGTGGAGCCGAGCGTGGCCGCGACGAAACTGCCGGGCTCCGAGGTGGCGGGTCAGGCGACGGTGCTGATCTTCCCGGACCTGAACACCGGCAACAACACCTACAAGGCCGTGCAGCGCTCGGCGGGCGCGGTGGCCGTCGGTCCGGTGCTCCAGGGCCTCCGCAAGCCCGTCAACGATCTGTCCCGGGGCGCCCTGGTCCAGGACATCGTCAATACCGTGGCCATCACGGCGATCCAGGCGCAGAGCGAGGAGCGAACCGCATGACCACCCCGACCGCATCCGCCCCTTCCACCGCGCCCGCGCATCGCGTCCTCGTTCTCAACTCCGGTTCGTCGTCGGTGAAGTACCAGCTCCTGGACATGAGCGACCATTCCCGCCTCGCGGCCGGACTGGTCGAGCGGATCGGCGAGGAGACCTCCCGGCTGGTGCACACCCCGCTGGCCGGCAAAGGCGCCGAGCCGCGTGAGCGGATCGGCCCGATCGCCGACCACGAGTCCGCGCTGAAGGCGGCGGCCGAGGAGCTGGCCGCCGACGGGCTGGGTCTGGACTCCCCCGCACTGGTGGCGATCGGGCACCGGGTGGTGCACGGCGGGCTGCGCTTCACCGAGCCGGTGGTCGTCGACGACGAGGTGCTGAAGGAGATCGAGCGCCTGGTCCCGGTGGCCCCGCTGCACAATCCGGCGAACATCGTCGGCATCCGTACCGCGCGGGCCCTGCGCCCGGACCTTCCACAGGTGGCGGTCTTCGACACGGCGTTCCACACCACGATGCCGGAGTACGCGGCGCGGTACGCGATCGACACCGAGACCGCCGACGCGCACCGCATCCGGCGCTACGGATTCCACGGCACCTCGCACGCGTACGTCTCCCGCAAGGCCGCCGAGCTGCTGGGACGCACCCCCGAGGAGGTCAATGTCATCGTGCTGCACCTGGGCAACGGCGCCTCGGCCTCGGCGGTGGCGGGCGGCCGTTGCGTGGAGACCTCGATGGGGCTGACCCCGCTGGAGGGGCTGGTGATGGGGACACGTTCCGGCGACATCGATCCGGCCGTCACCTTCCATCTCAAGCGGGTGGCGGGGATGTCGACGGACGAGATCGACGAACTGCTCAACAAGAGGAGCGGCCTGCTCGGGCTCTGCGGCGACAACGACATGCGGGAGATCCGGCGCCGGGTCGATGCGGGCGACGAGCGCGCGGCGCTGGCGTTCGACATCTACGTGCACCGGCTGAAGAAGTACATCGGCGCCTATTCGGCGGTCCTCGGGCGGGTGGATGCCGTGGTGTTCACGGCGGGGGTCGGGGAGAACTCGGCACCGGTACGGGAGGCTGCGATCGCCGGTCTCGAGGAGCTCGGTCCGGCGGTGGACGCGGATCTGAACGCCGTACGGTCCGGCGCATCGCGGCTGATCTCACCGGACCACGCACGGGTCGCGGTCGCCGTGGTACCGACGGACGAGGAGCTGGAGATCGCCGTCCAGACCTTCGCGCTCGTCGAACAGGACCACAACTGAGCACCCCCGCGCCCCTTTGTACCTTCCACCAGACGGAATATTCCGCAGCGAAACAAACCGATAGGATCCGCCTCATGCGCCGTTCCAAAATCGTCTGCACACTCGGTCCCGCCGTCGACTCCCATGAGCAGCTCGTCGCTCTGATCGAGGCCGGCATGAGCGTGGCACGCTTCAACTTCAGTCACGGCAGCCACGAGGAGCACCAGGGTCGTTACGACCGGGTCCGCAAGGCCGCCGCCGAGACCGGCCGTGCGGTCGGTGTCCTGGCCGACCTCCAGGGTCCGAAGATCCGCCTGGCGAAGTTCGCCGAGGGCCCCGTCGAGCTGGTCCGCGGGGACGAGTTCACCATCACCTCGGAGGACGTTCCCGGCGACAAGTCGATCTGCGGCACGACCTACAAGGGTCTGCCCGGCGACGTCGCCAAGGGCGACCCGATCCTGATCAACGACGGCAACGTCGAGCTGAAGGTCGTCGCGGTCGACGGTCCCCGGGTCAGGACCATCGTCATCGAGGGCGGCGTCGTCTCCGACCACAAGGGCATCAACCTGCCCGGCGCGGCGGTCAATGTCCCGGCCCTGTCCGAGAAGGACGTCGAGGACCTGCGGTTCGCCCTGCGGATGGGCTGCGACCTGGTGGCGCTCTCCTTCGTACGGGACGCCAACGACGTCAAGGACGTCCACAAGGTGATGGACGAGGAGGGCCGCCGGGTCCCCGTCATCGCCAAGGTCGAGAAGCCGCAGGCCGTCGAGCACATGGAGGGCGTCGTCATGGCGTTCGACGGTGTGATGGTCGCCCGCGGCGACCTGGCCGTCGAGTATCCGCTGGAGAAGGTCCCGATGGTGCAGAAGCGCCTGGTGGAGCTCTGCCGGCGGAACGCCAAGCCGGTGATCGTGGCGACCCAGATGATGGAGTCGATGATCACCAACTCGCGGCCGACCCGCGCCGAGGCGTCCGACGTCGCCAACGCGATCCTGGACGGCGCGGACGCGGTCATGCTGTCCGCCGAGTCCAGCGTGGGCGCGTACCCGATCGAGACGGTCAAGACGATGTCGAAGATCGTCGTCGCCGCCGAGCAGGAGCTGCTCTCCAAGGGCCTCCAGCCGCTGGTGCCGGGCAAGAAGCCCCGCACCCAGGGTGGTTCGGTGGCCCGTGCCGCCTGCGAGATCGCGGACTTCCTGAACGGCAAGGCGCTGGTCGCCTTCACCAAGTCCGGCGACACGGCCCGCCGGCTCTCCCGCTACCGCGCCGCGCAGCCCATCCTCGCCTTCACCACGGACGAGTCCACCCGCAACCAGCTCGCCCTGAGCTGGGGCGTCGAGGCCCACGTCGTCCCGCACGTGGACAACACGGACGCGATGGTCGACCTGGTCGACGCGGAACTCCTCAAGCTGGACCGCTACAACGAGGGCGACACGATGGTCATCACGGCCGGCTCGCCCCCCGGCATCCCGGGCACGACGAACATGGTGCGGGTGCACCACGTGGGAGGCGGGGCGCGCGACTGACGCGACCCGTACCCCTGCGGGAAAGGCCTGTGGGCCGCGCTCCTTCCGGAGTGCGGCCCACAGGCCTTTCCGTACGGCTCCCGCACGGGTCGGCACCGGCCAGGGCCTCTCGTTCGGATCATGCCGGGCTCGCGTGCCCCGCTCGCCGATCCGACCTGATCCGGACGGAAGACCCTAGCTGTTGCCGCCGGTGAAGTAGTTGTGCAGTCCCGGCACCGTGAGCGAGCCGCCGAACTGCCCTGCCTGGGTCACCTTGACCTTGGTGAAGAAGGCGAAGGGAACGTTCAGCGGCGGTGGCGTCTTCGGGCTGAACGTCACCGGGATGAGGCCGAAGAGATTGCCCTTCAGCTCCTCGGTGTACATCGTCACGGTGCCGTTGCGGATGGTGGACGTGGAGCCCTTGCGCGCCTGGACGTGGGCCGTGGTGCCGTTCGGGCCGACCGTCAGCTGGTGGAGGTCCTTGATGTCGACGGAGCTCGCGGTGAACTTGAGCACCTTCTTGATGGTGCCGTCCTGCGTCTTCACCTCGACGATGCCCTTGTAGTCGAGCCCGTTGAGGGTGAGCAGCGAACTGTCCAGGATCCACGGGTCGGTGGGGAGCAGCGGGACGCCCGTTTCGAGGTCGGCTGCGGCCAGCGCCTCGGGGTCGGGCGTCGGACACGGGAAGCGCTCCTTGGCGCCGTCCGGGATGTCCTCGTCCTTCTTGGCGTCGAGTCCCTTGACGCTGTCGTCGAGCTCCTTGACCGGCTGGCCGGCCTTGTCCGCGGCGTCACGGATGGCGGCGGCGGTCTTGTCGGCGGTCTCCTTCGCGGCGCCCGTGACCTTCTCCGTCGCCTTCTCCGCCGGCTTGGCGGTGTCGCTCTGCGACGGCTTCGGGGACGCGGTGCTCGCGCTCGGGGACGGGCTCGCCGCGGCCTTGTCCGGTCCGTCGAAGAGGTCCTTCAGCGCGTCACCGACGCCCAGCGGGTCGAGCGGGTTGGTCGACTTCGTGGGGGTGGGCGAGGCGCTCGGCGCAGCGGCGGCGGGCGCGTCGGCGGCCTTCGCCTCCGGCTTCGCCGCGTCGCTCGCCGACGGGGTCGCCGAGGACTTCGGTGTCGCCGTGTCGCCCTTGCCGACGGAATCGGTGGCGGACGGGGACGGGGACGGCGACTTCGTCTCCGACGCGGAAGGGGACGGGGACTCGCTCGGCTCGTCGGAGCGGGTCACGCAGGGGCCGGGCGCGAAGGGAATGTCCGTGCTGTCGTCGGCCAGCGCGAGCTTGGGGGTGAGCCCCATGCCCACGAAGACGGCCGTCGGCATCGCGGCGAGCGCGAAGGCCTTGCCTGCGGGTATGTGCAGCTTCGTCAGCAACGACTTCCGGGGGGCCGCGTGGCGCGGCCCGCTTCTCGCCCGGAGGTCCTCCCCGGTCGAGTTCAGCTGCGTCTCGTCACCCCGCACGATGCCTCCCGCCGTCGACCTCAACTGTCGTGTCGTGCTGCTCCGGCTGCTGGGGCACCGCCGCCGTGCTGTGGAACTCGGGTTCGGGCTCCCGCGTCCCGGGAGCGGCGTCCTCGGCCGTCGGCCCCTGGGCGCCGGCGTCCATGGGGTCGGGCTTCGGCTCGCCCGGGGCCCAGGAGACGGAGAGCGCTCCACCGAGCAGGGCGAACAGGAAACCGACCAGGAACCCGCCGATGTTGGCGACCGGTATGGAGATCAGCGCCAGCAGGATCGCGGCAACTCCGGCGAACACCCTCACGATGTGGTGGAACCACATCGTCAGGCCCAGCGTGATCAGCAGGACCCCGATGATCAGCGATCCGGCACCGGCGGTCGTGGACATCGCCAGCGTGATGTTGCCGAGGTGCATGTTGGCGTACGGGAAGTACGCGATGGGTAGACCACCCACCATGGTGAACAGGCCCGCCCAGAACGGCCGGTTACCCCGCCAGGTGCGGAATCTCCGCCGGAAGACGCGGAGGTAGTGCTCGTTCTGCCCTGTGGACTCGGGGCTCATGGAAAACAGCTCCCTGGAACCGGTACTGCTGTGAGAAGAGAAAGGGCGGGCGGCCGGAGGTCCGCGGCGGGCACCCCGGCCACCCTGGGCAAGTGCCCTAGTAGCAAGGCTGGTTGCCGGACTTCAGCCGCAAGCTCAGGTTGCTGAGCTTGAAGGTGCCTGCGGTGGTCGCCCACGCCTCCTGCTTCACGTCCTTCAGCACGGCCGTCTGGGCGCGCTGCGCGAAGCCGTTCGGGTTGACGGCCTTCTCGGTACCGGACTGGATGCCAGGCTTGCCGACGGAACCGGCCGCCACACCGATGTCGATGTTCTCGAAGTACGCGTCGGCGTCGAGCTCGGCGACGTCCAGGTACAGGTTGGTCGCCTTGACCGGCTTCTTCGGGTTCGTACCCGCGTTCAGCTGCAGCGTGACAGTGCCGAGGCCGAACGGAAGGTTCGGAGTCACCACCGACTGGCACATGTTGGTGATCGTGGCGTCACTGAAGCCGGACACGGCCACGGCGTGCGCCCCGTTCTTGCCTTCGGGGTCCGTGCCGGTGGCCACGCTGCCGTACTGCACGAAGTT
Source organism: Streptomyces sp. NPDC088252 (assembly GCF_044740965.1). Taxonomy (NCBI): domain Bacteria; kingdom Bacillati; phylum Actinomycetota; class Actinomycetes; order Kitasatosporales; family Streptomycetaceae; genus Streptomyces; species Streptomyces sp. NPDC088252. The sequence goes on along the minus strand of NZ_JBIURS010000010.1, from coordinate 167,398 downwards.
GTGGCCGACGAGCTTGTCGGCGTGCACCTTGAAGCTCTGGCCGGACACGCTGAAGGACGCCGCGAGGGCGCCCTGTGCGAGACCGACACCCACTGCGGCGGTCGCGACGACGCTCGGCACCATGACCAGAGCGAAACGCTTCCATCTGGTGCCGCCACGAACCTGGGAACTCATAAATTTTCCTCCTTCTCGGACGTACATCTCCGGTCCGGGCCTCGGCCCGTCCTGGGATGGGAGAAGTGCTACGTCCTCGGAAAGAGAGCGCCGCGCACGGAGGCAGGAACCGCGTCCGAATCACCGGCGATCACCCCCGAGCGACAACCACTGGCCGCGCGAACGCGCAACCTGTTCGGACAGGCCCTGCCGGACGGCAGGAACCCCCCTGTCCGGAGTCGGCTCCACTGCCGCCGACCCACTCGGTGGGGACCCAACAGGGCCGCCGCGCCGACTGGCAGCCGGGCTGGCGTTATTGGACCGAGCGTGGCCGATCGTCGTGCATTCCCGCCTGTGGCACAAGGGGGTTCGTTACTCGCTAGTAACGGCCCGATAACCGATGCGCGACCGGGTGGCATCGCCCGGCCACACAGGGTGGTGCCGAACGGAAGGACGAAAGGGGAAATCGGGGCCCTTATGCGGACAGATCCAGGGGGGCGATTTACTGCGAGTAACAGGCCGTACCTTTGTCAAGATTTGGTAAAGCGGGGCCGTCTCTTATCGCCCGGTCGCGAAAACGGCCGTGACACCCCGGGGGGCGTCACGGCCGCGTTGTCACATCAGAACAAGACCCGCGCCAGCGCCGTGCGCGCGGCGCCGACCCGCGGATCGTCGGGGCCGATCACCTCGAACAGCTCCAGCAGCCGCAGCCGCGCCGTGTCCCGCTCGTCGCCGAAGTGACGGCGCACCGTCTCGACGAGCCGGCCGAAGGCGTCCTCGACGTGCCCGCCGACGAGGTCCAGGTCGGCGGCCGCGAGCTGTGCCGCGACATCGGCGGGGTTGTCCGCGGCGTCCTTGCGGACCTGCTGCGGGTCCACGTCCTTGACCCGGGCGAGCAGTTCGGCCTGGGCGAGACCGAGCTTGGCCTCCGTGTTGGCCGGGTCCTCGGACAGGACGTTCTTGTACGCCCGGACGGCACCGGCGAAGTCGCTGGCATCCAGGGCCTGTACGGCCGCTTCGAGCAGGGCGTCGTACGGCCCTGCGGGCGCTTCGGCCGGAGCCTGGTCGGCTCCCTCGACGGCGGCGTCCTGGTCGACCACGATCCCGGTGAGACCGAACCGCTCCTCGCCGACCTGGATCAATTGGTCGAGCGTCTGCCGGATCTGGGCCTCGGGGGCCGCGCCCTGGAAGAGCGGGAGGGCCTGTCCGGCGACGACGGCGAAGACCGCCGGGATGCCCTGGATGCCGAACTGCTGCATCAGCATCTGGTTGGCGTCGACATCGACCTTGGCCAGCACGAAGCGGCCGTTGTACTCACGGGCCAGACGCTCCAGGAGCGGGCCCAGCTGCTTGCACGGTTCGCACCACTCGGCCCAGAAGTCGATGACGACCGGGACCTCGGCGGAGCGCTGCAGGACATCGCTCTCGAAGCCCGCTTCATCGACGTCGATCACCAGGGCGGACGGCGACACGGCACCGCCACCACCCTGCCGGGCGGCCTCGGCACGGGCCTGCTCCGCCTTCACCTTGGCCTCGCCGGCCGCCTTCACCGCGGCGAGGTCGACGACGCCGCTCATGGACATGTTCCTAGGCTGCATACGTACATCCTCCCCCCTCGGCGCACCGATACGGAAAGCGATCCGGGAACCGCACCCGTCCGCGGGTCCCCACCGGAGTGCGGGGCGCACGGACAGACACGGCCCGAGGGCCCCTGAATGGCCCGTTCCGGCGCCGGGTCCCCACCCGGTGCCTGTGGCTGTCGTTCGGTCGTGGCGTCACGACGGCACGACCGTCGTCCTTACGCTACGACCCGTAGCGTAACTGCCGGGCACGCCTCGCGCACAAGCGTGTTCGGTGATCTGTCTCACGGTGAACGAGGCCGGTCGGTTCTACTTACTGACCGGTATGGTCGCGGCATGCTGAGCCACGGCCACCCCAAACCCGTTCGAACGGGGCGTCCGCGCAGCGCCGCGGCCGATGAAGCGATCCTGGAGGCGACCAGAGCCTCCCTGGTCGACCTCGGCTGGTCGAAGCTGACGATGGGCGACGTGGCGACGCGGGCCGGAGTCGCGAAGACGACGCTGTACCGGCGGTGGGCGGGCAAGAACGAGCTGGTCGTCGACGCCGTCGCAGTCCTGTTCGACGAGTTGGAACTACCCGACCTGGGCAGCCTGTCGGCCGATGTGCAGGCGGTGGTTCTGCAGTTCGCCGCTCTGCTGGAGCGGCCGGAGACCCGGACGGCGCTGATGGCGGTGGTCGCGGAGTCGACCCGTGACGAGGCCCTGCGGGCCCGGATCCGCGACTCGATCGTGGACCGGCAGAAGCGGCTGGTGCTCCAGGGACGCCAACGGGCCCAGGAACGCGGGGAGTTGCCCGTCGAACAGGACGAGGCCGTGGCGGCGACGACCGCCGATCTGATCTTCGATGTGATCGCCGGCGCGGTCGTGCACCGGACCCTGGTGAGCGCCGAGCCCGTCGACGCGGACTGGGCCCGGCGCTTCACCGTACTGCTGCTCGCAGGGCTGGGCGCGGCGGCCTCGGCGTGAGCCGGGCGGGCCGCGACGGGGCCGGGCACGGTGACGCTCCCGTACCGCCTCCGGAGGCGGTACGGGCCTCGCGACCGCACTCGCCCGCCCGGAGGCGACACCGATCGCCGCCGCCCGCCCGTCAGAAGCCGGGCGGCTCCGTGTAGGTGCCCCACTCCTCGCGCAGGACCCCGCAGATCTCACCGAGCGTCGCCTCGGCCCGTACCGCGTCGAGCATCGGGCCGATCATGTTGGAGCCGTCGCGGGCGGACGCCAGCATCGCGTCCAGCGCCGACTTCACCCGGGCGTCGTCACGGGCGTCCTTGCGGCCGCCGAGCACCCGGACCTGCTCGCGCTCCACCTCGTGGCTGACCCGCAGGATCTCCAGGTCTCCGGTGACCGAGCCGTGGTGGACGTTGACGCCGACGACGCGCTTGTCGCCCTTCTCCAGCGACTGCTGGTACCGGAACGCGGACTCGGCGATCTCGCCGGTGAACCAGCCGTCCTCGATGCCGCGCAGGATGCCGGAGGTGATGGGCCCGACGGGGTGCTGCCCGTCCGGGTGGGCCCGGGTGCCGCGCTCCTTGATCTGGTCGAAGATCTTCTCGGCGTCGGCCTCGATCCGGTCGGTGAGCTGCTCCACGTACCAGGAACCGCCCAGCGGGTCGGCCACGTTGGCGACGCCGGTCTCCTCCATCAGCACCTGCTGGGTGCGCAGCGCGATCTCGGCGGCCTGCTCGGAGGGGAGCGCGAGCGTCTCGTCGAGGGCGTTGGTGTGCAGCGAGTTGGTGCCGCCCAGGACCGCGGAGAGTGCCTCGACCGCCGTCCGTACGACGTTGTTGTACGGCTGCTGGGCGGTGAGCGAGACACCGGCGGTCTGGGTGTGGAAGCGGAGCCACTGCGCCTTGTCGGTCCTGGCGCCGTACGTCTCCTTCATCCAGCGGGCCCAGATCCGGCGGGCCGCGCGGAACTTGGCGATCTCCTCGAAGAAGTCGAGGTGCGCGTCGAAGAAGAAGGAGAGGCCGGGCGCGAAGGTGTCGACGTCCAGCCCGCGGGAGAGGCCGAGCTCCACGTAGCCGAAGCCGTCGGCGAGCGTGTACGCGAGCTCCTGCGCGGCCGTCGCCCCGGCCTCGCGGATGTGGTAACCGGAGACGGAGAGCGGCTTGTACGCGGGGATGTCGCGGGCGCAGTGCTCCATCAGGTCACCGATGAGGCGCAGATGGGGCTCGGGCTGGAAGAGCCACTCCTTCTGCGCGATGTACTCCTTGAAGATGTCGGTCTGGAGCGTGCCGTTGAGCACACCCGGGTCGACGCCCTGGCGCTCGGCGGCGACCAGGTACATGCAGAAGACGGGGACGGCGGGTCCGCTGATCGTCATGGACGTCGTGACGTCGCCGAGCGGGATGTCCTTGAAGAGGACCTCCATGTCGGCGGCGGAGTCGATGGCCACACCGCAGTGCCCGACCTCGCCGAGCGAGCGGGGGTCGTCGGAGTCGCGGCCCATCAGCGTCGGCATGTCGAAGGCGACGCTGAGCCCGCCGCCGCCCGCGGCGAGGATCATCTTGTAGCGCTCGTTGGTCTGCTCGGCGTTGCCGAAGCCGGCGAACTGGCGGATGGTCCAGGTCCGGCCGCGGTAGCCGGTCGGGTGGAGCCCCCGGGTGAAGGGGTACTCGCCGGGCCAGCCGATCCGCTCGAATCCCTCGTACGTGTCCCCCGGGCGGGGGCCGTACACGGGCTCCACGGGGTCTCCGGAGAGCGTGGTGAAGTCCGCGTCACGCTTGCGGGCCTTGTCGTAACGGGCCTGCCAGCGGCGGCGGCCCTCCTCGATCGCGTCAGCGTCCATACCATCGAATTTACTAGGACGTCCTAGTAAATGTCGATGGCAAACCGCCCGGCGCTTTGCACGGGGCGGTTCGGGTGGTGCGGCGCGGCCGGGAGCCCGGCCCGCGGCTCAGAGCCTGTCGGGTGACCTCGGACCGGCTGGCGGACGCGGTCCGGTGCGTGCGATTCCAAGGCGCAGGAGGGAGTCGACGCGGAGCGTCGGCGACCGACGACAACCCGGGAAGCGTGCGTGCCAGGGCGCGACCGCCCGGTCCGAGGTCACCCGACAGGCTCTCAGGCCTTGACGGTCACGGGGGAAGCGTCGGCGACCAGCGGCTCGATCTCGCGGACGACCTTGCGCTCGACGAAGAACGCGGCCGTCGGGATGGTGCCGGAGATCAGCACCCAGAGCAGCTTGCCCACCGGCATCTTCGCCTTGGAGCCCAGATCGAAGGCGAAGATCAGGTAGATGATGTACAGCACGCCATGGATCTGGGAGACGACGAGCGTCAGGTCCTTGCCCATGTCGAAGCCGTACTTGAAGACCATGCAGGTGCAGAGCACCAGCAACATGACTGCGGTGACGTAGGCCATCACCCGGTACCGGGTCAGCACACTGCGTTTCATGGCATCGAGCGTAACCGGACGCCCGGGGCGATCTTGCAGCGGGCCGGGCCCTCGGAATGTCTTCCTGCGCCTGTTCCTACGACTCCTCGAAGTCGTGGGCCGCGATGCGCAGCGGCCGCAGCATGGCGAAGATCTCCGCGCACTCCTCGGCGTCGTACACCCCTAGCCCGAACTCCATGTCGACCAGGTCCTTGGTCGCCGCCTCGACGACCTCACGGCCCTTGTCGGTGATGGAGGCGAGGGTCCCGCGGCCGTCGTTCGGGTTGGGGCGCTTGGCGACCAGACCCGAGCGCACCAGCCGGTCCACCGTGTTCGTGACGGAGGTGGGGTGGACCATGAGCCGCTCACCGATCTTGGACATCGGCAGCTCACCGGCCTTGGAGAAGGTGAGCAGCACCAGAGCCTCGTACCGCGCGAAGGTCAGGCCGTACGGCTTGACGACCGCGTCGACCTCGGCGAGCAGGATCTGCTGCGCGCGCATGATCGAGGTGATCGCCCCCATCGAGGGCACCGGTCCCCAGCGCTGCTGCCAGAGTTCGTCGGCGCGGGCGATGGGATCGAAGGGGAGACTGAGCGGCTTCGGCACGGCATCGACCTTACCCACTGGTCATATGCTGGTCAGCCCCGTCTCGAACTTCGGTACCGGACTCCCGTTCTCCGGACCTCCCGGACGACCAGCAGCGTGCACAGGGTGCCGATCACCCCGGAGGCGGCGACCACCTGGTGGACCGGGAAGAACTCCGCGGCCAGCCCCGCGAGGGCCATGCCGAGCCCCTGGACCGTCATCAGTCCGGCGGTGAGCAGGGTCATCGCCCTGCCCCGCAGCACCTCCGGCACCGCGTCGACGAACCACTGGTCGAGCCCGATGATGTACGCGCCCCCTGCCCCGGCCAGCACCAGGGCGACGATGGTGAGCGGCATGCCGGGCCGGGTGGCGTACAGCGCCAGGGGAAGCAACCCGAGAGCGGCCGTGGGCAGCACGATCCTGGAGCGGGTACGGGGGCCGAGGGCGGACCCCGCCCAGAGCTCCGCCCCGATGTGTCCGACGGCCATCGCGCACATCAGCAGGCCCAGCGCCGCGGGCCCCAGGCCGACCGCGTCGGCGTAGGGGGCGGCCAGGGCCTCCGGCGCGACCACGAAGAAGGCGGGCACCCAGAAGAGCAGCAGCAGCGCCCGGATCCCGCGGTCGGCGAAGACGCTCCGGGCTCCGGCGAGGGAGTCGCTCACCAGCCGTCCGCCGCCGCTCTCCCCCGCCTCGGCGAGGCGGGCGGGCCTGGCGCGGGTGCCGAAGCGGAGCAGCAGCGCCGAGCAGCAGAACGTGCCGACGGTGACCGTGATCGCGCCGCGCGGCGACAGCGCCGCCAGCAGCACCCCGCCGGCGCCGAATCCGGCGAGCAGGGCGCTCTGCGAGACGATCCGCAGCAGCGAACGGCCCAGGACGTAGAGGTCGCCCTCGCCGAGGATGTCGGTGAGCGCGGCGGTCCGCGTCCCGGTGAACACGGGCGCGACCGCCGCCACGGCGCACCGCAGCGCGAGGAGCCCTCCGACGGGGGTGCCCGGCAGCACCATGACGGCGACGCAGCAGGCGCAGACCAGATCGCAGACGACGAGGACGCGGCGTGCGGGACAGCGGTCGGCGACCCCGGCGAAGAGCGTGCCGCCGACGAGGTAGGGGAGGAAGCCCAGCGCGAAGGTGAGGGCGGAGAGCAGCGGCGAGCCGGTGAGGTCGTAGACGAGGACGGTGAGGGCTAGTTCGCTGACGACCACGCCCAGCAGCGAGAGCAGGTGCGCCGCGAACACCGCCCGGAACTCCCGCACCCGGAACACGGCCCGGTAGCCGCCCTCCGTACCCGGTCCCGCTCCGCCGTCGGCCGCGGCACCGGGGCCGGGCGCGCCGCCGGGGACGTCGGCACCGGCTGCTCCGGCCGCGCCGGGAGGCCCGCCGTCGCCGTCGGCCCCGCCCCGAAGTCCCTGTCCGCTGCTCGGGTCGTGCGGGTCGCGGGGCTCCGGGGCGCATACCGGGAACGGCGCGTCGGGGGCGGGGGCGGTGCGGGGTGTGCCCGCCTGCGTACGGTCGTCGTTCGGCATGGACGCAGCCTGGCCGAACGGTGCGGCCCGCCCGTAGACTTTCGGCTGACACCGAATCCTGCCGGAGCCTGTGTGCCGTTCCATCTCCACTTCGACGAGAGCGACCTGCTCCGCTGCCGCTTCGCGCTCTCCCCGCTCTGGGAGACGCAGGAGGCGGTACGCACGCTCGACCGGCCGGGCCGGCACGGTTACCACCTGCCCTGGCTGCGCCGGATCGGCGAGGCCGCCGCCGGACTGGACCTCACGCCGCTGTGGCGGCTGATGCCCGACGGCGGGCACAACCCCGACTTCATCTGCCCGCCCCCGCTCGGCCCCCTGGCCACCTTCGAGGAGGAGATCGCCGCCGTCCGCGCGGTCGATCCGCTGGTGGCCCGGGACGACATGGCACAGGCCCTCGCCGGCATGCCCGGCGGCCTCGGTTCGCCCGCCGCGCGGCGGATGATGGCCGATCCCGCGCGGACGGTCCGGGAGCTGACCGATCTGCTGGAACAGGCCTGGCGGGTGATGGTCGAGCCGCACTGGCCGCGTCTGCGTGCCCTGCTGGAGGCCGACATCGCCTACCACTCACGGCGCCTCGCCGAACTCGGCTTCGAGCGGCTGCTCGGCGAGCTGAGTCCGCAGCTGCGCTGGACCGGTTCGACGCTCACGGTCACCGGCACACGCGGCGACCATTCCCGGGTGCTCGGCGGCGAAGGGCTGGTCCTGATGCCCAGCGTCTTCGTCTGGCCGGAGGTGGTCGGCGGGTACGAGCCGCCCTGGCAGCCGGCCGTGATCTACCCGGCGCGCGGTATCGGCGGGCTGTGGACGGAGTCCGCGGACCACACCCCGGACGTGCTGGCCCGGCTGCTCGGACGGGCCAGGGCCGACATCCTGTGCGCGCTCGACGAACCCGCCGGGACGACGACGCTGGCACACCGGCTCTCCCTCGCGCCCTCGTCGGTGTCGGAGCATCTGTCGGTACTGCGCGCCGCGGGCCTCCTCACCTCGCGCCGGTACGGCCACCAGGTGCTGTACGAACGCACACCGCTGGGCATCGCGATGGCGGCGGGAGCTCCCTGAGCACCGCACACCGGTGCAGTGCGCGGGAACGGGACGAGCCCCCGGCCGGGTGGCGCGGGGGCTCGTCGGGGCGCGGAACGGGCGGACGGGTTCTCAGTCCGCCAGGTACCGCTCGACGGTCTCGACCTTGGACGTCAGGCCGTCGGTGACACCGGGGCGGATATCGGCCTTCAGGACCAGGGAGACGCGTCCGGCACGGGCCTCGACGGCGGCGACGGCCCGCTTGACGACGTCCATGACCTCGTCCCACTCGCCCTCGACGGAGGTGAACATGGCGTCCGTACGGTTGGGCAGCCCGGACTCCCGCACGACCCGGACGGCGTCGGCGACGTACTCGCCGACATCCTCACCGACGCCCAGCGGGCTGACCGAGAACGCGACGATCATGCGCTGACCACGCCTTCCCGGCGGGCGCGGGCGGCGATGACACCGTCGGCCTCGTAGCGCTTGAGCACCTTGTCGCCGTACAGGCCGCCGAACGGCAGCAGCGCGAGGAGGAAGAAGAACGCGACGCGCTTCAGCGGCCACTTGGTCTTGGACCAGACGTCGAGGAGCAGGACGGCGTAGATCACGAAGAGCACGCCGTGCAGGATGCCGAGCGGCATCATCAGGAAGTCGATGTCGGAGACCCGGCTGAGGATCGAGCCGAAGATGATCAGCGCGGGGAAGGAGAGCGCCTCGGGAATCGAGATGAGGCGCAGCCGGTGCAGGGCGGTAGCGGTCTTGATGTCCACGAGGGCACCTTCGGTGGGAGGGTCGTGACAGCTTGTGAATGGAGGCACAAGCGCACCCCATTGTGGCATCGGCACGGGCGGAACTCGGCGCCGGGGGCCGTATGTCTCCGGTCACGTTCCGCCGTCGCGTCCGGGCGAGGGGCCGCCGTCGCGTCCGGACCATGGGGCCACCGCCGCTCCCCGTCGCTCATCGCCGGGCCGCGTCCCGGTCCGTCGTCGCTCCGTACGGGATACGTCCCGATCACGTCCGGGTCCCGTACCGGATGCGTATCAGGGGCGGTTCAGGGCGCCGGTTCCGCCCTGCGACCCTGTCCCGGCCGGTGCCCGGCCGCTACCGTCGGCTCCGTGGCAATGTTCCGACTCCAAGGCAGCAGAACGCTCGCCGTCGACCTGACCGGCGACGCCGTCAAGGCGAAGAACGGTTCGATGGTCGCGTACGACGGCCGGATGACGTTCAAGAAGATGACCGGCGGCGGTGACGGCCTGCGCGGCATGGTGACCCGTCGGCTGACCGGCGAACAGATGTCCGTGATGGAGGTGAAGGGGCAGGGCACCTGCTACTTCGCCGACCGCGCGAGCGAGATCAGCCTCGTCTCGCTGCGCGGCGACAAGCTCTTCGTCGAGGCGAGTAATCTGCTGTGCACCGAGGCCGGGCTGCGCACCGGCACCACCTTCACCGGCCTGCGCGGCGGAGCGACGGGCAACGGCCTGTTCACCACCACCGTCGAGGGCACCGGCCAGGTGGCGATCATGTCGGACGGCTCGGCGGTGGCGCTGCGGGTCTCGGCCCAGTACCCGCTGTTCGTCGACCCCGGCGCCTACATCGCCCACCAGGGCAGCCTCCAGCAGCACTTCCAGTCGGGGGTGAACTTCCGGACGCTGATCGGCGAGGGCTCCGGGGAGTCCTTCCAGATCCGGTTCGAGGGCGAGGGCGTCGTCTACGTCCAGCCGAGCGAGCGGAACACCATCGGGGGCGATGTCTGATGCCGTTCCGTGAGATCAATTCGAAGATGGTCGAGGCGACCGTGCTTCCCGGCCAGAAGATGTACAGCCAGCGCGGAGCGATGCTGGCCTGTCGCGGCGAGGTCTCGTTCACGCCGAACATCCAGGGCGGCCAGGGCGGCGTGATGTCGATGATCGGCCGTCGGGTGGCCAACGAGGCGACCCCGCTGATGACGGTGGAGGGCAACGGCACGGTGATGTTCGGCCACGGCGGCCACCACATCCAGGTGATCAACCTGTCCGGCGACACCCTCCATGTGGAGGCCGACCGGCTGCTCGCCTTCGACGGGACGCTCCGGCAGGGCACCATGTTCATGGGTTCGCAGGGCGGGGTGATGGGCATGGTGCGGGGCCAGGTGACCGGGCAGGGGCTGTTCACCACCACTCTCCAGGGGCATGGCGCGGTCGCCGTGATGGCGCACGGTGGGGTGATCGAGCTGCCGATCACCCCGGGCCGCGAGGTGCACGTGGACCCGCAGGCGTATGTCGCGCACCACGGCGACGTGCGCAACAAGCTCTCCACCGCGCTCGGTTGGCGCGACATGGTGGGGCGCGGCTCCGGCGAGGCGTTCCAGCTGGAGCTGAGCGGCAGTGGCGCGGTGTACGTCCAGGCCTCGGAGGAGAAGCTGTGAGCACGCCCGTGGTCTTCGACCCGATGACACTGCCGTCGGACGACAACGTCAACGCGTACACCTTCTGCGTGGAACTCAAGGGGAGCCAGTGGTTCCTGCAGAAGGGCAAGATGATCGCCTACTACGGGCACATCGAGTTCGACGGCATCGGCCATGGCCGCTTCGAGCGGCTGCTCCGTACGAGCTTCCACTCGCCGCTGCACGCGAGCGACTGGGTGGTGGCCGAGGGCAGCGGCAAGATGCTGCTCGCGGACCGCGCCTTCGACGTGAACTCGTACGACCTGGACGACGGAAACCTGACGATCCGGTCCGGCAACCTGCTGGCGTACCAGCCGACGCTGGCTCTCAAGCAGTCGATCGTGCCGGGCTTTCTGACCCTGATCGGCACCGGGAAGTTCGTGGCGGCCTCCAACGGCCCGGTGGTCTTCATGGAGCCGCCGCTGCGGGTCGACCCGCAGGCCCTGGTGGGCTGGGCGGACTGCCCCTCGCCGTGCCACCACTACGACCACGGCTACATGACGGGCGTGCTGGGCGGGCTGCGGTCGATGACGGGGTTCGGCGGCACCTCCGGCGAGGAGCACCAGTTCGAGTTCGTCGGCGCGGGTACGGTGCTGCTCCAGTCGACCGAGGCGCTGATGCCCGAGCGGCCGACGGGGGCGACACCGGCACAGGCCGGGGTGCCCGGCCTTCCGGGTCAACCCGGCTCCTCGCACCGTCCGGCCGGTCAGCTCGGGGACCTCCAGCGTCGCTTCGGTTGGTGAACGGTAGTCTGCGGAGTGTGACGTCGAACGTCTGCACCTCGCACCCGAGCCCGGCTCCGAGCGGGTGCCGGGCGTCACACTCTCCCACTTCGTCCGGCTTTCAACTTCTTAGGTAGAATCCATATATGGAGACCGAGACGGCCACCCGCTGGCTGAACGACGCGGAGCAGTGCGCCTGGCGCACCCACCTGGACGTCAGCAGGCTGCTGATGCACCAACTGGAGAAGGACCTCCAGCCGTTCGGCCTGACCAACAACGACTACGAGATCCTGGTCAACCTCTCGGAGTCGGACGACCAGCGCATGCGGATGAGCGACCTCGCCGCCGCGACGCTGCAGTCCAAGAGCAGGCTCTCGCACCAGATCACGCGTATGGAGAACGCCGGCCTGGTCCGCAGGGAGAACTGCGAGTCCGACCGGCGCGGTCTGTACGCGGTCCTCACCGAGGACGGCGCCGAGACGATGCGGAAGGTGGCTCCGCACCACGTGGCGTCGGTACGCAAACACTTCATGGACCTCTTGACGCCGGAGTCGCTGGCGAACCTGCACGCGGCGCTGACACCGGTCGCCGATCATCTGCGGGGGCGACGCGGCAAGGTGTGACGCACGGCGGGGCGGCGGTCTCGCACGACTCGGAACGAGACGGCGACGAGGCGGCCCCGCGCTGCCCGGAAGGTGACCCGCGGCGAAACGGTGGCCGCGCGCCGCTCGGGACATGAACCGCCACGAGACGGCGTTCAGCCGGCGCTCGGCAGCCACAGCTCGAACCGTGCACCGCCCTCCCGCACGCCCTCCACCGTCAGCCGGCCCCCGTGCCGGGACGCGACGTCGCGGGCGATGGCGAGGCCCAGACCGGCGCCGCCCTCGTCCCGCGTGCGGGCGTCGTCGAGTCGTACGAAACGCTCGAAGATCCGCTCGCGCTCGTCCGGCGGGACCCCCGCCCCGTCGTCGGTGACCGCGACGACGACGCCACCGCGTTCCACGCGTACCGAGATCGACACCGCGCGCTCCGCGTGACGTTCGGCGTTGTCCAGCAGATTGCCGATCACCCGCGCCAACTGCCCACGGGACCCGGTCACTTCGAACCCACCGGATTCGGGCACCGACACCGCCGCCGCAATCCGGTCGCCCGTGCGCTGCGAGACCTCCTCGTGGGCGAGCGCGCCCAGGTCCAGCGTGGTGCGTCCCGGCCGCTCCCCCGCGTCCAGCCGGGCCAGCAGCAGCAGATCGGCCGCCAGCGCCTGCAGTCGTACGGTGTCGGCGACCGCGCCCGGTACGTCCAGCAGCTCCGGATGCGCGGCGCCCACCTCCAACTGGGTACGCAACGAGGCGATCGGGCTGCGCAGTTCGTGCGAGGCGTCGGCCACGAAGCGCCGCTGCCGGTCCACCGACGCCTCCAGTGCCGTCAGGGTCTCGTTGGTGGTACGGGCCAGCCGGGCGATCTCGTCACCGGAACCGGGCTCCGGCACCCGCCGGCTCAGGTCCTCGGACGCCGTGATCACGGCCATCTCGCGCCGGATGCCCTCGACCGGACGCAGCGCCCGCCGGGTCACCAGCCAGGTCACCCCGGCGACGACGAGCAGCAGCACCGGCAGCCCGATCAGCATCGCGCCGCGCACGCTGCCCACCGCCTCCTGCTCGGCGGCCAGCGGGGCGCCCGCGTGGACGGTCAGGGTCACCCCGGCGGAGGTGGTCGCCCGGACGGTGGCGAAGCGGTAGTCGGCGGTCTCGCCGTCGACGGTCGCGGTGCCGTTGCCGAAGTCCGGTTCTGCGGAGTCGACTTCGCCCCGGCCGGGGGCGCTGTGCCGCCCGTCGTCGCTTTCGTCGTCGTCGCCGTCGTCGTCGGAACCGGTGGAGATCCCCGCGGCCGGTGACGGGGCCGGAGCGACCTGCCCCGTACCGGTGCCGGAGATCGCCTGCAGGTCCTTGGAGACGGCCACCACGCGCCCGTCCTCGTCGGTCACCTGGACCGGATGGTCCTCCTCCGCGCGCATCTCCAGCCGGTCGTACGGCACATCGAGGGCCAACTGCCCGGCCACTTCACGGGCCACCACCTCGGCCTGCAGACCGGCCTGGTCGGTGAGGTTGGCCCGCAGCACGAGGAGTACGGCGAGCCCGGCGCCGACGAGAGCGAGGGCGACGACCACGGTGGCACCGAGCGCGGCCCTGGCCCGTACCGACCTCACAGCGCCTCCAGCCGGTATCCGGCGCCGCGCACCGTGCGGATGGCGGGCGCGCCGAGCTTGCGCCGCAGCGCGCTGACGTACACCTCGACGATGTTCGGGTCGCCGTCGTAGGCGAAGTCCCAGACGTGTTCCAGGATGTCCGCCTTGCTGACCACGTGTCCGGGCCGCAGCGCGAGCTGCTCCAGCACCGCGAACTCCTTGGCGGTGAGGGTGATCTCGGCCGTGCCGAGGTGGACGCGGCGGGCGGCGGTGTCCATGCGCAGGGCGCCGACGGTGACCACCGGCGAGGCGCAACCGCCGCCCCGGCGGCGCAGCAGCGCCCGGATCCTGGCCACCAGGACGACGTACGAGAAGGGCTTGGTCAGGTAGTCGTCGGCCCCGGTGTCCAGGCCCTCCGCCTCGTCGTACTCCCCGTCCTTCGCCGTCAGCATCAGGATCGGCATCTCGTGGCCGGCGGCCCGCAGGGCGGCGCAGACCCGGTAGCCGTTCATCCCGGGCAGCATGATGTCGAGGACGACGAGGTCGTACGCCCCTTCGGCGGCCCGGTGCAGCCCTTCGAGACCGTCGTGCACGACGTCCACGGCGAAGCCCTCGGCGGTGAGCCCCCCGGCCAGGGACATCGCCAGCCGCTTCTCGTCCTCCACGATCAACAGGCGCATACGCACAGGGTCGCAAACCGAACCTGAAGACGGCTTCAGGCGGCTTCAGGCTGCGTTCAGCATCACCCCGGCAGTGTGGACCACGTCGTAACCGGCCACCCGATCCGGGGAGGAACCCTCATGAAGCGCAAGATCGTCATCGCCGCCGTCACCGCCGCCGTGCTCGTCGGCGGCACAGCCGCCACGGCCGTCGCCTTCGCGGACGACGACGGCCACGACCGCGGGGCCAGGAGCAGCGCGGCGAGCGGCGGCATCGCCCGCGTCGCTGTCGGGGACGCGGTCGCGGCCGCCGTCGGGGCCGTCCCGGGCACGGTCACCGAGGCCGAACTGGACGACGAGGACGGCGGGCCGGTCTGGGAGCTCGACGTGTACGGCTCCGACAAGGCCTGGCACGACGTGACGGTGGACGCGGGCAACGGCAAGGTGCTCGGCCGGCACGTCTCCGACGACAAGGACGACGACCATGACCGGCGGGCCCCCCGTTCGGCCCCCGTCTCGCTGAACGCGGCGGTCGGCGCCGCGCTGAAGGCGACGCCCGGGACGGTGGCGTCGGTCGACCTGGACGGCGGGGACGACCAAGGCGACGGGGCGCTGCACTGGGAGGTCGACGTCCGGGGCGAGGACGGCAAGCAGCACGAGCTGAACGTCGACGCGAGGACGGGCAAGGTGACGGCGGACCGGGCGGACGACGACCACGGCCGGGACGAGGACCACGGGGACGACGAGCGGGACGGCCACGACGACTGATCCCGCTCCACGGGGGTCGTCAGGGCGCGTACCCGGAGAGGACGGTGCCCTCGTCCAGGCCCACGAACACCACGTCTCCCTTCACCAGAAGGGAGACGGCCCGGGGGTCCGCCTCGGGGGCGCGCTGTTCCGGCCAGCCGTCATATCGCTTGGTGTTGACCGGGCCGTCCTGCCCCTCGGGGGCCAAGTCGTAGGACTCCAGATAGTCGGGGGTGACGAGGCAGGCGCGGTCGCCGACGACGACCGGCGCGCCCGAGTAGTCGACCGCATCGGGCGTCGCCCAGATCTGCCGTCCGTCGGCGAGCCCGAACGCGTACACCCGGTGCCGGGTGCTCACCACGACCGTGCCGTCCCGGGTGACGGCGGGCCGGTAGGCGACGTCGAGACCATCGGCGATCGTCCGGCGGTTGTGCGGGGCCGTCACCTCGACGACCGTCAGTCCGTCCGGGCCCGAGCAGAGCAGCTGCGCCCCCTTCAGAACCGGCGTGCGGCAGGTCACGTCGCCTGCCGCGACAGCCCCCAGCCCGGCGCCGTCCGCGCCTTTCAGGACGGTGATGCCGTCGCCGGCCACGACCAGCCGGCCGTCGGCGAAGGCCAGTTCCGCTTCGGCGGCCGGGTCGTCCCACGGCTTCTCCCACAGGCGGGCGTGCGTGCCGGTGAGCCGATGGGCGACGATCCGGCCGGTACCGGTGCCCGCGGACTTCGTGGCGTAGTAGAGGACGCCGCCGGACTGGAGGGAGTCGGCCACCCGTGCGCCGCCGGCCTGCGGATCCCGCCACTTCTCGGCGCCGTCGGCAAGGTCCAGCGCGACCAGTGCGCCGTCCTCGAAGGCGTACACGGTGGTACCGATCACCGCGGCCACCGAGGCGGGTCCGCTGCCCGCCCTCCCCGGCCGGGTCTGCCAGCGCCGCTTGCCGTTCGCGGCGTCCAGCACCGTGATGCGCTCCGGGCCGCCGCAGACCAGGGAGGTGTCCGCGAGCAGGCACCGCACCCGGCCGGCCGCGATCCTGACGTGCCAGGGCTGCCAGCCCGCGGGTCTGGTGGAGGCATCGGCGGCGGCTGTCCCGAAATCGCCGGTGTGACCCGTGTCCGCGCCGGGAACGACAGCGGGCCCCGCCGCGGTCCGCGCCGCCTCGGAGGCGGAGACGGTCGGCCCCGCGCCTCCACCGCCGGTTCCGCCCGCGCCGTCGTCGCCGCCACCGCCGCCGAAGAGACCCGGCAGCAGTACCGTCCCCAGCACCGCGCACACCGCCGTGGCCGCTGCCGCGAGCCCGATCCACAGCCCCCTGTTCCCCCGTCCGTCACCCGGTACCGCCACGGGCACGACGGGCGTCGGTGCCAGGGCGGGCCCGACGGGGCCCGGGGAGTGGAACGGCACCGCCGGTGCGGCGGCCGACGGCGCGGCCGCCTCCGCGCAGGCACGGGCCCCGGCCGCGTGCGCGGCGAGCTGACCCCGTACCGCTTCCGTCCAGGGGAATGTTCCGGCCGCCGGACCGCCCTGCGGCAGCAGCATGCCGACGAGCTGCCGAGGGGTCGGTCTGGCCTCGGCGTCCGTACGCAGGCATGCCGCGATCACCGCTCGCAACCGCGGTGGCACGCCGGACAGTTCGGATTCTCCTCGGGAGATCCGGAAGATGACGGCCGCCATGTCGGAGTCGTCGAAGGGCCCCCGGCCGGTCGCCGCGAAGGCGAGCACCGCGCCGAGGCAGAACACGTCGGACGCCGGTACGAGCGCGCGTGAGCCGTTGACGTGCTCGGGTGAGATGTAGCCGGGGCTGCCCACCACGACACCCGTCCGGGTCAGCCGGGTGGCGTCGAAGGCCTGGGCGATCCCGAAGTCGATCACCTTCGGACCGTCGGCGCCGAGCAGCACGTTCCCCGGCTTGAGGTCGCGGTGCAGGACGCGTACGGCGTGCATGTCGGCGAGCGCGCGGGCGAGACCCGCGCCCATCTCGCGCACCAGCTGCTCGGGCAGCGGTCCGCCGCGGGTCACCGCCTCGGCGAGCGAGGGGCCCGGGACGTACTCCGTCGCCAGCCAGGGCAGCCGGCCGGTCGCGTCGCCGCCGACGAGGGCCGCGGTGTGCGGACTGCGGACGGCACCCGCCGCGTCGATCTCGCGGCGGAAGCGGATCCGGAAGCCGTCGTCCAGATCGAGATCCGGGCGTACGGTCTTCAGCGCGACCAGCCCGCCGAGCGGGTCCCGCGCACCGGCCGGCCGGGCCAGGTACACCTCGCCCATGCCGCCCGCGCCCAGCAGTCCGAGAAGCTGGTACGGGCCGATCAGCCGGGCCCGGCCGGGTGGAAGCGGCTCGATCACCGCGCGGCTCCTCCGCAGATCGTCGGACGGTTCACTTGGGCAGCGGTACGGAGACGGCGGTGCCGTCGTCGTACACGACATGGACGACGCCGCCGACCGGCAGCACCTGCGGGTCGAGCAGTTCCTGCTCCAGGTCGACGCCCTCGGTGACGGAGTCGTACGTCGGTGTCCGGCTCGGGCCCGGGGCGCCGGGAATCCGGGTCCGCGCCAGGGACCCCAAGGTGCCGTCCCGGCGGATCGGGACCGTGTACAAGGCCGTGCTGTCGGCCCAGACCAGCGTGTTCTCGACGATCAGCGGGTCGGACACCGGGTTGCTCATGCCTCGCGCCTGTTTCCCGCCGAGCGGGAACCTGCCGAGGGTCCGGCCCCCGTCACGGCTCACGACGACGAGCTCGTCGGGCACCCCTTCGCCGCTCCTGCGGAATGTGATCACCCGGTCGTCGAGCGCGGTGAGCGTCGCCTCGGCGACGAGCGCGGGGTCCACCGGGACCCGGCCCAGCGTCTTGAGGGTCCCCGCCGAGAACCGCAGCAGGTGCATGTCGTCGCCGGAGCCCGAAGGGTCGCCGCTGGAGACGTACGTCGCACAGAAGGCGGATCCGTCACGTACCCGCAGGCCCCCGCAGCCCGTGTTGCGCTCGACGGCCTCCTGCACGGCCTCGCCGCCGGCGGTGCCCAGCAGCGTGCCGTCCTTCGGCCGGAACGCCTTCGGCGCGTCCTCACCGACCGCGTACACCGCCTCGCCATCGGTGGCGACCGGCCAGAAGTTGCCCTGCTGGGCGTTGGAGACGGCCTGGGGGGCCAGCGGCTTGCGCCATTGCTCGGCGCCGGTCCTCAGGTCGTACGCGGCGAGGGCCGCACCCCCGGGCGTCGGTGTGGTGGAGGCGAAGACCATGTCGCCGACGACGAGTGGCGCACTGTCCAGGTCGTGCGCCCCGCCGGACCGGGCTGTCCAGCGGACCGTCCCGGTACGGGCGTCCAGCGACTGCAGCCGGTCGCCCGCGGCGAGCAGGACGGTGTCGTCGTACACGGTGGGACGGGTGGCCCCGGCCGGCATGAAGAACTGGCCCCGGGGTCCCCAGCCCGCCGAGCGGGTGGTCTCCCCCGCGTCCAGCGTCCACAGCCGGTGACCGTCCGCCGCCGACAGCGCCTCGTACGTGCCGTCCGTCTTCCGGCAGACCACGACGTCGCGACCCGCGGAGCAGCCGACCGGGGATCCGCTGAACCTGCCCTTCCACGGCTTCGACCACCCCGTCGGGCGGACGTCTCGGCCGTACGGGACCGTGCCCGAGCCGTCCGGGCCGCCGTTCTCGTCCACGCCCGCCACGATCCGGGCAGGCGTGGACGAACCGCCTCGGGGGGAAGCCGCGTCGGGGGTGCGGTGGTTGTTGCGCCAGGCCAGAATGCCCCCGGTGGCCGCCCCCAGCAGGATCAGCGCGGCGAGGGCCGCCCCCAGGGCGCGCCGGGAGCGGCGCGGGGGCCGGGCGAGGACGGGGCCCTGGGTGGGGGCGATGTGCAGGCCCGGAGTGAAGTCGGTTCCCTGAGTGGGCAGTTGGTGGGGTTCGACGTGACGCCCGGCGGCCACCTCGGTCGGTGTGTAGCCCGGCAGCAGCGGGCCGTCCAGCGCGACGACCCGGTCCAGTTCGCGCTCGTGCTCGGCGATGTGCCGCGCCACCTCCTTCGGCCACCGCCCGGCCGCGCCGGGGGCGAGCCGCCGGGTGAGTTCCGCGGCGGTGGGGCGGGCGGCGGGGTCGACGGTCAGACAGTCCGCCAGCACGGCACGCAGCGCCTCGGGCACCCCGTCCAGATCGGCCTCGACGTACTTGACCCGGTAGAGCACGGCCGCGACGGGGCCGTCCCCGAAGGGGTCGCGTCCGGTGACGGCGTAGCAGAGCACGGACGCGAGAGAGAACACGTCGGACGTGGGGACGACGCGTCCGCTGCCCGCCACGTGTTCCGGGGACATGAAGGCGGGGCTGCCGACCATGCGGCCGGTGGTGGTGAGCGGGGTGGCACCGGCGTCGCGGGCGATCCCGAAGTCGATGAGGCGCGGCCCGTCCGCGGCGAGCATCACGTTGCCGGGCTTCACATCGCGGTGGACGATCCCGGCCGCGTGGACGGCCGTCAACGCGCGGGCGAGCCCGGCGCCGAGCATCCGCACCTCGGCCTCGTCCATCGCGCCCGCCCCGCGCACGGCGGCGGACAGGGTCGGTCCGGCCACGTATCCGGTGGCGAGCCAGGGCACCTCGGCGTCCGCGTCCCCGTCGAGGAGCGGGGCCAGATGGGGGCCGTCGACGGACCGGGCGACGGTGATCTCGCGGCGGAAGCGGTCGCGGAAGCCGGGGTCCCGGGCCACGTCACGGCGGACCGTCTTGACGGCGACCGGGTCGCCGCCGCCCTCCGGGGAGCCGAGGAAGACCTCCCCCATGCCGCCCGCGCCGAGCCGGGCCCGTATCGCGTAGGGCCCGATCCGTCCGGGCGAGTCCTCCCGCAGCGGACCCAGCATGCGCCACTCCCCCCGTCGGTACGCATGGAACGCTGACACCCCGTGCGCGCATCCGGCCGCAATCCTGCCACGGACACGTGAGCTGCAGCGCCGGCCGTAACGGAACGCGCACGCCGGGACCACACCTGCCGATACGTCGATGGCGGAGGGCGGGGAGGAGTGACGCCCCGGTTCCGCGGCAGCGGGCGCACGCGTCCGGGCGGTCCGGGAGGCGGCCCGCACGCCGCCCCCGGAACCGCCCGGTCGCCGCCGTCAGGCCTCGGTGAGTCCCGCCACCAGTTCGTCCGCCGCCGCGTACGGGTCGAGGCTCCCCGCCACGATGCGTTCGGCGAGTGCGCCGATGTGGCGGTCGCCGTGCAGATCACCGATCCGCTCGCGCAGGCGGGTGACGGCGATCGTCTCGACCTCGCGGGCCGCACGCGCCGTGCGCCGCTCGGCGAGCACCCCGTGCTCCTCCATCCACGCCCGGTGCTTCTCCAGGGCCTCGACGACCTCGTCGATGCCCTCGCCCCGGGCGGCGACCGTCTTCACGATCGGCGGCCGCCAGTCGCCGGGCCCCCGGGACTCACCGAGGCCCAGCATGTGGTTGAGTTCGCGCGCGGTGGCGTCCGCGCCGTCCCGGTCGGCCTTGTTGACGACGTACACGTCGCCGATCTCCAGGATTCCGGCCTTCGCCGCCTGGATGCCGTCACCCATGCCGGGCGCCAGCAGGACGACGGAGGTGTCGGCCTGCGAGGCGATCTCCACCTCCGACTGACCGACACCGACCGTCTCCACCAGGACGACCTCGCAGCCCGCCGCGTCCAGTACCCGGATCGCCTGCGGTGCCGACCAGGCCAGGCCGCCCAGATGCCCGCGCGTCGCCATCGAGCGGATGTAGACGCCGGGGTCGGAGGCGTGCTCCGACATCCGGACCCGGTCACCGAGGAGCGCCCCGCCGGAGAACGGGGAGGACGGGTCGACGGCCAGGACACCGACCCGCTTGCCCGCCCTGCGGTAGGCGGAGACCAGAGCCGACGTCGATGTCGACTTGCCGACACCCGGTGAACCGGTGAGGCCGACGACATAGGCGTTGCCCGTCAGCGGCGCCAGGGCCGCCATCACCTCGCGCAGCTGCGGCGACGCCCCCTCCACCAGGGAGATGAGCCGGGCCACGGCCCGCGGCCTGCCCGCACGGGCCTGCTCGACCAGGGTGGGGACGTCCACCATCACCGCTCCGTTCGCTCGCTGCGTGTTCCACGTGCACTACGTACTACGTACGGCCTGCCGCGGCCGTTCCTGCCTACTTGGGGACGCGGATGATCAGCGCGTCGCCCTGCCCGCCGCCGCCGCACAGTGCCGCCGCACCGGTGCCGCCGCCGCGCCGCTTCAGCTCCAGCGCCAGGTGCAGCACCACCCGGGCACCGGACATGCCGATCGGGTGACCCAGTGCGATGGCGCCACCGTTGACGTTCACCTTGTCCGGGGTGACGCCGAGGTCCTTCATCGACTGGACGGCGACCGCCGCGAACGCCTCGTTGATCTCGATGAGGTCGAGGTCCGCCACCTCCAGGCCGTCCTTCTTCAGGGCGTGCTTGATGGCGTTGGACGGCTGCGACTGGAGCGAGTTGTCCGGGCCCGCCACATTGCCGTGGGCGCCGATCTCGGCGATCCAGTCCAGGCCCAGCTCCTCGGCCTTGGCCTTGCTCATGACGACGACCGCGGCGGCTCCGTCGGAGATCTGCGAGGAGGTGCCCGCGGTGATCGTGCCGTCCTTGGTGAAGGCCGGGCGCAGCTTGCCGAGGGACTCCGCGGTCGTCTCCGGGCGGATGCCCTCGTCCTTGGAGAAGAGGACCGGGTCGCCCTTGCGCTGCGGAATCTCGACCGGGGTGATCTCGGCCTCGAAGAGCCCGTTCTTCTGGGCGGCGGCGGCGCGCTGGTGGGAGAGGGCGCCGATCTCGTCCTGATCGGCGCGGGACAGGCCCAGGCGGGTGTTGTGGTTCTCGGTGGACTCACCCATCGGGATGTTCTCGTAGGCGTCGGTCAGACCGTCGTACGCCATGGAGTCGAGCATCTCGATCGCGCCGTACTTGTAGCCCTCACGGGACTTCGGGAGCAGGTGCGGGGCGTTCGTCATGGACTCCTGGCCGCCGGCGACGACGACGTCGAACTCACCCGCACGGATCAACTGGTCGGCGAGCGCGATCGCGTCGAGCCCGGACAGACACACCTTGTTGACGGTGAGCGCGGGGACGTTCATCGGAATGCCCGCCTTGACCGCGGCCTGGCGGGCCGGGATCTGGCCCGCACCGGCCTGCAGCACCTGGCCCATGATCACGTACTCGACCTGGTCGCCGCCGATACCGGCCCGGTCCAGCGCGGCCTTGATGGCGATACCGCCGAGGTCGGCCCCGGAGAAGCTCTTCAGCGAGCCCAGGAGGCGGCCCATGGGCGTACGCGCGCCCGCGACGATCACTGAGGTGGTACCTGTCGTTCCTGACATGAGGGGCAGCCCCTTGGGATGAGGAGTGAACGAGGGTTTACATGAATGTACTGAGCGGTACCTCACCCGTCATCCGGCAGCGGGTGTGATCGCGCGCACGTTGCGTAACCATCGGCGGAGCGCTGCACTGGTTGCATGCTGACGCGAATCGACCACATCGGGATCGCCTGTTCCGACCTCGACGCGACCGTCGAGTTCTACCGCTCGACCTACGGGTTCGAGGTGTTCCATTCCGAGATCAACGAGGAGCAGGGCGTGCGGGAGGCCATGCTCAAGATCAACGATACGTCCGACGGCGGCGCTTCCTACCTCCAGCTCCTGGAGCCGACGCGGGAGGACTCGGCCGTGGGCAAGTGGCTGGCGAAGAACGGGGAGGGCGTCCATCACATCGCCTTCGGCACCGCCGACGTCGACGCCGACGCGGCGGACATCCGGGAGAAGGGGGTCAGGGTGCTCTACGACGAGCCCAGGACCGGGTCCATGGGGTCACGTATCACCTTTCTGCACCCCAAGGACTGCCACGGCGTCCTGACCGAACTGGTCACGTCCGCAGCTGAGCACTGACCTCCGGATACCCGGCCCGGTAGAGTGGGCCGTTCCGGGCCGGGGCCGGGTCGGGGCCGCGCCGCGTCCCCAGCCGTTGATCTGTCACCATTCCCCGGGGGACCGTTCGCCGGCGAACGGTACTCGTTGGAGAGTTGCGACCAGGGGACGGATGGGACCGCGCAGTGCGGGGCTACGAACGCCAGGAGAGCCACCGAGCTGAAGACGACCATCTCTCGCGGTTCGAGGCCGAGATGGACCGGCTGAAGACCGACCGGGAGAAGGCCGTCCAGCACGCCGAGGACCTCGGTTACCAGGTCGAGGTCTTGCGCGCCAAGCTGCACGAGGCTCGGCGCAATCTCGCGACCCGTCCCGCCTACGACAGCGCGGACATCGGCTACCAGGCCGAACAGCTGCTCCGTAATGCCCAGATCCAGGCCGAGCAGCTGCGGACCGACGCCGAGCGGGAGCTCCGCGACGCCCGTGCGCAGACGCAGCGGATCCTGCAGGAGCACGCCGAGCACCAGGCGCGGCTCCAGGCCGAGCTGCACAACGAGGCCGTGCAGCGGCGCCAGCAGCTCGACCAGGAGCTGGCCGAGCGCCGCCAGACCGTCGAGTCCCATGTCAACGAGAACGTCGCCTGGGCCGAGCAGCTCAGGGCCCGGACGGAGTCCCAGGCGCGCCGGCTGCTGGAGGAGTCCAGGGCCGAGGCCGAGCAGTCCCTGACGGCCGCGCGCGCCGAGGCAAGCCGGCTGGCCGACGAGACCCGGCAGCGGCTGGGCTCCGAGGCGGAGTCCGCCCGTGCCGAGGCGGAGTCGATCCTGCTGCGCGCCCGCAAGGACGCCGAGCGGTTGCTGAGCGCCGCCTCCAGCCAGGCGCAGGAGGCCACCAGCCACGCCGAGCGGCTGCGTTCGTCGACGACGGCCGAGACCGAGCAGACCCGGCAGCAGACCGCCGAGCTGAACCGGGCCGCCGAGCAGCGCATGCAGGAGGCCGAGACCCGGCTGCGGGAGGCCCGGCTGGAGGCCGAGAAGGTCACCGCCGAGGCGAAGGAGGCTGCCGCCAAGCGGCTGGCCGCCGCCGAGTCGCAGAACGAGCAGCGCACCCGTACCGCCAAGTCGGAGATCGCCCGGCTGGTCGGCGAGGCCACCAAGGACACCGAGAACCTCAAGGCGGAGGCCGAGCAGGCGCTCGCCGATGCCCGCGCCGAGGCGGACCGGCTGAAGTCCGAGGCGGCCGAGAAGGCCCGCACGGCTGCCGCCGAGGACGCCGCGGCTCAGCTCGCCAAGGCCGCCAGGGCCGCCGAGGAGGTGCTGACCAAGGCGTCCGAGGACGCGAAGTCCACCACCGGCGCGGCGAGCGAGGAGGCCGACCGGATCCGCCGTGAGGCGGAGGCCGAGGCGGACCGGCTGCGCGGCGAGGCCGCCGAGCAGGCCGATCAGCTCAAGGGCGCGGCCAAGGACGACACCAAGGAGTACCGGGCCAAGACGGTCGAGCTGCAGGAGGAGGCGCGCAGGCTGCGCGGCGAGGCCGAGCAGCTGCGCTCCGAGGCCGTCGCCGAGGGCGAGCGGATCCGCGGCGAGGCCCGTCGCGAGGCCGTGCAGCAGATCGAGGAGGGCGCGAAGTCCGCCGAGGAGCTGCTGTCCAAGGCGAAGACGGACGCGGAAGAGCTGCGCGGCGCCGCGTCCACCGAGAGCGAGCGGGTCCGCAACGAGGCGGCCGAGCGGGCGGGCGCGCTGCGCAAGCAGGCCGAGGAGGCGCTGGAACGCGCCCGTGCCGAGGCCGAGCAGCTGCGCAGCGAGTCCGAGGAGCAGGCCCGGTCCACCACCGCCGGGGCCGAGCAGGCCGCCGAGGAGCTGCGCGAGGAGACCGAGCGTGCGGTCGCGGCCCGGCAGGCGGAGGCGGCCGAGGAACTGACCCGGCTGCATACCGAGGCCGAGAGCAGGGTCACCACCGCCGAGCAGACGCTCACCGACGCGCGCGCCGAGGCGGAGCGCATCCGGCGTGAGACGAACGAGGAGTCCGAGCGGCTGCGCGCGGAGGCCGCGGAGCGGCTGCGGGCGCTGCGGGAGCAGGCCGAGACCGAGGCGGAGCGGCTGCGCGACGAGGCCGCGGCGGACGCGTCGCAGTCGCGGGCGGAGGGCGAGTCCACCGCCGTACGGCTGCGCGGCGAGGCGGCCGCCGAGGCGGAGCGGCTCAAGTCCGAGGCGCAGGAGAGCGCCGACCGGGTGCGGTCCGAGGCCGCCGCGGCCGCGGAGCGCGTGGGCGCGGAGGCCGCCGAGGCATTGGCCGCCGCCCAGGAGGAGGCCAACCGCCGCCGCCGGGAGGCCGAGGAGACCCTCGACGGAGCACGCACCGAGGCGAACCAGGAGCGCGAGCGCGCCCGCGAACAGAGCGAGGAGCTCCTCGCCTCCGCCCGCAAGCGGGTCGAGGAGGCGCAGGCCGAGGCGCAGCGCCTGGTCGAGGAGGCGGACGGCCGGGCGACGGAGCTGGTCTCCACGGCCGAGCAGACCGCCCAGCAGGTACGGGATTCGGTCAGCGGGCTGCAGGAGCAGGCCGAGGAGGAGATCGCCGGGCTGCGCTCCGCCGCCGAGCACGTCGCGGAGCGGACGAAGTCCGAGGCGCAGGAGGAGGCGGACCGGGTCCGCGCCGACGCGCACGCGGAGCGGGAGCGGGCCGGCGAGGACGCGGCCCGGGTCCGCCGGGAGGCGCAGGAGGAGTCCGAGGCCGCGAAGGCGATGGCCGAGCGGACCGTCGCCGACGCGATCAGCGAGTCGGAGCGGCTGCGCGCGGACACCGCGGAGTACAGCCAGCGGATGCGCACCGAGGCGTCCGACGCACTGGCCTCGGCCGAGCAGGACGCGGCGCGCAGCCGGGCCGAGGCGCGCGAGGACGCCAACCGGATGCGTTCCGACGCGGCGGCCCAGGCCGACCGGCTGGTGGGCGAGGCGACGAGCGAGGCCGAGCGGATCCGCACGGAGTCGACGCAGCAGGCCGACCAGCTCGTCGAGAAGGCGAAGCAGCAGGCGGCCCGGGTGGCGGACGAGGCCGCGGACGACGCCGAGCGGATGCGCGCGGAGGCGGCGGCCACCGTCGGTTCGGCGCAGGAGCACGCGGCCCGTACCCGCGAGGAGTCGGAACGGGTGCGTGCCGAGGCGGAGGCGGCGGCCGAGCAGATGCTGGCCGAGGCCCGTCAGGAGGCGGACCGGCTGCTCGACGAGGCGCGGGAGGCCGCGGCGAAGCGCCGTGCCGATGCCGCCGAGCAGGCCGACCAGCTCGTCAACAAGGCCCAGGAGGAGGCGCTGCGCGCTGCCACCGAGGCCGAGGAGCAGGCCGACACGATGGTCGGCGCGGCCCGCAAGGAGGCCGTGCGGATCACCTCGGAGGCGACCGTCGAGGGCAACTCCCTGGTGGAGCGCGCCCGTACGGACGCGGACGAGTTGCTGGTCGGCGCGCGCCGGGACGCCACGGCCATCCGGGAACGGGCCGAGGAGCTCAGGACCCGGATCGAGGGCGAGATCGAGGAGCTGCACGACCGGGCCCGGCGGGAGACCTCCGAGCAGATGAAGACGGCGGGCGAGCGCGTCGACAACCTGATGAAGGCGGCGACCGAGCAGCGCGACGAGGCGGCGGCCAAGGCCAAGGAGCTGCTGGCGGACGCGAATTCGGAGGCGAGCAAGGTCCGGATCGCGGCCGTGAAGCGGGCCGAGTCACTGCTGAAGGAGGCCGAGCAGAAGAAGGCCACGCTGGTCCGCGAGGCCGAGAAGCTGCGGGCCGACGCCGAGGCGGAGGCGAAGCGCACGGTCGACGAGGGCAAGCGCGAGCTCGATCTGCTGGTGCGTCGGCGCGAGGACATCAACACCGAGATCTCCCGAGTCCAGGACGTACTGGAGGCGTTGGAGTCGTTCGAGACGCCGACGGGCGGCAAGGGCTCGGGCAACGGCGCCGCGGGTGGCGTCAAAGCCGGGGCCGCGGCCGGTACTCGTTCGAGTGGCAAGTCGTCCGAGGGGTAGTCGTCCTGTCATCTGCCGTGCTTCGTCAAGGACGTTCAACCCCGAGAGTGGCAAGAGTTGCGGGGGTCAGCCACTCAAAAGGGGTGTCATTCTCCAGATCAAACGGGCATCCACTCGATGACACGCCGTCCGGGCCCCTAGGATTCCCCCTAACACCTCACCGGTCTCATTCGACAGGAACCTCATGAGCGACCCTTCCTCCCCCTTCGGCTTCGAGCTCGTGCGACGTGGATACGACCGCGGTCAGGTGGATGACCGCATTACCAAGCTCGTCGCCGATCGTGATAGTGCTCTCACCCGCATCACGTCTCTGGAAAAGCGCATCGAGGAGCTCCACCTCGAGACGCAGAACGCCCAGGCCCAGGTGAACGACGCGGAGCCGTCGTACGCCGGCCTCGGCGCACGCGTGGAGAAGATTCTCCGCCTGGCCGAGGAGGAGGCGAAGGACCTGCGCGAGGAGGCCCGTCGCGCCGCCGAGCAGCACCGTGAGCTCGCCGAGTCGGCCGCCCAGCAGGTGCGCAACGACGCCGAGTCGTTCGCCGCCGAGCGCAAGGCGAAGGCCGAGGACGAGGGCGTGCGCATCGTCGAGAAGGCCAAGGGTGAGGCCGGCGCGCTGCGTACGGAGGCCCAGAAGGACGCCGCGCAGAAGCGCGAGGAGGCGGACGCCCTCTTCGAGGAGACCCGTGCCAAGGCCGCCCAGGCCGCCGCGGACTTCGAGACCAACCTGGCCAAGCGCCGCGACCAGTCGGAGCGCGACCTCGCGTCCCGTCAGGCCAAGGCCGAGAAGCGCCTCGCCGAGATCGAGCACCGCGCCGAGCAGCTCCGCCTGGAGGCCGAGAAGCTCCGTACGGACGCCGAGCGCCGCGCCCGTCAGACGGTGGAGACCGCGCAGCGCCAGTCCGAGGACATCGTGGCGGACGCGAACGCGAAGGCCGACCGGATCCGCAGCGAGTCGGAGCGCGAGCTGGCGGCGCTCACCAACCGCCGTGACTCGATCAACGCCCAGCTGACCAACGTCCGCGAGATGCTGGCGACGCTGACCGGTGCGGCGGTGGCCGCCGCCGGCGCCCCGGCCGACGACGAGCCGGCCACCCGCGGCGTCCCGGCTCAGCAGACCCGCTGAGCTTCCCGGCACGGACTCGCTGACCGCTCAGCAGTCCGGCCGACTCCGCAGTACCGCACTTGTACTCCTTGCGCGCCCGGTTCCGCCCTTGTGGTGGCGCCGGGCGCGCGGCCGTTCTAGCGTGAACGCATGATCGAGCTCGATGGTCTCACCAAGCGCTTCGGCAACAAGGTCGCCGTCGACCGGCTCTCATGCCGGGTCAGGCCAGGAATGGTGACGGGCTTTCTGGGCCCCAACGGGGCGGGCAAATCCACGACGATGCGGATGATGCTCGGTCTCGACAACCCGACCAGTGGTTCGGTGCGCATCGACGGCAAGCACTACCGCGACCTGACGGAACCTCTCAAGTACATCGGTGCGCTGCTGGACGCCAAGTCGATGCACGGCGGGCGCAGCGCGTACAACAATCTGCTCTGCCTCGCGCAGAGCAACCGCATCCCGGAGAGCCGGGTCGCGGAGGTGCTGGACACCGTGGGTCTGAGCGCGGTGGCGAGGAAGAAGTCCAAGGGCTTCTCGCTCGGCATGGGCCAGCGGCTCGGCATCGCGGCCGCGCTGCTGGGCGACCCGCAGGTGCTGCTCTTCGACGAGCCCGTCAACGGCCTCGACCCCGAGGGCATCCACTGGATCCGCAATCTGATGAAGGCGCTCGCCGCGGAGGGCCGGACGATCTTCGTCTCCTCGCATCTGATGAGCGAAATGGCACTCACAGCGGACCACTTGATCGTGATCGGTCAGGGACGGCTGCTCGCCGACACCTCGATGGCCGATTTCATCCACCAGAACTCGCGCAGTTACGTACGGCTGCGCTCCCCGCAGCAGGAGCGGCTGCGCGATGTGCTGCACGAGGAGGGCATGGTCGTGGTCGAGGCGGGCGGCGGCACGTTGGAGATCGACGGCGCCACCACCGAGGCGCTGGGCGAGCTCGCCGCCCGGCATCAGATCGTGCTCCACGAGCTGAGCTCCCAGCGGGCGTCGCTGGAGGAAGCGTTCATGCAGATGACGGCGGATTCCGTGGAGTACCACGCGCACTCGGACCTCGGCGAGGCACCGCCCGTGGGCCCGCACTGGGGCGATCAGTACGACCGGCGGACGGCCACCGGAGGTGCCGGGCACATCGCACCCGGCGCACCCGGCGCCTCCGGCATCGGCAAGGGGGTGTGACGACGATGGCATCGGTACCCGCGGTCCTCGCCTCCGAATGGACCAAGATCCGCACGGTCTCCTCGACCGTCTGGACCCTGATCTCCGCGTTCGTCGTCACCGTCGCGATGAGTGCGGCGCTCTGTGCCCTGATGAACGCACAGTTCAAGGACCTTCCCCCGGTGGAGAGGGCCACCTTCGACCCGACGCTCATCAGCTCCTCCGGGATGGTCCTCGGCCAGCTGGCCATGGTCGTCTTCGGCGTGCTGGTGGTCGGTACGGAGTACAGCTCGGGCATGATCCGTACCTCGTTGGCCGCCGTGCCCCAGCGCGGGTCGTTCCTCTTCAGCAAGGTCGCCGTGGCCGGGGTGCTGGCCCTGGTGGTCGGCATCGTCACCAGCTTCGTCTCGTTCTTTCTCGGGCAGGCGCTCCTCGGCGATCACCGCACGGACATCGGTGCGGAACACGTGTTGCGCGCGGTCGTCGGCGGTGGCCTCTACATGGGCCTGATCGGGATCTTCTCCATGGGCGTGGCGACGATGCTGCGCAGCTCCATGCTGTCGCTCGGCATTCTGATGCCGTTCTTCTTCCTGGTCTCCCAGATCCTGTCGGCGGTACCGGGCGCGAAGAAGGTCGCCCGCTACTTCCCCGACCAGGCCGGGTCCAAGATCATGCAGGTGGTACCCGACGCCATGAACAGCAATCCGGCCCCGTACGGACCGTGGGGCGGGTTCGGCATTCTGCTCGCCTGGGTGGCGGCCGCACTGGTCGGCGGCTACCTCGTGCTGAAGAAGCGGGACGCGTGACGGGTGCGGGCGGGACGCACCGCCGGTGAGCGCCCCGCACGCCCCGACCGGAAGCGTCCCGTCCGCTCCGACGCGGAACGATGCGCTCCTGTAACGACTTGGCCGGAACCGTCAAGGCCTGGATATCCTCGTAACTCTTACGGGGGGCATGCGGCCGGACGGCCTCGGCCCCGACGACGGACAAGAGTCGATGGGGCTGAAGCATGATCGAGGCAGTCGGCCTGACCAAGCGTTATGGCGCGAAGACGGCCGTGTACAACCTTTCCTTCCAGGTGCGGCCGGGTGCCGTCACCGGATTCCTCGGTCCCAACGGGTCGGGCAAGTCCACCACCATGCGCATGATGCTGGGCCTGGACCAACCGACGGCCGGCCATGTCACGATCGGTGGCCACCCCTTCCGCAGTCTGCCGAACGCTCCGCGACAGGTGGGTGCGCTGCTGGACGCGAAGGCGGTGCACGGCGGCCGCAGTGCCCGCAACCACCTCCTCTCGCTCGCCCAGCTCGCCGGCATCCCGGCCGCCCGGGTCGACGAGGTGCTCGGTGTCGTCGGTCTGCACGAGGTCGCGCGGAAGCGCTCCAAGGGCTTCTCGCTCGGCATGGGCCAGCGGCTCGGCATCGCGGCGGCGCTGCTCGGCGACCCGCAGGTGCTGCTCTTCGACGAGCCCGTCAACGGCCTCGACCCCGAGGGCATCCTCTGGGTCCGCAACCTGATGAAGACGCTGGCGTCCGAGGGCCGTACGGTCTTCGTCTCCAGCCATCTGATGAGCGAGATGGCGCTCACCGCCGACCATCTGATCGTGATCGGCCGCGGACAGCTGCTCGCCGACATGAGCGTCAAGGACTTCATTTCCGCCAATTCGGCGGACTTCGCCCGGGTGCGGGTCGCGGACGGTGTTCCGGAGCAGCGGGAGAAGCTGACCGCCTCGCTCACCGAGGCGGGTGGCCGGGTCATGCCGGAGCCGGACGGGGCGCTGCGGATCACGGGGCTCGCCCTGCCGCGGATCAGCGATCTGGCCCACGAGTCGGATGTCCGGCTGTGGGAGCTCTCACCGCACCAGGCCTCGCTGGAGGAGGCGTACATGCGGATGACGCAGGGCGCCGTGGACTACCGCTCGACGGAGGACCAGAAGGCCGGGCTGCAGCAGCCGGTGCACGGCGGCCACGGACCGCAGCCCGGTTACGGGGCGCCGGCCCAGCAGCCGGTCCCGGAGATGCCGCAGCAGGGCTGGTACGCCCCGCCGCCGCCCGGGCAGAACCCGCACGCGGGGGCCCCGGCGGCTCTCCCCGCCCCGGCCCCGTCCGAGACCGCCCCGGCCTCCCCCGAGGCCGCCGCAGCCCCCGCAGACCTGACCAAGAGCGAGACCAGCGAGGACGCCCGATGACCACACCGCCGACCCCGCAGGCGCCGTACCAGCAGCCCCCCGCCCCGCAGCAGAACGCGCACGGGCTCTACGCGTCCCCGATCCCGGTGCGCCCCGCCACCCTCGGCGACGCGCTCGCCTCCGAGTGGACCAAGATCCGTTCCGTGCGCTCGACGATGTGGACGCTCGGCGTCCTGGTCGTGCTGCTCCTCGGTTTCGGCATCATGGCGGCACTCCTGCTGAGCATGACCGACGCCGTCATCGGCGATGTCCCGGAGCTCAGCTTCGGCTTCTTCGGCGTGCTCCTGGGCTCGATCTGTGTGATCACGCTCGGCGTGCTGACCATCGCCTCGGAGTACAGCACGGGCCTGATCCGCACGACGCTGACGGCCTGCCCCAGCCGGAGCCGGGTGCTCACCGCCAAGGCGATCGTCTTCTTCCTGCTCACCTTCACCCTCACGACCGTGGTGACCGCCGTGGTCGGCGCGGTACAGGTGGCCCTGCTGGACGGCAAGGAGCCCAGCGGCGACGACTGGCTGCGCGCCACGGTCGGCGTCGGCCTCTACATCGCGCTGCTGGGCCTGCTCTCGCTGGCGATCGGTGCGCTCATCCGGCATTCCGCGGGCGCGATCACGATCATGATCGGGGTGGTGCTGCTGCCGATCGTGCTGGCCATGTTCATGTTCGCGGACTCGCTGGCCGATCTGCGCCAGGCACTCTTCGAGTACTCGATCCCCAGCCAGCTCAGCGCGTTCTACGACACTTCGGTCACCGGGTCGGGGCCGTCCGGCTGGGATCCGCTGTGGATCATGCTCGGGCTGACGGCCGTGGCCATGGTCGCCGCCTACGCGACGCTGGACCAGCGCGACGTGTGACCGGTCTCGGCCGACCGGGCCGGCCGCCGGACCTCAGTAGCGAGGCGCGTTCCTGGACCGCTGCACCTGTGTGGTGCGGCGGTCCTTCGCGTTCCAGCAGGCCTTGTGCCAGTGCCTGCGGTCGTCGATCCCGCCGTACTCGGACCAGGCCACCAGATGCGGGACGCCGGACGGGATCTCCTGGTCGCAGCCGGGACAGCGGTAGCGCTTTCCGGCCGCGCTCGCGCCACTCACCGGGCGGACCGACCACTCCTCGCCCTGCCACTCCTCCGTCCGCCCGCCTCCCCCGTACCGGGCGCCCGGCTCCACTGCGCTGTCGTGGGGACTCTCGCCGCCTCGGGGGCGGTTGCGGCGCGGGGACACGTGACACCTCACACGGGGCGGGCTGGGCAGTTCCCGTCCAGCGTAGGGCCATTTGGCCGATGCGGGCGTCCCGTGCCGTCCGGGACGGCTTCCCGGAGGGGTGGGTTACCGGAAAATCGCAACAACCTGCCACCGGACCGTGCCTTTGGCACGTGTCAGACGTTGTTGCCAGTAGCGGAGAGCCGCGTCGGCCGTAAGGAGGCAATTGGCCATGCGTGTGGGAACGTTCGTACTGGCAGCCCAGTTTCCGGGGCAGGGACCGGCAGAAGCGCTGCATCGCGCGATCCGGTCCACCGAGGTCGCGGAGGAATCCGGCCTCGACTCGGTCTGGCTGGCGGAACATCATTTCGTGCCGTACGGGGTCTGTCCGTCCGCCGTCACACTGGCCGCGCTGCTGCTCGGCCGCACCCGGAGGATCCGGGTGGGCACGGCGGTGAGCGTGCTGCCGACCCAGCACCCGGTCACGCTGGGCGAACAGGCCGCGCTGCTCCATCTCACCAGCGGCGGCAGATTCACGCTCGGCGTCGGCCGGGGCGGCCCCTGGGTGGACCTGGAGGTGTTCGGAGGAGGCCTGGAGGCGTACGAGAAGGGCTTCCCGGAGGCCCTGGAGCTGTTGCTGGACTGGCTCAGCGAAGCACGGGTCGCGGGCAACGGCGAGCGCTACGGCTTCCGCGAGGTGGCGGTGGTCCCCCGGGCCGACGAACTGCTCGACCGGGACGGCGGTGAAAGCGTCAAAGGCCCCGAGGTCGTCGTCGCGTGCACCTCCCCGAAGACGGTACGGCTCGCCGCGGAGAACGGCTTGCCGATGCTGCTCGGGATGCACTGCGGTGACGAGGAGAAGGCCGAGATGGTCGCTCTGTGGCGCTCCGCGGCTCTCGCCGCGGGCCGTTCGCCCGAGAGCGTCCGCGAGGCCGGACATGTGTCCGCGGGGGTGGCCCAGATCGCCGACCGTTCCGAGGACGCCGTGGAGACGCTCGTGAAGGCGATGCCCGGCTGGCTGCGGCAGGGCCTGGACGCCCATGTGACGGTCGACGGCCGGCACCGGGTGATGCGCGACCCGGTCGCCTACACGGAGTTGCTCTGCGGCCTTCATCCGGTGGGCCCGGCCCGGCTGGCGGCCGACCGGCTCGCCGCCACGGCCGAGCGGACGGGCATCACCCGCTTCGCGCTCCTGACGGAGGGTTCGGGAGATCTGGCGGCCACGGAGGAGAACGTAGCGCGGCTGGGCACCGAAGTACTGCCACTGCTCACATGAGAACTCGTCAGGGGTACAGGGGCTGCCGCCCCGAGCCGGTCGCGCCTCCAACGGCCCGGAACTGCGGCAGAAACGTTCAGCGCGTGTCCGGCGGCTCATGGCCGGGGGCGCGACGCCCGGCACGGCATCTCGCGGCCTTGCCGGAACATCCGAACGGCACCCTGTCCGCACTCACGACCTCGTTCGAGCAGGGGCGGGTCCGTCCGGGACGTTCCGGCATCGCGCGATGCACCGCGCGGGACGCCGCGCCCTGTCCGACCCTGATCCGCCGGACAGGCGCGGGAACGCCCCCTAGGACGACACGGCCTAGCAGTCCCGAAGTTCGGGCGACTGGTTGAGCAACTGGCCCCTCACCGAGGTGAAACGGGCCAGACGCTCGTCGACCGAGGCGTCCAGCGGGAACACCGCGACGCGGTGGCAGTTCTGGAATGCCAGGCGCACCCCGAAGTGCCGCTGCAGCGCGCCGCGTATCGCATCACTCGCGAGCGCACGCAGCAGCTGACCACGTGCCTGCTCGTCCGGCGGCGGCGTCTGGTTGTCGGCGAACTCTCCGCCGTCGACCTTCAGCTGAGCCACCAGAGAGCTGATCATCTCCCATGCGTAGGGCAGGGAGGTCCGGACGCAGTCGACGAAGTCGGCTTCGTCGACCTCGCCTCGCTCGGCCTGTTCCAACAGCGCCGGTGAGACGTCGAGCGACATGGGTTCTCCTCTCGCGACCCCGACGACGAGCCGGGGCCTTACGGACATGGAAGGAGGACGGCGACGCAGCGTGCACACACGGCGACCTCCCGCTTACACGGTAAGGGCGCAGTCCTGGCCGCACCAGGAGATTGGGAACACAACCGGCCAATAACGAAGGGGAGCAAAGAGGGGCAAGCCCGGAACGCCCCGGTCCGGTGGCGGTGGCGGGCGACGGAGGGAGAATCGCGTGGAGCCCCCGTCGTCGAGTAGCGTTGCCGACCATGCGTCTCGTCATCGCCCGCTGCTCCGTGGACTACGCCGGCCGGCTCACGGCCCACCTGCCCTCCGCTCCCCGTCTGATCCTGGTGAAGGCGGACGGGAGTGTTTCGATCCACGCCGACGACAGGGCGTACAAACCGCTCAACTGGATGTCACCGCCCTGCACGCTCAAGGAGGGCACGGACGACACCGCCGGTGTGTGGACCGTGGTGAACAAGGCGGGCGAGAAACTGATCATCACGATGGAGGAGATCCTCCATGACTCGTCCCATGAGCTGGGCGTCGACCCGGGCCTGATCAAGGACGGCGTCGAGGCGCATCTGCAGGAGCTACTCGCTGACCGGATCGAGACACTCGGCGAGGGCTACACCCTGATCCGCCGCGAGTACTTCACCGCCATCGGACCGGTCGACATCCTGTGCCGGGACGCCGACGGGCAGACCGTGGCCGTGGAATTGAAGCGGCGCGGCGACATCGACGGCGTGGAGCAGCTGACCCGCTATCTGGAACTGCTCAACCGCGATCCCCATCTCGCTCCCGTGAAGGGCATCTTCGCGGCGCAGGAGATCAAGCCGCAGGCCCGGGTGCTGGCGACGGACCGCGGGATCGGCTGCGTGGTGCTCGACTACGACGCGTTGCGCGGCATCGAGGACGACAAGCTGCGCCTGTTCTGACCTTCCGGTCCCTGTCGACGCCGGACGGGCGTGACCCGTCCGGCGTCCGGCGTCTCCGGGGGCGGTTCAGGCCACCGTCGGACCGCTGTCCGTGCCCGCCGCCGGGGACGAGGCGGCGGGCCCGCTCGCCGAGTCGGAGGTGTCCGGCGAGGTCGGCGGGGGCTCGCTGACCGATTCCGTCGGGTCCGGGGAGTCGGGGTCCGACGGGCTGGGGCTCGGGTTCCCCGGCTTCGTCGGCGTGGGCGACTTCGTCGGTCCGGACGACCTGGTCGGCTTGCCCGACGACGGCTTGTCACTGGACGGCGTGGACGACGACGGGGTGTCGTCCGGCCCCGTCGGGTCCGTGGACGGCGTGGCGCTCCCGCTCGGCGTCGTCCGAACGTCCGAGGGGCCCGGCGTCCCCACGCTGTCACCGGTCGCCGCGTCCGCGGGGGCGGGGCCGTCCGTGGAGCCGTCGGCCGGGGCTCCGTTCCCGGTGTCGTCCCGGCCCACCGATTCCTCGGTCGTGACACGGGGATTCCCCGGGGTGTCACGGTCGTCCGCCATCCCCAGCGCCACCACCGTGCCGAGCAGGCCGACGAGGAGCACGCCCGCGCCCGCCGCGGCCAGATTGCGCCGGGCCCCGCGCAGCGCCGCGAACCGTCCGCGCCGCGCGCCCCCGGAGGCCGCGGGGGCGCTCTGCCGGGACATCACCGCGGTGACGTCCTCGTACGGCCGTGACAACGCCTGTGTCACGGCCGTCGCGGGACCGGCGACGGGCGGCACGGTCACCTCGTACGGCGTGACCGCTGTGTCCTCGACGCCCGGGGTACGGCCGCCGGGCAGCGGGCCGCCGGAGAGGTCGGCGACCAGCGCGAGCGCGCGTCGTCCGGCCACCGCGCCCGACTTGTCGGCGAGCACCCCGCGCATGCTGATCGATGTCTCCAGCTCCGCCCTGGCCCGGTCCGGGTTGCCGTCACAGAGCGCCAGGACACCCAACTCGTGGTGGAAGTACGCCTCTTCGGCGACCTCGCCGGCGATCCTGGCCGCCTCCTGACCGATCCTCAGCGCCCTCTCCCAGGCGCCCCAGTGCAGTCCTGCCGCGAAGGCCGGGGACGCGCTGCGGGCCAGCAGCACCGCCGCGCTGGTCTGCCCCGCCCCGTCGCCGGGGACGAGCCGCGTCATGGCCGCGATGACGGCGTCGGCCTCGGCGGTCGCCCGTGCGGGGGTGACCGAGGGGTGGCCGGCCCACCAGGCGTAGTGCTGGGCCGCCGTCCGTGCCCGGTCGGTGCTGTCCTCTCCGTATCCGGCGGCCTCCAGCTGGGCGACGACTCCGGCGGCCAGCCGGTAGCGCGGGCCGACCGGGGAGAGCAGCCCGCAGCCGGCCAGTTCACCGAGCGCGGCGTCGGCGTGGGTGTCCCCCACGAGCGCCGGCAGATGTGCCTGGTGCGGTACCTCGCCGCCGAGTGCGACCGCGAAGCGCAGGGTGTCGCGGGCGGGGCCGCTCAGCCGTGAGGCGAGCAGCGCGGCGGGCGCCGCGCCCTCGCCGAGGCTGGGCAGCGGGATGTGGACGCCGTCGACGGCCTCGTCGTGCCCGAAGGGCACGTCGGTGCTCCGGCCGTCGAAGCCCTCGTATGCCTCCGGGTCGGTGCGCAGCATGTCGCGCTGGCGCAGCAGGGCGCCGGCCTGGACGAAGCGCAGCGGCAGCCCCTCGGACTCGAACCAGAGGTCTCCCGCCCAGTTCGCCTCCTCGTCGGTGAGCGGACGCTCGACGACCCGTTCCAGCAGCTCGATCGAGGAGCTGCGGCCCAGGCCCGCGAGGAAGACCTCTTCGAGGTACGAGTCGGCGGTGGGAGCGGCGACATCCGGATCCGTCGCGAACAGGTACGCGCACTCCGGTGTGGCGTCGAGCAGCTCCTCCAGGGCGGCTCCGCCGACCTCCAGGTCGTCGAGTACGACGACGGCGCCGATGCTCCGGACCCCGTCGAGGAGACCGGGGCGGTCGGGCCGGTGCAGCGGTGCGTCATGGACGGCTTCGTAGAGCCCGTACAGGAGGTCGGTGACGGTCCGCTTGTAGCCGGAGAGCCGTACGACTCCGTCGGGCGCCAGGTCCGCGCAGTCGTCGGCGACGGCGTTCAGCAGCGTCGTACGGCCGGATCCGGCTGGTCCGGTGAGCCGTACCGAGCGGCCGCGGGCCAGCAGGCGCACGAGCCGTTCGCGTTCCTCGGCACGTTCGAGGAGCGGCAGCCGGGGGGCGGGCGGCCCCGGCGGCACGGGCGGTGCGGTGGCGCGTTCGCGCTCGGCGCGCTGGGCGGCGGTGCGCCGGGCCGGAGGCTCGGGCTCCTCCCCCGGCGGGCACAGCTCGACCTCACTGCCGTCGACCGGGTTGACGGTGAGG
Organism: Streptomyces sp. NPDC088252; assembly: GCF_044740965.1. Classification (NCBI taxonomy): domain Bacteria; kingdom Bacillati; phylum Actinomycetota; class Actinomycetes; order Kitasatosporales; family Streptomycetaceae; genus Streptomyces; species Streptomyces sp. NPDC088252. The sequence continues at coordinate 129,613 of NZ_JBIURS010000010.1, read as the reverse complement.
AGGTGGGCACCCGATATGAGCCGGACGACCCGCGCCTGTTGCGGCGTTTGCTGACCGAAATCCGGACTCATGGGGCCTCCCCTGCTCGGACGGAGCGGAGAGCTCGCGGAAGGTCGTCGCCGGTCGGCCTCCTCGCCGAAGCCGTCGTTGTCCCGGCCGTACTCTTCCGGCCCCCGATGTGTCGGGTCCATCACCAAAGCCCCCAGACGCGTCGCGCACGATTGCCCCTCCCGGCCTCGCACGCCCCGCTGTCGCCTCCGGTCCGGTGTCCGCCCGGTGGGTTCCCGTCAATCGGCGGACGGCCGAACCCTAGACGGTCGTACCGTCTCCGCGCACAGTCGGGGGTCCACGCCGCCCGAAGCGCACGTTCTCGTGCGGAATGTGCACCTTCGGCCGACCGTACGGCCGGGGCCGGTCCGCCGGACCGGGTCGGGCAGTCCCTCAGACGCGCGGCAGGGAGTCCGCGGCGATTCCACCCTCGATCGCCAGGATGCGGTGCAGCCGGGTCGCCACGAGCAGGCGCTGCATCTGCGGCGGCACACCACGGAGCACCAGTCGTCGTCCGGCCCGTCCGGCCCGGCGGTGCGCGCCCATGATGACACCGAGCCCGGTGGCGTCCCAGGAATCCAGCTCGGTCAGGTCGAGCACCAGGTCGCCGACTCCGTCGTCGAGGGCCGAGTGCAGGGCCGTACGGGCGTCCGCCGCGCTTCGGACGTCGAGGCGGCCCCCGACGACCAGCTCGGCGTGGTCGCCCCTGATGTGCATATGCGCTCCCCGGGAATACTCCGTAGAAAGGTTCGTCCGTCTGTTCTGTCTCTCCCACAACTGACTGTGATGGAGACAGGGAGGTTGCCGTCTGTAAGCGAACCGATACCGAATTCACTCCGTGGAGTGACCAAGGACCGGCAAGGACCCGAGCGGGCCCACCGAATCCGAAAGACGCCCCCCGGGCCTCCGGGCCCGACCGACGGCGGATCGGGCAACCGGAGGACCGAAAACGATCAGTACGTGTAAAAGCCCTGCCCGCTCTTGCGGCCGATGTCACCTGCGTCCACCATCCGGCGCATCAGCTCCGGGGCGGCGAACTTCTCGTCCTGCGACTCGGTGTAGATGTTGCTCGTGGCGTGCAGCAGGATGTCGACGCCGGTCAGGTCCGCCGTGGCGAGGGGCCCCATGGCGTGGCCGAAGCCCAGCTTGCACGCGATGTCGATGTCCTCGGCCGAGGCGACGCCCGACTCGTACAGCTTGGCGGCCTCGACGACGAGCGCCGAGATCAGCCGGGTGGTGACGAAGCCGGCCACGTCCCGGTTGACGACGATGCAGGTCTTGCCGACGGACTCGGCGAACTCCCGTGCGGTGGCGAGGGTTTCGTCGCTGGTCTTGTAGCCGCGGACCAGTTCGCAGAGCTGCATCATCGGGACCGGCGAGAAGAAATGCACACCGACGACGCGCTCGGGACGCTCCGTCACGGCCGCGATCTTGGTGATCGGGATGGCGGAGGTGTTGGACGCGAGGACGGTGTCGTCCCGGACGATCTTGTCGAGGGCCCGGAAGATCTCGTGCTTCACCTCCAGCTTCTCGAAGACTGCCTCGACGACGACATCCGCGTCGGCGACCGCGTCGAGGTCGGTGGTGGTGGTGATGCGGGTCAGCGCGGCGTCGGCGTCGGCCGCCTCCAGCTTCCCCTTGGAGACGAACTTGTCGTACGAGGCCTTGATGCCGTCACGACCACGGGTCAGGGCCTCGTCGGTGACGTCCCGCAGCACGACGTCCCAGCCCGCCTGGGCGGAGACCTGCGCGATGCCGGATCCCATGAGTCCGGCTCCGATGACGGCGAGCTTCCTGGCCACGTGTGCACCCCTTGGTTTCTGTTCGCCCCTGCAGCTGATCCCTGCACGGCCCGGTCCTGATGGTTGTTCGCATGCTCTCCGGCGGAGATTAGTACCCGTGAGGGGCCCTGTGACCGTGAAGAGATGCGCGTCACGTCTCACATGACGGACATCACACCGGCAAGCGTCATTCGGCGGCGCGCCGGGCGTAGTTGAGGACCTTCTCGCCGAGGAGGTCCTCGATCTCGTCGAGCAGGACGAGCGCGTCCCGGGACACCTCGGCGGCTCTGCGGCCCGCGACCATCTCACGACCGATGTACCCCATCAGCGTGCTCTGCACCCAGGAGAGCTGACCGGCCACCAGGACCGGGGCCGGGTCGTCGGCCCCGGCCCCGGATTCCTCCTGGAGCGTCGTCTCCAGATGCAGCAGGGCCTCCTGCTGCACGTGCCAGAGGCGGGCCTTGAGACCGTCGGCGCCCTCGACGACCCGCGCGAAGTGCGCGTACCCCTCGATCAGACCGACGACGGGCGACACGCCCTCCACCTGGACGCGCAGTTCACGCAGGACGGCGTCGGCCGCGGACTCGCCCTTGTCGCGGCCCCGGACGTAGCGGGAGAGGCGGTCGACGATGCTGCGGCTGCGGTCCAGGAAGAGGTCCTCCTTGGTCGGGAAGTAGTTGTAGACCGTGTTCACCGAGACGTCGGCGGCGCGGGCGATCTCGGCGATCGTGACCGCGTCGAAGCCCCGCTCCAGGAACAGACCGGTCGCCACGTCCGAGAGGTGCTGCCTGGTCTGGCGCTTCTTGCGCTCCCTGAGTCCCTCAGCCATGGGCTCATCGTAGGGCTCGCATGGGGCCCATGAATATTTGGAGTCATTGTATTTTTTCAGCGACTCTGTTTTTGTAGTCGCTATGCCAATCATCAGCGCGGCCGGCCTCGCCCGGACCTTCGACACCAGGAGCGGCCCGGTGACGGCCGTACGCTCCATCGATCTGAAGGTCGCGAGCGGTGAGATCGTCGGCCTCCTCGGCCCCAACGGAGCGGGCAAGACCACCACCCTCCGCATGCTCACCACGCTGCTCGCCCCCACCGGCGGCGCGGCCACCGTCGCCGGCTGCGACCTGCTCACGGATCCGGTGGGCGTACGGGAGAAGTGCGGCTACGTCGCCCAGTCCGGCGGCGTCGATCCCCACATCACCGTGCGGGAGGAGCTGGTCACCCAGGGCCGGATGTACCGGCTCGGCAAGTCCGCCGCGGTGGCCCGTGCCGGAGAACTCGCCGCCGGCCTGGGCCTGACGGAGCTGCTCGACCGGAAGACGGCCACGCTCTCCGGGGGCCAGCGGCGGCGGCTCGACATCGCGATGGGGCTCACCCACCGCCCCGCCGTGCTCTTCCTCGACGAGCCGACCACCGGACTCGACCCGGGCAGCCGCGCCGATCTGTGGGCGCTGGTCCGCCGACTGCGCGACGAATCCGGCACGACCGTCGTGCTCACCACCCACTACCTCGACGAGGCGGACGCACTCGCCGACCGGCTGGTCGTGGTCGACGGCGGCCGGGTGGCGGCGGAGGACACGCCCGCCGCACTGAAGACCCGGTACGCGGGCTCGGCCGACGCCTCGCTCCAGGACGCCTTCCTCGCGATCACCGGGCGCTCGGCCGTGCCCGCCGATGCCACTCCCGTCGCCGTCCAGGGTCTTTCGTCCGGATCAGCCCGGCCTGATCCGGACGAGAGGCCCCGGACCGGCCGTCCCAAAGGAATCCGATGCTTCTCCACGACACCGCGCTCGTCTTCGGCCGGTACGCCCGGCAGACCCTGCGCTCCAGGTTCCAGATCCTCTTCGGCATCCTCATGCCGCTGCTGTACCTGCTCTTCTTCGGCCCGCTGCTCACCGGACTGCCGCTCGGTCCGGCCGGTGACTCCTGGCAGATCCTGGTCCCCGGACTGCTGCTCCAACTCGGCCTGTTCGGCGCCTCGTTCGCCGGGTTCGCCGTCATCATCGACAACTCGAACGGGGTTGTGGAGCGGATGCGGGTGACCCCGGTCAGCCGGACCGCTCTGCTGCTGGGCCGGGTCCTGCGGGATGCGCTGCTGTTCATGTTCCAGGCGGTGCTGCTGGTCCTCGCCGCCCTGGTCATGGGGTTGCGCGCCCCGCTGTGGGGGGTACTGATCGGTTTCGCGTTCGTCGGACTGCTGACGGTCTCGCTGGCCTCCCTGTCCTACGCCCTGGCCATGAAGGTCCGCACGCCGCAGGAGTTCGGACCGGTGATCAACTCGGTCACCATGCCGGCCATGCTGCTCTCCGGTCTGATGCTGCCGATGACGCTGGGCCCCGGCTGGCTGGACGTGCTCTCCCACCTCACCCCGTTCCGCTACCTCGTGGACGCGGTACGGGACGCGTACGTGGGCTCGTACGCCACCACGCACATGCTGTAGGGCGTCCTGGTGGCGCTCGGCTTCGCGGCACTCGCCGTCACGGTGGGCACACGCGTCTTCCGCCGGGCCGGGGGGTGACCAGGCCTCTCGTCCCGATCGTGCCGGGCCCGATCCGGACGAGAGACCCTAGGCTGGTCGCATGGTCAACCTGACACGTATCTACACCCGCACCGGCGATCAGGGCACCACCGCCCTCGGCGACATGAGCCGGACCGCCAAGACCGATCTGCGGATCTCGGCGTACGCCGACACCAACGAGGCCAACGCCGTCATCGGTACGGCGATCGCGCTCGGGCAACTCCCCGAGGACGTCGTGAAGGTCCTCGTCCGTGTGCAGAACGACCTGTTCGACGTGGGCGCCGATCTGTCGACCCCGGTCGTCGAGAACCCCCAGTACCCGCCGTTGCGGGTCGAGCAGAGTTACGTCGACAAGCTGGAGGCGGACTGCGACCACTTCCTTGAGGAGCTGGAGAAGCTGCGCAGCTTCATCCTGCCGGGCGGTACGCCGGGGGCGGCGCTGTTGCACCAGGCGTGCACCGTGGTCCGGCGCGCGGAGCGGTCCACCTGGGCGGCGCTGGAGGTGCACGGCGAGGTGATGAACGCACTGACGGCGACGTACCTCAACCGGCTCTCCGACCTGCTGTTCATCCTCGCGAGGACGGCGAACAAGGAGGTCGGCGACGTGCTGTGGGTACCGGGCGGCGAGCGGTAGCCATACGTGCCGAAGACGCCGGACGGGCCTGGTCCACAGAGCCCGTCCGGCCGTCAGCGCCGCGCGCCCTCCCGTTTCGGGAACAGCGTGTAGCTCCCCGCGATCACCACATTGAGCCCGATCACGAACAGCATCTTCTGCTGCCACGCCTGAAGCGACGACACGTCACCGTCCCCGCCCACGTACCAGATCGCCGCCTGCAGCAGCGCCAGCGCCACCACCGCCGCGACCGTCCAGCGCGCCGCGGTCCGCCACTCGTGCGCCGCGCGCTCCATCCCGTACTTGGGCGGTTTCACCGGCGGCGGACCGCCCGCGAAGCGGTGGGCGACCCGGGCGTCGACCCAGCGGATCGTGGAGTGGCCGAGCCCCACCGTGAAGCCGATGTAGACCGCCGCGAGTCCGTGCTTCCAGTCGGGCTCCGCCCCGTTCTTCAGGTCGATGGCCGTCACCACCAGCAGCACGACCTCCAGCAGTGGCTCGCACAGCAGCACGGCCGCACCCAGTCGCGGTTTCCTCGCCGGGTACCGCAGCGCGAGCCCCACGGCCAGCAACACCCAGAAGCCGACTTCACAGAGCACGATCAGCGTGACGATCACGGCACTTCTCCTTCCCGTCCCCTCCAGCCTTCCGGCCGGGGGGCCCGGAATCGTCGTCACCAGTGACGAACCGCGACTGCATCCTTCGATGTACTCATACCTCGCCCCCCATGGGGAGGTCCGGGGCCGGGCCGCCGTGTTGGATGGGAGGGTGCTCTCCCTCGCCCGCCCGCACCGCCACGACGTGCTCATCGCCGCCATCGGCCTGTTCGGTGGCCTGTTCCTGTGGCTGCTCGGGCTGCACACGCAGGGCGACCGGGCCTTCGTCGCGCCCTGGGTCTCCCTGCTGCCGCTCGCCGTCGTCTCGGGCCTCGAACTGGTACGCAGGACCGCTCCTCGGACGGCACTGGTCGTCGGTACGCTCGCACTGGTCGCGGACCAGTTCACGATCGGGAACCTGGCGACGGTGATGATGTTCACCGACCTCATGTACGCGGCCGTGCTGTACGGGACACCGTCCGCCGCCCGCCGTATTCCGGTGACCACGATCCTGATCACGGTCGCGGTCACCATCGGATTCCTGGCGTGGTTCCGCGATCCCCAGGCACTGCTCATCGGCGTCGTCACCGGCATGGTCTCGTTCCTGCCCGCCATCACCGGGGTCAGCGTCCGCAACCACCGGGACGCCGCCGAGGCCGCCCGGTTGCGCGCCGACCAGACCGCGCTGCTGGCCGAGATGGACCGCACCCAGGCGGTGGCCGCCGAACGTGCCCGGATGGCCCGCGAGTTGCACGACATGGTGGCCAACCATCTCTCCGCCATCGCCATCCACTCCACCGCCGCGCTCTCCATCGACGAGCCGGAGACCTCGCGCGAAGCGCTCGGGGTGATCCGGGAGAACAGCGTCGACGGGCTCGCCGAGATGCGCCGGCTGATCGGACTGCTGCGCACCGGCGGCACGGCAGCCGAACCGAGCGCCTCGCCGACGCTCGCCTCGCTGGACGCACTGGTCGAGCAGACCCGTACGAACGCCGCGTCGAGCGGACTGACCTGCACCTTCGAGGACACCCGTGGCGAGCGGGGACCGCTGCCCGCGCCGGTCGAGCTTGCCGCGTACCGGATCGTCCAGGAGTCCCTGACCAACGCGCTCAAGCACGCCGCCCCCGGCCCGGTCGTGGTACGTCTGGGCCGGGACGGGCCGCTGCTCACCGTGGAGGTCAGCAGCGTGCTCGGGGACCGTACCGGGCCGCGCGCACCCGGATCGGGGGCCGGCCTGGTGGGGATGCGCGAGCGGGTGGCGCTGCTGGGCGGTGCGATCGAGGCGGGTCCGGCCGGCCTCGGCGCCGGCACCAAGACCTGGCGGGTGCGGGCCGAACTGCCGGCGGAAGAAGGGATGTTGGAAACATGACGATTCGGGTCGTGGTCGCCGAGGACCAGTCGGCCGTCCGGGCCGGGCTGGTGCTCATTCTGCGCAGCGCGTCGGACATCGACGTCGTCGGCGAGGCCGGGGACGGCGAGGAGGCGGTGCGTCTGGCCCGCGAACTGCGCCCGGACGTGGTGCTGATGGATGTGTCGATGCCGCGCCTGGACGGGGTGGCGGCGACCGGGCAGGTGGTGGCCGAGCGACTCGCGGACGTGCTGGTGCTGACGACGTTCGATCTGGACGAGTACGTCTTCGGGGCACTGCGGGCGGGGGCGGCGGGCTTCCTGCTGAAGAACACCGAAGCGCGCGATCTGCTCGAAGCGGTACGCACCGTGGCGCGCGGCGAGGGGCTGATCGCCCCGGCCGTGACACGCCGTCTGATCGCGGAGTTCGCCGGGACCACCCCCGTACGGGTGGCGAACGCACCCGATCCGGCGGTCCTCGACACCCTCACCCGGCGGGAGCGGGAGGTGCTCGGCTGCCTCGGCGCCGGACTGTCGAATGCCGAGATCGCGGTCCGGCTCTCGATGGCCGAGGCGACGGTGAAGACGCATGTCAGCCGATTGCTGGGCAAGCTGGAGCTGCGCAGCCGGGTCCAGGCGGCCGTACTGGCACAGGAGTTGGGCATCTGACGTCCGAGGGGTGTGGCAATGCCGGAGGCGGTGTCGCGGGGGCGGACCGCCCCACCCTCTGACCACGATCTTTGGTCTGGACCTCTTGACGATTGGTCCAGACCTTCCTAATCTCACCGAGCACACTGCGGTGAGTGCGCCATGACAAGGCGTGCTCAGGGCGGCGCAGGGTTTGCAGTCCACGGACCACCCCCCGTTTGTCCGGACCTCACCCGAGGAGCACCGTTGAGCACTGAAACCCCCCTACGCCGGACCCGATTCAGACTCGGGACCGGAAGAGCCACCAGATCCAGAGCGGTCGCGGGACTCACCGCGCTGCTTCTTCCGCTCGCCGCGATGGTCGGCCTGGCCTCCCCCGCCGAAGCCGCCACCTCGGCAACCGCCACGTACCTCAAGAAGTCCGACTGGGGCAATGGCTTCGAGGGACAGTGGACGGTGAAGAACACCGGCACCACCGCCCTCTCCTCCTGGACCATCGAGTGGGACTTCCCCTCGGGCACCGCGGTGGGCTCCGCCTGGGACGCCACCGTCACCAGCTCCGGAAACCACTGGACCGCCAAGAACGTCGGCTGGAACGGCTCGGTCGCGCCGGGCGCCAGCGTCTCCTTCGGCTTCAACGGCACCGGCTCCGGCGCCCCCACCGGCTGCAAGCTGAACGGCGCCTCCTGCGACGGCGGCAGCGTCCCCGGTGACAACGCCCCCTCGGCGCCCGGCACCCCCACCGCGAGCGCCGTCACCGACACCTCGGTGAAGCTCAGCTGGACCGCCGCGACCGACGACAACGGCATCAAGAACTACGACGTCCTGCGCGACGGCGCCGTCGTCTCGACGGTCACCGGTACGACGTACACCGACTCCGGCCTCAAGGCCGGAACCGACTACTCGTACACCGTGCAGGCCCGTGACACCGCCGGCCAGACCGGTCCGGTCAGCGGCGCGGTCAAGGTCCACACCACCGGTGGCGGCGGCAACCCCGACCCCGGCACCGGCGGCAAGGTCAACCTCGGCTACTTCACCGACTGGGGCGTCTACGGCCGGAACTACCACGTCAAGAACCTGGACACCTCGGGTTCCGCCGCGAAGATCACGCACATCAACTACGCCTTCGGCAACGTGACCGGCGGCAAGTGCGCGATCGGTGACTCCTACGCCGACTACGACATGGCGTACACCGCCGACAAGTCCGTCGACGGCGTCGCCGACACCTGGGACCAGCCGCTCCGCGGCAGCTTCAACCAGTTGCGCAAGCTCAAGGCGAAGTACCCGAACATCAAGGTCCTGTGGTCCTTCGGCGGCTGGACCTGGTCCGGCGGCTTCGGCGAGGCCGCGAAGAACCCGGCCGCCTTCGCCGAGTCCTGCTACAACCTGGTGGAGGACCCCCGCTGGGCCGATGTCTTCGACGGCATCGACATCGACTGGGAGTACCCCAACGCCTGCGGTCTGACCTGCGACACCAGCGGCCCGGCCGCGCTGAAGGGCATCACCTCGGCCCTGCGCGCGAAGTTCGGAACCAAGAACCTGGTGACGGCCGCCATCACCGCCGACGCCTCCACCGGCGGCAAGATCGACGCCACCGACTACGCGGGCGCCGCCCAGTCGTTGGACTGGTACAACGTGATGACGTACGACTTCTTCGGCGCCTGGGACGCGAAGGGCCCGACCGCCCCGCACTCCCCGCTCACCTCCTACAGCGGCATCCCCCAGGCCGGTTTCGACTCCGCCGACGCCATCGCCAAGCTGAAGGCCCAGGGCGTCCCCGCCTCGAAGCTGCTGCTCGGCATCGGCTTCTACGGGCGCGGCTGGACCGGGGTCACCCAGGACGCGCCCGGCGGCACCGCGACCGGCGCCGCACCGGGTACCTACGAGGCGGGCATCGAGGACTACAAGGTCCTGAAGACCAGCTGCCCCGCCACCGGCACGATCGCCGGCACGGCGTACGCGCACTGCGGCACCAACTGGTGGAGCTACGACACCCCGGCCACCATCGCGTCCAAGATGACCTGGGCGAAGGGCCAGGGCCTGGGAGGCGCGTTCTTCTGGGAGTTCAGCGGTGACACCACCAACGGTGAACTCGTCAGCGCGATCAACAACGGTCTGAAGTAAGCCCCGCGCGGTAGCGCGCACCACCCCGGAAAGCGACCGGGGAGGCGGGTCCGCCCCCCGTCTCCCCGGTTCTTCGTGCGTCGACGTGCCGGATCTCGCGGGCCGACGTCGTACGGGGCCGTCAGGCCGCGTACACCCTCCCCGGACCTCGTCCTCGCCCTCGTCCGGGAGGTGGGGTGCTGCCTTCCGGCGAGCCCCTGGCTATGCCACGTTCACCCGCTGGCCGGGCGGGGCCGCCTCCAGCCAGGCGAGGAATCCGGTCAGCGCGTCCTCGCTCATGGCCAGCTCCAGGCGGGTCTCACGGTGGAGACAGCCGAGCACCACGGCGTCGGACAGGAGCGCCAGCTCCTCCTCGCCCTCGGGCAGCCGACGGGCGATCACCTCGATCGCCGAACGCTCCAGGACCCGGCGCGGGCGGAGAGCGTACGAGAAGACCCGGAACCAGTTGATCCGGTCGCCGCTGTACCGGGCGACCCCGTACACCCAGCCCTTGCCCGAGTAATCGGGCTCCTCCGGCACATTCCATCGCAGGCTGCAGTCGAAGGTCCCGCCGGAGCGCTGAATCAGCCGCCGGCGCAGACCGAAGACGAAGAGACCAACCGCGACCAGTGCGACGACCAGCCCGCCCACCCACAGCGCGAGGAACATCTCCACCGACCTCCTCGCGTCGTCGAGTAACGGATACCGCCAGAACCGCACCTGCACCTGCATCGCCTCAGCCGCGGCACGGTCTGGAGTGGTCTCCAGCTCGGGCCGCGGCTGAGGGTAAAGCTACGTTGTCGCGGAGCGCTAGCGCACCGCCACCGCACGCAGTCGCACTTCGGCGCGCCGCTCGGAAGCGGCGTCCGTGTCCGACTTCGCACGCTCCAGCGCACGCTCGGCGCGCTGGACATCGATCTCGTCCGCCAGCTCCGCGATCTCCGCGAGCAGCGAGAGCTTGTCGTCCGCGAACGAGATGAAACCGCCGTGCACAGCGGCGATCACCGTCGCGCCGTCGCTCGTACGGATCGTCACCGGGCCCGATTCCAGCACACCCAGAAGCGGCTGGTGACCGGGCATGACGCCGATGTCGCCGGACGTGGTGCGCGCGACGACCAGGGTGGCCTCGCCGGACCAGACACTGCGGTCCGCGGCGACCAGCTCGACGTGCAGCTCAGCAGCCAAGGGTGGCTCCTCGGGTCACCACCCGGCCGTTCGAGCCGGGTGTTGGGTCAATTCTACGGGGCGTGGTGAGGGGGACGGGACGCACCCGTCCCCCTCGGTGAGCCTCGGGCTCAGGAGACGCCGAGCTCCTTGGCGTTGGCCTTGAGGTCCTCCAGGCCACCGCACATGAAGAACGCCTGCTCCGGGAAGTGGTCGTACTCACCGTCGGCGATCGCGTTGAACGCGGCGATCGACTCGTCGAGCGGGACGTCCGAACCGTCCACGCCGGTGAACTGCTTGGCGACGTGGGTGTTCTGGGACAGGAAGCGCTCGATGCGACGGGCGCGGAAGACCGTGAGCTTGTCCTCCTCGCCGAGCTCGTCCATACCGAGAATGGCGATGATGTCCTGGAGGTCCTTGTACTTCTGCAGGATTCCCTTGACCCGCATGGCGGTGTCGTAGTGGTCCTGCGCGATGTAGCGCGGGTCCAGGATCCGGGACGTGGAGTCCAGCGGGTCCACGGCCGGGTAGATGCCCTTCTCGGAGATCGGACGGGAGAGAACCGTCGTCGCGTCGAGGTGGGCGAAGGTGGTGGCCGGGGCCGGGTCGGTCAGGTCGTCCGCGGGGACGTAGATCGCCTGCATCGAGGTGATCGAGTGACCGCGGGTCGACGTGATGCGCTCCTGCAGCAGACCCATCTCGTCGGCCAGGTTCGGCTGGTAACCCACCGCGGACGGCATACGGCCGAGCAGGGTGGACACCTCGGAGCCGGCCTGGGTGTACCGGAAGATGTTGTCGATGAAGAAGAGCACGTCCTGCTTCTGCACATCGCGGAAGTACTCCGCCATGGTCAGACCGGCCAGCGCCACACGAAGACGCGTGCCCGGCGGCTCGTCCATCTGACCGAAGACGAGCGCCGTCTTGTCGATGACGCCGGAGTCGGCCATCTCCTCGATGAGGTCGTTGCCCTCACGGGTACGCTCACCGACGCCCGCGAACACCGACACACCGTCGTGGTTGTTGGCGACGCGGTAGATCATTTCCTGGATCAGAACGGTCTTGCCGACACCGGCACCACCGAACAGACCGATCTTTCCACCCTTGACGTACGGGGTGAGCAGGTCGATGACCTTGACACCGGTCTCGAACATCTCGGTCTTGGACTCGAGCTGGTCGAAGTTGGGCGCCTTGCGGTGGATCGGCCAGCGCTCGGTGACCTCGGCCTCGGCCTCGGGCTTGTTCAGGATCTGACCAAGGGTGTTGAACACCTTGCCCTTGGTGATGTCGCCGACCGGGACCGTGATGCCGGTGCCCGTGTCGGTCACCGGGGCCTGGCGGACCAGACCGTCGGTGGGCTGCATCGAGATCGCGCGGATCACACCGTCGCCGAGGTGCTGGGCGACCTCGAGCGTCAGCGTCTTGAGCTTGCCGTCCTCGGCCGGGTCGGCCACCTCGACGGTCAGCGCGTTGTAGATCTCCGGCATCGCGTCGACGGGGAACTCCACGTCGACGACCGGGCCGATGACCCGGGCGACGCGGCCCGTGGCAACGGCCGTCTCAACTGTCGTCGTCATTACTTGTCACTCCCCGCGGTCGCGTCGGCCAGCGCACTGGCACCACCGACGATCTCGCTGATTTCCTGGGTGATTTCGGCCTGGCGGGCCGCATTGGCAAGCCGGGAGAGGCTCTTGATGAGCTCACCGGCGTTGTCGGTGGCCGACTTCATCGCACGGCGGCGGGCGGCGTGCTCGGAAGCAGCGGCCTGCAGCAGCGCGTTGTAGATCCGGCTCTCGACGTAGCGCGGAAGCAGGGCGTCGAGGACGTCCTCCGCCGACGGCTCGAAGTCGAAGAGCGGCAGGATCTCGCCCTTGCCGTCCTCCTCCTTCGCGGCGTCCAGGCTGAGCGGCAGCATCCGGTTGTCCACCGGGTTCTGCGTCATCATCGACACGAACTCCGTGAAGACGATGTGCAGCTCGTCCACGCCGCCCTCGGCGGTCTCCTTGGTGACCGCTTCGATCAGCGGGGCCGCGGCCCGCTTCGCATCCGCGTACGTCGGGCTGTCGGTGAAGCCCGTCCACGATTCCTCGATCTTGCGCTCGCGGAATCCGTAGTAGGCGACACCCTTGCGGCCGATCACATACGTGACGACCTCCTTGCCCTCACCGCGCAGCCGCTCGGTCAGTCGCTCCGCGGCCTTGATGGCGTTGGAGGAGTAACCGCCGGCCAGACCGCGGTCGCTCGTGATGAGCAGGACCGCGGCCCGCGCCGGAGCGTCGGCCTCGGTGGTCAGCGGGTGCTTGGTGGTGGAGCCGGTCGCGACCGCGGTCACCGCGCGGGTGAGCTCGGTCGCGTACGGCGTCGACGCCGCCACCTGACGCTGCGCCTTGACGATGCGCGAAGCGGCGATCATCTCCATCGCCTTGGTGATCTTCTTCGTGGCGGTGACGGAGCGAATGCGGCGCTTGTAAACGCGAAGCTGAGCGCCCATCGATCAGCCCTCGCCCAGGAGCTTGCCGTCCGAGGTCTCGAACTGCTGCTTGAAGGCGGCGACCGCGTCGGCAATCGCCTGCAGCGTGTCGTCGGACATCTTGGCGCCCTCGGCGATGCTGGTCAGGAGGTCCTTGCGCTCACGGCGCAGGTACTCCAGCAGCTCGGTCTCGAAGCGACGGATGTCCTCGACCGGGACGTCGTCCATCTTGCCGTTGGTGCCGGCCCAGATGGAGACGACCTGCTCCTCGACCGGGTACGGCTGGTACTGCGGCTGCTTCAGCAGCTCGACCATGCGCTTACCGCGCTCCAGCGACGCCTTCGAAGCCGCGTCCAGGTCGGAACCGAAGGCGGCGAACGCCTCCAGCTCGCGGTACTGGGCGAGGTCGACACGGAGTCGGCCGGAGACCTGGCGCATGGCCTTGTGCTGGGCGGAGCCACCGACACGGGAGACCGAGATACCGACGTTCAGGGCCGGACGCTGACCGGCGTTGAACAGGTCGGACTCCAGGAAGCACTGGCCGTCGGTGATGGAGATGACGTTGGTCGGGATGAACGCCGACACGTCGTTCGCCTTGGTCTCGACGATCGGGAGACCCGTCATCGAACCGGCACCCATCTCGTCGGAGAGCTTCGCGCAGCGCTCCAGCAGACGCGAGTGGAGGTAGAAGACGTCGCCCGGGTAGGCCTCGCGGCCCGGCGGACGGCGCAGCAGAAGCGACACGGCGCGGTAGGCGTCGGCCTGCTTCGAGAGGTCGTCGAAGATGATCAGGACGTGCTTGCCCTGGTACATCCAGTGCTGACCGATGGCCGAACCGGTGTACGGCGCCAGGTACTTGAAGCCGGCCGGGTCGGACGCCGGGGCGGCGACGATGGTCGTGTACTCGAGTGCGCCGGCCTCTTCCAGGGCACCACGCACGGAGGCGATGGTGGAACCCTTCTGACCGATGGCGACGTAGATGCAGCGCACCTGCTTGTTCACGTCGCCCGAGCGCCAGTTGTCGCGCTGGTTGATGATCGTGTCGACGGCCAGAGCGGTCTTACCCGTCTGACGGTCACCAATGATCAGCTGACGCTGGCCGCGGCCGATCGGCACCATGGCGTCGACGGCCTTGTAGCCGGTCTGCATCGGCTCGTGCACCGACTTACGGACCATGACGCCAGGGGCCTGCAGCTCGAGGGCGCGGCGGCTGTCGGTCGCGATCTCGCCGAGACCGTCGATCGGGTTGCCGAGCGGGTCGACGACGCGGCCGAGGTAGCCCTCGCCGACGCCGACGGAGAGCACCTCACCGGTGCGCTGCACCGGCTGGCCCTCTTCGATGCCGCTGAACTCGCCGAGGACGATCGCACCGATCTCGCGCTCCTCAAGGTTGAGGGCGAGACCGAGGGTGCCGTCCTCGAACTTCAGCAGCTCGTTCGCCATGGCCGAGGGAAGACCCTCGACCTTCGCGATGCCGTCGCCGGCAACGCTGACCGTACCGACCTCCTCGCGCGAGGCCGCGTCCGGCTTGTACGACTGGACAAAGTTCTCCAGCGCGTCCCGGATCTCCTCCGGCCGGATCGTGAGCTCCGCCATCTGGGTTCCCTGCTCTCCTTGTTGGGCCCGAAGTTTCTTAAGGGGGTCTGGGGGCCGACCCCCAGGAATCTTCTGCAATTTCTGCACGGCCCAACCGGGCCGCTGGTCTTGCTCTGTTGTTGCTGCGCTGTGCTCGTCAGCCGGCCATGCGACGGGTCGCCTCGTCGAGGCGCTCCGCGATGGTGCCGTTGATGACCTCGTCACCGACCCGCACCGCGATCCCGCCGAGGACCGTGGGGTCCACATCGAGGTTCAGGTGCATCGGACGGCCGTAGATCTTCGCCAGTGCGGCGCCGAGACGCTGCTTCTGCTGATCGCTCAGCGGCACTGCCGAGGTGACCACGGCGACCATCCGGTCCCGGCGCTCCGCGGCAAGCTTGGAGAGGGACTCGAGTCCCGCTTCCAGGCTACGTCCACGCGGCTGGGTGACAAGCCGCACGACGACGCGCTCGGTGGCGGGCCGCGCCTTGCCGCCGAGCAGGCTGTGCAGCAGCCCAGCCTTGGCAGCGGAGGACGCGGACCGGTCGGTGAGCGCGGCGCGCAGCTCCTTGTCGGAAGCCACGATCCGGCCGAACCGGAACAGCTCGTCCTCGACGTCGTCGAGGTCTCCGCTGCGCTGGGCGGCGGTGAGGTCCGCGGTGTTCGCCAGTTCCTCGACCGAGTCGACCAGGTCACGCGACTGCGACCAGCGGGAGCGGACCATGCCGGAGATCAGGTCGACGGTCTCGCCGCCCACCTGGCCGCGCAGCAGTCGTCCGGCCAGCTCGGCCTTGGCCTCGCCGGGCTGCGACGGGTCGGTGAGGACCCGTCGCAGTGAGACCTCGCGCTGGAGCAGCGCCGTCACGGCGGCCAGCTCCTCGGCGAGCTTCGCCGCGTCGACCGACGTGTTGTCGGTCAGCGCGTCGAGACGCTCACGTGCGGCAGCCAGCGCCTCGCGGCTCGCGCCGTTCATCGGACAGCCTCGGCCTTCGCCTCGAGCTCGTCGAGGAAACGGTCGACGGTGCCGCTCTGCCGGGCGTGGTCCTCAAGGGACTCGCCGACGAGCTTGCCGGCCAGGTCGGTGGCGAGCTTGCCCACGTCCTGGCGCAGCGCGGAAGCCGCGGCCTTGCGGTCGGCCTCGATCTGGGCGTGGCCGGCAGCGATGATCTCCTCGCGCTGCCGCTGGCCTTCCGCCCGCATCTCCTGAAGGATCACGGCGCCCTGCTCCTGCGCCTCCTGGCGCAGGCGCGCGGCCTCGTGACGAGCCTCGGCGAGCTGAGCCTTGTACTGCTCAAGAACGCTCTGGGCCTCGGTCTGGGCCGCATCGGCCTTCTCGATACCGCCTTCGATGGCCTCGCGGCGCTCTTCCAGAACCTTGTTGATGTTCGGGAGGAGCTTCTTGGCGAGGAAGCCGAAGACGATGACGAAGGCGATCAGACCGATGACGAGCTCAGGGATCGGCGGGAAGAGCGGGTTCTCCGGTTTTTCCGCCGCGAGCTGAACCAGGGGGTTCACATCAGTGCCTTTCGTCGGAACGGACTAGTCGCGGTTCGTCAGCTGTAGACGAACGGCATGACCAGACCGATCAGGGCGAGCGCCTCACAGAAGGCGAAGCCGAGGATCTGGTTGGCGCGGATCAGACCGGCAGCCTCGGGCTGACGGGCGAGAGCCTGCGTGCCGTTTCCGAAGATGATGCCGACGCCGACGCCCGGGCCGATGGCGGACAGGCCATAACCGATGGAGCTGAGGGAACCGGTGACGGCGGCAAGGGTCTGGGACATGCCAGTTCTTCCTTCTCTTTCACGGACCGGCGGGGGTTGGCCACCGGACGACTGGGGGTAGGGGAGGCGCGATCAGTGGTGCTCGGCGACAGCGCCCTGGATGAAGCTGCACGCCAGGAGCACGAAGACGTACGCCTGAACAGCCTGGATGAAGAGCTCGAAGGCCGTCATCACGATGACCATCACGAACGAGACACCCGCGTAGGCGATACCGATGCCGTTGAGCAGGTACCAGCTGGCGATGGTGAAGAGCAGGAGCAGCGTGTGACCCGCGAACATGTTCGCGAAGAGTCGGACCGCGTGCGTGAAGGGGCGGACCAGGACGTTCGAGAAGAACTCGATGACCATGACCAGCGGCAGGACCGGGCCGAGCGACTTGTCGTAGCCCGTCAGGTTCTTGAAGCCGCCGACGAAGCCGTGGCGCTTGAACGTGATGCTCATCCAGAGGACGTAGACGATCGCGGCCAGGCCGGCCGGGTACGCGATGACCGACGTCACCGGGAACTGGGCGAGCGGGATGATCGACCAGAGGTTCATCATCCACACGAAGAAGAAGATCGAGACCATCAGCGGGACGTACTTCTCGCCCTCGCGCTTGCCGAGCGTCTCGTAGACGATGCCGCGGCGCACGAAGTCGTATCCGGCCTCGGCGACCATCTGCAGCTTGCCCGGAACGACCTTCGGCTTACGGAAGGCGGCCCAGAAGAAGCCGACGATGATGACCGTACCGAGGAGCGCCAGCAGCATCGTCTTGTTGAAGTAGATGTTGCTGTCCGCGTCACCGAAGATCGGCTCGAACAGGAAAGAGTGCAAGCCAGGACCCGGGAAACCACAACCGGAGAAGATGTGGCAATCGGTCTCGAAGGCGAGCACCTGTGTCGGGTCAGCACTCACCGCGGGCTCCTTCAGCGTGGCGCATAGGTACGGCAACCTCGTTGTGTCGGCGCGGCGCGCAGCCGCGGTTCGGCACTGGACTGGTGTTACGGATGTGTGAGCGGCAGTCAGGCATTGAGCCTCGCGATCGAGCAGGCGTCAGCTCACATGCCCGCGCCCGCAGTGCCGCAGTTGGAACCGGACGATAGCAGGGTCCCGGACTTGCACTTATTCCGCCCCTACCCTTCACGTCTTGGACCCGGTGTTCTTGGGCTTCTCACCCTTGTCCTTGCCGGATTCGGGTTCGACGTAAAGGATCTTGGCCTTCATGTGCGCACGCGTCTGCGCGCCGATCCACACGAGGGTCGTCGCGACCAGCGTGATCGCGAAGGCCTTCGGGTTGAACATCGTGGTGTTCTTGAATGCGGCGACGAAAATGAACAACAGGAGAAGCTGAGCCGTATACAGCATCAGCCCCATCGCCTGGAACAGGTGGGGGAGGGACCGCGCGGTCCGCTGCAGGACCATGAGTCCGATCCCCATGAAGAGGATCACCACGATCGCCGCAACGGCTGCGCCCAGGGCTCCCTTGCCGCCTGCGACGCCACCGCTGACGGCGGCAGCGACTGCGCCGGCGACAGCGGTGGGTACGGCGGCTTGGAGGAGAGTCCGGACGTCGTTGGACGGCATGGCGGCAGCTCCGCTTGCTGGGGGTGGGCAGTGTGTCGTCATGGACGAGCGTAGGCCCGGTCCGAGTCGATGCCTCGGGCCGATGGACCGTAGTACTCAGGTCCTTCAACTCCGTCACCGGGCTTCGTGAACGGTATCACAAACTATTTGATGAGGTCTTTACCAAGAAAGTGTGCTTGCTGTCACACGTGAGAGTGAACGTGCGCGTGTGAGCAAGACAACTCAATATCTTGCCTGGTATTGCCCCTCGATGACCGAATCGTCAGTGCGTGGAATCAGCCTTATCTCTGTCCGAAAAACGCGAACGGGGGCCGATGGCAGTCGCCCCGTTGACGCCGGAGACTCCCACGACGACCGGTGTGCGCTCCTGCCCCTCGTGCTCCTCCTGCCCCATCTGTGTGTTCAGGGGCCGCTGTTGGGCTCCGTCCACCGATGAGCGCGCCGTCTCGGTCACCCCGCCCCGGCCGCGGTGACGACGATACCTGGGCGGTACGAAGCGTTCCGCCCAGTACGGCGCCTGTGGGGTGAAACGGGGCATCAGCAGCAGTACGAGTCCCAGCGCGCTCAGCCCCATGATCACCATCACGATCCACAGGGAGGCCGAGTGCACGGAGTAGCCGACCGCGCCGAAGGCGATCAGGGCCGACCAGAAGTACATGATCAGCACGGACCTGCTGTGCGAATGGCCGATCTCCAGCAGCCGGTGGTGCAGATGCCCGCGGTCCGCGGCGAACGGCGACTGACCGTTCCAGGTGCGCCGCACGATCGCCAGCAGCAGGTCGGCGGCCGGGATCGCGATGATGGTCAGCGGCAGCAGCAGTGGGATGAAGACCGGCAGCATCGCGTGGGTGGCCTCGCGCTCGCTGCCCGCGAAGAGCTTCATCGTGTCCGGGTCGACCTGCCCGGTGACCGAGATCGCCCCGGCCGCCAGCACCAGGCCGATCAGCATCGAGCCCGAGTCGCCCATGAAGATCCGGGCGGGATGCATGTTGTGCGGCAGGAAGCCCAGACACATGCCCATCAGGATGGCCGTGAAGAGTGTCGCCGGCGCCGCCGCCTCGATCATGTGCCCGTACCAGAGCCGGTACGTGTACAGGAAGAACGCCGCGGACGCGATGCAGACCATGCCCGCCGCGAGACCGTCCAGACCGTCGACGAAGTTGACCGCGTTGATGGTGATGACGACCAGGGCGACCGTGAGCAGCGTGCCCTGCCACTGGGTGAGCGCGACGGTGCCGACGCCGGGGATCGGCAGCCACAGGATCGTCAGGCCCTGGATCACCATGACCGCGGCGGCGATCATCTGCCCGCCGAGCTTGATCAGGGCGTCGATCTCGAACTTGTCGTCCAGAACGCCGATCAGCCAGATCAGCGCGGCGCCGGAGAGCAGCGCCCGCGGCTCGTTGGAGAGTTTGAAGACCCAGTCGAGGTTGTACAGATGCGCCGCGACGATCAGTCCGGCGCACAGCCCGCCGAACATGGCGATGCCACCGAGCCTCGGTGTCGGTTCTCGGTGGACGTCGCGCGCACGGATCGCGGGCATCGCCCCGACCGCGATGGCGAACTTGCGCACCGGGCCGGTCAGCAGATAGGTCACCGCGGCCGTGACACAGAGCGTCAGCAGGTAATCACGCACGGGCTGCCCCACAGAATTCGCCGGCCATCTCAGCCCTCACCTTAGCTACGTCGGGCTCATGGTCGAGGACACTGCGGCCGGGCCGATGGTTGCATGGGACACGTCTACCCGGGATAGGGCGGATATTTCCGGGCCAGTTCCCGGACCTCGGCGCGGATGTCGCCCTCCTCACGCACGGCCGCCCCGAAGAGCACCGCCAGCCGCGCCATGTCGGCGTCGCCCATGCCCTGGGTGGTGACGGCCGCGGTGCCGAGCCTGATGCCCCGCGCGTCCCCGTACGGAAGCGCGCAGGTGTCCAGCACCAGGCCGGCCGCCACCAGCCGGGCGCGGGCGACGGGGCCGTCGACGCCCAGCGGGGCCGGGTCCGCGACGATCAGATGGGTGTCCGTGCCGCCCGTGGTGACGTCGAAGCCCTCGGCCTCCAGGCCGGCGGCCAGCACCCGGGCATGGGCCACCACCCGATGGGCGTACGCCGTGAACGCCGGAGTGGCCGCCTCCCCGAACGCGACGGCCTTCGCGGCCACCGTGTGCATCTGCGCGCCGCCCTGGGTGAAGGGGAACACCGCCCGGTCGATCCGCTCGGCCAGCTCCGCGCCGCACAGGATCATCCCGCCGCGCGGACCGCGCAGCACCTTGTGCGTGGTCGCGCAGACCACGTCGGCGTACGGGACGGGGCTCGGCGCCGCTCCCCCGGCGATCAGTCCCATCGGGTGCGCGGCATCGGCGATCAGGTACGCGCCCACCTCGTCGGCGATCTCCCGGAACAGCTCGTAGTCGGGGTGGCGGGGGTACGAGATCGAGCCGCTGACGATCGCCTTCGGGCGGTGCGCCCGCGCCAGGGTGCGCACCTGCTCGTAGTCGATCAGGCCGCTCTCGGAGTCCACCCCGTAACCGATGAACTCGAACCAGCGGCCGGAGAAGTTGGCGGGCGAACCGTGCGTGAGATGTCCGCCGTACGGGAGTCCCATCGCCAGCACCGTGTCGCCGGGGCGCAGCAGGGCCGCGTAGGCGGCGAGGACGGCGGAGGAACCGGAGTGCGCCTGGACGTTGGCGTGTTCGGCGCCGAAGAGCGCGGTGGCCCTTCGGCAGGCGATGCGTTCGGCGGCGTCGGCCTGGTCGCAGCCGCCGTGGTGGCGGGCGCCGGGGTAGCCCTCGGCGTATTTGTTGGCGAGCGGCGAGCCGAGTGCGGCAAGGACCGCGGGCGAGGTGAAGTTCTCGGCGGCGATCAGCTGCAGGGTGCTGGACTGCCGGTGCAGCTCCTTCAGCAGCACGGCGGCGATCTCCGGGTCCTCCCGGAGCAGGGCACCGAAGTCCTGCGGCAGGGCGGCCCCGGCGGCGGAGGGGGGTGCGGCGGGAGTGGTGACCGGCATCGATGAACTCCGGGCCTGGGGAGGGTGCGCTGGCGTCAGCTCCAATGTAGGCCCGTGACGGGCCTCCTGCCCGCTGTGCGGCGACGTCGTACACCCGTTGGGCCCTGGGGTACCCGGCCGACGTGTACGGCCGTCAGAGTGGCGTGGGCGCGCGCCCGTCAGTGCGGGGCCGGCACCCCGTTCAGTGCGGGGCCGGCACCCCGGTCAGGGCCGTGACGACCGGGTCGAGGGCCTGGTTGATCTCGTCGCCGATGGACCGGAAGAACGTGATCGGGGCGCCGTACGGGTCGTACACCTCGTCGGCCTCGGCGGTGGGGGCCAGCAGCCAGCCGCGCAGCGCGGCCGCGGCGCGGACCAGTGCGCGGGCGCGCTCGACCACGCCTTCGTCGCGCGGGTCGGGCAGCGTGGCGGGGTCTATGGCCCGGACCAGCCGGGTGAATTCCTTGAGGGTGAAGGTCCGCAGCCCGGCCGAGTGACCCATCGAGATCACCTGTGCCCGGTGGTCGCGGGTGGCGGTGAGCACCAGGTCGGCGCGGATCACGTGTTCATCGAGCAGTTCCCGGCCGACGAAGCCGGTGGTGTCGGCGCCGAAGTCGGCGAGGACGATCTCCGCGTTGGCTTCCATGGGGGCGCCTTCGTGGCCCCAGGTGCCCGCACTCTCCACGATCAGCCCGCCCTGACGCGGATCCCCGAGGCGGTCCACCAGGGCGTGCCGGGTCAGCCGCTCGGTGATCGGTGAGCGGCAGACGTTGCCGGTGCTGACGTGGAGGATGCGGAAGGTGTCGGACTGCCCCGCTATGCCACGCCCCTCAGGGGCGGTCAATTGGCCACCTCAAGGTCGGGTACCACCTTGCGGAGCTCCTCCACGGAGAGCGCGCCGGCGCGCAGCAGCACGGGGATCCTGCCGGTCACGTCGACGATCGACGACGGCACGATGCCGGGCGTCGGGCCGCCGTCGAGGTAGACGGAGACGGAGTCGCCGAGCATCTCCTGGGCCGCGTCGCAGTCCTCGGGGGCCGGGTGTCCGGTGAGGTTGGCGCTGGAGACGGCCATCGGGCCGACCTCGGTGAGCAGCTCGATGGCGACCGGGTGCAGCGGCATCCGGATGGCGACGGTTCCGCGGGTGTCACCGAGGTCCCACTGCAGCGACGGCTGGTGCTTGGCGACGAGCGTGAGGGCGCCGGGCCAGAAGGCGTCGACGAGCTCCCAGGCCTGTTCGGAGAAGTCCGTGACCAGCCCGTGCAGCGTGTTCGGCGAGCCGATCAGGACGGGCGTGGGCATGTTGCGGCCGCGCCCCTTGGCCTCCAGCAGGTCGGCGACGCCCTCGGAACTGAAGGCGTCCGCGCCGATCCCGTACACGGTGTCGGTGGGCAGCACGACCAGTTCGCCGCGGCGGACGGCCGACGCGGCCTCACGCAGACCCGTCGTACGGTCGGTCGCGTCGTTGCAGTCGTATCGCCGTGCCATCAGCCGGCCTCCTCAAGCGTGTACGGGTATGGCGGGTACGGGTCGTGCGGGTGGTGGCCGCCGGTCACGGCATGGCCTTGCGGGCCGTGGCGAACCGCGGCCGGTTGTTCAGGTCGGGGTGGTCGGCCGCGTCGGCCCAGCCACGTTCCTCGGTGAAGATCCACGGCACCTGGCCGCCCTGGGTGTCGGCGTGCTCGATGACGACGAGGCCGCCGGGGCGCAGCAGACGGTGTGCGGTGCGTTCGATGCCGCGGATGGTGTCGAGGCCGTCCTCGCCGGAGAACAGGGCCATCTCCGGGTCGTGGTCGCGGGCCTCGGGTGCCACGTACTCCCATTCGGTGAGCGGGATGTACGGCGGGTTGGAGATGACCAGGTCGACCTGGCCGTCGAGCTCGGGAAGGGCCGTGAGCGCGTCTCCGTGGTGGACGGTGACCCTGGACCCCTCGGCATTCTTCCTGGTCCACCTGAGGGCGTCGTCGGAGAGCTCCACGGCGTGCACCCGGGAGCGCGGCACCTCCTGGGCCATGGCCAGGGCGATGGCGCCCGATCCGCTGCAGAGGTCGACGACGACCGGCTCGACGACGTCCATCGCGCGCACCGCGTCTATCGCCCAGCCGACGACCGATTCGGTCTCCGGCCGGGGCACGAAGACGCCGGGACCCACCTGGAGCTCCAGGTAGCGGAAGAAGGCGCGTCCGGTGATGTGCTGCAGCGGTTCGCGGGCCTCGCGGCGGGCGATGGCCTCCCAGTAGCGGGCGTCGAAGTCCGAGTCCGGCACACGGTGCAGCTCGCCCCGCTTGACACCGTGCACGAACGCGGCGAGTTCCTCCGCGTCGAATCGCGGTGAAGGCACACCGGCGTCGGCCAGCCGCTGGGTGGCCTGGGCCACCTCGGCGAGCAGCAGGTTCATCGCGGTTCTCCGTACGGGGTTACGGGCGGGGCGGGTCTTGCACTTATGCGGCGGCGAGCTTGGCGGCGGAGTCGGCGTCGACACAGGCCTGGATCACGGAATCCAGGTCGCCGTCGAGCACCTGGTCCAAGTTGTACGCCTTGAAGCCGACGCGGTGGTCCGAGATCCGGTTTTCCGGGAAGTTGTACGTACGGATCTTCTCGGAACGGTCGACCGTGCGCACCTGACTGCGCCGTACGTCCGAAGCCTCCTGCTCGGCGGCCTCCTGCGCGGCCGCGAGCAGACGCGAACGCAGGATGCGCATGGCCTGCTCCTTGTTCTGGAGCTGGCTCTTCTCGTTCTGGCAGGACGCGACGACTCCGGTCGGCAGGTGGGTGATGCGGACCGCCGAGTCCGTGGTGTTGACGGACTGGCCGCCGGGACCCGAGGAGCGGTAGACGTCGATGCGGAGATCGTTGGCGTGGATCTCGACGTCGACCTCCTCGGCCTCGGGCGTGACGAGCACGCCGGCGGCGGAGGTGTGGATGCGGCCCTGGGACTCGGTGGACGGCACCCGCTGCACGCGGTGCACCCCGCCCTCGTACTTCAGCCGGGCCCACACACCCTGGCCGGGCTCGGTGGCACCGTTGCCGCCCTTGGTCTTCACTGCGACCTGGACGTCCTTGTAGCCGCCGAGCTCCGACTCGGTGGAGTCGATGATCTCGGTCTTCCAGCCGACGCGCTCGGCGTAGCGCAGATACATCCGCAGCAGGTCACCGGCGAACAGGGCGGACTCGTCGCCGCCCGCGCCCGCCTTGATCTCCAGGAGCACGTCCTTGTCGTCGCTGGGGTCGCGCGGGACCAGGAGGAGGCGGAGCTTCTCGGTGAGCTCTTCGCGCTGCTTCTCCAGATCCTTCACCTCGGCGGCGAAGTCGGGGTCGTCGGCGGCGAGTTCACGGGCCGTCTCGATGTCGTCCCCGGCCTGCTTCCAGGAGCGGTACGTGCCGACGATCGGGGTCAGCTCGGCGTAGCGCTTGTTGAGCCTGCGCGCGTTGGCCTGGTCGGCGTGGACCGCCGGGTCCGCGAGCTTCTTCTCGAGATCGGCCTGTTCGCCGATCAGTTCCTCGACCGCCTCGAACATCTTCGGGCTCCTGGTTTCTTCACTCAAACGTGCCTGCTGGACGGCGTGATGCCGGCCGGGCGGGGATACGGGCCGCGCACCCCCGGCCGGAAAAAACGCCGGTTCCGACGCCCCCGGGAAGAGGGCGCCGAGAACCGGCGCAGTGGCTCGCTACTTGCTGGCGGAGCCGGCAGCCTTGCCGAAGCGGGCCTCGAAGCGGGCCACGCGGCCACCGGTGTCGAGGATCTTCTGCTTGCCCGTGTAGAACGGGTGGCACTCGGAGCAGACGTCGGCGCGGATGGTGCCGCCGTCGATGGTGCTCCGGGTCGTGAACGACGCGCCACAGGTGCAGCTGACCTGCGTCTCGACGTACTCGGGGTGGATGTCGCGCTTCAAGGGTTTCTCCTAGGTTCGGGAGGGCACCGGGTCGTCCGCGCGGATTGCGCGTCCGTGAACCGGGGCCGACGTACCAGTCTGCCAGGACCGGCCGTATCTCCCAAAACCGGGGGCGGGCCGCAACTATTCCCGGCCCGCCCGGTCACCGCACGACGCTGCCCGCGACACCCTTGTCGCCCGCCGACTTCTCGGTGGCGGAGGCGGGGATCGCCTTGTCCTGCTTCAGTGCCGTCCAGACCTGCTGCGCGGACTCCTCCAGCGGTACGACGCGGTTCGGGTCGGCCGGGTCGTACTGCACGGGCAGGGTGACCATGTGGACGTTCTTCGCGCCGAGCCCCTTGAGGCCGTTGGCGAAGCCGGTGAGCTGCTGGACCGAGCCCAGGTCGGAGTCGGTGGTGATGGCCTTGGTCGCCGTGTCCGCGAGGTCGAAGAGGGTCTTCGGGTTCGAGAACACCCCGACGCTCCTGACCTGTTCCATGAGCGCCTTGATGAATGCCTGCTGGAGCTGGATGCGGCCGAGGTCGCTGCCGTCGCCGACGCTCTTGCGGGTACGGACGAGCCCCAGCGACTGCTCGCCGTCGAGGGTGTGGGTGCCGGGCTCCAGGTCGAGATGGCTCTTGGAGTCGTGGATCGCACGGGTGGTGGTGATCTTCACGCCGCCCAGCTGGTCGATGAGCTTCTTGAAGCCGGTGAAGTCGACTTCGAGGTAGTGGTCCATGCGGATACCGGACATGGACTCGACGGTCTTGACCGCGCAGGCCGGTCCGCCGACCTCGTACGCCGTGTTGAACATCGCGCGCTGCTGCCCCGCGACGGGCTTCCCCGTCGTGTCACTCGTGCATTCCGGGCGGGTGACGAGGGTGTCGCGCGGGATGGAGACGACCGAGGCCGCTCTGTGGCCCTTGTTGACGTGCACGACCATCGCGGTGTCGGAGCGGGCCGTGCCCTCGTCGGCGCCGTACTCGGAGTTCGCGCCGGAGCGGGAGTCGGAGCCGAGCACGAGGATGTCCTCGGAGCCGTTGTCGACGTTGTCGGGGCGGTCCTTGCCGAGCGCCGCGTTGATGTCGACGGCCTTGAGGTTGCCGTTGAGTGTGAAGTAGGCGTATCCGAGCCCGCCGCCGACGACGATCACGGCGGCTGCCAGGGTCCAGATCGCCGCCACCTTCGCCCGGTGGCGTCGGGACGGCTTCCTCCGGCGTTTGCCGGTGGGGCGTATTCGGCCGCCACTCCCGCTCTGCTCGGTCATCCGTCTCCTTCGGTCGTCAGCTTCTCCCGGCTACCCCCTGCAGCGGTGTTCGGGCCCCGAGTCGTCGCCTTGGGCGACTTGTCGCCACTTCGTACGACGTCGCGGTACGAGGAAGGGTTGCACAGCGGCCTGTCACCTCCATGTGAGGACAAAAGGGGCGCGGAGCCTT
Organism: Streptomyces sp. NPDC088252; assembly: GCF_044740965.1. Classification (NCBI taxonomy): domain Bacteria; kingdom Bacillati; phylum Actinomycetota; class Actinomycetes; order Kitasatosporales; family Streptomycetaceae; genus Streptomyces; species Streptomyces sp. NPDC088252. Next base: position 103,119 of record NZ_JBIURS010000010.1, on the reverse strand, counting down.
GATGAACAGCTGGTGATCCCGCGCTCACCTGCGGTTTCTTGCCCTGTACAGACATCACTGCGGCAGCCCTTGTCGCGACCGTCGTGTGGCGAAGGTCTCGGATCGGCCGAAAAGGTCGGATCGGTTGCGTCACATGCGCGGACATCACGACACAGGGCCGCCCCCGTCACCTGGGTGACGGGGGCGGCCCTGTTGTTCGGCCCTGTTGTTCGGCCCTGCTGTCCGGCCTCTGTCGTTCGGCCGGTCCGGGTGCGACGTCAGTCGTTGCCGTTGCCCGGGGCCGGCGTCGTCTTCTGGATCTGGAGCAGGAACTCCGCGTTGGACTGCGTCTTCTTCATCCGGTCCAGGAGGAGCTCGATCGCCTGCTGCTGGTCGAGCGCGTGCAGCACCCGGCGCAGCTTCCAGACGATCGCCAACTCGTCGCTGCCGAGCAGGATTTCTTCCTTGCGGGTGCTGGACGCGTCGACGTCCACCGCCGGGAAGATGCGCTTGTCCGAGAGCTTCCGGTCGAGCTTGAGCTCCATGTTGCCGGTGCCCTTGAACTCCTCGAAGATCACCTCGTCCATCCGCGAACCGGTCTCGACCAGCGCGGTGGCCAGGATCGTCAGCGAACCGCCGTCCTCGATGTTGCGCGCGGCACCGAAGAAGCGCTTCGGCGGGTAGAGCGCGGTCGAGTCGACACCACCGGACAGGATGCGTCCGGAGGCCGGGGCCGCGAGGTTGTACGCACGGCCCAGACGGGTGATGGAGTCCAGCAGGACGACCACGTCGTGACCCAGCTCGACGAGACGCTTGGCACGCTCGATGGCCAGCTCGGCGACGGTGGTGTGGTCCTCGGCGGGACGGTCGAAGGTCGAGGAGATGACCTCGCCCTTCACCGACCGCTGCATGTCGGTGACCTCTTCCGGACGCTCGTCGACCAGGACGACCATCAGGTGGCACTCGGGGCTGTTGACCGTGATGGCGTTGGCGATCGCCTGCAGGATCATGGTCTTGCCGGTCTTCGGCGGAGCCACGATCAGGCCTCGCTGGCCCTTGCCGATCGGTGCCACCAGGTCGATGATCCGCGTCGTCAGGACGTTGGAGTCGGTCTCCAGGCGGAGCCGGTCCTGCGGGTAGAGCGGGGTCAGCTTCTGGAACTCCGGGCGGCCGCGTCCGGTTTCGGGCGCCATGCCGTTGACCGAGTCGAGGCGGACCAGGGCGTTGAACTTCTCGCGCCGCTCGCCGTCCTTGGGCTGGCGCACCGCACCGGTGACGTGGTCACCCTTGCGCAGGCCGTTCTTGCGGACCTGGGCGAGCGAGACGTACACGTCGTTCGGGCCCGGCAGGTAGCCGGAGGTCCGGATGAACGCGTAGTTGTCGAGGATGTCCAGGATGCCCGCGACGGGGATCAGGACGTCGTCGTCGGAGACGGGAACCTCGTTGGCGAAGTCCTCGCGGCCACGACGGCCACGGCGGTCGCGGTAGCGGCCGCGGCGACCACGACGGCCGCCCGCCTCGTCGTCGTAACCGTCGTCCTGCGGTCCGCCGCCCTGCTGGCCCTGGCGCTGCTGGCGCTGGCCGCCCTGCTGGCCCTGCTCGTCACCCTTGCCACGGCGGTCGCGCTGGCGGTCGCGGCGCTCCCCGCGCTCACCGCGCTCCTGACGGTCGCCACGGTCGCCGCGCTGTCCGCGGTCCTGACGGTCGCCACGGCGGCCCTCGGCCGTGTCCACGGCCGCTTCGGCCTTCGCGTCGGCGCGCTCGTCGCTCTTCGGCTCGGTCTGCGCCTCCGCCTTGGCCTCGGTGGCCGGCTTGCTCTCCGCCTTGCCGTCCGGGCTGCCCGCCTGAGCGGTCGCACGGCGCCGACGGCGCTCGCCCGTGGGCTGGTCGTCGCTGGCCGGCTGGCCGGGGATGTCGATCTGCTGCTGGGCCGCGGCCTTCTCGGCGGGCGCGGCGGCCGCGGGCTCGTCCCCGGTGCGCGCCTTGGAGGTGGCACGGCGCTTCGGCTTGGTCTCGGCATCCGCGGCGGGCGCGGCGGCCTTGGGCGCGGCGGTGCTACCGGCCTGCGCCTCCTTGATGACCTCGATCAGCTGGCCCTTGCGCATCCGCGCAGTGCCCTTGATGCCGAGGCCGGACGCGACCTGCTGCAGCTCGGCCAGGACCATGCCGTCAAGGCCGGTGCCGGAGCGGCGGCGCCGTGCGGTGGTGCCAGTGGCAGCACCTTCGGCGGGCGCGGCGCTGTCGACACTCTTGTCGGCAGTCACGCCCATCAGATCGGTGGTGTCGCTCACGAAGGGTCCTTCCCTGGAGCGGACGTCGGCCTTCTGGCTCGGCGACCGGTTGTGCTGTCCGACTGCGGTCTTTTTCTTGCGGACCGTGCCGGGGCGGTGGTCCGCCGGGTACGGCGGAGAGATGAAGGTGTGCTTGGGTCCGGCGCGAGCATCCCCCTGCTCGGCCCACTCCTGGACAAGCGAGGGGTGTCGTGCCGGTTCCGGAGCGTGCACGAAACTGCTCAGGCAGGCTGCTCAGGCAGTTGGGGAGGCTCCCGGAAGAAATGTGGTCCCGGAAAGGGACACGAAGCAACGCGCCACATAGACGTCGGTTGCAGACTTGAGGTTAACACTACCGGCTCCAACAAACATTCCCCCTCTCACTCACCGGCAATCACTTCTCGGCTACGGGGCGAGCGGCAGCACACTCGCACCCGGGGCGTCGAGCGTGAGCCGATTGGCCGCCCATCCCTCGCCCGCCAGTCGTGCGACCTTGTCGGCCGCACCGTCCTCGGCCAGTGCGAGCACGGTCGGCCCGGCACCGGAGATGACCGCGGGCACGCCGTCGGCACGCAGTCGGTTCACGAGTTCCACGCTCTGCGGCATCGCCGGGGCGCGGTACTCCTGGTGCAGTCGGTCCTCGGTGGCGGTGAGCAGCAGGTCGGGGCGCCTGGTCACGGCCTCGACGAGAAGCGCGGCACGGCCGGCGTTGAAGGCCGCGTCGACATGCGGGACCGAGCGCGGCAGCAGCCCGCGGGCGGTCTCGGTCAGGACCGGCTTACCGGGGACGAAAACCACCGGAACGATGGAATCTGCGGGATCCATCCTGATCGCGTGGGCCGATCCGCCGTCCATCCAGGCGAGTGTGAAGCCGCCGAGCAGGCAGGCCGCGACATTGTCGGGGTGGCCCTCGATCTCGGTGGCGAGTTCCAGCAGCGCGGCGTCGTCGAGCCGGGCGTCGCCACCGGTCGTCACGGCTCGGGCGGCGACGATGCCGGCACAGATGGCGGCGGAGGAGGATCCCAGGCCGCGCCCGTGCGGGATGCGGTTGGCGCAGACGATCTCCAGGCCGCGGGGCTGCCCGCCGAGCAGGTCGAAGGCGGTGCGAAGGGAGCGTACGAGAAGGTGACTCTCGTCGCGGGGCAGCGTGTCCGCGCCCTCACCGGCGATATCGATGTGCAGTCCGGAGTCGGCTACGCGGACGACGACGTCGTCGTACAGCCCCAGCGAGAGGCCGAAGGCGTCGAAACCGGGGCCCAGGTTGGCGCTGGTCGCGGGGACGCGCACCCGGACGGCGGCGGCTCGGAAGGCGGGACCGGCCATCGGTTGGACGACTCTCCTTGTGAGGCAGCGGGGGTGGTGGTGCGTTTTCTCGACAGTGGCGGTGGTCGTGGCGACAGGGAGTGGGATTCCGGGGAAACCGACGGCCACAACGGCCCATGCACCGCGGCATATGCGGCGGGGCGGGTTGGGTACAGCTTATCGAAGGAAGGTTCTGTGGCGACATAGGGCGCACAGGAGGCGCACGATGCGTGTCGCCCGCCTCCTATGCGCTCTCCGCCCCGAAAAAGGACGGTTGAGCTGGGTTCTTACCGGGATCCCCGCCGACGGTGAGCCGGGCGCCCGGCGGGGCGGGCCGGGCTCCCGCCGACAGCTGAACCGGGTTGCGCCGTGGAGGCCGGAGCTGTGAGCTCCTCTTACCCGAGACCCAGCTTCTCGGCAGCGGTGGCCGCGTCGACCGGGACCGTGACCGGCTGCGGAGCGCCCGCGACGGCCCAGTCGGGGTCCTTGAGCCCATTGCCGGTGACCGTGCACACGATCTTCTGGCCGGGGTCGACCTTGCCCTCTTCGGCGGCCTTCAGCAGACCGGCGACGGACGCGGCCGAGGCGGGCTCGACGAAGACACCCTCCCGGGAGGCCAACAGCCGGTAGGCGGCCAGAATCTGGCGGTCCGTCACCTCGTCGATGAGACCGCCCGATTCGTCCCGGGCGTTCAGCGCGTACTGCCAGGAGGCCGGGTTGCCGATCCGGATCGCGGTGGCGATGGTCGACGGGTCCTTGACGATCTCGCCGCGGACGATGGGCGCGGAGCCGGAGGCCTGGAAGCCCCACATGCGTGGGGTGTGTGTGGACATGCCGTCCCCCGCGTACTCCTTGTAACCCTTCCAGTACGCGGTGATGTTGCCCGCGTTGCCGACCGGGAGGACGTGGATGTCCGGCGCGTCGCCGAGCGCGTCGACGATCTCGAAAGCGGCGGTCTTCTGGCCCTCGATACGGACCGGGTTGACCGAATTGACCAGCGCCACCGGGTAGTTGTCCGAGAGCGAGCGGGCCAGGGTCAGACAGTCGTCGAAATTGCCGTCGACCTGGAGGATCTTGGCGCCGTGCACGAGCGCCTGACCCATCTTGCCGAGCGCGATCTTGCCCTGCGGCACGAGGACGGCGCACACCATGCCGGCCCGCACCGCGTACGCGGCGGCGGAGGCGGAGGTGTTGCCGGTGGAGGCGCAGATGACGGCCTGTGCGCCCTCCTCCTTGGCCCGGGTGATCGCCATCGTCATACCGCGGTCCTTGAAGGAACCGGTGGGGTTGGCGCCCTCGACCTTGAGGTGCACCTCGCAGCCTGTGCGCTCGGAGAGGACCTGAGCGGGGACGAGCGGCGTACCGCCCTCACGGAGCGTGACGACAGGCGTCGTGCTCGTGACCGGAAGGCGGTCCCGGTACTCCTCGATGATGCCGCGCCACTGGTGGGTGCCCTTGCTGGTCATGGGTCCTTACTCCCCTTCAACACGCATGATGCTGGCGACACCGCGCACGGTGTCGAGCTTGCGCAGCGCCTCGACGGTCGCCGAGAGGGCGGCGTCGGGCGCGCGGTGGGTGACGACGACGAGAGATGCCTCGCCGCCTCCGTCCGTCCATCGCCCGCCGCCACCCTGCTCGATGGCGACTTCGTCGCCGCTGCCTGAGTTTCTGCCTTGCTGGCGGACGGTGTCGATCGATACGCCCTGTTCGGCGAAGACCGTCGCGACCTGGGCGAGCACGCCGGGCTTGTCGGCCACGTCGAGGCTGATGTGGTACCGCGTGACGACCTCGCCCATGGGGCTGACCGGCAGGCGCGTGTACGCGGACTCGCCGGGGCCGGTGGCCTCGTTGAGTTTGTTGCGGCAGACCGCGACCAGGTCGCCGAGGACCGCGGACGCGGTCGGCGAGCCACCGGCGCCGGGGCCGTAGAACATCAGCTGTCCGGCCGCCTCGGCCTCGACGAAGACCGCGTTGTACGCCTCGCGGACCGAGGCCAGGGGGTGGTTCAGCGGAATCATCGCGGGGTGCACGCGCGCGGTGACGGACTGCCCGTCGGCGGCGCGCTCGCAGATGGCGAGAAGCTTGACGGTGCAGCCCATGCGGCGGGCGGAGACGATGTCGGCGGCGGTGACCTCGGTGATGCCCTCGCGGTGTACATCACCGATCCTGACCCGGGTGTGGAAGGCGATCCCGGCGAGGATCGCGGCCTTCGCGGCGGCGTCGAAGCCCTCGACGTCGGCGGTCGGGTCGGCCTCGGCGTATCCGAGGGCGGTGGCCTCGTCGAGCGCCTCGGAGTATCCGGCTCCGCTCGTGTCCATCCGGTCGAGGATGAAGTTGGTGGTGCCGTTCACGATGCCGAGGACCCGGTTGACCTTGTCACCGGCGAGGGACTCGCGCAGCGGCCGTACGAGCGGGATGGCACCGGCCACGGCGGCCTCGTAGTAGAGGTCCCGGCCGTGCTGCTCGGCGGCGCCGTGCAGTGCGGCGCCGTCCTCGGCCAACAGCGCCTTGTTGGCGGAGACGACGCTCGCGCCGTGCTCGAAGGCGGTGGTGATGAGCGTGCGGGCGGGCTCGATGCCCCCGATGACCTCGATGACGACGTCGATGTCGCCCCGTTTGACCAGGGCTGTCGCATCGGTGGTGATCAGTGCGGGATCGATGCCCTCGCGCACTTTGGAAGGCCGGCGCACGGCGACACCCGCGAGCTCGACCGGCGCGCCGATGCGCGCGGCGAGGTCGGCCGCCTGCGTCGTCATGATGCGCGCCACCTCTGAGCCGACCACTCCACAGCCCAGCAGCGCCACCTTCAGCGGACGCGTACGCATCATCCGACCTCGTTTCCTTTACATCTGTTGTATGGACCAGTCTCACTCACCGGACGAGCGTTCCTGCCGCCCGTCCGGATCCTGAGACATCTACGGGGGTCCGGGGGTGTCCCCCGGGAAAATCGGCATCAGCCGACATCGAGACGCAGGAGATCTTCCTCCGTCTCGCGCCTGACGATGACACGCGCCTCTCCGTCGCGCACGGCGACGACGGGCGGGCGCAGGGCATGGTTGTAGTTGCTCGCCATCGAGCGGCAGTAGGCACCGGTGGCGGGGACGGCGATCAGGTCGCCCGGGGCCAGGTCCGACGGCAGGAAGGCGTCCTTGACCACGATGTCGCCGCTCTCGCAGTGCTTGCCGACGACGCGGGCGAGCATCGGCTCGGCGTCGGAGGTGCGCGAGACGAGCGCGACGCTGTACTCGGCGTCGTACAGCGCGGTGCGGATGTTGTCCGACATGCCGCCGTCGACGCTGACGTACGTACGCAGCCCCTCCAGGGGCTTGATCGTGCCGACCTCGTACAGCGTGAACGCGGTCGGGCCGACGATGGCGCGGCCCGGCTCGACGGAGATCCGCGGGGTGGCGAGCCCGGCCGCCTCGCATTCGCGGGTCACGATGTCGCCGAGCGCCTTGGCGATCTCGTGCGGCTCGCGCGGGTCGTCCGCTGAGGTGTAGGCGATCCCCAGTCCGCCGCCCAGGTCGATCTCGGGCAGCTCGACCCCGTGCTCGTCACGCACCTCGGCGAGCAGCTGCACCACGCGCCGGGCGGAGACCTCGAAACCGGCCATGTCGAAGATCTGCGAGCCGATGTGCGAGTGGATGCCGATCAGATCGAGCCCGTCGAGGGTGAGCGCCCGGCGCACCGCCTCGGCGGCCTGGCCGTCGGCCAGCGCGATCCCGAACTTCTGGTCCTCGTGCGCGGTGGCGATGAACTCGTGGGTGTGCGCCTCGACACCGACGGTCACCCGGATCTGTACGCGCTGCCGCTTGCCGAGCCGCTGCGCGACGTGCGCGACCCGGGCGATCTCCTGGAAGGAGTCGAGCACGATCCGCCCGACGCCGACGGTGACCGCCCGCTCGATCTCCTCGACGGTCTTGTTGTTGCCGTGGAAGGCGATGCGCTCGGCCGGCATCCCGGCGTCCAGCGCGCAGGTCAGCTCTCCCCCGGAGCAGACGTCGAGGTTGAGCCCCTCCTCCTTGAGCCAGCGCACGACGGCCCGCGACAGGAACGCCTTTCCGGCGTAGAACACATCGGCGTCCCGTCCGAAGGCGTCGGCCCAGGCCCGGCAGCGGGCCCGGAAGTCGCTCTCGTCGAGGAAGTAGGCCGGAGTACCGAACTCCTCGGCCAGTCGCGTCACTTCGATCCCGCCGACGGTGACCGTGCCGTGCTCGTCACGGACGACCGTACGGGCCCAGACCTTCTCGTCCAGGACATTGAGATCGGCGGGCGGGGCCGTGTAGTGCCCTTCCGTCATGACATCGGCGTGGCGGGGCCCGGCGGGGTGTGCGGATCGGCTCATCGTGTTGCTCTGTTCTCTCGGGTCTCTCAGAGGACTTCGGGTGCGCTGATGCCGAGCAGGGACAGGCCGCCTGCCAGCACCGTCCCGACGGCTTCGGCGAGGGCGAGCCGGGAACGGTGGGCGGCCGAGGGTTTCTCGTCACCGACGGGCAGCGGCCGGGCGTCGTCGTGGAAGTCGAAGAAGGCCTGCGCGACCGCTTCCAGCTGCCGGGCGACCCGGTCGGGCTCGCGGTGGCGGGCGGCTGCGGCGAGCACACCGGGATGGTCGGCGAGGAGCGCCCCGAGCACGGGCGCGTCCACGCCCTCCTCGTACGCGGCACGGAAACCGAGCTGCTCGGCGTTCCGGCTCAGGGCGCGGGTCCGGGCGTGGGCGTACCGCACCCGGAACAGCGGATTGCTCTCCCCCTGCACGAGAAGATCGTCGCTCCCCGTGCACCGGGGCCGGTCGTGCGGGGCGGCCCGCAGCAGTGCCCAGCGCGCGGCATCGTTCCCGAGCCGCTCGAAGAGATCGCGGTCGGAGGCGGGCACGGCCACCACATGCAGCGCCTCGCCGCCGGCCGTACGCTCCCGGACCTCCGCGCCCTGGGCCCGGAGCAGCCGCTCCACGGTCCCGGTGACGACACGGGCGCGCGGCTCGTCGACGGGCGCGAAGCAGACGGTGGTACCGACGAGGTCGTCCCCGTGCCCGTACTCCGCGCCGCGCTCGTCGACGGCCAGGACGAGCGCGCCCAGCCGGTCGGCGCCGTCGAGCAGGGTGAAGTTCAGGAACCCGGGTCCGGTGACCTCGACGCCGCCGATCCCCGGCGCCCCCTGCACCCGCGCCCGGAGGATCTCGGCCACTTCCCTGGCCGGCAGCGCGGCGGGCCGGGCCAGCTGGAGGGCGACGGCACAGGCGTAGTCCCCACGCCCGCCGGGCCGGGTCCGCTCCACCCGCACGCGCGCGGGCACGGGCGCGTGCAAGGCGTCCTCGTCGACCGCGCGGCGCACGGCGTGCAGCACGGCCCTGGAGAGATCGGCGGGGGTCACAGGACAAGCGTATGGGAGAAAGGGGGGCATCCCGCGACCCGGTTTCGCCATGCGGTCACCCTGCGGTGCTCTCCGCCTTCCCGGCGCCGTGTCTGCCGTCGAGCGGCGGCGGGTCCTCCCGGTCCATCAACTGCCGTACGAGCCGCACGAGCTCGCTCGGCTCGAAGGGCTTCGCCAGGAAGGCGTCGACCCCTGCGGCGACGGCACTGTCCGCCTCGAAGGGAGTGCAGGCGCTGATGATCGCCACGGGCAGATGTCTGGTCTGCGGATCGGAGCGCAATCTGGTGGCCGTCTGCAGACCGTCCAGCCTGGGCATGACGACATCGAGCGTGATCACATCGGGGCGGACCCGATGAACCAGATCCAGACACTCGGCACCATCGGCCGCAGTCACGACCTCGAAGCCCTCAAGCTCGAGATTGACCCTGATCAACTGCCGGATGACCTCGTTGTCGTCGACAACAAGCACGCGGCCACACGCCCCTGACACACTCCGAGAGTAGGCGGGACGTAGGGGCTGCGTCCGGGTTTTGCCTATTTCCGACCCCGGACGAGTGGTGCGAGCGGTGGCCGGATGCGCCCCAACCGCACCGCACGCCCCTTCCACGGGGCCCGCGCCGCCACCTCCGACAGCCCGGAAATACCTGTTCACGGACACCCCGCCGAAGCTGGTAGTGTTTCACCCGTCGCCGAGCACCACAGCGATGCGCCCTCGTAGCTCAGGGGATAGAGCATCGGCCTCCGGAGCCGTGTGCGCAGGTTCGAATCCTGCCGAGGGCACTTCCGGACAGACCTTCTGATCAGTGGAAACGCTGAACAGGAGGTCTTTTTCATGGAGGTGAGATCTCGGTGCGCTCACCGCGGGTGCCGGACCGGTAGCGGTCGACGACGTCTGCGCCGTCGCCGCCACCCGCCGCGAGCGGCGAGAGCAAGGACGGCGGGGCGAGGAAGCCCGGCCGCGCACATCGATCCGTGCGGTCCGGGTCCGTCCGACGAGCAGCACGTCCGCGGACAGGGACGCCGACGTACGGTCGGCGGTCCTTCGATCCGGTGCTTTCGGCGCGGGCACGGCCGAGGGCGTGCCGCCGCCTGTCGCGACGGCACGCCCTCGTTCTCCGGATACGTCCCCGAACCTGCCGGGGCCGGGATCCGCCGCGGCGGCCCCAGGTGTACCGGATCGTTCAGGCGTTACTTCGTGGAGTTCTTCCGATTCCTGATCCTGGTGCCCACGAAGGCGCCTCCGCCGCCCGCGGCCAGCGCGAGTACGGCCCGGCTGCCGGGTCTGCCGCTTGCCGTCGGCGGTCTGCTGATGCGCCAGGTCGTTGGCGTAGTAGCCGACGGTGCCGCCGCCCGGCAGGGCGGTGGTACGGCCGAACGCGTCGTAGGTGTAGTCGCCGTCGACGAGCCCGTCACCGCTGTCGTAGGCGGAGCTGGTGGTGATGCCTCCGCCGGTGGGGCAAACGGCGCCGGGTGAACCGGTCGCGCTGGTGAGGGATTTGCGATTGATGCGCACGTCAAAGGTGTACGAGCGGCGGTGCGGACCGTCTCGGAAGTGTCATCGACGGTGGTGAGCCGTCCCGTGGCGTCGTACCGGTACGTCTGGTCGGACCAGCCGGTGTGCCCGGCGACCTGGCCGTGGATGGACTCGGTTCCGTTCCCGGCAGGTCGATGTCGAGAAGCGCGACGTCCGGCTCGGAGCGCTGCGCGATGTCCGGGGCCGCCCTCGCGTCCGGTGCCCGGCCCACGACCTCGATGCCGAACTCGCCGTCGAGGAGTGCGACCAGGCCGGCCCTGACGACCTGCATGTCCTCCACGACGAGCACCTTGATCACGGACCCTCGTCCTCCGGGCCGCCGGAACCGATCTGTTCGGCCCGCAACGCCAGGTCCTGCAGCACATCGGCGGAGGACACGTCCGTCTGCCCGGAGTCGTGCACCTGGGCCAGCATCGCGAAGGCCAGGGTGAACGCGCCGACCAACTGCTCCACCGCGCCCCCGACCTCCCGGCCGACGACCGCCGCGACCTCTTCGATCGAGGCGTCCTCGGGGATCGTGATCCGGGGCATCGTCTCGTTCAGGAGCGCGGTCACCACGCTCGAATCCGTTTGCACGTCGTCACGGTCGACGTTCTCTTCGAGGAGCCGGCGGATCTCGCCCGCCTCCGTGAGGATGCCCACCACACGCTTCACCACTTCGCTCTGCTCCATGCGGTGAGCATAGGCCTGGGAGCCGTGCAGTCGGTGATCAGTCGGCGTTTCCCGACGCCGTCGGTTCGGGCGGACCATGCCCTCTGCCTGTGCCTGTGCCTTGGCACCCGACTCCTCGTCCGCGCCCACGCCGGCCACCTGGTCCGCCTCCGCCCTCACGTCCTCGGACCACTGCCCGGAATGGGATCCGCGCTGTTCAGACAGGTCTGCGCGGCCTGCTGCGGCTCCGCCCGCTCTTGCTCGAAGGACAACGCATCCCCCTCGTCCGTTCCTGTCAGGATGCTGACCGGCGACGCGGCTGCAGACGTGTCGGCGTCCGTGCGGTGCGCACATCCTCACGGTGTGCGTGGGCGGCCGATGGACCGTCGTCGGTGGTGGCCGGGGCCCGGGGCCGAGGCCGCCGGTCCCGGCCGGTCCAGCCGCGTCCGTCAGCCCACCGGCAGCCCCGGTGCCGGGTAGCCGTCCATCAGTGCCTTCACCTCCGTGCGGACCTTCTCGACCGTGGCCTCGTCGTCGGTGCGCGCCGCCTCGACCACGCGGCTGATCCACTCCGCGACCGTGGCCATCTCCGAGGCCGGGACGCCTCGGGAGGTCAGGGCCGGGGTGCCGATCCGGATGCCGGAGGGGTCGAAGGGCTTGCGGGGGTCATAGGGGACGGTGTTGTGGTTGACGACGATTCCGGCCCGGTCCAGGGCCTTCGCGGCGATCTTGCCCGGGACGCCGCGGGAGGTCAGGTCGATCAGCAGGAGGTGGTTGTCCGTGCCGCCGGAGACCAGGTCGAAGCCTCGGGACGCCAACTCCTCGCCCAGGCTTCGGGCGTTGGCGACCACCCGGTGGGCGTACGCGCTGAACTCGGGGCGGGCTGCCTCCTTCAGCGCTACCGCGATCGCCGCCGTGGTCTGGTTGTGGGGGCCGCCCTGGAGGCCGGGGAAGACGGCGCGGTCGATGGCGCGTGCGTGTTCCGCCCTGCTCAGCAGCATCGCGCCGCGCGGGCCGCGCAGGGTCTTGTGGGTGGTGGTGGAGACCACGTCGGCGTACGGGGCGGGCGACGGGTGGGCGCCTCCCGCGATCAGGCCGGCGATGTGGGCGACATCGGCGACCAGGACCGCACCGACCTCCCGGGCGATCCCGGCGAAGCCCGCGAAGTCGATCGTGCGGGGCACGGCCGTACCGCCGCAGAAGATCACCTTCGGGCGTTCGGCCAGGGCCAGGTCGCGTACCTCGTCCAGGTCGATGCGGCCGGTGTCGCGGCTTACGCCGTACTGCACCCCGCGGAACCAGGTACCGGTGGCCGAGACGCCCCAGCCGTGCGTGAGATGGCCGCCCATCGGCAGTGACATGCCGAGCACGGTGTCGCCGGGCTTCAGGAACGCCAGGTACACGGCAAGGTTGGCGGGTGAGCCGGAGTACGGCTGCACATTGGCGTGGTCCATCCCGAAGAGTGCCTCGGCCCGTTCGGCGGCGAGCGTCTCGACCTGGTCGATGTTCTGCTGGCCCTCGTAGTACCGCTTGCCCGGGTAGCCCTCGGAGTACTTGTTCTGGAGCACGGTGCCGGACGCTTCGAGCACGGCGGCGGAGACGTAGTTCTCACTGGGGATCAGGCGCAGGGTGTCGGCCTGGAGCTGTTCCTCGGCCGCCACCAGTGCGGCGAGTTCCGGATCGGCTGCCGCCAGGGCGGGGTGGCGGGGGTGCGAGGGTGCGGTCACGGGGTCCTCCCGGGTCGGTCGCATTGCTGCGGTGGACCCGGATGCCCAGGCGGACGGCTCTCCGGCGATGACGCCCCCGGGCGGGCCCGGGGTGTGCCGCTTCCTCGTGGTCGATTCCACGGAGCACCCCTGCCGGGGCACGCGCCAGTTGCGGCACCGGGAATTTTACCGGGTGCGGGGCCGGGCCGCTTCGATGTGGGTCGATTCGTCGACCGTCGACCGGCCTGGCGACCGGTCCGGATTGACACTGTTCGGGCCGTCGTGGAAGGTAATTCGACCGGGCGTGGAGCGAGGCCCGTATAGCTCAACAATTGGGGGGCCGAAGTGAGTTGGGATGGTCAGCATTTCGGGGCAGGGGCGAGTCCTTCGCCACCGTCCGACTCGCCTTCCGCGCCCCCTCCCCCGAGCCGACCTCCCACCGTCGGGCCACCGCCACCGGGAGGCCTTCTCCGCTCCGTGTCCGTGGGACTGCTCAACCTGAGCGGGTTCGGGCTCGGCTATGCGCTGATGCGGTGCTGGTTCAGGACGGTTCTGTGCTGGACGGCGACCGGTGCGCTGCTGCTGGTCGCCCTCCCCGCCGATGCCGACGGGATCGCCGGGGGGCTGGTCGTCGCGTATCTCGTCGTGCTGGTCGTGGCGGCCGCGGACGGGGCGAGGACCGCACGGCGTCGCGCCGTCGGCGGGTCGTGGCGACCGATGGTGGCGGCGGGGACCGGCCTGGTGCTGCTGGCGGTGCCCGCGGGGGGCGTGGTGTTCTACGGCTCCGCGAAGGACGAGGCGGTCGAGCAGATGCTGCTCGACCGGCTGGACCGCGGCGACCGGAGCGTCGAGGCCGCCTCCGGCAAGCCCTTCGCCGCCGCACGGGGCGACTACCAGGCGGCACTCACCATCTATCGGGGGCTCGGTGAGGAGCACTCCGGATCGAGGGCCGGGAAGCTCGTGCCGCAGCGGCTCGACGCGTACTACAAGGCGGTCTCGGCGCCGTACCGGCAGAAGAAGTTCTGCGAGGCCATCGAGCCGCTGACCTATCTGCGGACCCTGCCCCGGTCGATCGGCCCGAAGCTGCTGGGCGATCTCGCCGGCTACCCCGACGGTCCGCTCGCCGCCTCGCTGTACGCATGCGGGGTGTCGAAGCTGGGTGCCGTGCCGACCGGCACCAGGGACAGCGACGAACTGGGCGAGCTGCTGCGTACGTTCCCCGACTCGGCCGAGGCCGGGAAGGTGGGGCCCGCGGTCTCCAGGAAGATCTCGGAGCAGAACCGGGCCGTGCGCGGCAGCGACCCCTGCGCCGCCAGGGACACGTTGCAGCGGCTCCGTACGACCGCCCTCGCGCTGCCGGACAAGTCCGTCTCCGCGCTGGCCCCGAAGACCGACGGCGGCATCCGGAACGGCGCATACGCCTGCGGTGTCGCCCGGTTCAACGCCGGGCGGTTCGACCAGGCGCGGCAGACGCTGACGGAGTTCGCCGCCACGTACAAGAAGGACAAGCGCCGCGCTCGGGCCCGGGACATCGTCATCGCCGCCGAGATCGCCGAAAAACGGCCGGCCGCCGGAAAGCACCTGCCGCCCTCGGGCCCGCCGGGCGGGGGGCGGATAGAGCTCGTCATCAGCAACGACGCCCCCGACGGGGTCGAGATCCTGTACACCGGGCCGGTGACGGGAAGGACCGGCATCAAGGGGTGCGGCGGTTGCTCCTCGTACTCCTGGGTGAGCGGGGCCGCCGCGGCCTGCAAGGCCAAGGGGAAGAGCTACCCGAAGGTGACGCTCTGGCTGCCCGCGGGTGAGTACCACTTCCTGTACAAGCACCGAGGGGCCTCGTCCGGCACAGGCGTGACGAGCTACGCGGACGGTTCGAGGATCCAGCCCGGATACCGGTACACCGGCTGTACGTACGTGAGCAGGTCTCCCGGACTCGGCTACGAACCGAAGGGCACCTGAGGCGGGAGCGCGAGCCGCCCACCCATCGGCGGGCAGGCGCAATTGGGCACCTTCTCCACGAACTACCGTTCACATGCGTTCACTTGGTCGATTCTTGGTGAATGCATGCCCCCTACATGAGGCGTTCCTCGCCAGAGTGGCGCATTACATGTGCACATCATCCGGCACATGCTCCACACGCGAAGACCCACATCGCAGGGGGTTATATGAGAACCAGCCGCGCGAGAACTCGCGCCGCGCTGAGCATGGCGGCGACGCTCCCGCTGCTTGCCGGCGCGCTCGCCCTCGGGATACCGGACGCCAGCGCGGACTCCGCGCCGAGCGGGCGGGACGCACTGCAGGGCTCCAAGCCCGCCTGGGCGACCGCCGCGGCCGACCGGGGGGCCACGGCCGACAGCGGCAAGGTCAGCGTCCGGGTGCATCTGGCCGGACGGGACGCGAAGGGGCTGGCCGACTACGCCGCCGCCGTGTCCGACCCGCGGTCCGCCTCGTACGGGAAGTACCTGAGCGCCGAGCAGGCACAGGCCCGGTTCGGGGCGAGTCAGAAGCAGATCGACCAGGTCAGCCAGTGGCTCAGGTCGAGCGGGCTGACCGTCACCGGCGCCAACCGGCACTACGTCTCGGCCACCGGTGATGTCGCCACCGCCGAGAAGGCGTTCGGCACCCAGCTGCGCAACTACCGCAAGGGCGACCGGACCTACCGCGCCCCTGCCTCCACCGCCTCCGTGCCCGCGGGGCTGAGCGATGCCGTCCTCGCCGTGTCCGGCCTGGACAACGCGCCGCACAGGTCGAGCCACGACGAGACGCTGCCGCCGCCGGACGCCGTGTTCCGCAACTCCGGCCCCTTCTCCTCGTACTACGGCTCGAGGACCGCGTCGTCGCTGCCGAGCGCCTACGGATCCAAGGTGCCGTACGCCGTCAAGGGGTACACGGGCAAGCAGCTGCGCGCCGCGTACGGTGCGGGTGACTGGACCGGCAAGGGCGTCACCGTCGCGATCACCGACGCGTACGCCTCGCCGACCATCGCGAAGGACGCCGCCGAGTACGCCAAGCGCAACGGCGACGCCCCGTACCGTCGCGGGCAGCTCAGCCAGGTGCTGCCGGCCGACTACACGAAGACCGAGGAGTGCGGGGCCTCCGGCTGGTACGGCGAGGAGACCCTCGACGTCGAGGCCGTGCACGCGGTCGCGCCCGCCGCCGACATCGTGTACGTGGGCGGCGCCTCCTGCTACGACGCCGATTTGCTGGACTCGCTGAACAAGGTCGTCGACCACCGGCTCGCGGACATCGTCTCCAACTCCTGGGGCGACATCGAGGCCAACGAGACCCCGGACATCGCGGCCGCGTACGACCAGGTCTTCAAGATGGGCGCGGTCGAGGGCATCGGCTTCTACTTCTCCTCCGGCGACGACGGCGACAACGTCGCGTCCACGGGGACGAAGCAGATCGACGTCCCATCCAACTCCACCTGGGTGACCTCGGTCGGCGGTACCGCACTGGCCGTCGGCAAGAACGACACGTACCAGTGGGAGACCGGCTGGGGCACGCTGAAGGCGGGTCTCTCCGACGACGGCAGGAGCTGGACCGGCTTCCCGGGCGCGTACACCTCCGGCGCGGGCGGCGGCACCAGCTCGTCCGTGAAGCAGCCGTTCTACCAGCGGGGCATCGTCCCGGACTCGCTCGCGCGGGCGAACGGCAAGCAGCGGATGCGCACGGCCCCGGACATCGCGGCCGTCGCCGACCCGAACACCGGCTTCCTGGTCGGCCAGACCCAGACGCTGCCGGACGGCTCGCTCGGCTACGACGAGTACCGCATCGGCGGCACGTCACTGGCCGCGCCGGTCATCGCCGGCGTGCAGGCGCTCGCGCAGCAGGCCCGGCACGGTCTGCCGATCGGCTTCGCCAACCCGGCGATCTACGCCCGGTACGGCTCGAAGGCGTACCACGACGTCACCGACCACCCGCTGGGCCCGAACCGCGATCTCGCGGTGGCCCGGGTCGACTTCGCCAACGGCGTCGATGCCGCGGACGGCGTACTGACCTCGTTGCGCAGCCTCGGCAAGGACGCCTCCCTCAAGGCGGTCAAGGGGTACGACGACGTGACGGGGGTCGGGACTCCGGCGGCCGGTTACGTGAACTCGTACAGGTGGCACTGACGTCCGGACCACGGCATATCGCCACGATATGAGGACCGCCCCGGGGCTGCCGCTCCGGGGCGGTCCCGTGTGCAGGGCCCGCCGGACTCCCGCACGCCCCGCCTTCGCGCCCCCACCCCCGCCCCTCCCCCGCGATGCCGCCTCCCCGCGGGGATCGCGAGGGCTGCCGGGCGCCCGTGGGAGACGTGCGGCCGAAAGGCGACTTCCGACGCCCATTTCACGCCGGAGAATCAACAATCGCCATCGCCGATTGAAATCACATCGCAATCGCCGAAGCATTTACAAAATTCACTGTTTCTGATACAATGTCAGCTGTCGCGGATATGCTGCCCAGGTGAATGCGAAGAACTCGAACGACACCGCCCTGATGGCCGCCGCCGCACGTGCCGCCCACCTCGTCGTCGACCGGCCGCCACTGATTTTCTCCGACCCGCTGGCGAAACTCCCGCTGGGCAGTGAAGCCGGCGAGCTCCTGGGCCACCACCGTCTCCACGGAGACCAACCGGTACTGGCCGCCGCCCGGGCGCAGACCATCAGCCGCAGCCGATACGCCGAGGACCGCGCCCTGCGCGCTTTCGATTCCGGCATTCGCCAGTGCGTCGTTCTCGGAGCCGGCCTGGACACGTTCGCCCATCGTTCCGGCTCCGCCGAGCACGTCCGCTTCTTCGAGGTCGACCGCCCCGACGCGCAGCGAACGAAGAGGGAACGGCCGGCCGCTGCCGGCATCCCGGTTCCCGGCCGCGTGACGTACGTCCCGCTCGACTTCGAGCGGGACGCTCTGGCCGAGGGTCTGCAGGCCCACGGCTTCGACGACGCCGAGCCGTCGGTCGTCCTGTGGCTGGGCGTCAGCATGTACCTCGGTGCCGACGCCGTGGCCGGGACACTGGCGGCCACGGGCGCGTTCGCCATCGGCACGGAGCTCGTCATGGACTACCTGCTCCCCGCGGAAATGCGTGACGCCGCCGCCCAGCAGTACGTCGACGCCGTCGCGCTCTTCGCCGCCGAGCAGGGCGAGCCGTGGCGGACGTTCTTCACGCCGGGCGGCCTTGCCGCTCTGCTGTCCGACTGCGGCTTCGACGTCGTGGAGAGCGTCCGCCAGCACGAGATGCTCGACGCCGCCCTGTGGGACCGCCAGGACGCACTCGCGCCGATCGATCTGTCCCGTGTCGTCCACGCGCGGGTGCGCGGACAGCGCTCGGAGCACCACGCCGGACCCTGCCCGGCCCGTAAGGGCTGGGCACCCTGAGGCTGCGCTCGCCAGGGATTACGGGACAGCCCGCAGCAGAGCTCATAAAAAAATCCCGGACGAAATTGACGTCCGGGTCACCTGTCTGCGTATATTGAATATTTATATGGCTTGCACAATGGGATCGCAGAGCTATTCAATATCCGCATACTATCGGGTCTGGAGTGCAATTGTCAAGCGAAGAAATGGCGCGGGAACAGGAATTCATCACCCTGCTCCACATGCGTGTCGACGTACTCCGGGAACGGGCCGAAGGAGCCGTCCGGGCCTCATTGGGCCAGGCCGCCGAAGGGCGGCAGGCCCGGCTGGAGCGGGATATCGCGGTCGCGGAGCAGTCCGACCGCCTCGCCGCGCTGAACGCCGTGGAGGCCGGGCTCTGCTTCGGCAGGATCGATCTGCGGAACGGCGAGCACCATCACATCGGCCGTCTGGGAATCAGCGACGAGGAGCACACGCCGCTGCTCATCGACTGGCGCGCACCGGTGGCCCGCCCGTTCTATCTGGCGACCGGCCACACGCCGATGGGCCTCCGCCGCCGCAGGCACCTGACCACGCGCGGGCGCCGGGTCACCGCTCTGCACGACGAGATCCTGGATCTCCAGGAGACCGAGCCCGGCCTCCGCACCGGCTTCGAGGACCCCAACGACGACGCCGTCCTGCTCGCCGCCGTGAACGCGACCCGCACCGGGCGGATGACCGACATCGTGCGCACCATTCAGGCCGAGCAGGACCACATCATCCGCGCCCCGCACCGAGGTGTCCTCGTCGTCGAGGGCGGCCCCGGCACCGGCAAGACGGCGGTCGCCCTGCACCGTGCCGCCTACCTCCTGTACGCCCACCGCGAGCAGCTGGCCCGTCGCGCGGTGCTGATCGTCGGCCCCAACCCAGCTTTCCTCGGCTACATCGGCAATGTGCTGCCCTCTCTCGGTGAGACGGGCGTACTGCTGGCGACCGTGGGCGAGCTCTTTCCCGGCGTACAGGCCACCGGAACGGACAGCCCGGAGGCCGCCGCCGTCAAGGGTGACGCCCGGATGGCAGGCATCCTGCGCACGGCTGTGGCCGAGCGGCAGCAACTGCCCGATCCCGCCATCGAGGTCGGTCACGGCCGGGAGAAGCTGGTCCTCGACCGCGCGACGGCGGCCCGCGCCCGGGCCGGTGCCCGTGACACCGGACTGCCCCACAACCTCGCCCACCGCCACTTCGTCGCCCGGATCATCGACGCGCTGACGGAGCAGCTCACCGACCTCATCGGCGCCGACCCGCTCGGCGGCCCCAACCTGCTCGACGCCTCCGACATCGAGCAGCTCCGCAAGGAAGTGGCCGCCAACCACGAGGTGCACGCCGCGATCGACAGTCTGTGGCCTCGGCTCACCCCTCAGGGGCTGGTCGCCGACTTCCTCGCCCGGCCCGCCCATCTGCCCCCCGCGGAGGCCGCGTTGATCCGCCGCCCCGGCGTCGACCCCACCGCCCTGACGGACCGTACCGAGTGGACGGCCGCCGACGTGCCGCTGCTCGATGAGGCCGCCGAGCTGCTGGGCGAGGACGACAGTGCCCTGCGCGCCGCCGAGGAGGCCGAGCGCCGGGAGCGGATCGCCTACGCCCAGGGCGTCCTCGACCTCTCCCTCGGCTCGCGCAGCACCGACTTCGACAGCGAGGACGACGCGGAAGTGCTCTCCGCCCACGACATCATCGACGCCGAACGCTTCGCCGAACGCCAGGAGGAGACGGACCACCGCAGCGCCGCCGAGCGGGCCGCGGCCGACCGGACCTGGGCCTTCGGCCACATAGTCGTCGATGAGGCGCAGGAGCTCTCCGCGATGTCCTGGCGGCTGCTGATGCGCCGCTGCCCCACGCGCTCCATGACGCTGGTCGGCGACCCGGCGCAGACCGGCTCCGCCGCCGGTGCCGACTCGTGGGAGCAGATCCTCGGCCCGTACGTCGGTGACCGCTGGCAGCACGCCCGTCTCGGCGTCAACTACCGCACCCCGGCGGAGATCATGGAGGTCGCCGCCGAGGTCCGCAGGGATGCCGACCCCGCCTTCGAGCCGCCCCGGTCGGTGCGCTCGACCGGTGTCGGACCGTGGACCATGGTGGTCGAACCGGAACAGCTGGTCCATGCCACGTCGGAAGCCGTCGCCAAGGAGTGCTGCGCCGAGGGGAAGGTCGCGGTGATCGCACCGCCGGAACTGCACGCCGCGCTCGCCGACGCGATGCCGGATGCGTCGCACGGCCCGAAACCGGACCTGACCGGCCCCGTCGTCCTGCTGGACGCGCGGCAGTCCAAGGGGCTGGAGTTCGACTCGGTGATCGTCGTGGCGCCGGAGCGGATCAGAACCGGCTCGCCGCGCGGCGTCAACGACCTGTACGTGGCGCTGACCCGCGCCACCCGGCGGCTCGGACTGATCGGCTTCGCACCGGCACCGACGGAAGCGGAGGAGGGGTAGCTGCGGGCGTCGCCGCGCGGCAGGCGCCCGGCAGGACGGACAGCTGCGGGCGTCGCCGCACGGCAGGACGGACAGCCGCGGGCATCACCGCACACCGGGCGCCGGTCAGGCGGAGGCGCGCTTGCGCGGGGCCGCCTTCTTCGCCGTCGACTTCGTGTTCGACTTCGCGGTGGTCTTCTTCGCCGTGGACTTGGTGGCCGACTTCTTCGCCGTCGACCGTGCCGTGGTCTTCTTGGCGGGCGCCCTGCTCGGCGTGGCCTTCTTCGCAGCGGTCTTCTCGGCGGACGGGGCCGCCTTCTTCTTCGCCCCGGTTCCACCGGACTTCTTGCGGCCGGCGAGTGAAGTGACCTTGGCGACAGGGGCGTTCGCCGCCTCCCGCTTCCCACCGGACACTTCCTCCGACTTCTCGCCACGGGCCTGCTTCGCGGCCCGGACGCTGTTCTCCAGGGCCGCCATCAGGTCGATGACCTTGCCACCGCCGGGCACTTCCGCCTCCACCGGTTCCAGGGCGCGGCCTTCCGCCTTCGCCGCGACGAGTTCCTCGACCGCCTCCCGGTAGTCGTCGTGGAGCGAGTCCATGTCGACCTCTCCGAGCGTGGCCATCAATGCGTCCGCCAGGTCGAGCTCGGCTTCGCGGACCGTGACCTCGACCTCCGGCGCGACGCCCTCGGGGCTGCGGACCTCGTCCGGCCAGAGCAGGCCGTGCATGGCGATCACGTCGTCGACCACCCGCAGCATGCCGAGCCGTTCCCGGCCGCGCAGGGCGTACTTCGCCACCGCGACCTTCCGGCTCCGCTTCAGCGCCTCACGCAGCAGGGTGTACGGCTTGACCGCCGGGCCCCCGTTGGCGGAGAGGTAGTACGCCGCGTCCATCTGGAGCGGGTCGATCGAGGCGGCCGGCACGAAGGCGACGATCTCGATCGTCCTGGCGGTGGGAAGCGGGAGGGAGCCGAGGTCCTCGTCGGTGATCGGGATCATCGAGCCGTCGGCGTCCTCGTACGCCTTGCCGATCTCGGTCCCGGCGACCTCCTCCTCGTCGATCTCGCAGACCTTTCGGTAGCGGATCCGGCCACCGTCGGTGAGATGGATCTGGCGGAAGGAAATCGAGTGGTTCTCGGTGGCGTTGACCAGCTTGATCGGGATGCTGACCAGCCCGAAGGAGATGGCACCGTTCCAGATGGACCTCACTGTTCACCCCTTGCATCCGCATGAATACCTGTAGATCCGAAATGCATGTGATTCTTATCGTATGACGCCGATCACAGAGGTAGAGGGGCGGCGGCTGGCGCTCAGCAACCTCGACAAGGTCCTGTACCCGGCCACCGGGACCACCAAGGGCGAGGTGCTCCACTACTACGCGGCCACCGCCGCGGTGGCCCTGCTGACACATCTGCGCGACCGGCCGGTGTCCTTCCTGCGCTATCCGGACGGACCGGACGGTCAGCGCTTCTTCACCAAGAACCCGCCGCCGGGCACGCCGTCCTGGGTCCGGACCACCCCGGTGCCGCGCAGCGAGGACAAGTCGGCCCGCCAGGTGGTCGTACAGGATCTGGCCTCACTGATGTGGGCGGCCAACCTGGTGGTGGAGTTCCACACCCCGCAGTGGCGGACCGATGCGCCCGGGACGGCCGACCGGATGGTGTTCGACCTGGACCCCGGAGCGCCCGCGACCGTGGTGGAGTGCTGCGCGGTGGCCGTGTGGCTGCGCGAGCGGCTGGCGGCGGACGGGCTGTCCGCGTACGCGAAGACCTCCGGGTCGAAGGGGCTGCATCTGCTCGTACCGCTGGAGCCGGCCCCCGCCGATCGGGTGTCGGCCTACGCCAAGGGGCTGGCCGTCGAGGCGGAGCAGGAGCTTCCGAAGCTGGTCGTGCACCGGATGACGCGGGCGCTGCGACCGGGGAAGGTCTTCGTCGACTTCAGCCAGAACGCGGCGTCGAAGACGACCGCCACCCCCTACACGCTGCGCGCCCGCCCCGAACCGACCGTCTCCGCGCCCGTCACCTGGCCGGAGATCGAGGAGTGCCGGACGCCGGAGGAACTGACCTTCCTCGCCGGTGACATGGGGGGACGCCTGGAGCGGTACGGGGACCTGCTCGGGCCGCTCGTCGATCCGGACCGGGCGCGGCCGCTGCCGGTCGCACGCTAGTACCGCGGCCCGACAGGTTCAGCGGCTCACGACACCCGGCAGATCTTTCCGGCCACGGCACCGGGCCCGTCTCCCTGCTCTCCCGCCCCCGGCCGGGTCCGCTTCCCCGGAAGGAGGGGTTCGGACCGCCGGGCGGACGTCCTCTCGTGCCGATTCGGCGACTTTTTAAAGAGTAGACCAATTTACCTATAACCTTTAGGCATATGCACAATTGAATCTGCCGAGAGAAGGGGCGGGCATGGGACGCGTGGGGCTGAGCACGGAACGTCTGGTCCGGGCGGGCGCGGAACTCGCGGACGAGGTCGGCTTCGACCAGGTGACGGTCTCGGCGCTGGCCAGGCAGTTCGATGTCAAGGTGGCGAGTCTCTACTCGCACGTGAAGAACTCCCAGGACCTCAAGACCGGGATCGCCCTGCTCGCGCTGGAGGAGCTCGCCGACCGCGGCGCCGCCGCGCTGGCCGGGCGGGCCGGCAAGGACGCCCTGGTCGCCTTCGCGAACGTCTACCGCGACTACGCCCGCGAGCACCCCGGCCGCTACGCCGCGGCGCGGCTGAGGCTCGACCCGGCGGCGGCCGCCGCCAGTGCCGGCGGCAGGCACGCGCAGATGACGCGGGCGATCCTGCGGGGATACGACCTGACGGAGCCGGACCAGACGCACGCGGTCCGGCTGCTGGGCAGCGTCTTTCACGGCTACGTCAGCCTGGAGCTGGCGGGCGGGTTCAGCCACAGTGCTCCGGACTCACAGGAAAGCTGGTCGAGGACCCTGGACGCTCTCGACGCCCTGCTGCGGAACTGGCCGGCGCCGTGACCGCGGCCCGCGGCGGCCCGAGGTCGTGACCACCTCCGCACCGACGGCCGCGCCGTCGTCGTCGGAAGAGGACGTTCCGGTTCGGCACGCCAATAGCGCATGACATGGATCTTTGTCATGTCCGTAAGGAAATGACCGCATGTGGCGGGCGGATCGTCCGAGCGGTGGTGCAGACTCCTCGCAGACACTGCTTCGTGGAAGTGCGTGGGGAGGCGATGGCGTGTTCGCAGGAATCGACGAGGTCGACTGGACCTCTATGGAGCATGCCTACGGGCCTGCCGATGATGTGCCGACGATGCTGCGGGGTCTGGCGTCCGCCGATCCGGTGGAGCGCGAGGTGGCGCTGGACGGCATGTACGGGGCCGTTCACCACCAGGGTGATGTGTATGCCTGCACGCTGGCCTGCATTCCTTTTCTCTTCGAGCTGGCCGTGGACCCGGGGATTGCGGACCGGGGCAGCATCGTCGAGCTGCTCACCAGCATAGGTGGCATCGATCTGGACGAGGACGATCTGGACGAGGAGGAGATCGAGGGAGCGGCCAACTACGCGATGGCGGCGGCCGCCGTCGCGGCGGGTTCCGGGGTGTTCTGTGAGCTGATGGCCGACGAGGACCCAGGGGTACGGCTCGCCGCACCCCTGGCACTCGCCGCGCTCCACAGCCACCCGGCGCGAGTGCTCGCGCTGCTGCGGGAGCGGCTCCCGGTGGAGCCCGCCGAGGAGGTGCGGCTCGCGTTGGTCGAGGCAGCCGGCCGGGTCGCGCTGCGCCATCGCGGGCTGGCGGGACAGGCGGCCGACTGGCTGACCCGGCTGGCCGGTGAGGGCTTCCCGCCGGGACTGCGGCTCGCCGCGCTGGCGCAGCTGGCCCGGTGCGCGCCGGACGCGCTGCCGGGCGATGTCGTACGGGTGGTGACGGGGCTGCTGCGTCAGCTGCACCCCGCGCCCCGGCGCCGCTCCGGCGCGGCCCCCGAGGCCGATGCGCAGGCCGGTCCGGCCGAAGCGGTCGTGGCCGTCGACGCGCACGCCGAGGCGTCCGGGACCGGTGAGCCGACCGGTGAGGAGCGGACCGCGCCGGTGACGATGGTGGGACAGTTGCGGGCACTGTCCGACGAGGAGACGGCGTCCGGGCGCACCGCTCCCTGGACGGCGGATCTGCTGCGGACCCTGCACGTCGGGCTCGACGACCGGGTCGCCGAGCGGACGGCGCTGCTGACCCATCAGCTGCGCAGCCCCGACCACCGGCAGCGGATCGACGCCCTCCGGATGAGCAGCGGGCTGATCAGGGCCTGGCGCGGCTCGTACGAGGAGCTGGTCCGGCTGGTCGGTGAGCAGCTCGCCACCCCCGAGCCACGACTGGCCGAGGCCGCCGCCCATGTGCTGGAGGAACTGTTCGGGCTCGCCGCGCCCGCCGCCGACGCGCTGGCGGCGCGGGTGGCGGCCGACCCCGGCGCCTGGGTGCAGGACTGGCCGAGCGGGCCTCCGGGGCTCGGCAGCGCCGTGAAGGCGCTGGCCCGGCTGGGCGACGCCCGTGCCGTGCCCGCGCTGGCCGCGGCGCTGGAGCGGCCCGAGGTGCCGCACGACGTGGGCTCCGCCATCGACCACATGGGAGCGGCGGCCGTCCCGCTGACCGCCGTGCTGCGCCGCAGGCTCGGTGAGGTCCGGCTCGACGAGCGGGCGTACGACCGGGCCGGTCCGCTGCTCGCGGGGCTGACCGCGCTGCGGGCGGACGAGGCGGTGCCCGAGGTGCTGCGGGTGCTGCGCGGCGCGCCGGACCACCGGGGCGGGTGGCTGCGTACGGCGGCGCTGCGGGCGCTCGCATCGTTCGGGCCCGCGGCGCACACCGCGGCACCGGAACTGCGCACACTGCTGCACCGTCCGGGAGCCGCCTCGGCGACGGAGGCGGCCCAGGCCCTGTGGGCGGTCGACGGCGACGCCGACGCCGTGCTGCCGGTGCTGATCGAGGGCCTGCAGGCGGAGCGCGACCACGAGCGGCGCTCCGCGCTGAACGCGCTGGGCGGGCTCGGGCCGCGGGCGGCGGTGACGGCTCCCCGGCTGCGCGCACTGCTCCGGCACGAGGAGCCGTGGCTCCGGGTGGACGCGGCGATCGCGCTGTGGGACGTGTCGGGGCGGGCCGCGGAGTCCGTGCCGGTGCTCCTGACGGCCTGGGAGCAGAACCGCCATGTCCGGGTCCGGGTGGCGGAATGCCTGGCGCGCAAGGGTGTCGCTGGTGCAGGGTCGGACGCGGCACACGCGCTGCGCGCCGAGCTCGCCTCCGTACGCCGCCACAACGCGATGGACGGCGGATTCGGCAGTCACGACACATACGACGACGAAAGGCTGCTGGCGTTCTGCCGGCAGGCACTCCAGGGAAAGACGGGGAAGGGACCCACCACGTGATCATTTTCGGTACGCGGGGATATCTGTACCAGCTGGCCATCATGACGTTGGTCTGCGGCTGGTGCGGCAATCCGGCCGCGCACACGCTCCGCAAGCGGGTCACCAAGTTCACGCTGTTCTTCGTGCCGCTGTTCCCGTTCTCGACGAAGTTCGCGACCCAGTGCACGTTCTGCGGCGGGGAGCAGCAGATCGCGAAGGAGCAGGCCGAGCAGTTGCTGGCGCAGCACGCGGCCTCGCAGGACGGCAATCCGTTCGGGCAGGCGCAGGCTCAGGGGCAGGGCCAGGGACAGCCGGGATACGCGCCGGGCGGACAGGGCCAGAACCCTTACCAGCGCTGAACCGTTACTTCCGCACCGGTGCCGCGGGCGGTCGCTCCCGGTGCCGCGCACCGGCCGGACAGCCGTTCCCGGCACCGTTCGGACGGCCGCTCCCGGTAGCTTCTCAGCACTAAATAGGCATAAAGGACTTCCTTCCGAATAAGGTCTATGAGGTATGGACCACGGGAAGGGAGGGTGTCATGCGTCGGGAGCGCCGGGTGCGAAGCCGCGCCGCGGCGGCCGTCGGGGTCGCCGTCGGCGCGGCACTGCTGGCCGGTTGCGGTGTCGGCGGCGGGCTGCAGAGCGCCGGGCGGGCTCCGGCCGCCGTCGGGCCCGCCCTGCTCTGGCCCGAGCTGCCGCCCGCCTCCGCCGCGCCGTACGACTACGGCGAGGGCGAGACCGCGCGCATCCCTGGGATCAAGGTGCCGGACGACGATGTGCACCGGCTGGATCCGGTGGCGGTGGTGCAGGCCGGCCTGAAGGCCCGGCCCGACCGCTCCAGCGGCGCGGCCGAACTGCCGGCCGAAACGGTCCGCCTCATCGGCGCGTGCCGTTCCGATCCGGCTTCCTGCCCCGTGCTGCGGCCCTACTTCCGTGATCTGACGGGCGACGGCAAGGACGAGTTGGTGGTCGGCATCCGGCTGCCGGACCACCAGCTCTCCGTACGGGTCTACATGCCGGAGGGGGGCGGCCTGACCCGGATCCTGTCCACCTCGGACGCCGTGATCAGCGTCCAGCTGGCCGGGCGGGACCTGATCATGCGGGCCCCGTCGGCCATCACCGGCTACGAGTACCGCACCGCCTGGTCCTGGGACAGCCGGCAGCGCGCGATGCTGCCCACCCGGGACGAGATCCTGCGGACGCCTCCGTCCCCGGCCCCTCGACCGCACACCACGACCGCCCCGCCGACCGCCAAGCCGTCCGCCGGCGTTTCCGCGGAGCGCCGGTGAGCCGCCACAGGACGGCGCGGCGCGGGCCGCGCATGCCTTCCTGGACCGCGACACTCACCTGGAAGTCGGCCGTCTTCATCACCGTGATGTGCTGCGCCCTCGCCGCACTGCTGAGCGTGCTGGTCCACGGCGAGGTGACGCATCAGACCGTCAGCCAGGCCCGCGAGAAGGCGCTGTCGCGACTGGCGGACGTCACCGTCGCGTACGAGACGGGCGAGGCGCTCCCCCCGGGTTCCGGCATCGATCCGCCGGGGCTGCCCGACTCCCTGCGCACACTGGCCGAGGGCGGTCGACGCGGCACGCTCGTCGCCTATCACGACGGGCGTCCGGCCATGTGGGCAGCGGCTCCGGCCGACGGCCGCGCGCTGGCCACGGCGGTGGACTACAGCCAGAGCGCCCGCACGATCAACGATCTCGACGGGGCGATCGTCGGTTCCTCCCTGCTGGCCACCGGGGCCACGCTGCTGGTCGGCGCGTTCGCCGTCACCCGGGTCACCCGGAGGCTGCACCAGACGGCCCGGGTGGCCGGCCGGATCAGCGCGGGCGACCTCGACGCCCGCGTCGACGACCCGCGCACGGCGGACCCCTCGCGCCCCCAGGACGAGGTGGCGGTCGTCGCGGGCGCGCTGGACACGATGGCGTCCACGCTCCAGCGCAAGCTGCAGACGGAGCAGCGGTTCACCGCCGATGTGGCGCATGAGCTCCGCACTCCGCTGACCGGCCTCTCGGCCGCCGCCGAACTGCTGCCGCCGGGGCGGCCGTCGGAGCTGGTGCGGGACCGGGTCCAAGCGATGCGGGCACTGACGGAGGACCTGCTGGAGATCTCCCGGCTCGACGCCCGTACGGAACAGGTCGATCTCGACGTTCACGAACTGGCACCGCTCGTCGAGCGCGTGGTGCGCGCTTCCGGGACGAAGACCACGGTCCGTTCCATGGAGGGCGGCCGGGAAGGCCCGCACGTGCCCGTGCGGGTCGAGACCGACAAGCGCCGCCTGGAGCGGGTGCTGGGCAATCTGATCACCAACGCGCACAGGCACGGCCGGCCCCCGGTGGTACTCACGGTCGACGGGCCGACGGTGACCGTAAGCGATCACGGGCCGGGCTTTCCGGACTACCTGCTGGAGGACGGTCCGCAGCGGTTCCGTACCGAGGGCGGCAGGGGACACGGTCTCGGGCTGACCATCGCCGTCGGGCAGGCGGCGGCGATCGGCGCCGGTCTGGACTTCTCCAACGCCCCGGACGGCGGAGCGGTGGCGCGGCTGACGCTCCCCGAGTACGTACCGCTCGACGACGGGGGCGCCCGGAGCCGCGACGATCCCGACTCCTCTCCGCGTCACGAGCAGTGACGGCGCTTCGGCGCCGCACCGCACCGCACCGCACCGCACCGATACCGGACACCGAGCACATCTTTACGGATATCCAGACATACCCGCTATGACATAAGAGAAATAGACACCACCTCTTGCTACGTTGCGGAACATGACCGCAACGACGGCGGACGCACCCCCGCCCGACCCACGCCTGCCCAAGCGGCGCGGGGTCGAGCTCCTGCTCCTCATCGGGGCCGTCCTCGTCCCCGTCTACGGCTACGCCGCCGTCGGCCTGGCCAGGAACGGCGCGGTCCCGCCCGATGTGGCCGGATACGGCGCGGGCCTGGGGCTGCTCGCCCTTCTGGCCCATCTCGCGGTCCGCTTCCGGGCCCCGTACGCCGATCCGCTGCTGCTGCCCATCGCCGTACTGCTCAACGGACTCGGTCTGGTGCTGATCTACCGGCTCGATCTGGAGACTCCGAAGGACCACGCGGCCCCCACCCAGCTGATCTGGTCCACGCTCGGGGTGGCGCTCTTCATCGTGGTGGTCGTCTTCCTCCGCGACCACCGGGTGCTCCAGCGGTACGCCTATCTCTCGGTCGCCGCCGCCCTGGCCCTGATGATCGTGCCGATCTTCTTCCCCGCGGTG
Organism: Streptomyces sp. NPDC088252; assembly: GCF_044740965.1. NCBI lineage: Bacteria > Bacillati > Actinomycetota > Actinomycetes > Kitasatosporales > Streptomycetaceae > Streptomyces > Streptomyces sp. NPDC088252. The sequence goes on along the minus strand of NZ_JBIURS010000010.1, from coordinate 73,927 downwards.
AACGGTGCCAAGATCTGGATCCGGGTCGGCGGATTCTCCTTCCAGCCGGGCGAGTTCGCCAAGATCCTGCTCGCCGTGTTCTTCGCCGCGTATCTCGCCGCGAACCGCAACGCCCTCGCCCACACCGGCCGCAGGATCTGGAAGCTCCAGCTCCCCACCGGGCGGGTGCTCGGCCCGATCGTGGCTATCTGGCTGCTCAGCGTCGGTGTGCTGGTCCTGGAGCGCGATCTGGGCACGTCACTGCTGTTCTTCGGCCTCTTCGTGATCATGCTGTACGTGGCGACCGGCCGGACCGGCTGGATCGCGGTCGGCCTGCTGCTCGCCGCCGTCGGCGCGTTCGTGGTCGGCTCCTTCGAACCGCATGTGCACAGCCGGGTCCAGGACTGGCTCGACCCGTTCGCCACCATCAAGGCGGGCCAGGGACCCAGTCAGCTGGCCCAGTCGCTGTTCGCGTTCGCCGCGGGCGGGATGCTCGGCACCGGGCTCGGGCTCGGGCACTCCATCCTCATCGGCTTCGCCGCCAAGTCCGACTTCATTCTGGCGACCGCGGGCGAGGAGCTCGGGCTGACCGGGCTGACCGCGGTCTTCCTGCTGTACGCGCTGCTCGTCGCCCGCGGCTACCGGGCCGGCCTCGCCCTGCGCGACCCCTTCGGGCGACTTCTCTCGATCGGTCTCGCCTCGATCCTGGCCCTCCAGGTGTTCGTGATCGCGGGCGGGGTGATGGGGCTGATCCCGCTGACCGGCATGGCGATGCCGTTCCTCGCCCAGGGCGGTTCGTCCGTCGTCACCAACTGGATCATCGTGGCGCTGCTGATCCGGGTCAGCGACCAGGCCCGCAGACCTCACCCCGAACATGTGGAGACCGGAATCGTCGCACCGATGGCGGAGGACGAGCCGTGACCCCGTGCCCGCGAGCCGTCCGCACGCACCAGCGGGCGGTGCCGCCGCACCCGCGAGCCGAGACCCCCCACCCGCCGCCGGCCCCGGAGGTCAGGCCGTGATCCGCTACATCCGCCGGGCCGCCGCGCTCCTTCTGCTGCTGCTCGTCGCGCTGCTGCTGAACGCCGCGCGCATCCAGGTCTTCGAGGCCGACAGTCTGGACGACAATCCGGCCAACCGCCGTCTCACGATCGCCCGTTACCACCAGCCGCGCGGCAACATCCTGGTCGGCGGCAAGTCCGTGACCGGTTCCGAGAACACCGGTGAGCAGCTCGCCTACGAGCGCACGTACAAGGACGGCCCGCTGTACGCGCCGGTGACCGGCTACGCCTCGCAGACGTACGGCACGACCCTGATCGAGCACGCCGAGGACGAGATCCTCTCCGGCACCGACCCGATGCTCGCCCCACTCCCGCTGTGGAACGAGATCACCCGCGGCCGGCAGCCCGGCGGCAACGTCGTCACGACCATCAAGGACGCGGTGCAGCGCGCCGCCTACGACGGGCTCGGCGGACGGCGGGGCGCGGTCGCCGCCGTCGAACCGTCGACCGGCCGGATCCTGGCGCTGGTCTCGTCCCCCTCGTACGATCCCGGGCTGCTCTCCGGCACCGGTTCCTCCGTGACCGACGCCTGGCGGCGGTTGAACGCGGACAGGAGCCAGCCCATGCTGAACCGGGCGATCCGGCAGACCTATCCGCCGGGCTCCACCTTCAAGATCGTGACCGCGGCGGCGGCGCTCGACGCGGGCGTCGTCACCGATCCCGACACCGAGACCGACACCCCGTCCCCCTATGTGCTGCCGGGCACGACGACCACACTGCCCAACGAGGCGGAAGGCTGCGAGAACGCCCCGCTCGCCGAGGCGATCCGGGTCTCCTGCAACACGGTGATGGCGGAACTGGGGGTACGGGTCGGACTGAAGGGCATGGTGGACGCGGTGCGGAAGTTCGGCTTCAACGACACCGGGCTGAAGATCCCGTCGGGGGTGGCGAAGAGCAACTTCGACACACACATGTCGGACGACCAACTGGCGCTCTCGTCGATCGGCCAGTTCGACACGACGGCGACACCGCTCCAGATGGCGATGGTGGCCTCGGCCGTGGCGAACGGCGGCGACCTCAAGTACCCGTATCTGGTCGACCGTACGACCACGAGAGGCGGCTCGACCGTCCGTCGCGAAGGCTCGCACACCTACCACCGGGCCATGGACCCGCGGACGGCCTCGCAGCTGCGGAGGATGATGGTCGACGTCGTGGAGCAGGGCACCGGGTCCAACGCGGCCATCGACGGGGTGACGGTCGGCGGCAAGACCGGCACCGCGCAGCACGGCATCGACAACTCGGGCAGGCCGTACGCCTGGTTCATCTCCTGGGCGCAGGCGCCGGATTCGGGGCAGCCGGCCGTCGCGGTCGCCGTGGTGGTCGAGGACGCCGCCGCCGACCGGGCCGACATCAGCGGCGGTGGCAGCGCGGCCCCGATCGCCCGTTCCGTCATGCGGGCGGCTCTGGGAGGCTGAGCATGTGAGGGATGCGGGTGGGGCGGCCTCGGCACTGGAGCGGATCGATCGGGAGGATCCGCGCCTGTGCGCGTTCATCGAGGTGTGGCACGAGAGGGTGGCCGCCGGGGCCGAATGTGCGCGCCGGCTCCCGCTGGGCGGAATGCCGTTCGCGGTCAAGGGCCCTGTCGGCATCCGTTCGTACACGGCTCGGCGGCTGATCGCCGCCGGTGGCCTCCCGGTCGGCGCGACCTCGGTGCCCGGCCCCGGTACGCCCTGGCAGACGTGGGGGCTGGGCGCGCACGGCCGTACGGTCAACCCATGGCGTCCCGACCGCACCCCGGGCGGCTCCTCGGCCGGTTCGGCGGTGGCGGTCGCGGCGGATCTGGTGGACCTGGCGACCGGCAGCGACGGGGCGGGGTCGGTCCGGATTCCGGCGGCGTGGTGCGGGGTGTTCGGCCTGAAGACGACGAACGGCCTGCTGCCGTCGCCCGACCGGTCCGGGCTCGCGTCCGCCGGGGTGCTGGCCCGTTCGGCGGTGCACGCCCAGACGTTCCTGCGCTGTGTGCTGGACGACTACGAACCGGCCACCGCGGCTCTTCCCGTCCCTGCCGTGTTCAGCCCCGACCTGGGGTACGCGCAGGTCGACCCGGAGGTCGGGGCCGTCGTCCGGCGGGCGGTGCGGCGGCTCGTGACGGCCGAAGTGGTGCGGCTCGTGGACCGTACGTGCGGGCTGCTCGATCCGCGAGAGGCGTGGCAGGCGGTCCGCAGCGGGGAGCCGACCCCGGCCGCCTCGGAGCTCCGACGCGAGAACGACCTGCGGCTCGACGCCCTGTTCGCCCGTACGCCCCTGCTGCTCACCCCCGACCACCCCCAACCGCCCGCATGGGCACGACGGTCCGGGCGAGCTCTACTCGACCGCGCTGACCTGGGCGTTCAACCTCAGCGGGCATCCCGCCGCGAGCGTGCCCGCGGGATTCACGGCGGACGGCTGCCCGGTCGGCCTCCAGTTGGTCGCGGAGCGCGGGGCGGACGTCTCGCTGCTCGGAATGGCCCGTGCGGTGGAGAGCGCGCTGATCACGGCCTGAACCACTCTCTGTCGTGCACCAGGCCGTCGGCGCGCGGCCATGACATTCGGCGACCGCCGGACCGGCACCGGCCATGAACTGGCCCAGGTGAACACAGCCCACCTCGGGTTCCCCCTGGACTCCCCCGAGCCGAAGGACTTCGTCGACGCCCTCGACCCGGTGAACGCGATCGCCGACGAAGGCGGCCCCCCGGTGGCCGCGCCCGCCGCCTCATGGCGCCGAAGGGTCCGCCGCGGCGCCCTGCGCCATCGCCTCTTCGACCTCGGCGACCCTGGCCTGCTCCTCGGCCGCGAACCGGTCGCGGTCGAGTCGCTCGGCGGTCTCCTCGTCCTCGGCCATGAGCAGGTCCAGGCTGGAGTCGCCGAGTTCGAGGACGCCCATGTCGACGTAGGCCTTCTGAAGCCGTTCGCCCCACAGGCCGATGTCCTTGACGCACGGCACTATCCGGCTGAACAGCAGCTTGCGGAAGAGCTGCAGGAACGGCGACTGCTCCGCGAGGGCGTCGGCCTCCTGCCTGCCGATGCCGAAGTTCTCCAGCACCTCGACGCCCCGGAGCCGGTCCCGCATCAGGTAGCAGCCCTCGATGACGAACTCCTCGCGTTCGCGCAGTTCGGCGTCGCTCAACTGCTTGTAGTAGTCCCGCAGCGCCATCCTCCCGAAGGCGACGTGCCGGGCCTCGTCCTGCATGACGTACGCCAGGATCTGCTTGGGCAGCGGCTTGTTCGTCGTGTCGCGGATCATCCCGAACGCCGCCAGGGCGAGCCCTTCGATGAGGACCTGCATGCCGAGGTACGGCATGTCCCAGCGCGAGTCGCGCAGGGTGTCGCCGAGCAGCCCCTGGAGGTTGTCGTTGATCGGGTAGAGCATCCCGACCTTCTCGTGCAGGAACCGGCCGTATATCTCCGCGTGCCGGGCCTCGTCCATGGTCTGGGTCGCGGAGTAGAACTTCGCGTCCAGGTCGGGCACGGACTCCACGATCCTGGCCGCACAGACCATGGCGCCCTGCTCACCGTGGAGGAACTGGCTGAACTGCCAGGCGGTGTAGTGCTTGCGCAGCTCGCCCCGGTCCTTCTCGGTCATCTTCACCCAGTGCGGGGTGCCGTACAGGGTGAGGGCCTCGTCGGGGGTGCCGAGCGGGTCGGCGGGGTCGACCTCAAGGGACCAGTCGATGCGCTTGTTGCCGTCCCACTGCTTGTCCTTGCCCTTCTGGTAGAGGGCGAGCAGGCGTTCGCGGCCGTCGTCGTAGTCCCAGCTGAAGCGGGCGGCGCCGGAGGCGGGCACCTGCCACAGCGGCGTGTCGGGGGCGGTGGTGTAGAGGTCGTGTGTCGACACGGACGGCTCCTTCGCCTTGCGTGCTCCGATAAGTTCCGCGGCGGTTGCCTCAGTTGGCAGGTTCACACGTTGCTAGACACCGGGTCAACAAGTGACGCGCAAGGGATTGACGGCCTTGCTGACGAGCAGTCTCATAAGAAGTGACCGTAGGTAACCCACATGTGAGGTGCCCCCAGCCATGACGACAGTGTCCGAACGCGACGTGCGATTGCTCCGCGACGCACTCGGCCCGCTCCGGGACCGCGAACAGATCGCCGAGCGGCTGCTCGAATCCTCGGCCAAGCACTCGTTCGACCCGGACAAGGAACTCGACTGGGACGCGCCGACCGAGGACGGCAAATGGTTCTGGCCGCCCGAGCTCGTCTCGCTCTACGACACCCCGCTGTGGCGGAAGATGTCCGAGGAGCAGCGGATGGACCTGTCCAGGCACGAGGCGGCATCACTGGCCTCGCTGGGCATCTGGTTCGAGATCATCCTCATGCAGCTGCTGGTCCGGCACATCTACGACAGGCCGCCGACCAGCAACCACGTCCGATACGCGCTCACCGAGATAGCCGACGAGTGCCGGCACTCGATGATGTTCGGCCGCATGATCAAGTGGAGCCGGACGCCCGACTACCCCGTGCCGCGCGTCTATCACAACCTCGCACGCGTACTGAAGACCATCTCCACCACGCCCGGTTCGTTCGCGGCGACCCTGCTCGGCGAGGAGATCCTCGACTGGATGCAACGGCTGACGTTCCCGGACGAGCGCGTCCAGACGCTGGTGCGCGGAGTGACCCGCATCCATGTAGTCGAGGAGGCCCGGCACGTCCGGTACGCCCGCGAGGAGCTGCGCCGCCAGATGGTGACCGCCCCTCGCTGGGAGCGCGAGCTCACCCGGGTGAGCTGCGGCGAAGCGGCCCGGGTCTTCAGCGTCTGCTTCATCAATCCACAGGCCTACGAGAACGTCGGCCTGGACCGGCGCGAGGCCGTCGCCCAGGTGAAGGCGAGCGGCCACCGGGCGGAGGTGATGCAGAGCGGCGCGAAGCGGCTGACGGACTTCCTCGACGACATCGGGGTGCTCAACGGAGTGGGACGCAGGCTGTGGAAGAGCTCGGGCCTGCTGGCCTGAGAGCCTGTCGGGTGACCTCGGATCGGATGGCCTGTGCCGTAGCCGTCGTCGTGCACCCGCCGGGGGTGACGGGACGGCCCTTAGGCTTCGACATATGACCTCCGCCGCCACAACCCCGCCGACCCGCGCCTACCGAAGGCTCAGCGTCGAGGAACGCCGCACCCAGCTCCTCGGTGCGGCGCTCACCCTCTTCGCCCACCGGGCCCCCGACGAGGTCTCGCTCGACGAGGTGGCGGCGGTCGCCGGGGTCTCCCGCCCCCTCGTCTACCGCTACTTCCCGGGCGGGCGGCAGCAGTTGTACGAGGCCGCGCTCCGTTCCGCCGCGGAGAAGCTGATCCTGTGCTTCAGCGAGCCGCCCGCGGGACCGCCGACCGAGCGTGTGCAGCGGGTGCTCGACCGCTATCTCGCCTTCGTCGACGAGCACGACGCCGGGTTCAGCGCACTGCTGCGCGGCGGCAGTGTCGTCGGGACCTCCCGTACGACGGCGATCGTCGACGAGGTGCGGCGGGCGGCGGCCGAGCAGATCCTGCTGCACCTGGGCCGGGACGGCACGGCTCCAGGGCCCCGGCTGCGGATGATGGTGCGCACCTGGATCGCGGCCGTCGAGGCGGCGTCACTCATCTGGCTGGACGAGGGGAAGCGGCCCGCCGCGTCCGATCTGCGCGACTGGCTGGTCGACCAGCTGATCGTGCTGCTGGCCGCCACGGCGGCGACGGACCCGGAGACCGCCTCGACGGTCACGGAGCTGCTGCCGCTGGAGACCGCCGCGGGCCCGGCCGGACGGCTGGCGGAGCGGCTGATCCCGGTGGTCGGCGGAGCGGCCCATCTGCTGCCCGAGAACTGATCGGTCAGACTGGGACGGTGCGAAGCGAGAACACCCCCTTCACCGGCGGCCCCCTGGACGGGCGGGTCCTGCCCGTCCTCGTCGGCCCGACCGGCCATCCGCCCAAGTGGTACGAGGTCCCGGTACCGGCCGCCGACGGCGGACCCGCCACCGTGTACACGTACCGCAGGGTCCCGGCCGGTCACTCCAAGCGGCTGGGGATCCCGCGCGGCTGGGTGTACGAGTACGCCCCCGAGGGCCGTGAGCGGCACAGCCCCAAGTGGCCCTGGTCGAAGCCGGACTGAGGAAAGCGGGCCCGCGCGGCCGCGAGGCCGCTCGGACCGGCCGGTCTAAGATCGACGCTCTGGTGCCGGGCACGGTCAGCAAGGGGGTGCGCCATGGAGGCGCTGCGTCAGGACGATCCACGCCGCATCGGTCCGTACGCCGTACTGGCGCGGTTCCGCGAGACCGCGAGCGCCGTGCAGTACCTCGCACACGACCCGGCCGACGACAGACCCGTGGTGGTGACCGCCGCCCGTCCCCGGCTCGCCGCGCTGCCCGCCTTCCGGCGCCGCTTCCAGGCGGAGGCCCGCACCGCGGAGCGGCTGGCGGGCGGCTGGGTCCAGCCGCCGCTGGGCGGTCCCGAAGACGCGGACGACGTCCCGCCGTGGACGGCCGTCCCCTACACCCCCGCTCTGACGCTCGCCGAGGCGATCGAGGTCACGGGTCCGCTCCCCGAGCGTGCCGTACGGATACTGGGCGCGGGCATCGCCGAGACGCTCTCCCGGGTGCACGCCACCGGAGCCGTGCTCCAGGGCCTCGCCCCCCGGACGGTGCTGCTGGCCGAGGACGGGCCGCGGCTCACCGCGTTCGGCCCGCTGGGCGCCGCGGCAGCCGCCGAGGCCCGGTCCGGTGGGCAGTTGTCCGTACGACTCGGCTATCTCACCCCGGAACAGGTCGAGGGCGAGGAACCCGGGCCGGCCTCCGATCTCTTCGTACTGGGCCTGCTGCTGGCGTACGCGGCGACCGGCACGACCCCGCTCGCCGACGGTCCGGCCGCACAGGGCGCCGAGCGGATCGCCCGCACCGATCCCGAACTCGGCGCCGTACCGGCGCAGTTGCGCGGTCTGATCGCGCGCTGTCTGGCGAAGGACCCGGCCGACCGGCCGACTGCGGGAACGGTCGCGGCGGAACTCGCCCTGGAGGGAGCGGCGGGTTCGGCGAAGGGCGGCTGGCTGCCCGGGCAGGTGGCGGCCGCGGTGAAGGAACAGGGCGTACGAGTAGAGGAGTTGGCCGCTACCGGTCATCCGGTCGATGCGCAGGTGCGCGGACCGGCCGACGGAGCCGTCGACGGACCCGAGGATGCCGCACCGGCCGGTGAGTCGGCCGACACTCCCGTCACCACGCCCTCGGACGGGACGGTCGGCCCGGCCGCCCATGGACCCGCCCCGGCCGTGGAGCCCCTCCCCGCCCAGGACACCCGTACCGCGCAGCTCGGGGACATCGGGCGCCGGGCGTCGAGGACCGACCGGCCCACGACCCAGCTGTCCGTTCCGCGCGAGCTCACCGGACCCGGCGCGGGGACGCCCGCCGACCCCCCCGTCGCGCTCCCCGCCGTACTCCCGCCGGTGCCGCTGCCGGTCCCCGTTCGTCCCACGCCCTCCCCCTCCCCCGCCGTCGACCGGCGCGGTCTGTTCATCGGGCTCGCCGCCGGGGCCGCGGGGCTGGTCGTCGGCGGAGGCGGGGTGCTCGCGTTCGGGTCCGGGGACGGCGGCACGACGGACGACCCCAAGCCCGTGCCGAGCCGCAGCGGCCCCGCCGTCGCGGGGCTGCCCCCGCAGCCGCGCTGGGTGTACACGCACCCGGCGGCCGAACCGTCACCGCTCACCGCCGCCCTCTGGAACGACCGGTTGCTCGTGCTGACCGGCGAGAACGGGGCCGCCGGCGTCGATCTGCGCACCGGGCGCCGAGTCTGGGAGAGCGCCGACGCCGCCAAGGGGCAGGCCGCACTGCCGGCCGGGAAGGAACTCTGCTTCGTCGCCGGCCCGTCCGAGTTCCTGTGGCTGTCGCCGAAGGACGGCAAGGTGGCCCACCGGGTCGGCTACGCGGACCAGTTCAGCGGGGTGCCGAATCTCGCGATGGCGGAGATCGTCGGCGGCTTTGGACCGGTGGTCTGGTTCACCGGCTCGAACGAAGTCACCGTCAAGGCCCCGCCCCCGAAGAAGGGCAAGAAGCGCGGCAAGGACCAGAAGGTGGTCAGGTCCTATCTCTTCGCCTACGACATCCTGCGGCGCAAGGAGCTGTGGCGGACCGTCGTACCCACCGGGCGCGGCCCCGCCGCCCCCGTCCACCGGCTGATCGCGGTCGGGCGGGACGACCTCGTCGTACGTCAGAGCCCGGCCACCCTCACCTCCGGCGACGTGAAGTCCGCCAAGGGGAAAGCCGTGTTCCGGGGCTTCGACCGGAAGACCGGGAAGCTGCTGTGGAGCAGGTCGTTCGGCGCGGTCGCACCCGACGCCGCGGCGATGGGCGACGACCGTGGCGTCGTGTACGCGGCGGTGGGCGACGACCTCCAGGCGTTCGAACTCCCGGAGGGCAAGCCGAAGTGGACGGTGAACGGCACCGCCGGGACCGCGTACGGGACCTCCGTCGCCTCCGGGACCCTGCTGCACACCACCAACCGCAACCAGGAAGTGGGGGCGGTCGAGCGGGAGTCGGGGCGGCTGCGCTGGCGGCGCTCGACGGAGGCGGCACCGGGCCCCGCCGCCCCCGCGGTGACGCTCAGCACGTCCGGAAAGACGCTGCTGGCCGCGGACACGGCCCAGGTCACGGCGTTCGCGGCGGAGGACGGGCGGCGGCTGTGGAAGTTCCAGGACATCGGGTCCCAGGACCCGAAGGGACCCACGGTCACCGCGCCGTACCGGGTGCTGGCGACCGGGAGAACGGTCGTCGTCCGGCGCGACCGGATCTTCTACGCGTTCCCGGTGGCCTGACGGCTGCCCTGGTCCGATCCGGTCCGGCTCGGTCCGAACGTGACCCGGTCCGGTCCGGTCCGTTCCGGAAGAAGGGCAGCCCCTGCCCGAAGCCCCTGGGAACGCATCCGCCCGCCGCCTTCCGGGCGAACCCCGGGCCGCCACACCGCGGGGTTCTTGCATCTCCCGACACCGAGTGACCGTATTGTTCCGTTGCGCTCACTTTTGGGGTATCCCTGTGATTCGCCCCGTCAACGGAGGTGATGTCGTGTCAGGCAGAGTCCTGTGTGCGGTCTGCACCGCGGCCCTGGCCACGCTCCTCGTAACCCCGCAGGCAGCTGCCGCGCCGGTGGTCCCGGACCCCGTGAGGAGCGGCAGCTCGAAGCCGTCCGCCCCTGCCCCGACGGCCGGGAACACGAGCGTCGCCCAGCTGCTGACCCAGCTTCAGAAGCTGTACCAGCAGACCGAGGAGGCGACCGAGACGTACAACGGGACCGCGGCGGAGCTGAAGAAGCGCACGACGGAGGCGAAGCGGCTCAACGCCTCCCTGGCCGCCGCCCGGAGCGCGCTGTCCGACAGCCACGACCAGGCGGGGCAGCTGGCCCGGGAGCAGTACCAGGGGCGGTCCGGCTTCTCCTCGTACCTGCAGCTGCTGCTCGCCCGCGATCCCGAGCACCTCCTGGACCAGGAGCATGTGCTGCGGCGTGCGGCGGCCGAGCGGGCGGCGACCGTGAAGCGGCTCACCGGCGCCGAGGAACGCGCCCACGACCTGGCAACCGAATCCCGCAAGGTACTGGACCGGCAGCAGGTCCTGGCCGCGAGGCAGAGGAAGCAGCGGGACGACGTACGGTCGCGGCTCAGATCCGTCGAGGCGAAGCTGGCCACGCTCTCCGCCGCGCAGCTCGCCGAGCTGTCCCGGCTGGAGCAGCAGGGCATGGCGAAGGCTCAGGGCGCCCTGGTCACCTCGGGCGCCCTGTCCTCGACCAGGCCACCGTCCGAGGCGGGCGGCGCGGCGGTGAGGTACGCGATCGGGCAGATCGGGAAGCCGTACGTGTGGGGCGCGGAGGGGCCGGACTCGTTCGACTGCTCGGGACTCACCTCGCAGGCCTGGGCGAAGGCGGGCCGGGCAATCCCGCGGACCTCGCAGGAACAGTGGGGGCAGCTGCCGAAGGTGCCGCTGAACGCGCTGCGCCCCGGTGACCTGGTGATCTACTTCCCGAAGGCCACTCATGTGGCGCTGTACATCGGCAACGGGCTGGTGGTCCAGGCACCACGGCCCGGCTCCCAGGTGAAGGTCTCGCCCGTGGCGTCAAATCCGCTGCTGGGCGCCGTACGGCCGGATCCGCAGAGCGAGCCGCTCTCCGCCTACCAGCTGCCGCAGCTCCCGCAGAGCGCGTCCGCCGGATCGGACTCGGGATACAGCTCGTCGTCGGCGCCCCAGACCTAGGGTCTTTCGTGTGCATCACGCCGGGATCGCGTGCGCCCCACCTGCGAACCCTCGACAGACGAGGGGCTCCTGACGTTCAGTGGGCCGCTCACTGCCTGAAGCCGTCGTACACGGCGATCCACTGCGCCGGACGGGGCGGGCCCGGCTTCTGCCTCACGGTGGCCCACACCAGCATCAGGGTCAGGATGTGAACCCTGATCTCCTGCATGCCGCCCACCTTGACTGTGGTTGTCCTGGTCATGTTGAGCGGTGATATTTCCGGGAGGGCTGCACGGTGCGCGGCGATGCCGTAACGCCCCGCATGAGCCCCGGTCCGTGACGCCCTCGCCGGGTCCCGCCTCGCGGCGGGTGGCGGTCCGCCCGACGAGCGGGCCGTCCGTGGGCCGTCCGAAGGCGGCCCACGGACACCGACGTTCACCGACGTCGACCGCCGCTTGGCAGCTCGGACGCTTACGCGGCGCCCGACACCTCCGCGAGGTACGCGTTCGTCTTCTCCGGGTCGAAGAAGAAGTTCTCGAAGTCCGCCGGGTTGTTGAAGCCGTTGGCGAAGCGGTCGGCGACCGGCTGGAGCTGGCCGGCGGCGCCGATCAGGTTCAGCACGTGCTCCGGCGGTACACCGAGCATCGCGTTGGTCCACTTCACGACGTGCTGCGTGTTCCCCCAGTGCCGGTCGAACGTGGCCTGCATCCACTCGGCGTCGAACTCACGGTCGCCGTGCTCGATGATCGAGTTCAGATAGGAGTTCGCGCACTTGGAGGCCGTGTTGGAGCCCTGGCCGGTGATCGGGTCGTTGGCGACGACCACGTCGCCCACGCCGAGGACCAGACCGCCGCCGGGCAGCCGGCCGATCGGCTTGCGGACGGTCGGGGCGTAACGGCCCGCCAGGGTGCCGTTGGCGTCCGTCAGTTCGACCTTGGTGGCACGGGCGTACTCCCAGGGCAGGAAACGCTCCATGAGTTCCAGCGTCTTGGCGAGGTGCTCGGAGGGGTCCTTGATGTCCCGGAACGCGTCGATCGGGCCACCCGGGATGCCCTCCCAGAACAGGATGTCGGCGCGGCCGGAGGTGGTCAGTGTCGGCATCACGAAGAGCTCGCCGACGCCGGGGACCAGGTTGCAGCGGACCGCGTCGAACTCGGGGTGCTCGGGGCGCGGACCCATTCCGTGGACGTACGCGACGGCCAGTGCGCGCTGCGGGGCGTCGAACGGCGAACGGGACGCGTCCCGGCCGAACATCGAGACCAGCTCACCCTTGCCCGCCGAGACCATCACCAGGTCGTAGGTGCGGGAGAAGTAGTCCAGGTCCGAGACGGCGGCGCCGTGGATGACGAGCTGTCCGCCGCGCTGGGCGAACGTCTCCATCCAGCCGGCCATCTTCACGCGCTGGTCGATGGACTGGGCGAAGCCGTCGAGCTTGCCGACCCAGTCGACGGCGCGCGAGGAGTCCGGCGCGGCGACCGAGACGCCGAGGCCCTCGATGCGCGGGGCCTGGGACTCCCAGAAGTTGAGCTGGTAGTCGCGCTCGTACTGCAGCGCCGTGTGGAACATGCACTGCGTCGACATGACCCGGCCGGAGCGGATCTCGTCGGCGGTCCGGTTGGACATGAGGGTGACTTCGTAGCCTCTGGACTGCAGTCCGAGGGCGAGCTGGAGACCGGACTGGCCGGCTCCGACTATGAGTATCTTCCGCATCGCGGTTCTCCGTTACGTGTGACGTGCGAGCCGGGAGGGCGCTTCGGCGCGCTCCCAGGGCCTCTCGATTGGATCACGCCGGGCTCGTGTGCACCGCTCACCGGTCCGGCCCGATCCGAACGAAAGGCCCTTAGGCCGGGGTGGCGTCGAGGGCGTGACCGACGAGGGCCAACAGCGACTCGACGACAGTGATCCTGTTACGCGCGTCCATGATCACAATTGGTACGTGCGGAGGTACGGTCAGGGCCTCCCGGACGTCCTCGGCCTCGTACCCCGGTGTGCCCTCGAAGTGGTTGACGGCGACGATGTACGGCAGTCCGCAGCTCTCGAAGTAGTCGAGCGCGGGGAAGCAGTCCGCGAGCCGCCGGGTGTCGGCGAGCACGACCGCGCCGATGGCGCCGCGCACCAGGTCGTCCCACATGAACCAGAAACGCTGCTGGCCCGGTGTGCCGAACACGTACAGCACGAGGTCGTCGTCGAGCGTGAGCCTGCCGAAGTCCATCGCGACGGTCGTGGTGACCTTGTCGGGCGTCGCGGTGAGATCGTCGGTCTCCTCGCTGGCCTGCGTCATCATCGCTTCGGTCTGCAGCGGAGTGATCTCGGAGACCGACCCCACGAAGGTCGTCTTGCCCACGCCGAACCCGCCCGCGACCACGATCTTCGTGGCGATGGGAGCCCTGGTGTGATCCAACTGCCAGGCCTGCAGCGATTCTTCGGCCTGGTCCTTGGCCCCGGGCTGGCGCGGGGCGAAGAGTGGCGACTCAGAGACGGCGGAGTCCATTGAGCACCCTTTCGAGCAGTGCGCGGTCGGGCTGGCCGGTGCCGTGACCGGTCCCGTACACGCGGATCTTTCCCTGGTCGGCCAAGTCGCTGAGCAGCACCCGGACCACACCGAGCGGCATCTTCAACAGGGCGGAGATCTCCGCGACCGTACGCATCCGGCGGCAGAGTTCGACGATGGCCTGGAGCTCCGGCATGACGCGGGTGGCCAGGTTGCCGTTGGTCAGTTCACGGCGTTCCTCGGGTGCTTCGAGCGCGGCGACGAACGTCTCGACGAGCAGGACGTGGCCGAAGCGGGTACGGCCGCCGGTGAGGGAGTACGGGCGGACCCGTGCGGGCCTTCGGTCGGACCCGCGGACGGGCAGCCTGCGGGCGGGTTCAGCAGCGGACGTCACTGGGTGCTCTCCATCGATTTGCGCAGTTCACTGCGGAGTTCGGGGGTGAGTACGTGTCCGGCTCGGCCGACGAAGAGCGCCATGTGGTACGCGATGACGCTCATGTCGCAGTCCGGGGTGGCGTGCACACCGAGCAGCGAGCCGTCGCTGATCGACATGACGAAGACGCTGCCCTCGTCCATGGCGACCATGGTCTGCTTGACGCCACCGCCGTCCATCAGCTTGGCGGCGCCGGAGGTGAGGCTGCCGATGCCGGAGACGATGGTCGCCAGGTCGGCGCTGGAGCCCCTGGGACCGTCCTGCCGACCGGTGACGCGGGCGGTCTGGTGGCCGGGGTCGGAGGAGAGCAGCATCAGTCCGTCGGACGAGACGACGGTGACCGAGTGGACCCCTGGCACCTCCTCCACCAAATTGCTGAGCAACCAGTGAAGGTTCCGGGCCTCGGTACTCAGCCCGAATGTGCTGGGCGCAGTCAACTGCGTGCCTCCTCGACTGTGTCCCCCGTCTCATCGGTTCGGCCGTCATTGCGGTCGGCCGGGTCACTGTGGTCGGTATGTGCGGGGCGTCCGGCGTGTACGGCGGTTCCGGGGAACGGTTGGGTCGCCGTCATCTCGGCGATTTCCGCCTCGACGTCCCGGCGGCCGTCCTTCGCTCCCTGGTGGAAGCCGCCGAGCCGACGGCGCAGGGCCTCCTTGTCCAGGCTGCCCTTGCGCTCGGAGGCGGGTGCCGTGGCGGGCTTCACGACCTTGGGAGTGCGCTTGGGCAGCCCCTTGTCCGTGATGCGCTCCTGCTGCTCCGGCTGCCGGGGGCCCGGCAGGGCGTCGGCGACGGGCGCGGGGGCCGGAGCGGTGTACGGCTCCGGGCCGGGCGCGGGGACCGGTGCGGTGTGTGCCGCGGGCTCCGGGGCGGTACGGGGCTCCGCGGACTCGTCGACGGTGCGCTCATGGCGGTCGGGACCGATGACGTACGGGACCGGCGTCGTGGGCTCGGGGCCGTCCGCGATTTCCGGCGCCACCGGGAGCCGGACCTGCATCGTGGTCTCGGCCTCGGTCTCGGCGGCGGCCGGAGCGGGCACGGCGTCCGCCGCCTGTCCGGGCTGGGGCCCGGCCTCGGGCTCGACAGCGGCCCCGGACTCGCGGATCGTCTGCTCGGCCGCAGCGATCAGCGGGTCGCCGGGCAGGGCGAGCGTACGCGTCGGCAGGGCGTTGGAGTTGGCTTCGGCGACCGACCCCGGCAGATTCAGCGCGGGCGCTTCCCCGGGTACCGTCACCGGCGGCGGTGTGGCGGCCGGGGGTGCCTTCGGCAGCAGGACCTTGGGCAGGACGACGACGGCCGTGACCCCGCTGCCCTTGTGGTCGCGCAGCTGGACCCGTACGCCGTGGCGCGCGGCCAGCAGCGAGGTGACCTGGAGGCCGAGTCCGGCCCCGGGCGCCCCCTTGTCGTCCCCCTCACCCATGTCGAAGAGCGTCGGGTCGCCGAGCCGGGCGTTGAGCTCGCCCATCCGTACGGCCGACATCCCGATGCCCTCGTCCTGGACGGAGAGCATCACCTCACCCGTCTCCAGCAGCCAGCCGGAGAGCTGGACATGGGAGTCCGGCGGCGAGAAGGAGGTGGCGTTCTCCAGGAGTTCGGCGATGAGGTGGCTGAGGTCGTCGGCGGCGAAACCGGCGATCTGGGCGTGCGGCGGCAGGGACTGGATGGTGACCCGCTCGTACCGCTCGATCTCGGAAACGGCCGCGCGCGCCACATCGACCAGCGGGATCGGACCCGCGTGCCCGTGTCCGTGCTCGGCGCCCGCGAGTACCAGCATGTTCTCGCTGTGCCGGCGCATGACCGTGGCCATGTGGTCGAGCTTGAAGAGCGTGGCCAGCCGGTCCGGGTCGTGCTCCTTCTCCTCCAGGCTCTCGATGACGCCGAGCTGACGCTCGACGAGGCCGAGGGTGCGCAGGGAGAGGTTGACGAAGGTGTGGTGGACCGTGTTCTTCAGCCGCTCCAGCTGGGCCGTCAGGTCGGCGGTCAGGACCTGGAGCTCGGCGCGCTGGACGGTGAGGGCCTCGCGTCCGGCGATCAGCTCGGCGCGCTCGTTCTGCAGGCTCTCGAAGCGGCCGTTGAACTGGTGGAGCAGGCCGTGCAGCTTGCCGTGCAGGGCGTTGATGGACCGCACGACCTGGGCGAACTCGTCGTTGCGGCCGGTGTAGCGGATCGGTTCGGCGTTGTCGGGCTCGGCGACGAGGCGGGCGGCACCGATCCGCAGGACGGCGAGCGGCTGCGTGAGGGTGCGGGCCACGGCGGTGGAGACGCCGACGGCGATCAGCAGACAGCCGCCGAGCAGCGCGATCCGCAGTTCGAGCGCGGTGACGTCGTCGTCGCGCAGTTCCTCCAGGCGCTGGACCTGTGCGGTGCCGAGGGCGGACTCGACGCCCCGCATCCGGTCGATCCGGGCGGAGAGCGCCGCCGCGACCTTCTTGCTGTTGGTCTGCTGGTCGGATGCGGACAGCTCGGGGCGGTCGGTGAGGGAGTTGAGGTACTTCTCCGCGCTGTCGACCTCGGGGCCGGTGACGGTGGACGACAGCTTGTCGCGGGCGGTGGTGCCCGCGGCCTGGTCGAAGTCGGCGAGCGAGGCGAGTTCGCCGACGCGGGCCTGCTGGGCGGCGGCGCTCAGCTCGTCACGGGTGCGGTCGTCCTTGCTGCTGCCCTGGTCCTGGGTTTGGACGGGCAGTCCGGTGATCGGGTCGATCTGCGGGGTCGTGACGGGACGGGGCACGGAGAGCGCGGCGAGCAGCAGCCCGCGGGTGGCGGAGGCCTGCTCGGTGGCCCGGCCGAGCGCGAGCGGCGCGCGGGTGGCCCCGGCGGCGCGTGGCGGGGTCTTCTCGGCGAGTTCGTCGGCGAGGTCGTGGAGCTTGGTGATGACCTCGGTGTACGCCTGATGGGCCTGCAGTGCCGAGCCCTTGCCGCTGAGCGCGTCGCGGCGCAGCGAGGGGATGGTCGAGAGATCGCGGCGCAGCGCGGCCGGGGCCGCGTCCCTGATCTCGTCCACCTGCTGATCGACGCGGGCGCTCCGGCTGCCGGAGTCGCCCTTGCCCTTCGCCGCCGGGCCGGACTGCTCGTCACGGCCGGCCGCGATGTAGGCGGTGACCTCGTCACGCTCGTCCGCGAGGGCGTGGGCGAGTGCGATGGCCTGCTGGTTCAGCTCGGCGAGGGTGACCAGCCGCTGCGACTCGTTCAGGTCCGAGGAGGCGCTGAGGGCCGCGGGCGCGCCCGCGGCGATGACGGTGATACCGACCACCGCGACACCGGCGACCAGCCGGCTGCGTACGCGCACGGTGCGCCGGGTGCCCTCGCTCTCGGCGGGTACCGGTGGCGTCACCCCGGAACCGCTGTGCTTGCTGCCCTTGCTCCGAGGCCGCTTCTTCTGCACCGGTGCTCGCAATCTTGACTCGTCCGCCCTTGAAGCAGAGGTGACGCACGATCACATGTGAACGAGCGCCCCGACCCCTGTACGGCTTCTGACCATTCCAGTGCTTTTGAGAGGGGGGCGCGCATCAACCACTCCGCCACCTGAACGAGTGAACATCACTCCGGAGTTGACGAACAAGTCTCCCCCCGAGGCGCGTGCGGCACACCTGGAGCTTCGGCTGGAACTTCCGCCCCGGCTTTGGCAGGATGCCCGCCCGCACGCCGCCCGGAGCCATTCCTTCCGCTCGGGACACCCGCCTGACCTGGTGGTACAGGCCAATTCTGATCCATGCAGGGCCCGTGAAGACATCGTGCAGACTGACCGCATGCGCATCGAACTCGCCACCGCCGCCGGCAGCCCCGACCGCCCGAACGAGGACTGGGCGGCCACGACAGTCCCCGCTTCGGGCCAGGGCGGGGCGCTGGTCCTGCTCGACGGGGTGACCCCGCCGAGGAGCGACGACGGTTGTGTGCACTCGGTGCCGTGGTTCACCGCACGGCTCGGCGGCGCGCTGGTCGAACTGTCCGGTTCGCGGCGAGGCCTGACCCTCCAGGAGATCCTGGCCGAGTCCATTCGACGCACCGCCGACGCGCACCGCTCCCTGTGTGACCTTTCTCACGTGCGAACACCGCAGGCGACGGTCGTCATGGCGCGCTGGGACGAACGCGAGATCGAGCACCTCGTACTGTCCGATTCCGTCCTGCTGTTCGAGGCTCCCGACGGAAGCGTGCGCCCCCTGCTCGACGACCGACTGGACCGCCTGCCACCGGGCACGCTCGCCGACGAGGCGATCGCCGACGCACAGGCACGGAACAAGGAGGGCGGCTTCTTCACCGCCGCCGCGGACCCGTCCGTGGCGGCCCGTGCGGTCACCGGGCGCACCCCCATCGGCCGGGTGCGGGCGCTCGCCGCACTGACCGACGGGGCGGCTCGCTGGACCGAGATGTTCCGCGAAGGCGACTGGGCGGACTGCCTCGGGGTGCTCCGCAAGGAGGGGACGCAGGGGTTGGTCGACCGCGTCCGGGCCCTGGAGGACGCGGACACGGAGCGCACGCGCCTGCGCCGCAGCAAGACCCACGACGACGCGACGGCGGTCTACGCGGTGCTGTGACGCCGTACCGGGACGGGGCGTGCCGCCCGGAGCGGGCCGGTGCGGATGTCAGCCCTCGGCGCGGGCGTTCAGGTGATGCAACAGCCGGGCCAGTTCGGCCACCTCGACCCGGTCCCAGTCGGCGAGCTTGCGCACATAGCGCTCGCGGCGGGCGTCGCGGACGCTGCGATAGCGGGCCAGCCCCTCGGCGGTGAGGTGGACGAGATAGGCGCGGCCGTCCGCCGGGTCGGGCTCGCGCGCCACCAGTCCGAGGTCTTCCAGGGCGCGGAGTTGACGACTCATGGTCGCCTTGCCGACGCCGAAGTAGGCGGCCAGATCGGTGGCCCGTTGCCGTCCGGCCGACTCCAGCCGGACGAGAAGTCCGTACGCGGCGGCCTCCAGTTCAGGGTGTACCTCGCGCGCCATTTCCCCGGAGTTGGCCCGCGCCCGCCGCAGAAAGACGGCCAACTCCCTCTCCAGGGCCAGGAATGCGTGGTCCACACCACTTTCTCCGGTCGCGCCGGGTTCACTACCGCTTTCGCTCCCGTGCACGTCAACACCCCTCATAAGCTTTCCTGCCGCTGAAAGTTTCTTTCGCCGCTGGTCATCGCCGCAGCTTGGCCAGTATTTCGCAGGCGTAGACCAACGGCGGCGCCCAGGCCCTCTTCCGCAGCACAGGTCTACGTGCGTAGCGTCATGTATGGCATGTCCACACCATGGCATGCCGACAGGGGTGCGCCCGGCGCCCCCCTGGGATCAGCGCGTCCCCCCCACCAAGGCCTCGGAGGCACTCACATGCCCGTGCTCAGATCCGGATCCGGAACGTCCCGCCGCTCGCGCTTCGCGGCGGCCGGAACCCTGCTCGCAGCCCTTTCCCTCCTCCTCACCCTGCCCGGCGCGGCGAGCGCCGCGGGCACCCACGACTCCGCCGTCGCGGCCAAGAAGCCCGCACGGGGCACGGCCACGATGGGCATGGGCGTCGCCGCCCACGACGGCCAGGGCGGACTGCCGCGCAACACCCTCGCCGCCCAGACCGAAGGCGTGGACGTCGCCAGCTACCAGGGCAACGTCGACTGGCCGACCCTCTGGAACAGCGGCGTGAAGTGGGCCTACACCAAGGCCACCGAAGGCACTTACTACACGAACCCGTACTTCGCCCAGCAGTACAACGGCTCGTACAACGTCGGCATGATCCGGGGCTCGTACCACTTCGCCACCCCGAACACCACGAGCGGCGCCGTCCAGGCCAACTACTTCGTGGACCACGGGGGCGGCTGGTCCAAGGACGGCAAGACCCTGCCGGGCGCGCTCGACATCGAGTGGAACCCGTACGGCGCCCAGTGCTACGGCCTGAGCCAGGCCGCCATGGTGTCCTGGATCCGTGACTTCGTGAACACCTACAAGGCGCGCACCGGACGCGACGCGGTCATTTACACCGCGACCAGCTGGTGGCAGACCTGCACCGGGAACAACGCGAGCTTCGGCGCCACCAACCCGCTGTGGGTGGCCCGGTACAACAGCACGGTCGGCGAACTCCCGGCCGGCTGGGGCTACTACACGATGTGGCAGTACACCTCGTCCGGCCCGTACGTCGGCGACCACAGCCACTTCAACGGCGCGCTCGACCGCGTACAGGCCCTCGCCAACGGCTGAGCCGGCCGGCCGCTGCCGCGCGGCACACCGCTTCGCACGACCGAGCCCCCGGTGACCCACCCAATCACCGGGGGCTCCACCCTGTTCGCACCCATGACCGGGCCATTCGGCCCCCGAGCGGGCGCCGGGCACCCCTATGAATCCGGTGTATACGCCGTGTGTATAGTCCTTCTCCGCCGCACATCGTGCGACCTGTTCAGCCACGGAGGAGTGACCCGCCTTGCCCATGAAGACGAAGTCGATCGGTGCGGGGTTGGCCGCTGCCCTTGTGACGGCGCTCACCCTGATGCTCAGCGGCTGCTCCATGCAGACCACCGCACCGGCCTCGGCGCGTGGCGACGCGGGTTCCGACGCCAAGGGCTCCTTCGGCCCGGTGGACTGCCGCAAGGCCAAGTGCATAGCGCTGACCTTCGATGCGGGACCGGGCGAGGACACCCCGCACCTGCTGGACGTCCTCAAGGAGAAGAAGGTGCACGCGACCTTCTTCCTGCTGGGCAAGAACCACGTCAAGAAGCACCCCGACACCGTGCGCAGGCTCGCGGCCGAGGGGCACGAGGTGGCCAACCACACCTGGTCCCACGAGATCCTGACGGACAAGAAGCCCGCCGAGATACGCGCCGAGCTGGAGAAGACACAGGACGCGATAGCGGAGATCACCGGCAAGAAGCCGCGGCTGATGCGCCCGCCGCAGGGCCGTACCGACGACACCGTCTCGGGGATCAGCAAGGACCTGGGGCTCTCCCAGATCCTGTGGAGCGCCACTGCCAAGGACTACTCCACCACCGACTCGGCGCTGATCAAGAAGCGCATCCTGGACCAGGCGAGCAAGGACGGCATCATCCTGCTGCACGACATCTACAAGGGGACGGTGCCCGCGGTGCCCGGCATCATCGACGCGCTGAAGAAGCAGGGCTACACCTTTGTCACCGTCCCGCAGCTGATGGCGCCCGCCGAGCCCGTCCCGGGGACGATCTACCGCCCCTGAGAGCCTGTCGGCCGACGGGGCCCACCAGCCGCACCCGCGCCGACGCCCATACCGGCGTGCGCCGCGGGGGAAGTCGCCGGCCGTCGGGCCTTCGGTGCGCCGCTCGCCGTGCGGCCTCCGCGGGCCGACCCGCCGGCACACGCGGAACGGCCCGCCCACCCGTTGCCGGGGAGGCGGGCCGTCCGTACCGGTCGCGCACGTGGTGCCACGTCCGTCACGCCGTGGCGGCTACGCCGCGGCCGGGATCCTCTCCTCGGGCCTGACCGCGGAGGCCGGCGCGAGGGCGATCTCCAGCACCTGGCGGACGTCCGTCACCGGGTGGACCTCCAGGGTGTCCAGGACCTCGGCCGGAACATCGTCCAGGTCGGCCTCGTTCCGCTTCGGGATCACCACGGTGGTGATCCCGGCCCGGTGCGCGGCCAGCAGCTTCTGCTTCAGGCCGCCGATCGGCAGCACCCGTCCGGTCAGCGAGACCTCACCGGTCATCGCCACATCCGTGCGGACCAGCCGTCCGGAGAGCAGCGAGGCCAGTGCGGTCGTCATCGTGATACCGGCGCTCGGGCCGTCCTTGGGGACCGCGCCCGCGGGGAAGTGGATGTGCACGCCGCGGTCCTTCAGGTCCGCGACCGGCAGTTCCAGTTCCGCGCCGTGCGACCGCAGGAAGCTCAGCGCGATCTGCGCGGACTCCTTCATCACGTCGCCGAGCTGACCGGTCAGGGTCAGTCCGGAAGCCCCGGTCTCCGGGTCGGCCAACGACGCCTCCACGAACAGCACGTCGCCGCCCGCTCCGGTCACCGCGAGCCCGGTGGCCACGCCCGGCACCGAGGTCCGGCGCTCGGCCGGGTCCTGGGCGGACTCGGGGACGTGGTGCGGCCGTCCGATCAGGCCGCGCAGATCCGCTTCGGCGACCGTGAACGGAAGCTCCCGCTCGCCCAGTTCGTGCTGGGCCGCGACCTTGCGGAGCAGCCGGGCGACGGCCCGCTCCAGGTTCCGTACGCCCGCTTCACGGGTGTACTCGCCGGCCAGCTTGCGCAGCGCGGACTCGTCGAGCGTCACCTCGCCCTTCTCCAGACCGGCCCGCTCCAGCTGGCGCGGGAGCAGGTGGTCGCGGGCGATGACGACCTTCTCGTCCTCGGTGTAGCCGTCGAGCCGAACCAGTTCCATCCGGTCCAGCAGGGCTTCCGGGATGGCTTCGAGCACATTGGCGGTGGCCAGGAACACGACGTCGCTGAGGTCGAGTTCGACCTCCAGGTAATGGTCGCGGAAGGTGTGGTTCTGGGCCGGGTCGAGGACTTCGAGGAGGGCGGCGGCCGGGTCGCCCCGGAAGTCCGAGCCGACCTTGTCGATCTCGTCGAGCAGGACGACCGGGTTCATCGAACCGGCCTCCTTGACGGCCCGCACGATACGCCCCGGCAGGGCGCCGACGTAGGTACGCCGGTGGCCGCGGATCTCCGCCTCGTCCCGCACACCGCCGAGCGCGACGCGGACGAACTTGCGTCCCATGGCGTGCGCGACGGACTCGCCGAGCGAGGTCTTGCCCACGCCCGGAGGACCCACCAACGCCAGCACGGCACCGCCGCGCCGCCCGCCGACGACGCCGAGGCCGCGGTCGGAACGCCGCTTGCGGACCGCCAGGTACTCGGTGATCCGCTCCTTCACGTCCTGCAGGCCCGCGTGCTCGGCGTCGAGGATCTCCTGGGCGCCCCGGATGTCGTACGCGTCCTCGGTCCGTTCCGTCCAGGGCAGTTCGAGGACGGTGTCGAGCCAGGTCCTGATCCAGGAGCCCTCGGGGCTCTGGTCGGACGAACGTTCCAGCTTGTCGACCTCCTTCAGCGCCGCCTCGCGGACGTGCTCGGGAAGATCGGCGGCCTCGACGCGCGCCCGGTAGTCGTCGGACTCGTCCCCCGGATCCCCGTTGAGCTCGGAGAGCTCCTTGCGTACGGCTTCGAGCTGGCGCCGCAGCAGGAATTCGCGCTGCTGCTTGTCGACGCCCTCCTGGACGTCCTTGGCGATGGACTCGGCGACGTCCTGCTCGGCGAGGTGCTCGCCCAGCCACTGGATGGCGAGCTTCAACCGGGCGACCGCGTCCACGGTCTCCAGGAGCTGCACCTTCTGGGCAGTGGTGAGGAAGGGTGAGTATCCGGAATTGTCGGCGAGCGCGGAGATGTCCTCGATCTGCTGGACCCGGTCCACGACCTGCCAGGCCCCGCGCTTCTTCAGCCAGCTGGTGGCGAGTGCCTTGTACTCCTTGACCAGCTCGGCCGCGGCTCCGGGGAGCGGGTCGGGGACGACCGCGTCGACCCGGGTCCCCTCCACCCAGAGCGCGGCCCCCGGCCCGCTGGTCCCGGCCCCGATCCGTACCCGGCCACGGCCGCGGATGAGCGCGCCCGGATCTCCGTCCGAAAGCCGTCCGACCTGCTCGACGGTGCCGATGACGCCGGTGCCGGTGTACGTCCCGTCGATCCGCGGCACCAGAAGCACCTCGGGCTTGCCGCCGCCCTCGCGGGCCGCGGCCTGCGCGGCCTCCACGGCGGCGCGCACATCGGCGTCGGACAGGTCCAGAGGCACCACCATCCCGGGCAGCACGACTTCGTCGTCGAGCGGCAGCACAGGCAGGGCGAGCGGAGTGACCGCATTGGACTCGGTAGCCATGATCTCCCCTTCAGCAGTCAAGTTGAGCTATGAAGACTCAATGCTCCTGAGCCGCCCATTGTTCCCCGGGGCACGTTCGCTGTGAGCGATCACCGAGAGGCACTCGCCGCGCACGGATCGGGCGGGCCCGTCCCGGTCGCGGGCCTGTACATGGTGAACCTCGCGGCCCTCCGCTTCAGTCCCATGGGAGGTCGTCGATTGCCCCGTCGGCGCTCCGGCCGGGCCGCCTGCAGATGCGGGTGGCCGCGCACACGGGCCGCACGCCCTGCGCCGATCCGGCCGTCCTGGCGATACTCATCGACGATCCGGCGCCCTGGCCGGCAGCCGAATACCTCGCGGCGCACGGTGAGAAGGCCCCGCGCCCCCGATCACCACGCCCCTGGCCGCGACGACCCGGCGCAGCAGCGGCCAGCAGGCCACACCCAGCAGCAGCGCCAGCGGATGCCCCCAGTCGGTGAGGGGGCTGCTCAGCTCGAACAGATCCTGCAGCAGCATCGCGCCGACGCCGCCGAGCACCACCACCCGCAGCCACGGCACGAGCAGCCCGGCGAGGGCGCCCACGCTCGCCATCAGCCCGAAGCTGATGCCGTAGTCGAGCCGGTGCAGCGAGGACTCCGGCAGGTGACCGGCCACCACGGACAGCCCGACCGGGATCTCCGTGGCAAGCGTCGCCACGACATGGCCGAGCAGGAACACCCCGGCGGTGCGCCACCCCCCGATGCGACGCTCCAGGGCGGTCAGCACGAGAGCGAAGCCGATGACGTACGGCGAGGTGAGCCCGCCGACGACCCAGAGGGCGCTGGCGGCCAGGACGAGCAGCGGGGTCTCGCCGAGATGCGCGACATCCGTGCTCGACGCGCGCAGGAACGCGAAGACGGTGTCCTGGTCGGCGAACTCCATGAAGAGGGACGTACCGACGAGCACCAGCAGATAGCCGAAGGTGAACGGGGTGCCGGTGGGTGTCGGCAGCAGCCGCAGCCGACGGCGCGCCTTGCGCGCCTCGCGGGCCTCGCGGGCCTTGCGCGCATCGCGGGCCTTCGGGGCCTGCCGGGCCGGAGGAGGGGCGCCCTCTCCCTTGCGGCGCTGACGCGGTATGGCGTCGAGCGGTAGCGCCTCGTGGTGTTCCTCGCCAGCCGCTCTGTCCGTACCCTGATGCACCGCGCGAGGCCCCTTCCCGTACAAGCCCCCCAGAACAACGTCCTACCCTCCGCGATCGTCCCCCACGTCGTCCATGGCGTGAGCCACATGAGGTGGCCGAAAACGGGCCATCCCTTCGCGCCGGGTGCCGGCCACACCATTCTTCCGTCCTCTTATATGCGCTTACGCTCCCCGAGGGACACGTTCCTCGACGGCGCGCCCCCGAGTCCCGGAGCGGCGCCCCACCGGCGCCGTCCCGGAGCGGCGCCCCACCGGCGCACCCCTCGGCAATACGCTGGCCGCCGACCGCGTCGACCGGACAGGATGGCGGGGACCGTGTCCGCCACGCACCGGAGATCCGCACCATGCCCGACATCCACGGCCCCGACGCCCTCGCCCCTGTCACACTCGACCGCCGTGAAGGCCCGTACGGCGAGGTCGTGCTGCGGGAGCGGGGCGACGACTTCGAGATCATCGCCAACGGGTGCTTCCTGATGGACACCTCGGACGGGCGTTCCGAGCGGCTGCTGATCGATGCGGCGCTGGCCGCTCTGCCCGCCGGGCGGACGGCCCCGTCGGTACTCATCGGGGGTCTCGGGGTCGGCTTCTCTCTCGTCCGGGCCGCCGACGAGCCGCGGTGGGGGCGGATCGCCGTCGTCGAGCGGGAGCAGGCGATCGTGGACTGGCACCGGGAGGGACCGCTGGCCGCGATCTCCGGGGCGGCGCTCGCCGATCCGCGGACCGCGATCCTGACGACGGATCTCGTCTCGTACCTGCACACGACTACGGACCGTTATGACGCCCTGTGCCTGGACATCGACAACGGGCCCGACTGGACCGTCACCGAGGACAACACCAGCCTGTACTCCCCCGCCGGCCTGGCGGACTGCCGGGAGCGGCTGACACCCGGCGGCGTTCTCGCAGTGTGGTCCGCACAACCGTCCGCCGAGTTCGAACAGGCCTTGCGGAATGCCGGATTCAGTGGGGTAAGAACCGAAGAGGTCAGCGTTGCCCGAGGTGTTCCGGACGTGGTTCATCTCGCACTTCGGACAGACCGATGACGCCCACCGGGTGTCCGCGCCCCCCGGACGCCCGGGGCCAAGCGCCACAAGGCCGACACTCCGCCACTTTCATTGCACCGAAGCCGTTACACCCTGCGTAGCCGAGAGCGGTCCGCTGCCTTTACGCTGCTGACCGGTGACGGGATCACCCATGACATCCACAAGCGAAGACCGCGCGTCCGGGGGAATGGCCCCCGTGAGGGCGGGCAGGGGCGGGGCGATGGAACAGACACACACCACCCACAACGGTGTCGCGGCCACCCCGGGCGCGCAGCGCCGGGTGCTGGTGGTCGAGGACGACGCCACGATCGTCGATGCCATTTCCGCCCGGCTGCGGGCCGAGGGCTTTCTGGTGCAGACCGCACTCGACGGGCCCGCGGCCGTGGATGCGGCCGAGGCGTGGCAGCCCGATCTGATGGTGCTCGACATCATGCTCCCCGGCTTCGACGGACTGGAGGTCTGCCGTCGCGTGCAGGCCCAGCGGCCGGTGCCGGTGCTGATGCTGACCGCCAGGGACGACGAGACCGACATGCTGGTCGGCCTCGGGGTCGGCGCCGACGACTACATGACCAAGCCGTTCTCGATGCGTGAGCTGGCGGCCCGGGTGCACGTCCTGCTGCGCCGGGTCGAGCGCGCGGCGCTGGCCGCGGTCACACCGCGCAGCGGCATACTGCGCCTCGGCGAGCTGGAGATCGATCACGCGCAGCGCCGGGTCCGGGTGCGCGCCGACGACGTCCATCTCACGCCGACCGAGTTCGACCTGCTGGTCTGCCTGGCCAACACACCGCGCGCGGTGCTCTCCCGGGAGCAACTGCTGGCCGAGGTCTGGGACTGGGCGGACGCCTCCGGCACCCGTACGGTCGACAGCCACATCAAGGCGCTGCGCCGGAAGATCGGTGCGGAGCGGATCCGTACCGTGCACGGTGTCGGCTACGCCCTGGAGACCCCTGCGCCATGACCCGGCCCGGTTCCGGACTGCGTCCCTTCTCGGTCAAGGCCAAGCTGGGCACGCTCGTGGTGGTGTCGGTGTTCATCACCACCGGGCTGCTGATGGTGGCCCTGCGCACCAGGACCGAGCTGCGCTTCATCACGGTGTTCTCGGTGATCGCGACCCTGCTGATCACCCAGTTCGTGGCGCACGGCCTCACCGCACCGCTGGACGAGATGACGACCGTGGCCCGGTCCATCTCGCACGGCGACTACACCAGACGGGTGAGCGGCGCCGACCGGCGTGACGAACTCGGCGACCTGGCCCAGACGATCAACCGCATGGCGGACGACCTGGAGGCCGTGGACCGGCACCGCAAGGAGCTGGTGGCCAATGTGTCGCACGAGCTTCGGACGCCCATCGCGGCGCTGAGAGCCGTACTGGAGAACGTCGTGGACGGGGTGTCCTCGGCCGATCCCGAGACGATGCGCACGGCGCTGAAACAGACCGAGCGGCTCGGCAGGCTGGTGGAGACACTGCTGGACCTGTCCCGCCTGGACAACGGGGTGGTCACGCTGAAGGCCCGCCGCTTCGAGGTGTGGCCGTATCTGTCGGGTGTGCTGAAGGAGGCGAATCTCGCCGCCTCGCACCGCCGGCTGCCCTCCGGCTCAGGGAACCACACCCGCACGGACGTGCATCTGCATCTGGACGTGTCGCCGCCCGAGCTGACCGCGCACGCGGACGCGGAACGGCTGCACCAGGTGGTGGCCAATCTGGTCGACAACGCTGTCAAGCACAGCCCGCCGCACGGCCGGGTCACGGTGCTGGCCCGGCGGGGCGCCGGGCCGGAGTCCCTGGCGCTGGAGGTGGTCGACGAGGGTCCGGGCATCCCGGAGTCCGAGCGGCACCGGGTCTTCGAGCGTTTCAACCGCGGCGAGGTGCCGTCCCCGCACGGTCCCGGCAGCGACGGCGGTACGGGTCTTGGCCTGGCGATCGCCCGCTGGGCGGTGGATCTGCACGGCGGGCGGATCGGTGTGGCCGAATCCGCTCGCGGGTGCCGCATCCAGGTCACTCTTCCGGGGATCCCGCAACCGCGAGGTTGACATAGGGTTCGAACCGGAAGGGCACGTTCTACGTGTTCTCTTCCATGGGTACGGTCCAAGGGGTCGTAGCCGCGGCCCCGCGTACCCGGAGTGAGGCGGAACCATGCTTGTTTCCCGCCATTTCCTGCGCCGAAACCCGCCTTCCGATGTGACTTGCGCGACGAAGGGCGGCCCGGCCTGCATGGAACGGCTGGGGAGGCGTAGCCTTGATTTCCGCTGTCCATCACCTTGTGAAGCGGAAGAGGGCGGTTGCCGCCGTGTCGTCTCAGTCCCCCAGTAACTCGAGCATCTCGACCGACCAAGCCGGCCCGGGTACCGACCCGGCCGCGGCTTTCGGCCCCAATGAGTGGCTCGTCGACGAGATCTACCAGCAGTACCTCCAGGATCCCAACTCGGTCGATCGCGCCTGGTGGGACTTCTTCGCCGACTACAAGCCGGGTACGTCCGGCACGGCGGACAAGCCCGTTCCCGGCGCCGCAGCCGCGGGGGCTGCGGTGACCCCGGCCGCCGCCGCACCGGCAGCCGCGCCCCAGGCCACCCCGGCGCAGGTCCCGGCTCCGGCCACGAAGGCCACCGCACCCGCGGCCCCGGCGCCCGCACAGGCCGCTCCCGCCGCCGCTGCTCCGGCAGCCCCGGCGAAGGCCGCGCCGGCCCCGGCCGCGAAGGCTGCCGAGACCCCGGCCAAGCCCGCGGCGGCACCGGCCACCGAGGCCCCGGCCGGCCCCGAGTACGTGACGCTGCGCGGCCCGTCGGCCGCCGTCGCGAAGAACATGAACGCCTCGCTGGAGCTGCCGACGGCCACGTCCGTCCGCGCCGTTCCGGTGAAGCTGCTCTTCGACAACCGCATCGTCATCAACAACCACCTCAAGCGCGCCCGGGGCGGGAAGATCTCCTTCACGCACCTCATCGGGTACGCGATGGTGCAGGCCCTCAAGGCCATGCCGACGATGAACCACTCCTTCGCGCTGAAGGACGGCAAGCCGACCCTGGTCAAGCCGGAGCACGTCAACCTCGGTCTGGCCATCGACCTGGTGAAGCCGAACGGCGACCGCCAGCTGGTCGTCGCGGCCATCAAGAAGGCCGAGACGCTCAACTTCTTCGAGTTCTGGCAGGCGTACGAGGACATCGTCCGCCGCGCCCGCAACGGCAAGCTCGGCATGGACGACTTCACCGGCGTCACCGCCTCGCTGACCAACCCCGGCGGCATCGGCACCGTGCACTCGGTGCCCCGCCTGATGCCCGGACAGGGCCTCATCATGGGCGTCGGCGCGATGGACTACCCGGCCGAGTTCCAGGGCACCTCCCAGGACACCCTGAACAAGCTGGGCATCTCCAAGGTCATGACGCTGACCTCGACGTACGACCACCGGGTGATCCAGGGCGCCGCCTCCGGCGAGTTCCTGCGGATCGTCGCCCAGCTCCTGCTCGGCGAGAACGAGTTCTACGACGAGATCTTCAAGTCGCTGCGCATCCCGTACGAGCCGGTCCGCTGGCTCACGGACATCGACGCCTCGCACGACAACGACGTGACCAAGGCCGCGCGGGTCTTCGAGCTGATCCACTCCTACCGGGTCCGCGGCCATGTCATGGCCGACACCGACCCGTTGGAGTACCGCCAGCGCAAGCACCCCGACCTGGACATCACCGAGCACGGCCTGACCCTGTGGGACCTGGAGCGGGACTTCGCGGTCGGCGGTTTCGCCGGCAAGTCGATGATGAAGCTCCGCGACATCCTCGGTGTGCTGCGTGAGTCGTACTGCCGCACCACCGGCATCGAGTTCATGCACATCCAGGACCCGAAGCAGCGCAAGTGGCTCCAGGACCGGGTGGAGCGCCCGCGCGCCCAGCAGCCCGAGCGCGAGGAGCAGCTGCGCATCCTGCGCCGCCTCAACGCCGCCGAGGCGTTCGAGACGTTCCTGCAGACCAAGTACGTCGGCCAGAAGCGGTTCTCGCTGGAGGGCGGCGAGTCCGTCATCCCGCTGCTCGACGCGGTCATCGACTCCGCGGCGGAGGCCCGCCTCGACGAGGTCGTCATCGGCATGGCCCACCGCGGCCGGCTGAACGTGCTGGCGAACATCGTCGGCAAGTCGTACGCGCAGATCTTCCGCGAGTTCGAGGGGAACCTCGACCCCCGGTCGATGCACGGCTCCGGCGACGTGAAGTACCACCTGGGCGCCGAGGGCACCTTCACCGGTCTGGACGGCGAGCAGATCAAGGTCTCGCTGGCCGCCAACCCCTCGCACCTGGAGGCGGTCGACCCGGTCCTGGAGGGCATCGCCCGCGCCAAGCAGGACATCATCAACAAGGGCGGCACGGACTTCACGGTCCTGCCGGTCGCGCTCCACGGCGACGCGGCCTTCGCCGGCCAGGGCGTCGTCGCCGAGACGCTCAACATGTCGCAGCTGCGCGGCTACCGCACCGGCGGCACCGTGCACGTGGTGATCAACAACCAGGTCGGCTTCACCGCCGCCCCGGAGTCCTCGCGCTCCTCGATGTACGCCACCGACGTGGCGCGCATGATCGAGGCGCCGATCATCCACGTCAACGGTGACGACCCCGAGGCCGTCGTCCGCGTCGCACGGCTGGCCTTCGAGTTCCGGCAGGCGTTCAACAAGGACGTCGTGATCGACCTCATCTGCTACCGCCGCCGCGGTCACAACGAGGGCGACAACCCCGAGTTCACCAACCCGCAGATGTACACCCTGATCGACAAGAAGCGCTCGGTGCGCAAGCTCTACACCGAGTCCCTCATCGGTCGCGGCGACATCACGCTGGAAGAGGCCGAACAGGCGCTCCAGGACTTCCAGGGCCAGCTGGAGAAGGTCTTCGCGGAGGTCCGCGAGGCCACCTCGCTGCCGGCTCCGACGCACACCCCCGAGGTCCAGCCCGAGTTCCCGGTCACCGTGACCACCGCGGTCTCCCAGGAGGTCGTGAAGGTCATCGCGGAGTCGCAGGTCAACATCCCCGAGCGGATCACCGTCCACCCCCGTCTGATGCCGCAGATGCAGCGTCGCGCGGCCTCGGTGGAGAACGGCACGATCGACTGGGGCATGGGCGAGACCCTGGCCATCGGTTCGCTGCTGATGGAGGGCACCCCGGTCCGGCTCGCCGGCCAGGACACCCGCCGCGGCACCTTCGGCCAGCGCCACGCGGTCCTCGTCGACCAGGTGACCGGCGAGGACTACACCCCGCTGCTCTACCTCTCCGACGACCAGGCCCGTTACAACGTCTACGACTCGCTGCTCAGCGAGTACGCGGCGATGGGCTTCGAGTACGGCTACTCGCTGGCCCGTCCGGAGTCGCTGGTCATCTGGGAGGCCCAGTTCGGTGACTTCGTCAACGGCGCGCAGACCGTCGTCGACGAGTTCATCTCCTCGGCCGAGCAGAAGTGGGGTCAGACCTCCGGCGTCACGCTGCTGCTGCCGCACGGTTACGAGGGCCAGGGCCCGGACCACTCGTCCGCCCGCCCGGAGCGCTTCCTCACGCTGTGCGCGCAGAACAACATGACGGTCGCCATGCCGACCCTGCCGTCGAACTACTTCCACCTCCTGCGGTGGCAGGTGCACAACCCGCACCACAAGCCGCTGATCGTCTTCACCCCGAAGTCGATGCTCCGCCTCAAGGCGGCCGCGTCGAAGGTGGAGGAGTTCACCACCGGCGGCTTCCGCCCGGTGATCGGCGACGACTCGGTGAACGCGGACGACGTCCGCAAGGTCGTCTTCTGCGCCGGCAAGGTCTACTACGACCTGGAGGCCGAGCGTACGAAGCGTGGCGTCACGGACACCGCGATCATCCGTCTGGAGCGCCTGTACCCGCTGCCGGGTGCCGAGCTGCAGGCCGAGATCGCCAAGTACCCGAACGCCGAGAAGTACCTCTGGACCCAGGAGGAGCCGGCCAACCAGGGCGCCTGGCCGTTCA
The DNA here is from genome assembly GCF_044740965.1 of Streptomyces sp. NPDC088252. Taxonomy (NCBI): domain Bacteria; kingdom Bacillati; phylum Actinomycetota; class Actinomycetes; order Kitasatosporales; family Streptomycetaceae; genus Streptomyces; species Streptomyces sp. NPDC088252. The sequence goes on along the minus strand of NZ_JBIURS010000010.1, from coordinate 41,869 downwards.
TCGCCCTGAACCTGATCGACCACCTGGACCTGGCCGTCGGCGCCGACGTCCCGCACGGTGAGCGTCTGCGCCGCATCTCGCGGCCGCACAGCTCGTCCCCGGCGGTGGGCTCCGCCAAGCGCCACCAGGCCGAGCAGGCCCAGCTGGTCGCCGAGGTCTTCGACGCCTGACCCGCTGCTGTACGAACCAGGGCCCGGTCCCGCGAATTGCTCGCGGGACCGGGCCGCCCTTCGGTGTGCGGTCGGCGCTGTACGGGCGCCGCCGGTGCGCGGGCAGCGCCCCGTCCCAGAGCCTGTCGGGTGACCTCGGACCGCGTCCGCCCGGTCGGAGGTCACCCGACAGGCCCTCAGACGATCGGGGGCTCGAAGTCCCAGTACGGGCGGTTGCGCGAGCGGGCCGAGACCGTATGGACATGCTGGGCGCCGAGGGTGGTCGCCAGGTCGCCCAGCGCCTCGTTCTCGACCTTCTCGGCCCGCTGCCGCTCCCGGACGCCGCGCAGGTCCGCGGCGTGGGCGATCCGGGCGGAGAGGGTCAACGGGTGGGTCCGGCCGAGGGTCTCGGTGGCCCGGGTGACGACCGCGTCCGTCAGCGTGGCCGCGGATTCCGGGTCCCCCACCAGGTTGCGCAGCGCCGAGGCGTTGATGGCACACCCCAGGGTCCAGGGGTGGTACTCGCCGACGGCCTGTGTCAACGCGGCCAGGGCCCCTTCCAGCAGTGCGTGGGCGTGGTCGCGCTCGCCCACGTTGCGCAGGATCAGGGCGTGGTTGGCCCGCGTTCCCGCCACGAAGGGGTGGTTCTCGCCGAGCATGTCCACATAGCCGTCGACGACCTTCTCGCTTATGCCCCTGGCCTGGTCGATGTCCGCGTGCTCGCGGGCGAAGCAGCTCTGGCCGGCCGCGAACATCATGGTCAGCGGGGCGCCCTCGCCCAGCACCCGTTCGCATCGCTCCAGCACCCGGGTGAACAGGGCCGAGGCCGTGGCGCGCTCCCCCGAACGGTAGTGGCACAGCGCGAGGTTGTATTCGGCTCCCAGGGTCTGCGGATTGTCCTGGCCCATGACCAGCCGGTGCACCCGGACGCTCTGGTTCTGGAGCGACAGCGCGTCGCCGTAGCGGCCGAGCAGGCGCAGGTCGATGGCGTAGCTGGTCTGGGAGGACAGGGTCCAGTTGTGACGTTGGCCCAGGAACTGGCGACGGGCTTCCAGAGTCCGCTGGTTGAGCTCCAACGACTCCTCGTACCGGCCGAGCAGCCGCAGCGAAACGGCCAGGTTGTTCTGGGCGTTGAGTGTCCGTGAGTCCTGGTCGCCCAGCAGTTCACGGTAGGCGGCGAGGACCCAGCCCGACATCTCCAGTGCCTCGTCGTACCGGCCGAGGCCCCGCAGGTCGGCGGCGAGGCCTCCGGCGGCACGCAGGTGCTCCAGATCCTGTACGCCGCGCTCGGTACGCAGATGGTCCACGGCGGCACGTTCGATCGCTTCCGTGCCGGCGTAGTCACCGACGGCCCGCAGCAGGTTGGCGTAGTGGTAGCTGAGGTCCCAGATCCTGGGGTGGTCCTCGCCGAGCAGTTCCCGCCAGGCCTTCATGGCGCGTTCGCCCAGCTTGATGCCGGCCCGGTACTCCCCGGAGAGGTACATGTAGCGCAGACAGTTGAGCACGAGGGTCTGCACCGCCGGGTCGGTGCTCTTGAGCACATCGGCCCATTTCAGGTGCGGGGTGATCTCGGCGTAGGCGGGCCAGAGCCGGGTGTCGGTGGGTCTGCCGGGGTCCGCGGCCGCGAGAGCCCGGCGGACCACGTCGATGAACTCCCGGCGGTCCCGTTCCGTCATGTCGTGACCGACGATCTGGTGGACCATGCGGTGCATGTAGAGCGACTCGCCGGACGACGCCTCGTCGACGGCCGACTCGTGGGACTCCAGCCGGACCACGGAGTACTGACGGAGCTGGCTGATCGCCTTGTTCCACAGCAGCGGGTCGTTCATCAGGCCGGAGACCTGTTCCGGCAGCTCACCGGCGGGCATTTCCTTCAGCAGCCGCACGGGGATGGAGCCGGGTGCGAAGAAACTGCACAGGCGGAGCAGGTCGACGGACTCGGGGACGGTGTCCTTGAGCTTGTTCAGCAGTATCGACCAGGCGGTCTGGAAGGCGAGCGGAAAGTCCGCGGAGACCTTGACGACGTCCTGGTCGATGCCGCCTTCGAGGAGTTCGATGTACTCCTCGACCGACAGGTCGGAGTCGTTCAGCCAGCCCGCGGTCTGGTCGAGGAGCAGCGGGAGGTCTTCGAGGGCGTCGGCGAGCCGGTCGGCCTCGGCCGGGGTCAGGCGCGGCGCGCGGCGCCGGATGAAGGCGACCGACTCGTCCCGGCTGTAGACGGGCACCTCGACGAGGTTGCTGTTGTGCTCGCCCCACTCCGGGTTGCGCGAGGTGATGAGGACGTGTCCGGGACCGGTCGGCACGAGGTCCCAGATGTGTTCGGGCTCGTCGGCACCGTCGAGGACGAGGAGCCAGTGGGAGTGCGGTTCGCCGCGACGCAGCGCGTCCCGTACCGCGCGCAGCCGCTCGCCGTACTCGACGCCGGTGGACAGGCCCAGTTCGGGGGCGAGTTCGGCGAGCCTCTGGCGGTAGAGCGCACGCCGGTCGGCGGGCACCCACCAGACCACGTCGTACTCGGAACCGAAGCGGTAGACGTACTCCGCGGCCAGTTGGGTCTTGCCGACGCCGGACATGCCGTACAGGGTCACGACCCCGGCGCCGGTTCCGGCGTCCTGGAGGGCCTGGTACGCCTTGTTGAGCAGTTCCTCACGCCCGGTGAACCGGGTGTTGCGGCGCGGTACCCCGCCCCACACCTCGGGGGTGTCGGCCGGATAGCGGGGGCCCGGCCGGGTCTCCGCGGAGGCGGGCAGCGGGTCCGTGGGCAGGCCCAGGCGGGTCAGCAGCCGCCGCTCGGCCTCGTCGGCACCGACGTTGGTCAGGTCGGCCGCGCCGAGGACGGAGGTGGCCCCGGGCAACGCCGAGGTGGTGACGGAGACGGCGGCGAAGCGGTCGGGATCAGGGGCGACGACCTCGCGCAGGGCCCTGTTCCACTCGTCGTGGCCACGGGGTCCGAGCTGGAAGTACCAGTCGCTGAGGATCACCAGGACCTGGCCTCGGGACAGGGTCAGGTCCCGCAGGGACTCCTCCAGCGGGATCTCCACCGGGGGGTCCCAGCGCTGCTGGACCACCGTCACGCCACGCCGTTCCAGACGGTCCGCGATCCACGCCGCCCAGGCGCGGTTGAAACCGGCGGAACTGATGGTGACGGTCTGCGCCCCGGTTGCTCCAACTTGCTTACGCGTTCCGGGCATTCAACCGTCTCCCTGCCTCGATGCGAGCGTTTTCAACATACACCGGAGCATGGTCGCTCCGACCGGTGTCGCGGGGGCTGTTCACTGTGTTCGCGAGCCGTTCCTCTGCTGCCATATCACCCTGGTGGTGGCCACGTACGCCTGCGCCCGCGCGAGATGACCCGTCGGGGGCGGACAATCGTCCAGACGGTGGTAGAGCGTGATCATCTCGTTGACCAGCAACCGGCCTTCACGGGTCAGTGCCGCCGATCCCGCCAGCACGGGCAGCACGGCACCGACCTGCTCGCGGCAGCGGGCGTGCTCGGCCCACGCCAGGTCGCGGTGGGTGACACGCCGCGCGGCGAGCGCGAACCGCTGCCAGTAGTCGGCGAGCGCGAGGTGCGAGTAGGCGCCCTGGAGAAGGCCGTCGAAGGGCCGCGAGTCGGAGCGCCAGGGCGCGAAGTGACGCGGTGTCGCGTCCTCGTGGTGCAGCGGCGTGAGGGAGCCGAGGGCGGCCAGTTTGGTGTGCTGGAGTTCATGGACGAGGGTCGAGACGAAATAGGCGGGGGTGGCCGGTCTGCTGCTGAGGACGGCACCGAACGCCTCGCGCCTGGTGCCGCTGCAGTGCGCCGCGCCCTCGCCGACGGGCCCGGAGCCGGGGGGCGGGCCGAGCGGCACCAGGCAGCGCAGCAGGACGGCCGCTTCGGTGAGGCGGTGTGCGCCACCGATGCGGAGCAGGGGCCCCACCCCGGACCAGGACTCGGCCCAGGCCTTGCGTTCGTGGTCGTCGATGTGAGTGGCGGCGCTCAGTCCGTGACGCCGGAGCCCGTCCCCGTCGGTGCGGTACGGATCGACGTCGTCCAGGGGCACGGGTCCGACACCGCCGGGCACGGCGGGCAGGGCGGACACGGGCAGCCAGCGCGGGTCGGCCGAGGAGATCGTTCCCTCCGGTTGCGCGTGTGCGGCCAGGGACGGCCCGCCCGCGACCGCACGCATCGTCAGGTCGCTGTCGGAGAAGGCGATGTCGACCGGGCCGGAGGCCGTGCGCAGGGCGCCCAGGGTGGGCAGGGACAGCAGTCCGCCGTGAGCGGCGAGGCGGGCCGTGAACGCGGTTCCCGCGCGGATCGCCGCCGCGGCGGCCAGAGCGCTCAAGTGGTCCAGGTCCGCGTGGAGTTCGGCTCGGGAACCGGCACCGGCGAGGCCGCGCAGGCAGCGCTGCGCCCAGGGGCCGGCGAGGGGGTGGAGCAGGACGGTGCGCACGGCGGCCCGGTCGGCGCGTTCCGCCGTCTCCAGCAGGGCCCAGTCCTGACGGAGCCGGTCGAGCAGCCGGGGCGGGCAGACGGTCGTGGGGGCCGCCTCGGCCGCGTCGAGCACGGCACGCAGGAGGAGGAGCCGTCGGGTGTCCTGGTCGCGCACGAGCAGGCGGAGGGTGTCGGCCCCGCCCTCGGTGCGGCCGAGTTCGTGGAGCGCGTGGTCCGGGAGTGGGGGGATCATCGGTGTTCTCCTGCGGTCGCTTCGGACAACCGGCCCGCGATGTGGCGTACCAGCCGTTCGAGATCGGCGCAGTAGACCGACGGGTTGGTGAAGCCACGGGCCGCGTGGTAGCGGTGTGCGTAGTGGCCGCCACCGCAGACGTTCAGCAGTGGGCAGGTGCGGCAGGCGTCGGCGAGCGCGGCGGCGCCTGCCTGACGGGCGGCGACACCGGGGTGGTGCAGGGCGTCGTCGAAGGTGTGGCGGAAGATGTCGAGCCCGGTGGCGGCGGCCGTGTCATAGGCGGACTTGAGGGAGTCCACCTGTTCGATCGTCCCGTCGGTCTCGACGACGACGGCATTGACGGGGTAGAGGCCGAGCGATTCGGTGGCGGCGGGCAGACCCAGCAGCAGGGCGAGGCACTCCTCGAAGAGCCGCACCCGGGTCTCGCGTCGGCCGGCCCGCCACCAGCGGTCGAAGACGATGGTGAGCCAGTCGCCGTACGGGGTCGGGCGGCCCGATCCCGGCCCTGCCGGGGTCGTCCCCGCGACGGGCAGTCCCGGCGGGGGGTTCGTCCAGTTGCCGTGCGGCAGCAGCAGGTCCAGGGCCGGTGGGCGCAGGGCGAGCAGCGACTCGTACGTCTCGATCGGGTCGCTCCGGGGGTCGACTACGGTGAGGACGCCGGCGTACGCGCCGGGGTACCGGTCGGCCAGGAGCCGGGCGCCGCGCGAGGCGGCGGGCCAGGAGGGGCGTCCGGCGCGGTCGGTGCGCCGGGTGTTGTGGGCGGCCAGACCACCGTCGAGGCTGATGCCGACGCGTATGCCGTGCCGGGCGAGAGCGGCGACGCGCGCATCGGTGAGCAGGGTGGCGTTGGTCTGCACGGTGGCGTGGACGGTGCAGCCCGCGGGCACCAGGTCGCGCACCCGGTCGGAGAGGGCGGTCAGCCGGTCGACGCCGGCGAGGAGGGGTTCGCCGCCGTGCAGGACGAGGGCCGCGCCGCTCAGTTGGTGGGCCGCCGCGTGTTCGGCGATCCGCTCCGCCGCGCGGTCCAGAACGGCGGGTGCCGCGGCGGCCGGGCGATCACGCCAGGTCCGGTCCGGGCCCTCGTAGAGGTAGCAGTAGCGGCAGGCCAGATTGCAGCGGCCGTGCACCTTGACGATGAACTGACCGAAGGGCAGCGGGATCCGGCCGTCGGCGTGGGGCCCCGGGCGCCGGGGCGTGCGCGGCGTGGCCTTTCGAGACACTCCGGCACCCCCGTGCTGCACGTCCCCGGGACCGGCCCCCGTTGCCGGCCCGGAGCGAGTATCCCTGGCCCGCAGTGCGGGCAAACCGGTCCCGGACCACGATGTCCTGTTCAACCGGGCTCCGGACCGAAATCGTGCGACCCCTTCCGGCGAGGCGGCCCGGCGACCCGGTTCAGAAGGCGTTGGTGAATCCCCACAGCATCTCCCGCGGTTGCTCGGCCCGGCCGCGCAGGTCCGCGACCACTTCGGAGAGCACCGGGTGGTTCAGGGTCCGCAGGGCCTCCAGATCGAGCTCCAGCAGATCCGGCAGCGCATCCGGCCCCTTGGACGGTCCGTCGTCCGGCCCGCCGTCATGTATCGACTCGCTCATCATGTCTCCCCGTACTGCCGCATCGAGCCGCCGGTGATGTGCTCGCCCTTGAGCGCATCCCGCCGAGCCCGCGTCCCTGACCCGCATGTCCCTGCCGGCACGGCACCGGCACCCGTACTGCCGACGCCCGCACCCCGTTCGCCCCTGCCGCGTTCACGAAGGATGCCCGCGCGCCCGTCCATGGCGTCGGTGCGGGCCGTGGGCACCCGTCGCTCCTGTACCGATGCCCCGCACAGCGGGGCATACGCCTGGCCGTGGGCGTCGCCGACCGGCGTCGGTCGTACGCCGGTCGCACACGGCGCGCATCATTCCGGCATCGGATCGCCCAGGCCTCTCGTTCGGATCATGCCGGGCTTGCGTGCCCCGGCACCGTGCCTCGCCGGTTCGGCCCGACCGAACGAGAGACCCTGGTGCTCTCCGTCGAGCAGTCAGCGCTCCAGCTCCGCCAGCCGCTCGGCGGTCGACTCGCCCGCCGCGCCGCCGCCGTCCGGCAGTTTGCGCCATTCCTGGCGGGCCGCCCGGTACGCCTCGCGTGCGGCCCGGGGGCGTCCCGCCCTTTCGTAGGTCATACCCCGCCAATGGTTGGCTGTAGCACCCAACTCGACTGCTTCTCGGCGCTGTTGCGGACTCTCCAGCTCCGCTTCTGCCGTGCCGGCTGACTCGGCAGCGTCCCGGAACGCCTCGGCCGCCTCGTCGAGCCGGGCCGGACGTCGCAGGACCCGGGAGGCGTCCAGGTGGGACAGGCCCAGTTCCAGCCAGCAGCGCGCCGCGGTCAGCGGATCGGCGGCCTCCTGGGCGGCGAGCCCGAAGAGATGCTCGGCCTCCCGCAGGTCGACCCGGTCCTCGGTGGCCCGGTGCCGCAGCATCAGCGCCCGGCCCAGCATCAGCAAACGCTCGGCCTGGCGTGTCCCCCCCGTCGCCGTCTCCGTACGGCAGTCCCGCAACACCCGTACCGCGGCACCGATGTACGCGCGTCCGTCGGGCAGTCGGGCACGACGCAGCAGCGTGCCGCCCCACTCGGCGAGCAGATCGGCGTGGGCCTGCGAGTCGCGCGGGACACCGCGCGCGGCGCGGGCGAACCAGTCGGCCGCTTCGACGAGGGCGTCCGGGTCGCCGGTGTGTTCGTAACGCGCGACGCGGACCCGGCCCGCCCGGGTCTGGAGCAGGGCGCGCTGCCGCTGCTCCCGCACGGTCTCCAGGGCCTGCTCGACCAGCGTCGCGGCCTCGTCCGGTTCCTCGCCGGAGCCGAGCAGGGCGTCCACGAGGTCCAGCAGGATGCGCACCTCGGTTCCCACGGTGTGCCGGCCGCCGCCCTGTTCGAACGCCATCCGCAAGGAGCGTGCCGCCTGTGCGGCGTACACCCGGGACTGTTCGGTGTCGACGGTGGCCCCGGCCAGCTTCAGCAGGGTGCGGCCGTGGGCCAGCGGCAGGGCGGTGGGCCGGTTCTCCTGGTCGGGCCAGACATCGGCGAACGCCTCCAGCATGCCGTACGCGGCCTGCAGCAGAGCGGTGTCGCCGTCGAGCCTCCACTGTGCCTCCAGGGCCCGGACCCGCTCCAGGGTGAGCCGGAGCGCCTCGGCGGGTTCCAGACCGGGGTCCGAGCAGGCTGCCGTGTACTCGCGGTCGGCGCGGCGCAGCAGTTCCAGTGCGCCGCGCCGGTCATCGCGCCGCCGCCGGTCGTCCGCCGCGGCGTGCAGCACCTTGGCCAGCACGGCTCGTTCGCGCACCGCTCCGGGGTGCGCGGCGGCCCGTTCGGCGGCGTACTCCGCCTCGCGGAGCAGCTCGGCGTCACCCTGCACCTCCCACAGCCTCAGGACGCAGCGCGAGTACTCCGCCCACAGCTCGGGGTCGGCGCCCGGCTGCTCCTCGCGCTCCGTGGCGCCCCGCAGCAGCTGCACGGCGTCGATCAGGTACTGCACCATGCTGTCCGATTCGAAATGCCGTACCAGGACGCGGGCGCTCTCCACCGCCGCGTTCGGTGTCTGGACGGCGCCGCGGTGGGCGTCCCGGCCGGTCTCCATCACGAACTGCTCGGGCAGGGGCATGAATCGCTCCAGTACGCGGACCGCGACCTCGGCGAAGGGGTGGGGGACGCGCGACCCGCCGCTTGTGCCGCCCTCCCCGTTCTCGTCACCCTCTTCGAACTCCCCGTCGGACGCGCCGTTCCCCATGCCGTCCGTGGTGCGGGCGGCCCGCGAGGAGCCGTACCGGCCCTCGCCGAGCTGGGCGAAGGCCAGGGCCGGGAAGTTCGGCCCGCCCTTTCCGAAGCGCTGCTCGATGTACTGCGAGCAGTGCTTGAGCACGAGCAGCGCCTCGTCCCGGCCCAGCGGGCCGAGCAGCGCCTCGCGGACTCCGGGCGCGAACTCGTACCACTGGCCGCCGTCCTCGGCCCCGTCCTCGCCCCTGCTCCGTGACAGCAGCCCGCTCAGCAGTACCTCGGCGAGTTCGGACGGCCCCGAGTGGGGCAGCATCGTGCGCTGCACCAACTGCATCACCGGCAGGTACAGCGGGGCCGCCGCGAGGTAGACGGCCAGCTGTCCGGCGACCGGGGAGGCCGCCGAGCGGAAGCGGCTGACCAACTGGAGCGAGGACAGCCCGTCACCGGGACGCTGTGCGGCCGCCGCGGGCTGATCGGCCCGCACCCAGCCGACGGCTCCGGAGATCTGCCCCGCGCCGGTGCCGGACAGCAGCCTCGCCCAGGCCGCCAACGCGCCCTCCACCGGCGGGAGTACGGGAATCGCCAGGGCTCCTGGATGCACGGCGGGTCCTGTACCGGCATGCTCCGTGACCTTCAGGACGGCGGCTCCCCCCGGCCCCTCGCCGCGGGACAGCGAACCGTAGGTGACCGGCAGCCTGGTCCGGTTCCACATCCGCTGCGGCAGGGGCTGGAGCACGGCCGTCGGCGCCTGGCGGGCCAGCTGGTGCAGCAGGCGGTGGGCCCGGCCGCTGTGCCAGAGCGGACCTGCGCAGTCGCTGACCAGTACGGTGACACGGCGGCCGGTCGGATCGCTCAGCCGGTCCGCGGAGTTCAGCGGTGCGGCGGCCGGATCGGGGCTGCGGCTCACCGCGGCCGCGCCGTCGGGACCTTGGTGCAGATAGCGCACCTGAACGTCCCGGAAGGCGCCCAATTGGCCGAATATCTGCTGGATTTCTCCGAACATCCGGTCCCACACCAGCATCGACGACGAGGCGTCCATGACGCACTGCACCAACGCCTCGCCTCGGGACGCGCCGCGGAAGACCGGCATGATCATCCCGCCGGACCGGGCGCTGAGCTCCGCGGTCGCCGTCTCGTCGAGGGTGCGGCGCAGCGGGGGCGCCGCCGGACGGTATCGCTGCAACGGGCGCAGGGCTCGCTGGAGTTCGAGCGGCGCGGGCAGGGCAGGGGCGGCGGGCACCCCGAGGGGGAGCGCTCTCGGCCGCCCTCCCCCGGCGGCACCACGCCCGCGCCCGCCCGAGCCGTCCGGACGGGGACCGGCGGGCGGCCGCGTGCGGGGTACGGGGTAGAGGTGGATCCGCCGGTCGTCGCCCCCGAGGCCCTGCTCCTCCACCGGCTCGTCGTCGTCCGCCACGGGGGCCGGGGCCTCGCCGCGGCCGGTCACCGGCGACGTGGGCCGCTCGGCCTCCCGGATCTCCCGTGCCCGCTCGAAGCGGAGCGGCGGCCCCACCTCGTCGCCCTCGTCGTCCGGTGCGTCGGGATGGCGGGTCCAGCGGGCCAGCCAGAGGGCGTCGCAGAGCTGTTCGGCATCGGGGTCGAGCCCGGCCTCGCGCAGCCGGGCCACGAACACGGGCAGCAGGCCGCCGTCGTACGGCAGGGAATCCGAGTGCCGCGCCGGTCCCGACGCCGACTCCGCCTCCCGTCCCGACGCCGCCTCCGACATCGATTCCGGCGCCCGCGGCGAGGCCGGTCCCGAAACCCCGGCCTCCTGATCCCCCGCGGCCTCGTCCGGCACCTCGCCGCAAGGACCCACGCCCGCGCCCGGACCGCCGTCGGGACCGGGCCCGCCCTCCGGTCCGTGCCGTGCCGTGCCGCCGGCCATCAGCTCATCACCTCGGCTGGTCGAGTCGCTGGATGAGCAGATCGGCGAGACGGTCGCGGCCGGCCGGCGCGGCGGCGTCGGTGAGGTAGATGGCGTTCAACAGCTGGTCGGTGGCGAGGAGTTCGCTGCGCGAGCGTTCCAGGAAGTGGGCGATGAGATCGTCCCCGGAGCGTGCCGCCTCGTCGCCGAGGTGGGCACGGACGAAGGTCGCGAGCCGCTGGTGGTCGGGGCGACCGAGCTCCAGGTGGATACAGCGGCGCATCAGGGGCGCCGGGAAGTCCCGCTCACCGTTGCTGGTGAGCACCACGAACGGGAAGGACCGGCACTGCACCCGGCCGCCCCTCACCTTCACCTTGTTGCCGTCGTCGTCGAGGACCTCCGCCTCGCCGCCGGGCAGCCGGTCGGTGATCCGTTCCAGTTCGGGGATGGCGAACTCGCCCTCCTCCAGCACGTTGAGCAGGTCGTTGGGCAGATCGATGTCGCTCTTGTCGAGCTCGTCGATGAGCAGTACGCGCGGCCGGTCCGAGGGCAGCAGCGCGGTGCCCAGCGGCCCGAGCCGGATGTAGCTGCCGACGCTCTCCGCCGATTCGACGCCGCCGGCCGCCCCGGCCGCCGCGCTGTGCGCGGCGATCTGCACGTCCTGGAGCCGGGCGATCGCGTCGTAGTGGTAGAGGCCGTCCTGGAGCGTCGAGCGGCTGACGACGGGCCAGCGCAGGACCCGGCCGAGCCCCAGCTCATGGGCGACCGAGTGGGCCAGCGTGCTCTTACCGGCCCCCGGGCTGCCGGTGACCAGCAGCGGACGGCGCAGATAGAGCGCGGCATTGATCATTTCGAGCTCTTCGGCACCCGGCCGATGGAGTTCGGCGAGGTGCCGGTGCCCCCCGAGGCGACGGTCGGCCGATCCGTCCCCGCCGTGCTCGTCGGGCTCCGACGCACCACGGCCCGCGAAGTCCCGCCACGGCGGCGGGGGCGGCAACTGCTCGATACCTTCGTGCGGTTCGCCGGCCCCTCGGTAGATGAGCCACTCGCCTGGTTCACTCATAGCGTGTTCCTCGTCGTCACTCGTCCGCCAGGGGAAGCAGTCGAACGTGCATCACGGTAGCGATCCGAGGTGCACCCCGTAAGAGTCCGGTCGGCGCGGTCGTCCCTCATGGCGCCTCCAGGAACTGGTCGGAGCCGGGCAGTGGGTGGTGCGGATCGTCCCAGTAGAGGGCGACGCCGTCCGACCAGTACGTCTCCGTACGGCCCGCGCGTACCCCCCGTCTCAATTCATGCACCTTCCTCGGCAGTTGATCGGCCGTGCGGGCCCCGGAGACCGACTCGGCGGCGCGCCGGTGGAAATCCGTGCAGACGGCGGCGGGCTCGGCCGCCCGGCGCCGCCACAGGGCCACCCCGAACCCCCCGTCGAGCACCCGTCCGAGACCGGCCGCGGTCTCCGGGTCGGGCCGGTCCCCGTACCTGCAGAGCACCGGGACGGTCTCGTACGCCAGCCCGCGCAGCTCCTCCACCACGGCTACGGGTACCCGCATTCCGTCCTCGCAGTCGACGACGGCGGCCTGCATCGGGGCCGTCATGGTCCGGTTCCAGCGCGCCTCGCGCTCGTCGGGCCCGTCGTCGGCCGGCCTCGGGCGGTGGTCCAGGCGGCGGATGACCACGGGGCGCAGCACTCCGAGCGGCCGCCCGTCGGGCGGCACGTGCCATCCGTCGACCTCCAGGTCCATCAGGGACTGCGGCACGGCGACCTGGAGCACCGCGGGGTCGTCGGGTGCGTCGCACCGCCGGAACGCCTCCGCCAGCGGCCCGGCGAGGCGGGCCGGGAGAGCCTCCGGTGCGGTGCCCCGGCTGTCCTCGGCGACGGGCAGGACGTCCCCGGTGTGCTGGACGACGCCGATCCGCCAGTCGTAGCGGTCCCGCTCCCAGCCGCGCGGTTCCAGCTGCAGCAGGACGCACGGAGCGCCGCGGGTCCTGGTGGGTTCGAGTACCGGCACCGGGGTGCGCAGATGCTCGCGGTCGGGGGTGAGGCGGCCGTTGTGCCGGAGCCCGGCGAGCTCGTGGCGGAACTTGCGGGAGAGCCGGTCCTCGGCCATCCGCTTCACCCAGTCCCACAGGGATGCCTCGGCGAGCCGGGTGGACGGCAGGACGTAGGGGCGTTCGGCGGAGAGGGCGCTCATGCAGTAACGCAGGATGAGTTCCAGCGCGCTGTCGCCGCCGGGGGCGTCGTACAGCGTCCCCAGTCCGTCGCGCCAGCCGCGCGGCGCCGCATGGTGCTCGGTCGGGTGGGTGTCGGGCAGCCGGTCCAGGAGGTCGAGGAGGCTGCGGGTGCTGAGCGGCGGCGGGAGTTCGGCGAGCCGGCCGAGCAGGTCGACGCGCTGCTGGGGGCTGAGTGCGAGCCCGGCTCCGGCGCCCAGTTCGCGCTGGAGGTCGGCCCACGTCCGCTCGGTGCCGACCGGGCTGCCGTGCCGGTCGGCGTGGTAGCGGTCGTGGGCGTGGAACACCGCCTGGTAGGGGTCGTCGGACTCGGTGGCGACGGCCCCGGGCGGCACGGGCAGCGTACGCAGCCGTTCGACGCCGATCGAGGTGCCGCCGGTCGTGCCGTCCGACCGCGACTTGAGTACGCCGACGACCTCGCCGCGGGCCAGGTCCACCACGGGTCCGCCGGACAGGCCCGGGTACATCCGGTCGCCGTCGAGCCGCATCTGTTCGTCGTCCTCGGCCCAGTCGCCGAAGGTGCCCATCACCTGGCAGCGCCCGCTGAAGCGGGTCAGCTGCCCCGATCCGCCGCCGGTCCAGCCGGTGTAGAGGACCGAGCCGCCGCCGAACATGCCCGCCGGACGTTCGCTGACGTACACACAGGGGTGCTCGACGGGTCTCAGCAGCCGGATGAGCGCGAGGTCGGGGGCCGGCCAGCCGCCCGAGGGTGTCGGGACCCGCGCCCCGCCCGGCCCGGCCGGGCCGTGACGGTCCTCGGGCAGGGCGGCGACCACGATGCCCTCGACCGCGGTCTCGGCGCTGCCCGGGTCCGGCTTGAACACCACGCTCACCTGACGCCCCTCCCCCTCCATCGCCACGTGCGCGCACGTGAGGACCCAGCTCGGGGCGATGAAGAAGCCGCTCCCCAGGAAGCCGCGGTCGGATCCGTCAGGGGCATACCCGGGCTCCGGGCGATGGATGCGTACGGTCGCGGCCATCACGAGGCCCGCCAGCGCACGGTACGTGCTCTCCGAGCCGCCCCCTGCGCCCCTGCCCGGCGGCTGCGTCATGAGTGGCTTCCGGTGTCCGGCCCGGCTCCGTCGGAATGCGCCGGTGCGCCGGTGGATGCACCGGCGCCCGGGGTCCCCGCGAGGGCGTCCGCATCCGGCGTCCCCGCGGATGCGCCATCGTCCGGGGGCGCCGCGGGCACGCCTGTGTCCGGGGTCGCCGAGGATGCACCCGGGTCCGGGGTCGCCGCCGGGGGCGCCGTCGGCACGGGCGGGTGTCCGGGTGGCGAGGAGGGCGGGGGCGGCATGGGCGGGACGGGTTGTGGCCGCGGCGGGCCGTACGACGCGGTCTGCGCGCCGGGAGCGGGGCGCGGCGCGGCCTGCTGGGGCGGGGGCGGGGGCGCCGTGGTCTGCCCCGCTGCCCGCGCCCCGCTCTGCGCCGGGATCGGCGGATCGACGGGCGGGCCTCCGCCGTTCCACGTCAGCGTGACCTTGATGCCGCCCTTGGCCTCACCGTCCGCGAGGAGACCGACGACCTTGCCGGCCTTCGCGGTGAGCTCGATGCCGAACTCGACGCTGACCTCGTCGGGCCGCACCGCTCGCAGCGGCTCGGCGAGCGAGCGCGCGACGCTGGTCACGACCGCCCGCAGGCTCTCGACCCGGGCCTGCACGCGCTCGGCGAAGTCCTCGTACCCGATGTCCGTGAATGCCGGACCCCGGACAGGCTCGGCCAGTTCCTCCGCCCCGGAGATCCGCGCCCAGACCGGTGTGCCGTCCGGCATCTCGATGCGCGTGATACGGGCCTCGCTGTCACCCATGAAACCCCCCGTTCCCCCAACTACCCGCAGGCTAACGGCAGTACGCGGCCGATGCGAGGCTCATGGACCATGACGCCGGAACGCCGCCGACCGGTTCTCGGCGGGTTCGCCGTGGCTCCGTGCGGCCGTCGCGGACCGCGCCAGGGGGTGCGCTCCCGGCCGTCGTGGGGCTGTCACCAGGCATTAGGCTTGCCGCATGTACTTCACCGACCGCGGTATCGAGGAGCTGGAGAAGCGGCGAGGCGAGGAAGAGGTCACTTTCGAGTGGCTCGCCGAGCAGCTGCGTACCTTCGTCGATCTCAATCCCGACTTCGAGGTGCCGGTCGAGCGCCTCGCCACCTGGCTGGCCCGCCTCGACGACGAGGACGAGGACGAGTAATCGATCCGCTCCAACCGCGGATCGATTCGTTTTCGACCCTTGATCGATCCATCCCTGATCGGCCCGCTCCGATCCCTGATCGGCCCGCTCCGGCCCCTGCTCGATGCACTCCGGCCGCTGATCAGTCCGCTGCGACGGTCCCGGTCCTCTCGGCCCTGAAGCGGTCGTACGCGAGGCCGAGCGCCCCGTGCGCCGTCAGCAGCGCTCCGGCGAAGGCCCAGCCGCCGCTGCGGCGCCCGATCCCCCAGAGGGTGAGCGGGAGTCCGGCCGCCACCTGGGCGCCGCCCAGCGCGCGGGCCCTGGGGCCGCGCATCCAGGGCCCGAGGCGGCTGTTCTCGACCGCGTCGAGTTGGGCCCGCACCGCCTCGCGCCGACCGGTCCAGCGGATCGCTTCGGTCTCCGGCCGGCCGTCGGCCGCCGCGTACAGCCGGTCGCCGGGCATGTCCGGGTCGAGGCCGGGCGGGAGGTTCAGCCCGATCCGGGTGAGGACGGCGAGCAGCCCGCGCAGCCGGATGCGGGCATCGGCGTCCGGGTCCGGGCGGATCAGCTCTTCGAGCGCCTGGACATCCAGCACGGGGTCGAGGCCCAACCGCTCGGCGAACGTACGCATCGCCTCGTCCTCCCCGACCGGGGTGCCGTCCGCCAGCCAGACGTAACCGACCGGGCGGCGGAATCCGTACGCCAGCGTGTGGCCGGCCCGGTCACCGTCCCACCACAGCGCGAGGACGGGCCAGGTCGAGCCGACGGCGAGCGCGGCGGCCCAGCCCGCCACGACCCGGTCGACCGGCTCCGCGTCCGCACCCCCCTCGCCACCGTCCCGCCAGGGCCTTCCCTCGGGGACGAGGACGGACCACCCGTCTCCGGCGGGCGCGAGCAGCATCCGCTCGCGCAGCAGATGGGCCACCGTCCGTACATTCTCGGGTTCGGTACGGCACAGCAGCAGCGCCCCCACGGGGGATGTCGCGTTCATGCCTCACACGCTAGGGTAATTCGCCCCTGTTTGGCCTATTCGGCACGCCTGGGGCGACCCGGCGCCATCACGACTCCTCTTGACTTCCCCGATCCGCGATATATCGTGTTCCGCAAGAGACGCGATATGTTGCGTCATACGGCGTCCCAGGAGGTCAGATCCATGCCTGTGTCGACATGGGCCATCAACGAGCCCCAGAAGCTGACCTTCGACGACCCCGTGACCTCGCTCAATGTCCGCATCGTCGGGGGCGCCGTCAATGTCGTCGGCACCGAGGAGCGGACCGCCCGGCTGGAGATCTCCTCGATCGAGGGCCCGCCACTGATCGTGACCCAGGAGGGCGGCACCCTCACGGTCGCGTACGAGGGTCTGCCGTGGAACGACTTCCTCAATTGGTTCGACCGCAAGGGCTGGCACCGCAGCGCGGTCGTCTCACTCGCCGTACCGGCCGGGGCGACGGTGGCGGTCGGTGTGGTCGGCGCCGGAGCCGTGGTCTCCGGAATCCGTGGACGTACGGACGTCCGGGGCGTCACCGGCGACACCACGCTCGTCGGGCTCGCCGGCCCGGCCCGGGCGGAGACGGTCTCCGGCAGCGTGGAGGCCCAGTCGGTCACCGGTGAGCTGCGCTTCCAGACGGTCTCGGGCGACTTGACGGTCGTCGAGGGCGCGGGCACCTCGGTACGGGCGGAATCCGTCAGCGGCAACATGGTGCTGGACCTGGACCCGACCGGGAAGCCCACGGACGTCCGGCTGACCACGGTGTCCGGCGAGGTCGCCATCCGACTGCCGCACCCGGCGGACGCGACGGTCGAGGCGAACACCGCGAGCGGCGCCGTCTCCAACGGCTTCGAGGATCTGCGGGTCAGCGGACAGTGGGGGGCGAAGAAGATCACCGGCACGCTCGGCGCCGGGACCGGCAAGCTGCGGGCGACGACCGTCTCGGGATCGATCGCCCTGCTGCGCCGCCCGCCGGCCGAGGACGATCCGCACGATGCCGCGCCGACCGGAAAGGTGCTCTGACATGCCTCCCGTATTCGCCCACGGGCGTCTCCGCCTCTATCTGCTGAAGCTGCTCGACGAGGCCCCGCGCCACGGCTACGAGGTGATCCGGCTCCTGGAGGAGCGCTTCCAGGGCCTGTACGCGCCCTCGGCGGGCACGGTCTATCCGCGCCTCGCCAAACTGGAGACCGAGGGCCTCGTCACGCACGCCACCGAAGGCGGCCGCAAGGTCTACTCGATCACCGACGCGGGCCGCGCCGAACTGGCCGGCCGCACGGGCGAACTGGCCGATCTGGAAATGGAGATCCGGGACTCCGTCTCCGAACTGGCCGCCGAGATACGGGACGACGTACGCGGCGCCGCGGGCAAGCTGCGCAGCGAGATGCGGGCCGCGGCGCACGAGACCCGGCACGCCTCCGGCTCCACCGGCACCGGTACCGGCCGCACGGGCGATTGGGAGTCCGTCTTCGGCGACCTCGGGGATCTCGGCGACAAGGACGCGTGGCACGCCGCGAAGGAGGAGTTGCGCAAGGCCAAGCAGGAATGGAAGGAGCAGGCCCGCCGGGCGAAGGACGAGTCCCGTCGCGCCCGCGAGGACGCCCAGCAGGCCCGCCGTCAGGCCAAGGAGGCCCAGGACAGGGCGCGCGAGCAGATGCAGAACGCCGCCCGCCAGGTCCAGGAGCACTTCGCACGGGGCGACTGGCCCTCCGGCGTACGCGAGGGGCTGGCCGAGATCACCGGCCAGTTGGGCAGCTTCGCCAGGACGGGCAGCCGGCCCCCGTACATCAAGCCGGAACCCGCCGGTGCCGACCCGGAGTGGGGCAAGGACACCGCCGCCACCGGCGACCCCACCCGCGACCTGGACCGCCTGCTCGACCGCTTCCGCGACGACATCCGCGACGCGGCCCGCGACCGGGGCGTCACCGAGGAGCAGCTGACGGAGGCCCGCCGCCATCTGTCGACGGCGGCGGCCCATATCGGAGCGCTGCTGCGGAAGGAGACCGACGGCGCGGAGTAGGGAGCGGCGCGGAGCCCGGGGCACTCCCCGGGCTCCGCCGCACCGCCCGCCGCTCCACCCCTCCCGCCCCGTCCTCCCCGTGGTCTCTCAGCCCGCCTTCCGCTCGTGATCCGCGCCGCCGTCCCCGTACAACGCGCGGTCGACCGTCTCGTAGGTCGCACCGTGCTCGGCGAGGACATCGGCGACCACACCGGGTCCGACGGTCATGGCCAGCAGGAGATGCTCCTCGCCGATGAACCGGTCGCCTCGGCGCAGCGCGATCCGCAGCGACTTCTCCAGGACCCCCTTGGCCTCCCGGGTGAACGGGCGTCTGCCTGCCCACCGGCGCCGGTCCTTGCCGTCGCCCCGCAGGGCTCCTTCGCCGTGCGCCTCCTCGACCCGGGCGACGATCGCGGTGAGGTCGATGCCGATACCGGCGAGCGCGTCGGCGTCGGCCCTGGTCATGCCGCCGCGTCTGCGCGCATCGGCCAGCGCCGCCTCCACCGACGCCCTGCGGTCCACGAGCCCCAGCGCCGTGACGGCGGACGACGCCCGGCCGCCCTCCTGGTCCAGCAGGGCGAGCAGCAGGTGCTCCTCGGTGATCGATCCGGCGTCGGCGCGTTCCGCGCAGGTCACCGCGCCGGTCACGGTCGACCGGGCGCTTCTGGTGAATCGTTCGAACATCAATGCCTCCCGTACTTCTTGTGCACGGCCTGTCGGCTGACACCCAGCTCGGCCGCGATCTCCTGCCACGACCAGCCCTTCGCGCGGGCGCTTGCGACTTGCACGGCTTCGAGTTGCTCCAGCAGCCGTCGCAGTGCGGCGACCGCCCGCAGTCCCACCCGGGGGTCGTGGTCACCGGCGCGCGCGGCGAGATCCGTTGCCTCGGTCATGATGTCAACTTACGTTGACACCGTCAGCGTCGTCAACCTTCGTTGACAAGCGTGCTGCCGAGGCCGGCTCGGCCGTGCGGCGTCCGGGTGACCGTGACCGTGACGCGCACCCCCTCACGGGCCCGGATCCGCACCTCTCCCCCGTGCCTGCGGACCTGGGCCCGGCCGCCCACCGCGACCCGCCAGTTCCCGACGGTCGGCGGCAGGGAGACCTCCGTGGTGCCGCGGCGGCCCGCCGTGTAGGAGAGCCGGTAGACGCCGGTGGCGTCGTCGTACGTGTCGCCGTGGACGGTTCCGGCGACGGCGGGCGCGTACGGCGTGGCGGTTCGCTCCTTGTTCGCCGCGAAGGCGCCGTCCTTGTCGAGTGCGCAGTACCCACCGCCGTAGCACCACACATAGCCGGCCCAGCCCGAGGTGTAACGGCTCAGGGAGGCCATCGCGTCCCGGTAGAAGCGGCCCATCCGAGGAAGCGTGTTGTTCAGCGGGCCCCATTCGCCGACGACGACCGGAATGTGCCGCTGCTCCGGGTACGCGGTGACAGCCGCCTCGTACGACTCGATCCAGCCCGCCGACGGGTCGTAGTCGGCGCCCGCCTCCATCGCCGTGTTGTAGAAGTGCGGTGCGTAGACGGTCCGGTGGTCCCTGACCGCCCCCAGTCCGGTGGGGACGCCCTCGCCGACGACGGGGGTGGGTTCGACGAACAGCCAGTTGGCCCGGTCCACCGAACGGACCGCGCGGGCGAGCCGGTTGTACATCGGGGTGAGCTGCCGGGACTCGATGCGACGGGCGGCCGTCGCCAGGTCCTCCCCTTCCTCGATCTCCCCCATCGGCTCGTTGATCAGGTCGTAGCCGAGGACGGCCGGGTGGTGCGCGTAGCGGTCGGCGACGACCTTCCACATCCGCGCCTGGGCCCGCTGGAGATCGGGGTCCTCGTAGAGATGGGTGAAGGCCCGCTGCACGGCGGGCTCGAAGTACTCGGCGAACCAGTCGTCGGGGTGCGGGGTGAAGGGCAGACCATCGGTACGGGTGGCCCAGGCCGGGATGCCGCGATGCCCGAACGCCGGGCCGAAGACGTCCTGGTGGGCGTCGAGCACCACTTGGACGCGGTACTTCCGCGCCCAGCCCAGCACCCGGTCGATCCGGCGCAGATACCCGACGCTGTACTGGCCGCGGCGGGGCTCCAGGTCGTCCCAGAAGATGAGCAGCCGGGCGAATCCGAAGCCCTTGGCGCGCAGATCCCGGAAGTGCTTCTCGGTGATGGCGGTCAGCGCCTGGTCATCGCGGTTCGCCTTGTCCTCGACGTTCCAGCCGCGCAGCGTGAGGGTGCGGCCCTCGTCGTCGGTGAGGCGGGGTATGCCGGTCCGGTCGGGGGGCACGGGACGCGCGCCGGCGGCGGGGGCGAGCGCCCCCGCCGCGAGCACGAGCGAGGTGACGACCGAGGTGAGTACGCTGCCCATCCGCATCCGCGTCCGCTTTCGCATGGCGCAGATGAGAACAGCTCACCCCGCACACCTCAAGAGCAGGTGAGCACGATCTTTCCGAACTGGCCGCCCGTTTCCAGCCGTTCGAAGCCCTCGCGGGCCCGGTCCAGGGGCAGCACCTCGTCGATGACGGGCCGCACGCCGGCGGTCGCGCAGAACGCCAGCAGGTCCTCCAGCTCGTCCTTCGACCCCATGGTCGAGCCGACGACCTTCAGCTCCAGGAAGAAGATCCGGGTCAGCTCGGCGTGCGAGGGCCGGTCGCCGCTGGTCGCACCCGAGATGACGAGCGTGCCGCCGGGCCGCAGCGACTTCACCGAGTGGGACCAGGTGGCGGCGCCGACCGTCTCGATGACCGCGTCGACGCGCTCCGGCAGCCGTGCGCCGGGCTCGTACGCCTCGATCGCGCCGAGTTCGACAGCGCGCTTGCGCTTGGCCTCGTCGCGGCTGGTGGCGTGGACCCGCAGCCCGGCCGCCCGGCCGAGCACGATCGCGGCGGTGGCGACGCCGCCGCCCGCACCCTGGACGAGGACGGAATCGCCGGGACGCACCCCGGCGTTGGTGAAGAGCATCCGGTACGCGGTGAGCCAGGCGGTCGGCAGACAGGCGGCCTGCTCGAAGGTGAGTTCCTTCGGCTTGGGCAGTACGTTCCAGCTGGGGACGGTGACCTGCTCGGCGAAGGTGCCCTGGTAGCGCTCGGTGAGGATCGACCGGGGTTCCTTCGGGCCGACGCCGTGACCCGTCTGCCCGATGACGGAGTGCAGGACGACCTCGTTGCCGTCCTCGTCGATCCCGGCGGCGTCACAGCCGAGGATCATCGGCAGCTTGTCCTCGGCGAGACCGACGCCGCGCAGGGACCAGAGGTCGTGATGGTTGAGGGAGGCGGCCCGGACGTCGACGGTGGTCCAGCCCGGTCGTGCCCCGGGAGCGGGGCGCTCGCCCAGCTCAAGGCCGTTGAGGGGCTGGTCGCGGTCGATGCGGGATGCGTAGGCGGCGAACATGGCCTCGACGATAGGCCGGGGCGCGGGCCGGCGTAACCGGCCACGGGTGTGACGCACACCGCGCGCGGGAGCCGCCGGGGTGTCCCCCCGCACCGAGTAGCAACGGGCCGCTGCAGCAACGGGCCGCAGGGGCCGGGTACTGCCCCTGGTTGCGGGAAGGAGCGGAGCACGGGCGTACCCCGCACCCCGCCCCCGGACCTCAGCGCCGGGCCACGCCCTCCGCACGGGCCGCCGCGGCCACGGCGGCCGTCACGGCCGGTGCCACCCGCTCGTCGAACGGCGACGGAATCACGTAGTCCGCCGCGAGCTCGTCGCCCACGACGTCCGCCAGTGCGTTCGCCGCGGCGATCTTCATGCCCTCGGTGATCCGCGAGGCACGGACCTGGAGGGCGCCCGCGAAGATGCCGGGGAAGGCGAGCACGTTGTTGATCTGGTTCGGGAAGTCCGAACGCCCGGTCGCCACGACGGACGCGTACTTGTGTGCGACGTCGGGGTGGACCTCGGGGTTCGGGTTGGCCATGGCGAAGACGAACGCGCCGGGCGCCATCGACGCCACGGCCGCCTCGGGCACCGTGCCGCCGGAGACACCGATGAAGACGTCCGCGCCGGCCAGCGCGCTCTCCAGCGTCCCGGAGATCCCGGCCCGATTGGTGAGCTCGGCCAGCTCGCGCTTGACGTCGGTCAGGTCCTCGCGGTCCCGGCTGACGACGCCCTTGCGGTCGGCCACGGCGACATCGCCGAGCCCCGCCTCCAGCAGGAACTTGGCGATGGCCACTCCGGCCGCACCGGCGCCGGAGATGACGGCGCGCAGTTCGCCGAGGTTCCGGCCGGACAACTTCGCGGCGTTGCGCAGGGCCGCGAGCGTCACGACCGCGGTGCCGTGCTGGTCGTCATGGAAGACCGGGATGTCGAGCCGCTCCTGCAGCCTGCGCTCGATCTCGAAGCAGCGCGGCGCCGAGATGTCCTCCAGGTTCACCCCGCCGAAGGAGGGCGCGAGGCGGACGACCGTCTCGACGATCTCGTCCGCGTCGGTGGTCGCGAGCGCGATCGGCACCGCGTCGACACCGCCGAACTGCTTGAAAAGAATCGCCTTGCCCTCCATCACCGGGAGGGAGGCCTCGGGGCCGATGTCTCCGAGACCGAGCACCGCGGTGCCGTCCGTCACGACGGCGACGACCTGCGATTTCCAGGTGTAGTCGTGGACCAGCTCGGGATTCTCGGCGATGGCGCTGCACACCTTGGCGACGCCGGGTGTGTACGCGAGGGACAGGTCGTCCTTGTCGCGGACGGGAACGGTGGCCTGCACGGCCATCTTGCCGCCGCGGTGCAGCGCGAAGGCCGGATCGAACGGCTCGTCGGTGGCGCTGTCGGTGGTGCTGTCGCTGCGAGGATTGACGATCTCCGCTGCCATGGTGTTGACCCCTTAAGTCTTCAACGTTTGAGGGTGGCCACTCCTGATTGAGGAGGGGTGGGCGGGCACCGCGTACGTTCCCTGCGCCCGGCGGTTGGCCCGCCCCGGCAGGGGGAGATACATACGCGCGGACGCGCCGCACACGCGTCCTGAGCCCCGGATGAGGGGTGTAAAGGTCTTTTTTACCCGACGGACCACGTGACCGACGAGTCCATCTCGGCGCGGTGATGTGACTCATAGTCGAATATCTGGACAAGTCGGCCTACCGGCGAAATGGCGTCCACCAGTCGAGACGCGCCGCAGATCCTGCGGCGTGAAGATGAAATCCCCACAGATGGTCCGGCCTTGGTGTACCGGCCGCTTGAGGTTCGGAATCGCCCGTTACCCGATTTTGACATGACTGGCCCACTGTTTGGGCAAATCCGAATGGCAAGATGCCGTAATCGCACAGGGCGGCGAAACGCGATGACGCGTGTCATTCACCGCCCGGCAACACAGCCTTCACCTGCCGGAGGAACCTGATCATGACCGCAAGCACCACCCGTCGTACGACCGCGAAGTCCCGGATTGCAGCGGTCTGCGCCATCGCGGTCGCCGGCACCTTGCTGCTGACCGCCTGCGGCGACCAGACGAAGAACGGCTCCGGCCCCGCCAAGACCACGGGCTCCGCGGCCGCGGATCTGCTGCCGCAGGAGATCAAGGCCAAGGGTGTCATCAAGGTCGGCTCGGACATCGCGTATCCGCCGGTCGAGTTCAAGGACAAGTCCGGCAAGACGGTCGGCATCGACCCCGACATCGGCGCCGCGCTCGGCAAGGAGCTCGGGGTGACGTTCCAGTTCGAGAACGGCACGTTCGACACGCTGATCACCGGGCTGCGCTCCAAGCGCTACGACCTGGCGATGTCGTCGATGACCGACACCAAGGACCGCCAGGAGGGTGTCGACCCCGATACGAAGAAGAAGGTCGGCGAGGGCGTCGACTTCGTCGACTACTTCAAGGCCGGTGTCTCGATCTACACCAGGAAGGGCGACGACCAGTCCATCAAGACCTGGGCCGACCTCTGCGGCAAGAAGATCGCCGTGCAGCGCGGCACCGTCTCGCACAACCTCGCCAAGTCCGAGTCGAAGAAGTGTACGGGCGGCAAGAAGATCGCCATCGAGACCTTCGACAACGACCTGGAGGCCCAGACCCGGCTGCGCAGCGGTGGCGCCGACGCCGGCTCCTCCGACTTTCCGGTGGCCGCGTACGCGGTGAAGACCTCGGGCGGCGGCAAGGACTTCGAGCTCGTCGGCGAGCAGGTCGAGGCCGCCCCGTACGGCATCGCCGTCGCCAAGGGCAACGACCGACTGACCAAGGCCGTTCAGGCGGCCCTGGACGCGATCATCAAGAACGGCGAGTACGGAAAGATCATCGCCAAGTGGGGCGTGGAGGCCGGCGCGGTCACCGAGGCCAAGCTGAACGGCGGATCCTGAAAAGGTCGCGGCGCTGAAAGGGTCGTTCTGTGACTGACATCAAGAAGACGGGCCCGGCCGACCAGCCGCCCATATCACCCACCCCGTCGGCCGGTCCGGAGGCGATCAGGGCCATTCCGGTCCGGCACTACGGCCGGTACGTCTCGGCCGTCATCGCCATCGCCGCGCTCGTCGCGATCGTCTACGCGTTCAGCCAGGGCAAGATCAACTGGAGTGCGGTCCCCGACTACTTCTTCGACGACCGCATCCTCAAGGGTGTCACCCAGACCCTGCTGCTGACCGCCCTATCCATGGTCATCGGCATCGTCGGCGGGGTCCTGCTGGCCGTGATGCGGCTGTCGAGGAACCCGGTGACCTCGTCGATCGCCTGGTTCTACATCTGGTTCTTCCGCGGCACGCCGGTGCTGGTCCAGCTGTTCGTCTGGTTCAACCTGGGCCTGGTATTCGAGTACATCAACCTCATGCCCATCTACAAGGACTACTGGTCGAGCTTCATGACGCCGTTGCTGACGGCGCTGCTCGGCCTGGGTCTCAACGAGGCCGCCTACATGGCCGAGATCTGCCGTGCGGGTCTGCTCTCGGTCGACGAGGGCCAGACGGAGGCGTCGCACGCGCTGGGCATGAGCCACGGCAAAACCCTGCGCCGCGTCGTGATCCCGCAGGCGATGCGGGTGATCGTGCCGCCGACGGGCAACGAAGTGATCAACATGCTCAAGACGACGTCGCTGGTGGCGGCTGTGCAGTTCTACGAACTGTTCAAGTACGCCCAGGACATCGGGCAGGGTTCCGGAGCCCCGGTCGAGATGTACTTCCTGGCCGCGGCCTGGTACTTGATCATGACCTCGGTGCTGAGCATCGGCCAGTTCTACCTGGAGCGGTACTACGCACGCGGGTCGAGCCGCAATCTGCCGCCCACTCCATTGCAGAAGATCAGGGCCAATCTGCTGTCCCTGGGCCGCCCGAAGGGAGGCATGGCATGACCGCCGCCATGGTGAAGGCCGAGGGCGTCCACAAGTCCTTCGGCGCCGCGCACATCCTCAAGGGCATCGACCTGGAGGTCGCCCCGCGCGAGGTCTTCTGTCTGATCGGCCCGTCCGGTTCCGGCAAGTCGACCTTCCTGCGGTGCATCAACCACCTGGAGCAGATCAACGCCGGACGGCTCTACGTCGACGGCGATCTGGTGGGCTACCGCCAGAAGGGCACCAAGCTCTACGAGCTCAAGGACAGCGAGGTCGCCCTGAAGCGCCGGGACATCGGCATGGTCTTCCAGCGCTTCAACCTCTTCCCCCACATGACGGCGATCGAGAACGTCATGGAGGCCCCGGTCCAGGTCAAGGGCGAGTCCAAGGCCGTCGCGCGGGCGCGGGCCGAGCGGCTGCTGGACCGGGTGGGTCTGGCCGACAAGGCGAAGAACTACCCCTCCCAGCTCTCCGGCGGCCAGCAGCAGCGGGTGGCCATCGCCCGCGCCCTGGCCATGGAGCCGAAGCTGATGCTCTTCGACGAGCCGACGTCGGCGCTCGACCCGGAGCTGGTGGGCGACGTACTGGACGTCATGCGCGGGCTCGCGGAGGACGGCATGACGATGATCGTCGTGACCCATGAGATGGGCTTCGCCCGTGAGGTCGGCGACGCGCTGGTCTTCATGGACGACGGCGTGGTGGTCGAGTCGGGCCACCCGCGCGAGGTGCTGACCAATCCTCAGCACGACCGGACGAAGTCCTTCCTGTCGAAGGTCCTCTAGGGTCCTCAGGGAACACGAGGAGGGCGGTACGGACCCGGTCCGTACCGCCCTCCTCGTGTGCGTCACCCCTTCTTCGGCAGCAGCTCCTGACTGAGCATCAGGCTCCGCAGCTGGGCACGGGTCAGTGGCGGATTCTTGAGCAGCGGCCCCTGCGCCCGGTCGCTCGTGAACCCGGTGCTGTCCCGTACGGCCAGCACCCCACCGTCCTTCAGGGTGAGACGCCCCACGAATTCGGTTCCCCACTTGGGGGTGCCCGAGTAGTTCATGGGGTCTTTCCAGGTCGTCAGCACGCGTCCGCCCGGGAGTTCCTCGCGTACGCAGTCGTCCGGACGGGGCTCCCCGTCGACCGGCCGGCACAGATCGGCGGCCGGGTCCTGCCCGCCGAACTTCCTGCCGGCCTGCCGGCCGTCCAGGAAGCCGATGACGAGGTAGCCGACGCCGCCGTCCCGTCGTACGGAGTACTGCCCGTCCAGCGGTCCGTCCAGGTGGTCCCTGGCCTGCTCGGGGGTGGCGCCCTTGATGATGACGGCCAGCGAGACCTGTTCGACCTTCCCCACGCCCTCGGGGAGCAGCTCGGCCAGCCGCTGAGCCCGGCCGCCGCTGCCCGTGAGTTCGGCGGGGGCCGCCACCGGGGCGTTCTGCTTGTTCTCGCCCGAGGCCAGTCCCGGTACGGCCGCCGCTCCCGCCGCGACCACGGCGAGTGCCGCGGCCGAGACGGTGAGCCGGCGCCGCAGACGTACCCGGGCGGCCCCGGCGTACACCGCCTGGGTGGAGATGACCGGCCGCCCCGCTTCCTCGGCGACCCGCCCCAGCAGCTCACGCACGTCGTTCATACGAATTCCTCCGCCATCTCGGCGCGCAGCGCCGCCAACCCCCGAGCCGCATGGCTCTTGACCGTGTTCTCCCGCATACCGAGCAGTCCGGCGGTGGCCTCGACGCTCAGGTCTTCCCAGTAGCGCAGCACCAGTACGGCCCGCTGCTTGTCCGTGAGCCGAGCGAGGGCCGCCCGCACCGCGAGGCCGGTGTCCGTGTCGGGCCCGTGGTCCGCACGGTCGGGCAGTTCGCCGTACGCGTGTTCGCGCCGCCACAACCGGCGGCGGGTCGCGATGAAGGTGTTGACCAGGGTCTTGCGCGCGTACGCCTCGATGTTGTCGAGCCGTCCGTGCCGCCGCCCGCCCAGCACCACTTTGACCAGCGTGGCCTGCACCAGGTCCTCGGCCTCGTGCCGGTCTCCGCACAGCAGGTACGCGCTGCGGAACAGTGCGGTACGCCTGCCCTCGACGAAGGCGTGCAGCGCGGCGTCGTCATCGATCCGCATCGTCGGCGCCCCTCTCCGGGTCCGCGGGTGCGGACCGTCTCACCCTTCCAGTGCGGCGGGACGCACGGCGGGTTGCAGCAGAGCGGAGAAAAAGAAGGGGTGGTACGGGTCCCGGCCCGTACCACCCCTTCCCGCGCGTGCTGCCGCTACTTCACGGCGAGCACCAGGGAGTCCGACGGGGAGGCCCAGACGGTCCGCGCCTCGCCGAACCCCGCCTCGCGCAGGGTGTCGGCGTGCCAGCGCGCGGACGGCATGTCGCCGTCCGCGTGCTCGCCGTAGATCCTGTACCGCTCGGCGGTCGGCCCGGCGAGGACCGGGTCCTTGGCCGCGAGAGCCCACCAGTCCGCCCAGTCGAGGGCGCCTTCGGCCTTCGCCCGGTCCATGGCCGCGTGCCGGTGGGCACGTTCCGCCGCGTTGATCCTGGGCGTCTGCGTGTCGATCATGTGGTCGGCGTTCATGAACACCCCGCCGTCCCTGACGAGCCCGCCGATCCGCCGGTAGAGCGCGGCGAGGGGGTCGGTGTGCAGCCAGTGCAGGGCGGTGGCGGTGAGGACGGCGTCGTACGAGTCGTACGGCAACTTCCCCGCCCAGTCGGGGTCCTTGAGGTCGGCGGTGACGAAGGTGACGCGCTCGTCGCCGTCGAAGTGCCCGCGGGCGATGGCGAGCAGGGCCGGGTCGAGGTCGACGCCCGTGCTGGTGGCGTCCGGGAACCGCTTGAGGAGCCGGTCCGTAATACTTCCCGTACCGCATGCGAGATCGAGCACTCTCGGCCGGGGCCCCACCACGGCCTCGACCATGTCCAGCATCACCCGGAACCGTTCCTCGCGGTCGGGCATGTACCACTCCTGCTGGCGGTCCCAGCTCTCCTGCCAGGCCGCCCAGTCAGTACCTGTTGTCGTCTCCGTCACGAGGAACCTCCATGTAATACCCTGGTGCCAAGAAAGCCCATTACATTGCTCGCTGCAACGACTTTAGACCGACGCCGTAAGGACTACAAGTGGAACTGGCCTATTACTCGGACTATGCCGTGCGTCTGGTCAACACCGAGGAGCCCGCCCGCAACAAGGACTCCCTCACCTCCGTCGAGGCGGTCCGCGACCTGTTCGGGGTCAACCGGCAGGCGGCCCGGCGGGCGACGGACGCCGATGTGACCCGCTTCCGGTCCGTACGGGGCCGGCTGCGCGCGGTCTTCGAAGCAGCCGACGGCGGTGACGAGACGCTCGCCGTCGACCTGCTCAATTCGCTGCTGCTGGAGTTCCCCGTCAGCCCGCAGATCTCCGGGCACGACCTGCGCGACGAGGACGGCAAGCCGGACTGGCACATGCACCTGGCCGACCACCCGTCGAACGCCACGGCCGGGTATGCCGCCATCGCCGCGATGGGCCTGGCGTTCCACCTCACCTCCTACGGCGTGGACCGGCTCGGCCTGTGCGAGGCGGCGCCCTGCCGCAACGCCTACCTCGACACCTCGACCAACCGCTCCCGCCGCTACTGCTCGGACCGCTGCGCGACCCGCGCCAACGTGGCCGCCTACCGGGCCCGCAAACGCCTGGAGACCGAACGCGCCGCCGACACCGGCCGCAGCGCGGAGACCGCCCAGGTCAGCACGGACCACACCGACCGCTGATCCTTCTTCAACGGCCGGTAGCGCGCCCGGACCCTGGCCAGCACGAACTCGTCGGGCACCGTCCCGTAATCCGTGCTGTCGCCGCCCGCGAAGCTGTTGTCGGCCAGCACCCACCAGCCGCCCCGTCGGCGCTCGGCGGCCCGTTTGACGACCAGCAGATCCTGCTGGAACGGATGGCGCAGAATCACCACGTCCCCGGGGCGCACCGGCGCCCCGTACTGCACGAGCAACCAGTCCCCGTGATGCAGCGTGGGCACCATCGACGGCCCGGTCACCTCCACCACCTGGAACGGCACACGCCCGGCCAGCCCTCGTGCGGGCTGCTCCCGCGTCAGCTCCGGCACCTCCGGCACCTCCCGCATCTCTCCGGCACCTTCCCGGTCCATCCAGTACACCGTCCAGTACAGCGTTCCGTACATTCGGCCACTGGGCCCATTCCCACCCCGGACTTTTGGCCTAAGCCCATGGGGGCACCCACGAAAACCCGTCTCTCACGGAGTAATGTCCCACCTGAGAAGACGATCACGAGGAAGGACAGCTCAATGCTTTCCCGCCTGTTTGCCCCCAAGGTGAAGGTCAGCGCCCACTGCGACCTGCCCTGCGGCGTGTACGACCCGGCCCAGGCCCGCATCGAGGCGGAGTCGGTCAAGGCCGTCCAGGAGAAGTACCAGGCCAACGAGGACCCGCACTTCCGGGCCCGCGCGGTGGTCATCAAGGAGCAGCGCGCCGAGCTCGCCAAGCACCACGTCTCGGTGCTGTGGAGCGACTACTTCAAGCCCCCGCACTTCGAGAAGTACCCGGAGCTGCACCAGCTGGTCAACGACGCCCTGAAGGCGCTGTCGGCGGCGAAGGCCTCCACGGACCCGGCGACGGGCCAGAAGGCGCTGGACTACATCGCCGAGATCGACAGGATCTTCTGGGAGACCAAGAAGGCCTGATCGCCCTACCGTTCGGCATCCGACTGGATGCCAGGTCAGAGCGCGAATAGTAGAGGCCCGACCGCTTCGAGCGATCGGGCCTCTACTTGCTTTCAAGATCCTTTGGGAGACGTTTGGGAGACGAGGTCAGGAAGAGCGCCTCTCCCGCCATTCCGCCGTCTCGTCCACCTCGTCCGTCAACGACTTCTCCCACGCCTCTTGCAGGCCCCGAGCGATGCCGAGCTCCATCTCTGGCGACGTGTGCGAGTACGTCCCCTCGACACCCTGCAGCTTGTGGCCCATCCGCTCCTCGACCGCGACCCGCGGGTGCCCCTGCCCGTCGAGCCACACCTTGTGCCCGTGACGCAGACCGTGCGGCACCATCTCGGCAATGCCTTCCACCGCAGGAAGTGCGGCCTGAGCGCGGCGCCCCTTCCTGGAGGGCTCCTCATCTTGCCCCTCGACGATCGGGTGCCAGAACCGGCCGTAGAACTGGTCGTCGACCCGAAGCGGCCGGCCGCGCTGGGATGGGAACACGAGGTACTTGTGACTGTTCGCAGCGAGGAGCTCGGACAGCAGGTCACCGAGGAACGGCGGAAGGATCAGCGTGCGGTACGAGCTGTACTTCGGCGGCAGCAGCGTGAACCCCTTGGCCAACCAAAGCTTCTGCCCTACGCGCAGCTTGGCCCCGGCCTCGATCTCGTTCGCCTTGGCGATGTCTGCGGCCCGCTTCGGGTCGGCGTGCCGCAGCGCGGCGACCGATTCCAGGGTGTCTCCCTTGTTCACCGTGTGCTTGGCCGCGTTGGTGAGCCACTGCCCTTGCCACTGAACCCGCAGGGACTTGCCGTACTCCAGGCCCAGGAGGTGCAGTTGGTCGCGGCGCAGCCCGGCCACTTCCCCCATGCGCAGGCCGGTGTAGGCCACGGTGAGGACCATGACGTACCACTGGTAGCCGCGCACGGTGCGGGCGTTCTCGGCAAGGAGCCGCGCCTGCCGCGGGGTTGGCCATACGTACTCGTCGCCGGTCTCCACGGGGACGTGCCGGCCGCGCTTGCGCTTGGACCCGGCGGGCATGGGGTTGAAGGGGATGAGTTTCTCGTCGACCGCGTCATCGAGGAGCATGCGCATGAGGCCCTCGATGGCGTCGACGTAGTTCTTCTTGTACTGGCCCACGAGCTGGGCCCGCCACGCCTTGTAGCTCATCGACGTGATGTCGCCGATGGGGGTGTTCTCCCACTTCGGGAGGATGACCGCGTTCAGGCGGCTGCCGTAGGTCTGCTGCGACATCTCGCCGACGTCCATGACCTGCTGCCACTCGTCGACCCATTCGCCGAAGAGCTTGCGCCCGTCGGACGGGTTGACGAAGACCTTCCGCTGAACGTCGGTCTCCTGGGCGCGACCCCAGTCGAGCGCATCCTGCTTGGTCTCGAAACCGCTCTCCGAGTCGTACTTCCCGTTGGGGAGCTGGTACCTGACCCGCCAACTCTTCCCGCGCTTCTCCGCGTACGCCACTTGCTCATCCCCTCCGCGTGGCCGATGACGGCAGGCACCCCTGACTGCCAGTCATCTCTCAAGACAGCGCCGTGATGGCTACCGGAGCGGGCAGCTTCGGCAGTCGCAGGAGGCGCAGTTGCCCCCTTGGCGCTTCACCAGTGTCCTCGCGGCGCGTCTGGCTGACTCGTCGTTGAGGACTCTCGGTGTCATGACACACACGGTCGTATCGCCTACCTGACCCACCAGGCCAATGAAGTCCGGCCCTTGATCGAAGGTGATGAACTCGTGCATGGCCCTCCCTTCGGTGCGCGTTCGGAAGACCCGAGAGACGAGCCTTACATATCGAACGCATAACCGAACAGGAGTTACCTGAATATGCCATCGAACACAGAGTAACGATCTCGCCACGCGAAATGGTTGTACTACGAATCGCTTGACCCTTCACCACTGACGATGCCTCGCCTCCGAAGCTCAGCCACCACAGCCTCGGTCAGCTCAGCCATGCGGCCCGCCGTAACTTCCGGCATCGTCGCAATCACCGCGTCCTGCACCGCCCGGCGCGCCCCGTCTTCACCTGCAACAGGTGCGTACCGCACACCTTCGGCAACGTCGCCGGCCAACTGGGCTTCAGCAGCGCCTTCGAGGATCGCTTCACAGGCACCTGCCGCCCAGCCGAAGGCGCGCTCGATCTTGGCATAGGTCACGTCGCGGACAGACAAGCCTTTCTCGACCCGCATGTACGTGGTGATCGTCAGGTCGGCAGCCGCGGCAGCGTCGGCTTTGTGCCAGCCGAGCTGAACCCGGCGCTGAATCACGAGGCGCCTGAGGCGCTGGCGAGGGTCGGCGTCTGTGGTGGTGGCCATGCCCAGATCTTCTCAGGAACTACTAGGTACCGCCAGGAACACCTTTCGGCCTACACATCTTCACCGCGACCTCTTGGGTATCTCTTGGATCTCGGATGCCATGAACTAACAGTATCTACAAGTTACTACCTAGTACTGCTAGATGCTGCTAGGAGATACTGTTAGCTTCTTCCCATGAAGGCACCCCAACCCACCTTCGAAGTGGACGGGGCGGCAATCCGAGAGCTCCGCATGTCACGCGGCATCCAGATCGCCGACCTCGCCCGTACCGCAGGCATCAGCCGCAGCTATCTCACGCGGCTGGAAATCGGCGTTCGTCGCCACATGCGGCCGCCCACCTATGTGGCGCTCCGCACCGCACTGGGCGTGCCCCACGAAGACACGCAACTCCTCGCCGAAGTTGGCGAGACCGACTCCGAATGAGGTGACCCAATGTCCGCTGCCACGGTCGTAGAGGACTTCACCAACGTTGCCGAGACCGCTCG
The DNA here is from genome assembly GCF_044740965.1 of Streptomyces sp. NPDC088252. NCBI lineage: Bacteria > Bacillati > Actinomycetota > Actinomycetes > Kitasatosporales > Streptomycetaceae > Streptomyces > Streptomyces sp. NPDC088252. The sequence continues at coordinate 9,366 of NZ_JBIURS010000010.1, read as the reverse complement.
CCGCCTCGGTATCGGCGCCCGCCGACTGCGCGACGGCGTGAACCACGGCGGCTTCCCGGCCCACCGCATGGGCCGCCGGCTGATGTTCAGCCCGCAGGACCGCGCCGAGATCGCCGAGATGCACCGCATCCCCGCCCGGCCGATGAAGCGCCGGCGCGCGCTCGCCGCCTGATCCACCACACAAAACGGGGCCGCCCCGGACGGCAATCCGGACGACCCCTCGGCACCCTCAACCACTTCAGAAATCGAGAACACCGTGAACCAGAATCCTATCCTGATCCCGCAGTTGGGCGCCGCGACGGCGCTGGTGCAGCTGCTCAGCGAGAACCCCACTCTGCCGCCCGCGTCGTGGTCGCTGGACCAGTACACGGGTGCGTTGCACGGCCACGCGCACGACGCCACGTTCGAGGTGCTGGCGCAGTACGCCGCCGTTCTCGGGGGAGCAATCCGGCCCGGCCGCGACTACCTGCACCAGGGGCAGATGATGCGCCCCCACCGGCTGCACGCAATGTGGCGTGACGTGCGGGTTGAGGTCGTCGTGGTTCTGCCCGCTCCGATTGCCGAGCAGGTGGCGGCATGAACGCGAAGCGCGTGAATGCGGCTGCTGGTGTGATCCACGCAGCGCAGAAGACCAGGCAGACGGCTGCGGGTGTCGCCATGTGCCTGGAGGCGGCCGGCCTGTTGCAGTCGCCGGAGTCGGCGGCCGAGCAGCTGGCACTCCTGGCCGAGGTTGACGGGCTGCGGGCCCGGGTCGCCGAGCTGGAGACCGACCTCGCGGCCAAGGCGCAGGACACAGAGGCAGCCATGAAGGGCTGGGGCCGCGCCCGCGACCGGGTCGCCGAGCTGGAGGCGGCGTCTCCGTGGGATCGGGCGGTGACCGGGCTGAACGCCCTGGTCGACGCGGACATTGCGTTCTGGATTGAGCCGGACGGGCACATCAGCGGCCCGTTCAGTGACGAGCACATCGAGTGGGACCTGAAGGCCCGCCGTTGGGTGCTCACCCACGACGAGGACGGTGCGCTGTGAAGAAGACGTACCGCGACGACTGGCGCGTCATCATCGAGGTCAAGCCCCGCGCCACCCGCATCCCCCTGGCCGCCCTCGGGTTCGAGGGTCTCGACGGCACGATCGTCGGCGACCCGTTCGAGCTGGAGATCGCCCCGCAGCGTCTCGGCGACTTCGGATACATGTCGATGAGCGACTCCATCGTGAGCCGCGACATCGACGGCGACTATCAGCGCCGCTGCGACGCACTCCTCGCCGAACTGCTGCGCCGCCCCCACGTGAAGGGTGGCCGGGTCACCTGCACCGAGACGCACGTGTGCTCGCACTGCGACCTGACGTGGGAGGTGCTGACCGCCGCCGAGGCGGCCAACGCCTCGCACCAGCAGGACGAGCACAGCGTCGAGGGCGAGCCCGTGTGCTGCGACAAGGCCATCGCCGAGTTCCGCGTCGAGCGCGGCATCCCGGCCGTGCAGTGGGGCGGCGCGTCGTGATCTGGCTGCTCCTCCTCCCCGCCGCCGCCCTCCTCTTCTGGCTCCTCGAACTTGTCCTCGGAGGTACCGAATGAAGCTGACCCGTGCGATGCGGTTCTTCCGCTTCCTCACCACCGTCCGCCCCCAGATCCTCGGCGGCGCGTACACCGGACCGACCCGCGTCAACGTGTCCTCGATCCCCGGCGGCGCGGTCCTGCACCTGGACCACTTCCTGTTCTTCACGGTGCTGGAACTGGCCGAGCGATTCGTCGAGGACCCCGACGGCATCGGGGAACTGCTCACCGAAATTGACGAACTGGCCAACCCCCGTGAGGACTCGCACGCCGAGCACTACCGGGACCAGCTGGTCGACGAGTTCCTCGACCAGATCGGCGGTACCCACCTCCACCTGTACGGGGAGCAGGTGCGCCGGGTGGCGGAGCTGCTGCTCTCGTCGAATGGTGCGGGCACGGTCGTGGCGCTGCCGTCGCAGCGTGAGGCAGGTGCCGCATGAGCGCCGCTGAACACCTGCGTGAGGCCATCGACTTCGGGTGCACCCGCGACGACCACGACCACGTCGCGATGCACCGCGCCGAGGTGCTGGCCGAGGCCGCCGACGCCATCGTCGCCGAGAACGACCGCGTGTTCTGGGCCACCACTCCCGGCACGCACTGGGCCGCTGACCTTCTGCGCCGCATGGCCAACGAGGGTGCGTCCGCCGCGCAGTTGGCCCGGGTCGAGGACGCCCGGCACACCCTCCAGCAGCTCCGCGAGCAGGGCGGTGCCCGATGAGCGAGACGTTCGGCGGGCTCCACACCCGCCCCGACCGGTCCAGCGTCGGCCGCTCCCAGCGCGAGCTCAGGGACCGCGCCAGCTTCGACCAGGCCCCCGCCGCCGGAGCGTCCTGCCTCCTCATCCTTGCTCTTCCCCTCCTCGGGCTGGTCCTCGTGGCCGCCCTGACCACCACCGGAGTGATCGCATGACCGGACCCGAGCACTACCGCGAGGCCGAGCGCCTCGCCGCCCGCGCCCACCACTTCACCTACGGCGACGGCGCCGACCCGGCCGTGGGCCTGGCACTCGCCACCGAAGCGCAGGTGCACGCCACGCTCGCCCTCGCTGCCGCACAGGCCGCCCCGGCCGCGGTGGTCCCGCAGCTGGAGACCGAGCCCACCGTCGCCTGCGTCTTCAAGGCGGCGTGGGGCATGACGCCGCTCGGCACGTACACCAACCTGGCCGCCGCCCGCACGCACTGCGAGGCCGACGCCACGAACAACGCGGAGAACCCCGCCGGGCTGTCCTTCGAGTGGTTCGGTGACGCGTTCGAGCCGGGCGACCCGGCCGAGCTGCTGACCACGGTCGGGGGCACGCAGGAAACCACGGACTACACCGTCACCCGCGTCGCTGTCGCCACCGAGTACGACCCGGAGGCGGACGCCTGATGACGAACACCGTGCTGGCCGGGGCTTCGGCCCCGGCCGCCGGCCGCAAGGTCACGCCGACCGGCCGCCTCATTCTCCCCGCCGACGCCGATCGCGCCGACTGGCTGACCGCCCGCCGCTCCGGTCTCGGCTCCTCCGACATGGCCGCCGTCCTCGGCATCAGCCGGTACGGCAACGCCCTCTCCGTCTACCACGACAAGACCGGCGGCCTCCCTTTGGAGAACGACGACTCCGAACCCGCCCTGTGGGGACGAGCCATCGAGGACACCGTCGCCCGCGAGTGGGCCCGCCGAAACCGCAGCGTCGTTCGTCGCGTCGGCCTCGTCGCGAACGTCGACCGCCCGTGGCAGATGTGCACCCTCGACCGCCGCGTCCTCGAATGCCCCCTCGCCACCGAACGCGAACGCTGCGCCGTGGAGATCAAGTGCCGAGCCGCATTCAAGGCTGGGCAGTGGCGCACCGGTTGCCCGGACGACGTCCTTGCACAAACCCTCTGGCAGGCCGACGTCTGCGGATACGACCACATCCACGTCGGCGTGCTGATCGGCGGAAACGACTACCGCCAGTTCGTCGTGCGCGTCGCCGAGCATCAGCAGCTCATCGCCGACCTCCGCGCCGCCGGGGAACGGGCCTGGCAGCAGATCACCGAGCGACGCCCGCCGGTCCTCCCACACGACGCCGACCCTGACGTCCTCCTCGACCTGTACGAGCAGCTGCACCACGAGCGTGCTGGCGTCGTCGCAATCGACCGGGACGGCGACGCGCTAGACGCCTTGTCCGACTACCTCGACGCGGTAACCGGTGAGCGCGAGGCGAAGGCCAGGAAGAAGACGGCCAAGGCCGTACTCATCCGCGCCCTAGGCGGCGCAGACACGGCCATCCAGGGCGGCCACGTCGCCTACTCCTACGACGAGACCAGCCGCGAGCACGTCGACCGCGAGCGGCTCCGCGAAGAGTTCCCCGACGCCTACGCCGCGTGCGTAGAAGACCGGCCGTCGCGCCGCATCAACATCCCGAGCACCGTCCGAGAGGCACACCAGGCATGACCACCATCGCAGAGCGCGCGGCAGCTGCGGCCGGCCGCACCGACACGACCCCGGCTGCCGAGGAGCACGTCCTCCTCGCGACACCCGCCGAGTTCGCCCCGGCACCGGACCCGATGGCCGACTACGAGCCGGGCAACGACGACCCGGACATGGTGCCCATCCACATCGCATGGCTGCGGGTCCGCAAGGACGTCCGTGCCATCGCCAAGGGCGAGCAGTACAACGGCGGCGGTACCCGGTTCAACTTCCGCGGCGTCGACACCGTGGTGAACACGTTCGGCCCGGTCACGCTGCGGCACGGCATCAGTGTCCTGCCGGTGCAGGTGGATGCGTCGTACCGCGACACCACGACAAGCAAGGGCAACAAGATGCGCGAGTGCACCGTGCGCGTCTCGTGGCTGATCGTCGGGCCGAAGGGCGACACCCTGACTCTCCAGACGCAGGGCGAGGCCCTCGATTCGGCGGACAAGGGCACCGCCAAGGCCCAGAGCGTGGCGCTGCGGGTGCTGCTTCTGACGGGCGGGCTGACGCCGACGCATGACAAGGACCCGGACGCGTCCTACGTGGAGCGCGGTGAGGCCCCGGTGCGATCGGCGGTTTCGTACCGCGACGAGATCCTCGAACAGAACACGTCTCGCCAGCGCCTTGCGCAGATCAACTACGAGATCAAGCAGGCCGGTCTTTACGAGGCAAGTGTTATCAACGAGGTCGGCGACGACGAGAAGTTGGGTGCGTTCCTCTTCCGCATCGGTCAGGAGCGCATCGCGGGCGGTGCCGCATGAGCTGGCACCTCGGCCGCATGGCTGGCTTCGACCTCGAAACCACCGGGCCCGACCCGCTGACCGCGCGCATCGTCACCGCGTGCATCGTCCAGGTCGGCGGCGGACAGCCCGTCGTCTCCGCAAACTGGCTGACCGACGCTGACGGGGAAACCATCCCCGACGAGGCCGCGAACATCCACGGCGTCACCACCGAGCGCGCCCGCGCCGAGGGCGTACCGCTCGCCGAAGCGGTCGCCGAGATCCTCGCCGGGCTGGCTCAGGTCATCCTCGCCGGGACACCAGTCGTCGCGATGAACGCCCGCTACGACCTCACCTTGTTGGACCGCGAGGCTGAGCGGTTCGACCTCGACCCGCTCCCGGCCGGCCCGGTCGTCGACCCGTTCGTCATCGACAAGCACGTCGACAAGTACCGCAAGGGCAGCCGCAAGCTGACCGACCTGTGCGAGCACTACCGGGTACCGATCGGGGACGCACACACCGCCGACGCCGATGCGATCGCCGCGTGCCGGGTCGCGTGGGGGCAGGGCACCATGCATCCGCCGCTCACCGCGATGAGGCTGGAGCAACTACACCGGGCGCAGATCGAGTGGGCTGCCGAGCAGGCCGCCAGCTTGCAGGAGCACTTCCGCAAGAAGGACCCGGCTGCGGTCGTCGAGGGCGCATGGCCGCTCATCCCCCGCCAGCAGGACGGTGCCCAGTGACCGCCCCCACCCTGTTCGACCAGACTCCCGCGGCCGGGCTGTCCCCCCGCCCGGCCGCGGGGATCCCCCTCGTCATCGGGTTGGACCTGTCCCTCACCTGCACCGGCGTCGCCGGGGCCGGATGGTCCGACATCATCCGCACCAAGCGCCGCGGCGACGACCGCCTCAACCACCTGCTCGCCGCCGTCGCCGACTTCGTGAAGCGCGCCGACCTCGTGGTCATGGAGGGCCCCTCCTACGGGCACGCCGCCCTCGCCGGACACGAGGACTTGGCCGGCCTGCGGGTCCTGGTCCGGCAGTACTGCTACCGGCACCGCATCCCGTACGGCGTCGTCCCGCCCTCCAGCCTCAAGATGTTCGCGACCGGCCGCGGCAACGCCACCAAGGGCGAGGTTCGTTCCGGTGTTGCGGACCGGTACGGGCACCACACCGAGGGCGTCGGGCGGTACGACCAGGCCGACGCGTACACCGCGATGGCCATGGGGTTGCACCACCTCGGCTACCCGCTCGCCAGGGTGCCGGACCGGGCGCTGAAGGCTCTCGACGGGTGCGCCTGGCCCGAGACCGTGGCCGGTGCCCGGTGAGCGCCTACATGCTTCCCGATGGCCGGCAGATCACCGGAGCCCTCAGCGTCAAGTTCGGCCAGCAGGCCCGCGGAACCGGCCGGTGGATCGAGCAGCCCGCCGCCAAGTACGAATGCCTGCTCTGCGAGACAACCGAGACGGTCATCGGCGCCGAGGCCGTCACCCGCTTCACCCACACCATCCGCACCACCCACCCGGCCACCTGCCCGGGGTCCCCCATCCAGCAAGGAGCCCAAGCCGCATGAGCAACCTGCCGTACACCGATGACGACTTGCGGGCCGAGGCCGCCAACCAGCACGCCAGCCTCACCGAGGACCCCGAGTTCATGTGCATCGGCGAGGCAATGGGCGACAGCATCATCGCCTCTACCGGGGACGGCCCCAACCTCACGTGGGGCGACCTCCTTCCCAACGAGGACGCGTTCAGCACCGCACAGAAGAAGATCCGCGACCTCATCGTCGGGGCCGCGGACGTGTCCGAGTGGGCCGTAAACCTCGGCGCCGACGGGCTGGAGCCTGACGGCCACACCCTTCAGCTCGGCGTCGACCCCGGCAACGGCGACCAGCCGCGGATCCGCGTGCACTTCGCCTTCCACCCCGACATGCCTGCCCCCGCCCGCGACCAGTTCGTCATGGAGCTGTCGAGGGTCGTCCTCCGCAACCTCTGACCCACCCCGCCCGACCGGTGACCACCGCCACAACAGCAACGAAAGGCCACATGATGCCGCGCCTCCCCAAGGACCAGGTTCCCGAGATCAAGCTCGACGCATTCGGCGGCGCCGTCGAGGAGTCCCTCACCCGCGACCAGCGCCGCGAGCTGTTCGAGAACCCCGACTCCACCGTCATGGTGATCGTCGAGCTCACCGCCAAGCAGTACACCGGCAGTGCCTCCAGCGAGGACAAGGCCCCCTCCGTCAAGGTCCGCGCCACGTTCGCCGAGGCCGCGCAGGGCCCCGACATGGAGAACGTCCTCCGCGACGTCCAGCAGCGCATGTACCGGGCCCGCACCGCCGAGGGCAGCTTCGACGAACTCGGCCACGAGGTCGCCGGATCGATCCTGCGCAACGGTGCCGGCATCTACCTCGGCACCGAGGACTGATGGCCAGGTCACGCACGACGGGCGCCGACGACTCCCGGTGCCCGTCGTGCGCGGCCCCCACCCTCACCCAATGGGTGGGCCAGCGCGCCGCCTTGAAGGTGACCGCGGACCTGCGGCCTCTCACCCCCGAGCAGCAGAACGAAGTCCGCACACCCAACCGCCTCATCTGGTGCCTCAAAGCCGGAGGACCCCACAGCTCCCCACGGCTCCGCTGGACCGGGCACACCCACCCCACTGACTGCCCCCACCCTCACGTCACAGACCACCACTGCACAGCGCAGCCGACCACCCTCTTCTGATCGGAGCCCGCCCCGTGGAGAACGTCCGCCACCTCGAACCGCGCGACCAGGCGGACCCGCACGGCCAGACGCGTGACGACATGGAGGCCGAGCTGGACGTGATCGGCGGATGCCTACACAACCCCAGGCACATCCCCACCGTCCGCACCATCCTCCAGGGCAGCGACTTCGCCCGCCCCGCCCACGAACTGATCTGGGACGCGCTCGGCCACCTCTTCGACACCGGCGCCCCTATCACCCCCGTCGCTCTGCGTATCGAGCTGGAGAGCCGCAAGCAACTGACCCGCGCCGGAGGCCTCCCCTACCTCGTCCAGGTCGGCGACCACACCGGCGGCGGCGAGCCTGCCTACTTCGCCGAGAAGGTCCGCGCCGCCGCCGACCTCCGCGCGGAAGCCGACCTCGGCCGACGCATCGTCCAACAGGCCACCGCCCCCGACGCCGAACCCGGCCAGGCCGTCACCTTCATCGACGACTACCTCCAGCGCCAGAAAGAACGCGCCGCCGGCCGCTCCGGCGACCCCGCCGACGCGCTCCTCGCCGAACTCCTCGACGCGTCCAGCCTCGACAACATGCCCACGCTGGAGCCCCTCGTCGGCGACCTCCTGCACCTCGACACCCTCGCCCGCATCATCGGCCCGTCCGGGCACATGAAGTCGTTCGTCACCATCGACCTCGCCGGACACGTCGGCACCGGCATGAAGTGGCACGGCCACCACGTCCGGCAAGGCACCGTCGTCTACCTGGTGGCCGAGGGCGCCCGCGGTATCCGCCAGCGTGTCCGGGCCTGGGAGAAGCACTACGGGCGGCCGATGCACGGTGTTCTGTTCCTGCCCCGCCCCGTCCAGGCCCGCGGCCCCGAGTGGGACACCCTCATCGAAGCGATGCGCCGCCTCCAGCCCGCAATGATCGTCATCGACACCCAGGCACGCGTGTCCGTCGGCGTCGAGGAGAACTCCAACACCGAACTCGGCATCGTCATCGAGCGCATGGACGACCTCCGCCGCGCCACTGATGCCTGCGTACTCCTGATCCACCACACCGGGCACGTCGGCGAGCACGGCCGCGGGGCCTCCGCCGCCAAGGGCGCCCTCCAGTCCGAAATGCACGTCAGCAAGAAGGGCGACAGCGCCAAGAACATCGTCGTCACGATGAAGGTCGGCAAGCAGAAGGACTCCGAGGAAGGCGCCGACCTCCAGTTCGGGCTGAAGGTCGTCACCCTTGACGGCGAGCACAAGCCTGACGGCCGGCCCGTCACCTCTGTGGTCCTTGAATCCCTTGACCAGCGGCCCGATGTGCCCGCGATCGGCACCCCGGAGTGGTTGGTGCGGCGCCTCGACACGGACCGGGTCGATATGCGGTGGGGCAGCCCTCGTGTCATCGAGTGGTGCCGCGACAGGGGCATCCAGATGCGCAAGGACAAGATCGAAGAGGCCATCCGGATTCGTAAGCGGAGGGGCTCTTTCGAGGAGCTTCAGGATGTCCGAAATGACCTCCCCCCAAACCTCCCCCGCGATCTTGAACCCCAAACTCCCCCCGATTCCCGGGGGAGGTCGGGGGAGTTCGAAGAAAACCCCAGGTCAAACATCCCCCCACAGCCGGGGGGAGGTCCGGGGGATGGCCCATCAAAACCTCCCTCCCCCCGCTCCCCCTCTAGGGAGGGGGGAGGTGTGGGGGAGGACGAGAAAAACACCACCCCCGACACCCCTCTCTGCACCATCTGCCGCACCCCCCTCCAGCCCCTCCGGGCCAACCGCGGATACGACACCCACATCGGCTGCGACCCCACCACCGGCAGCCACCCCGACCGGCCCGCACACCCCGCCGCCTAACCCGGAACCCTCCACCCACACACAGGAGCACGACATGACCACACCCGCCGCCGAACTCCGCGCCGCGGTCCGCGCAATCCACGCCCTGAAGTTTCCGCCCCCGGACGGATC